>NZ_NNRJ01000056.1 GCF_002252445.1 Brucella thiophenivorans
TGAAGAAGAGGCAGTTGTTGTTGCCTTTCGCAAACACACGCTTCTGCCGCTTGATGATTGTCTCTATGCTTTGCAGCCAACCATTCCGCACCTGACACGCTCATCGCTGCATCGTTGTCTGCAGCGCCATGGCATCTCGCAGTTGCCCGATGTCGCAGGTGACAAACCTGCAAGACAGAAATTCAAAAGCTATCCGATCTGCTATTTCCATATCGATATTGCCGAGGTTCACACAGCAGAGGGCAAGCTCTATCTCCTGGTGGCGATAGACGGGACGTCAAAATTCGCCTTCGTAGAACTTCACGAGAAGGCAACCCGGCGCGTCGCCGGTAATTTCCTGCGAGCACTCGTCGCAGCGGTTCCCTACAAGATTCATACCGTCCTGACCGATAACGGCACCCATTTTACCGATCCCGGCGGCGATGGATGGACGCCGGCGGAAATCAAGGCAATGCTGGCTGAAAAGGTGCTGTTGCGCTGCCATTCATTCGAACTGGCCTGCGCTGACCTTGATATTGAACATCGGCTGACCAAGCCTCGCCATCCCTGGACCAACGGTCAGGTCGAGCGCATGAACCGGACAATCAAAGATGCAACCGTCAAACGCTTCCACTACGACGATCACGCGCAGTTGCGCTCCCACCTGGAACACTTCATCGCAGCCTACAATTTCGGACGAAGGCTAAAGACCCTTCGAGGCCTTACGCCCTATGAGTTCATCTGCAAAAAATGGACAAATCAACCGGAACGTTTCACACTCAATCCGATCCATCAAATGCCGGGACCGAACATCTAACCCACATGAAGACGGAAATAGACAATGGATTCAACAGGACACATGTGCTCAGTCTGATCACCATCAAACACAAAACTGGTTCAGATTCAGACAGAATTCAACAACAGTGATCACGCACATAAAACCGACCAGTCCGGTGCCGTTATCTGCCTACGAATTACATACAGATTCCGGTTGAATGCACATAAATATGCGCATATAATTATCGACCAAAGGAGCATGTCTTATGCCACAACTGGAATCTGCCCGGACATCCAAGCGCGCAACCAATCTTTCAATCGATAATGAGCTTCTTTCTGAAGCGCGCCGACATAAGATAAATATTTCGCGTGCAGCCGAGAGCGGAATTGCGCAGGCGCTAGCTGCTGCCAAGTCAGCACTTTGGAAAGAAGATAATCGTCCAGCGATGCAAAGTTCTAATGCTTACGTCGAAGCAAATGGCTTACCTCTTGTACGTTATCGTCAATTCTAATGGCGAGATATGACGTTTACCCCAATCCGGGTGGCGGCTATGTGCTCGACGTACAGGCTGATCTACTGGATGAGCTGAAAACACGTATTGTCATCCCTCTAATTATTAAAGCGCTGGCACCTATCCCGGCGATGCGGCTCAATCCGAGCTTCGAGATTGAAGGAGAGGAGTATGTGTTGGTTACACAGTTTATGTCGGCAATTCCCGTGTCCGTATTAAAGAACCCAGTCACAAACCTTTCTGCTTCACATGACGAAATCGTGTCCGCGCTCGATATGGCGTTTCACGGGTTTTGAACTCTACCGTTCAGTTATTCAACTGGATGACAACATTGATAACCAGTCAAGAACACCCAGCGTCTCTCGGCGGTTGTAACCTGTTGAATACTTTTGTTCCAAATTAACCGTCATAATCGTTAGAATGGGTAAACAGAAGCATGTTGATAGTAGCATCATTTGGTGCTATTTATGACGTCTCAGCAGGGAGACCGATTATGCGCTCAACCATCAACCTTGATGACAATCTTTTAGAAAAAGCCAGATTGTTGACCGGCACGAAAGAGACAGCCGCTTTAGTCCGACAAGCGCTAGAAACACTAGTGCGAATGGAGACTGGTAAACGCCTGATCGCCCTTGGAGGCACGATGCCTGACGTTGAAGCAGCCCCTCGTCGTCGGAGCTCAGTGGAGAAGTGATACTGGCAGACACTTCAATTTGGATTGACCACTTCCGCGGCGGCGATAATGAGCTTATCAAGATTATTGGTGGTGATCTTTTGCTTTGCCATCCAGCGATTATCGGCGAACTTGCGCTGGGCAGTCTCCGAGACAGGATGAGTGTATTGGCCTTTTTGAAGGTGCAGCGTGAAGCACAAGTCGCAACATATGACGAAGTCATGACCATGATTGAAAAGCACTGCATTTTTAGCATGGGTATAGGCTATACTGATGCTCAACTGCTGGCATCAGTTCTCCTCGATCGGCGAACATCACTATGGACCCGAGACAAGCGCTTAAAGGTTGCGGCTGAAAAAGCCGGCGCACGCCTTTACGAGCCGCTTCACAGTTAACAATGAAAAAACGCTATCAATTTCACGGTTGGCTTTGAGAAAGAAGATTGCGATTAACGACTAAAATCATCGATCCAATCATCTGATTACCAGTCAAGAATCTTGTCTCAGATATTAGTCTGGAGAACCACGTTTCCATACGTGTTGAAAACAAGTGATCTGCAATACTGCCCGCAAGCATAAACTCACCAAAGGAATGATGCGCTTGGGCTAGTATTTCCAAAAACATTATCCCAGAGCAGGATGATAGTTTCATCAAAATATCACTGAAACTATGTTGCGCTTGAAAGCATATCATTTTGCCAAAACTACCATTAATGGCATTGAAGTAGCTGATATGAGCAAAAAGAAGCAATTCGTGAGCGAAAGCGTTCGTCAGTCGAAGTCTTTGGGGGGGACTCGCTGCATTTTCGCGTTCACACACAGGGCCATTCTCTACCTGCTAGAAAATTTGCGACAAAAACCCATCGCGCATAGACATGCTGATATCAAATTCACCCCTTCAGGGGAGAATACTTTAAATTATCTGACAGCAAATAATTCAACCACCCCGCGACACGAGGTGATTGAACTAGATCTGAAAGTCTAAAAATCGTGCATGAGAGCCTAGAATTTCTCCTTATCTCTCAAATGCCCTAACCTCGGTGGAGTGGGCCGGCTATAACTTAGCAGATACTTCACCAAAATAGCGCGCAGTCTCCGAAAGGAAACCGCTGGAAAAGCCCCCATCAACCAGGGTTTGCAAAGCGTTATTGACACCGCTTGCGGTCTGATGACCTGCAGAGATGTCTTCGGCCATCTGGACATAATAGCCCAGATCTTTTTGCGCATTCGAGATGAAGAACTTCATCTTCGAATTGTCGCCTTCCAGAAGGAACGGGCTGACCCGTTCAAAAGCAGCGCCGTAGCCGCCTCCCTTAGCTAGGACCTCGGTAAAGACCTCGGCAGAAATGCCGCCCTGTTTTGCGCAGGCTGCCGCCTCGCCCAACAGCGTCACCATCCCGAGCGAGCAGAAATTGTGCAAAAGCTTGAGCTTATGTCCGGCACTCGCCCCCCCAGCATGGAAGATATTCTCGGCGAAGGTTTCCAGCAGCGGACGAATGCGTGTGAAAAGCTCCGGCTCCGCACCGACCAGCAGGTTCAGCCGCCCCGCCTCGGCCTCCAAGGGCGTGCGGGTCATAGGCGCATCCATGAAAAGCGCGCCTGCTCCTGCAGCCTGTTTCGCAATCGCCTCAGTAGAACTAGGTATCGCGGTTGAGCAATCGATGATCACAGTGCCCTGCGTCACCCTCTTCAGGATTCCGTTCTCACCCAGTAGCACATCCTCGACCTGCGGCGTGCCGGAGACGCAAAGGATGATCACGTCCGATGCCGCCGCCAGATCATGCTTGTCGGCGAATTTAGCCGCGCCTAAGCCGATCAGGTCCTCGCATGGCTGATTGCCGGGATGATCGAGAAACCCAAGCGCCCAGCCTTTTGAGACCACGTTCTTCGCGATGCCGTGCCCCATCAGGCCGACACCAATGATACCAACTTTCAGATCGCCCATCACTTTCTCCTCACGCTAGAGTTCGGCAGATCGCATCCGCCATTTCAGTGCATTTCGCATGGCCACCAAGGTCGCTCGGCACCGTTTCGCCCGCAGCCAACACCCGGCCCACAGCGGCCTCTATCCGATCGCCCGCCTCTATCAGAGCTGCATCGCCTTTGCGGTCTCCCAGCCAACGCAGCATCATCGCAGCCGAGAGCACGGTGGCGACCGGGCTTGCGATATTCTGGCCCGCAATATCGGGCGCCGAGCCATGCGCACCCTGGAAAAGAGCGAAATCGTCACCGATTTCTGCTGAGGGTGAAATGCCCATACCGCCAACGGTCGCAGCGCCAAGATCCGATATTATGTCACCAAACATGTTCTCAGCCACGATAACGTCGTAAAAATCGGGGCGCTTCACCAAATGGACCGTGATCGCATCAGCGTAGGCGTAATCGATACCCACATCAGGATAACCCGCGTGGACCTCATCACAAATCTTGCGGAAGAAAGCATAACTGCGAAGGATGTTCGCCTTGTCGCAGACGGTTACACGCGACTTCCCATCACGCGGTGCTCCACTACGTTTTTTCGCCAGTTCAAATGCGAATTTCGCCACGCGCTCGGTACCCTTGCGGGTCACTACGAGGCTGTCCGAGGCAAATTCATCTCGCAAGACGACGCCAGCGCCCCGGCTGGCATAAAGCCCTTCGGTATTTTCGCGGATAATCACGTAATCAATGCCGCCGCCTTCGAAGGCTCGCAGTGGCGAAAGCACGCCCGGCAGCAGTTTTACGGGTCTAACATTGGCATAGAGATCCAGCCGGAACCGGAGCAGCAAATGTAAGTCATTGCCCACCTCGGTGCCATCTGGATAAACTATGCCCGGCAGTCCAGCCGCACCGTGCAAGATCGCATCGGCGTTGCGGCAAGCGGCATAGGTATCATCAGGCAATACTTGGCCGGATTTCACGTAATGACCCGCGCCACCGTCCAACATCTGGAAATCCAGCAGATTTTCGCCAACAGCCGCTTTCAACACTTTGATCGTGGCCTCGGTGATCTCGGGGCCGATGCCGTCACCTGCGATAGTCGCAATCTTGTAATTCATCATCATTCCTATAGCTCACCAGTTAGTCGCGATATATTTGGCTTCCATGAATTCAAGCATCCCATGACGTGCACCCTCACGACCGAGCCCACTTTGTTTGACACCACCAAAGGGCGCGGCCGGATCGGATACGAGGCCACGGTTCAGCGCCAGCATCCCTGCCTCAAGTTTATCCGATACGCGCAGACCCCGCGCCAGATCCTGCGTGTAGACATAGGCGACCAAACCATATTCGGTGTCGTTGGCGCGGCGGATAGCTTCTTCTTCTGTGTCAAATATATAAATGGGTGCGACCGGACCGAATATTTCCTCATGGGCGATATCGGCAGTATCGGGTACATCGGCCAGCACAGTAGCGGGGTAGAAATGGCCGTCTCCGGCTATCGCCTTGCCGCCGCACATGATGCGCGCGCCTTTGGCAACAGCTTCATCAACGAGCCTGCCCACATTTTTCACTGCAGCCGCATTAATCAATGGACCTAGATCAGTGGTGTCTTCTGAGCCGGGGCCGACTTTCAGCGCGGCCATTCGTTCGGTCAGGCGGCGAGTGAACTCCTCTGCAACGCCACGCTGAACGTAGATGCGGTTCGCCGCGGTGCAGGCCTCGCCACCATTGCGCATCTTGGCGATCATTGCGCCCTCGATGGCGGCATCCAAATCCGCGTCATCGAACACGACGAAAGGCGCATTGCCGCCCAGTTCCATTGATGAATGGATCACCTGGTCCGCGGCCTTGCGAAGCAGTACTCGGCCAACCTCGGTCGAACCAGTGAAAGACAGTTTGCGCACCCGCGGATCATCGAGCATTGCGTTGACTACCTGGCCAGTGGTCGACGTGCTCAGCACATTTACTACGCCATCCGGAACGCCCGCCTCAGCAAGGATCGCCGCAACAGCAAAAGCGGTCAGCGGTGTCTCGGTCGCAGGTTTCAAGACGCACGTGCAGCCAGCAGCCAGTACCGGCGCGATCTTTCGAGTTGCCATGGCGGCGGGGAAGTTCCAGGGTGTGATCAGAAGCGAAACGCCAATCGGCTGATACTGCACCAGAATACGGTTCGCGCCTGAAGGGGCCATGCCCAGGTCACCATGGCCGCGTACGGCTTCTTCCGCAAACCAGCGGAAGAATTCGGCGGCATATGCTACCTCGCCTCGCGCATCTTTCAGCGCCTTACCATTTTCCAGAGAGATCAGCCGAGCCAGCGCCTCGGCATCACGGGTCATTAGCTCCCAGCAGCGTCGCAGGATCTCTCCGCGTTTGCGCGCAGGTGTTGCAGCCCAATCAGCCGCCGCTTCTGCTGCCGCATTCACAGCTGCAATGGCATCTTCGGGCGCTGCATTGGCGACTGAGCAAAGCACCGAACCATCGGACGGATTAGTCACGTCGATACGGGTCGCGCGGGCGCCTTCGCACCATTTTCCGCCGATGAAAAGATCGGTCGGCCAAGTGTTATGTGTTGTCATTTTTCTTCCTCAGGGTCTCAGGCGGACGCCATGGCAGTGTCAAGAATCGTACGGATCGCTTCGGACGAAAGCGGGCGGGGATTGTTTTCAACCAAACGCGAGGCGTTCATCGATAACGTCGCGATGCTATCAAGGCTTTCAAGCGTAACCCCGATCCGGTCGAGGGTTGCAGGCATACCAATCCGGTCAAAAAGCTCGGAAAGGGCACTGATCAACGCATCGGCTGCTTTGTCATCAGCATCGGCGCCGGTCGCAACACCGATCTCACGGGCAATCTCGGCATAATCTGCCGCAGCAACTGGAGCGTTGAAACGCATGGTAAAGGGCAAGAGCACACCAACCCCAAGCCCATGCGCAGTGTGCGTTTCCGCACCAATTGGGTATTGGATCGCATGGGCGGCTGCGGTACCGGCTGTACCGAAAGCGAGACCCGCGAGGGTCGAACCCAACATAACGGCAGAACGTGCCTCTATATTATCAGGCTGGTTGACCGCCGTCTCCAGGTGATCATAGATCAGCTTGATCGCGCGTAGCGCATAGATATCAGAGAGGGTGTTCTTGCCTACAAAGACCCGTGTCACCGAAAGATCCAGGGTCGCCTCGCGGCTGACGGCTGCGAAACCTTCAATCGCATGCGCGAGCGCATCAGCACCCGAAATCGCGGTCAGCCCCTTGGGGCACGTCACGGTTAGCTCTGGGTCGCAAATTGAGGTATGTGGGATAAGCTCGGGTGAAGAGATTCCCACTTTCATCACCCTTTTGGGATCGGCCAGAACCGCAACCGGGGTGGCCTCGGAACCGGTGCCTGCAGTGGTGGGGATCGCGATAACGGGGCGGACCGGACCCGGTACCTTGAACTCGCCATAATAGGTGGAAAGAGGGCCAGGAAAGGTTAGCAGAAGGCTGACCAGCTTCGCCAGATCAAGGCAACTGCCACCGCCAAAGCCGATCACCATATCCGGGGCAAAGTCTTTGTAACGCTCGGCACAGGTGGTAATCCCGTCCAGTGGCAGCTCAGGCTGGGTCTCGGCGAACACCTCGACCGTAATGCCATTGGCCTCAAGATCAGCAACCAATTCACTAAGCAGCGGCAGTTTGCCAAGGCGCTCATCCGTGCAGATTAGCGCGCGGGTGCCAAGATCGCGTGCCAGACGGCCAAGTGCCTTACGCTGGCCAGGGCCGAAGATTAGCCTATTTGGCGCACGGGTCACACCATAATCGAACCGCATGTAATTACTCCTTTTTCACCCACTCTAAGGGGGCAGTATTGAATGGTCAGGCGAGGCTGAGAATGCGCTCCCATACGTCGGTGGCTATGCTCAGACCATCGCGGACAGCTTGCTCGCGCGTAATGACAGCGCGGTCGCCTGGGATCCGTACTGGATATAATGGATCGGCAGGGGCTGAGTGTCGTAACTCCTCAAGAAAGCCCGAAACCAGTGGCATGACTCCCGACGATGGTTCCATCACCACAAACACATCGCCTTTGTTGCATGGATGTGTGGAATCGAGCGTGCCCTTTACCCCTGCCCCGATTGCCGAGCCGGTAAGCGCGGAGACAAGGACCTCAAACGCAAGGCCCAGACCGTAGCCCTTCGCGCCCCCAAAGGGCGCGATGGCACCCCGTTTCGCAGCATTCGGATCCATCGTAGGATTGCCATCCGCATCGAGCGCCCAGCCCTCAGGGATCGGCGCACCACGATGGGCGTAGTCATGGATCTTACCCATGGAAACAAGGCTAGTCGCCATATCGAAGACGAAGGGTAACGGCTCGGCAGGGACGCCAATGGTAATCGGATTGGTACCAATCATCGCATGCCGACCGCCATAAGGATGTACCAGCGCCTCTGAAACTGTCATCCCAAGCAAAATCTTGCCTTCTTGCGCCAGCTTCTCCGCATAAAAAGCAAGCATGCCAAGGTGATCGCAGTTACGGATCGCCACCACACACGAGCCCGTAACCGACGCCCGCGCCTTGGCCGTCTCAAGAGCGGCTAAGGCAACAACAGGCCCAATCCCCTGCTCTCCTTCCACATCAAGCAGCGCTTGGCCTCGCCAAGTCTGGGCTCCTTTTGTAATAGGATTGGTTACGCCAGCTGCGACCCTTTCGATCACGCGGGGTAGCCGCAACAGTCCATGAGAAGGGACACCCCGCATCTCAGCATCCAGCAAAAGTTGCAGCTGGATTTCCGCATGGTCACGCGAAAGGCCACCTTTGGTCAGTGCCCGGATC
Source organism: Brucella thiophenivorans (assembly GCF_002252445.1). Taxonomy (GTDB): domain Bacteria; phylum Pseudomonadota; class Alphaproteobacteria; order Rhizobiales; family Rhizobiaceae; genus Brucella; species Brucella thiophenivorans. The sequence goes on from NZ_NNRJ01000056.1 coordinate 8,673, forward strand.
GCTGTGGTTCTGATTTCCTCGACAGGGATCATGGTTCATCTTTCGTGAAGAGGGAGGCGGTGGTCGGCACAGTACCGACCACCGCTATGAAACCTATTGCGCCAGAGAGAGATCGCGTAAGAACAGCGATATTTGTGGAACATAGGTAATCACCATCAAGGACAAGATAATAGCCGTCACTGGCCAGATCAGCGGCTTGAACATGCGCTGCACCGGGATTTTCGCCACCGATGCGGCGGCGAATAAGTTCACACCAAGTGGTGGTGTAATCATCCCCATGGCAAGATTGACGATCATGATCATACCGAAATGCACAGGATCGATGCCGTAGAGAATAGCGATCGGCGCCAGGATCGGTGCGAGAACAAGAATCGCGGCTGAGGTTTCGACAAACATCCCTACTACGAATAGTAGAATGTTCACGAAGAGAAGAAAGGTGATCCAACTCTCAAAACTATCAGACGCCCAGCTCCCGACCATTTTCGGCAAACCCGACATTGAGACGAGGAACGAAAACAGGCCCGCCGCCGCAATGATCAGCATGACCGCACCGGTCGAAACAACTGATTGGCGAAAGATTTTTGGCAGATCTGTAAATTTCAGTTCACGATAGATGAAGAGACCTATGAAAAGCGCCAGGAAGACGGCGATGGCAGCAGCCTCAGTTGGGGTAAAAATACCGCCATAGATCCCGCCCACGATCACCACCGGCATCATCAGCGACCAAAAAGCGCTGACGGCGGATTTCAAAAAACCCTTGCGATCGTCGCCGTCATTCTTGCCATAGCCTTTCACCCGACACCAGATCTGCGTCATGATAATCAGTGCACCCGCTATAAGGAGGCCAGGTCCGATCCCCGCGATGAAGATCTGCGTCACCGATGTTTCGGTCGAGACCGCATATAGGATCATCGGTATGGACGGAGGAAGGATCACACCGAGCTCTGCTGAGGTCGCCTGGATGGTGCCCGCAACCGGCGTCGGATATCCATGTCTAACCATCGCCGGAATTAAAATAGCGCCAACTGCGAAGGTGGTGGCCACTGAAGAGCCCGAAATTGATGAAAATATCATGCAGGTCAATACACAGGATGCGGCAAGACCGCCCTGGACGCCACCAACCATGCTTTTTGCGAAATCAACCAACCGGCGCGAGACGCCGCCGTGGCTCATCAGATTGCCAGCAAGGATGAAAAACGGAATCGCGAGAAGCGGAAAACTGTCCAGTGCATTGAACATTTTCTGCGGTACTACCAACAGTGGCAGATTGCTGAAAAACGAGATCGAGAAAATGGCCGACATTGCGATTGCGACCGCCACTGGAACTGACAGTGCAAATAGAATCATCAGTGCGGATACGAGGGCGATATTCATTCCGGAAGCCTTTCATCCATGACAGGACAGAAATGGCCAAGCAGCACGCCTGGCAGGGCGCAGACGCAGCCAACGGGAATCGCGGCATAGAACCAGGCCATAGAAATACCGATCATGGCGATCTTCTGGTTAACCACCCGCATTGCCATCTGCGTGCCATACCAAGACATTACGAATAGAAAGATTAACGTCAGGATGAACACTGCCCAAAGCACTGCCTTTTTCGCCGGTGCGGGTACGACATCACGGATGAATTCCAGCGGAATCATCGCATTCAGACGAAAACCCGCGCAGGCTGCCATAAAGACCATCCAAATCACGGTGCCTCGTGCAAAAATCTCGGTCCAGGCCAGTGAATGCCCGCCACCAAATCGTGAAACCACTTGCAGGAAAACCAGTACTGCGGATATCGCAAGCAATGTAGCAGCGATATTATGTGTGAGAGAGACAAACTTCTCTCCGGCGAGCACAACTCTGCGCATCGCTCCTCCTCCATGGATTATCGTAAGTGTTCAGGGCGCCTCTTTACAGTACGAAGACGCGGATTCAGTGCGGCTTCGAAATCAGAACCAAGGCGCCCGATCGATCACTCTTGTGCGGCGCGGATCTTTTCCAACGTTTCATCGCCATATTTGGCGGTGAAAACGTCGTAAACCGAGGAAACTGCTTCAGCAAAAGCGTCTTGGTCAACAGTATCGATGACTTCCATCCCATTGGCACGTAGCATTTCCAACCCGCGCTTTTCGTCATTTTCGACATAGGCACGATTTGCTGCAACACCTGCGGCGGCGGCTTCACGCACCCACCCCTGCTCTTCTTCGGAGAGTTGTTCCCAATGTATTCTCGACATCATAATCAGTGAGGGCGAATAGAAATGTCCGGTCAGGGTTGCATATTTTTGAACTTCCCAAATGCGATTCGCGATGAAGATCGACATTGGCGTTTCCTGACCGTCGATGGTGCCTTGCTGAAGTGCAGTGATTACCTCGTTCCAGGACATCGGCAAAGGAGCTGCTCCCATGGCTGAAAAGGCTCCGAGATGAATGTCGTTTTCCATCGTGCGGATTTTCATGTCCTTCATGTCTTGCGGCATTTGAATAGGCTTTTTCGAGTTGGTCATATAGCGGAAACCATTCTCCGCCCAGCCAAGCGCCATGATGCCGACCGGCTCGAAATCGTTCAGCAGGCCCTGACCGATGGGACCATCCAAAACCGCGCGAGCATTGTCATAGTCTTTAAATAGAAAAGGCAGATCAAGAACATAGGTCGAAGGCACAAAGCCACCCACCGGTCCAGTCGAGGTCACGCCCATTTCAATAGAGCCGATCTGCATACCCTCAAGGATCTCACGCTCGCCACCAAGTACACCATTGGCTTTGATCTCAACGGTAATGTCTCCACCCGAGAACTCCTCGATTTTCTCTTTGAAGGCTTTGGCAGCTGCGCCGTAGTGCGATTCTTCGGGCGGTGTCATCGCGATGTTCAGAGTTCGGGCCTCTATTGCCGTGGTCGTGAGTACGAAAATTGATGCGGCAGAAAGCGCCAAAGCACGGAAATTGTAAGTCATTCTTTCCTCCCTTGGGTGACGAGCTTCCCTCCAGAAACACATGTCACCCTTTACGATTTGCAGAGTATCAACCAAAAAAATCAGATACGATACGATTTAAGGCTAGACATCGTGTACAGAAACGTCAAGAGATTAAGAACTAGGAGGGACATAAAATGTCAGCAACGCAAGTTGGATCACAATTATATTCCGGACAGCAGCATGGCCGCGAAAAAAATCCCGGACACCCTCTGGGTGATGAGATCTATGATGCGCTGCTAGCGGATTTGATCTCGTTAAGGATTCCTCCGGGAGAACGATTATCAGTCGATGCGCTAGCGCGCCATTTCACCGTCTCGCAAACACCGATACGTGCAGCGCTAATCCGGCTTGAATCGGAGGGACTCGTAATACAGAAATTCAACTCCGGTTTCTCGGCAGCGCCTTTACCCGAAGGGCGATATTTCCGCGACACCTACGCTTTCCGCGAAATGATCGAACCGGAGCTAGCCATGCTGGCCGCAAGCCGTGTGACGCCGGAAGACATTATTGCCCTTGAAGAACTGTGCACGGAAATGAGTTGCCTCGCCGCCGAGAGCCGCCCTGACAATTTTGGGGCTTTCGCCGAGCGCGATAATGCCTTCCACACACGAATAACTCTAATTGCTGGCAATCAGGTAGCAGCCGAGGCGCTATCGCGCCTCTATATCCACTCAAACCTGTTTCGGCTGCGGTATCACTCCACAATCACCACCAGCGCAGTCAGCGAACATCTTGAGATCCTCGATGCGCTTCGACAAAAAGATGCGGAGTCGGCCCGTAATTTGATGCGCCGACATATCGGCCATTCACGTGAGAGAGTAGAGCCCTTTTTTACCGAAACTGAAAACTTCCCAGAAAATCAACACTACAGTGGCGCGTCTAACGCCCAATCAGGCCCGGAGGAGCATGATGACACTTGATCAGCTAATGTGGATTGATACCACGAAAGTATTTTTGAATGGCCAATGGATCACCCCGACAGGCGGCAAGACAATTCCGGTCGAAAACCCGTCCACGGGTGATGTGATCGGCCAAATTGGTCGCGGTACAGAGGCAGAAATCGATACCGCCGTAGTGGCGGCCCGAGCTGCCCTTAATGGAGAATGGGGCAGGCTGACCGCAACGCAGCGAGGTCGGATACTGATGAAAATGTCCGAGCTCGTCCTAGAGCGTGCAGAAGAATTAGCGATGATCGAAACACTCGATGTCGGCAAGCCTCTGAACCAGTCTCGCAACGACGCGATTGCGCTGGCGCGCTATTTGGAATTCTACGCTGGCGCTGCAGACAAGCTGATGGGCACCACCATACCCTATCAAGAAGGGTTTACCGTCTATACTTTGCGTGAAGCACATGGTGTTTGCGGTATCATCATCCCGTGGAATTACCCGATCCAGATACTCGGGCGCGGCGTCGGCGCAGCACTTGCTGCAGGGAATACGGTTGTTGTAAAACCGGCTGAGGATGCCTCGCTTTCCTCGCTGGCTGTCGCCGCTATCGCCGCAGAGGCGGGCGTGCCAGCAGGTGTGATTAATGTTGTCACCGGTTACGGCCATGATGTCGGCGCGCATCTATCCTCGCATCCTGGAATTAATCATATCTCCTTCACGGGCTCAGTAGCTACGGGCGTGCGCATCCAAGAGGCTGCGGCGAAGAATGTGGTGCCAGTCACGCTGGAATTGGGCGGCAAATCCCCGCACATCGTTTTCGACGATGTCGATCTAGAAAAAGCGATGCCGATCCTTGTAGGCGCGTGCATGCAAAATGCTGGTCAAACCTGCTCGGCTGCCTCGCGGGTACTTGTTCAAAAAGGCATTTATGACGAGGTCAAGCGTCGCATGATCGCGATATATAAAGGTTTGACCGTAGGCCCGGCGATAGACAGCCTAAGCTTGGGACCCGTGGTCTCGAAAAAACAGCACCAGATCGTCCAGGGCTTTATAGACCGGGGCCGTGCAGAACTTACCATGGCGGCCCAGGGCAATTTGCATCCAGAAGCCCCTGCTGGCGGCAATTATGTGCTTCCAACACTCTTCTCCGAAGTGTCACCAGATCATACACTGGCCCAACAGGAGATATTTGGACCTGTTCAGGTGTTGATTCCATTCGAGGATGAGGAAGAGGCGCTTAAAATCGCCAACGGCACCGATTACGGCCTAGTTACCGGAATCTGGACCCGAGATGGAGCGCGCCAACTGCGCATGGCACGTAAGATTAGTTCCGGCCAAGTCTTCATCAACAATTATGGTGCAGGCGGCGGTATCGAACTGCCCTTTGGCGGCGTGGGTAAATCCGGCCATGGCCGCGAAAAAGGGTTTGAAGCATTGAACGGCTTTACCCATATCAAGACAGTCACCATCAGTCACGGCTGAATGCGACATAGGCGGGTGCGCGTATGTTCGCGCCCGCTTTCTTTCCTACGAATTAAACATCGGCTCACCCTCCGACGAACAACTTTGTGCAATGGGATTTATTGCCGATTGCTATCAGGAGAATGCTACTATGGTTAAAATAGCCCTTTTCGGCGCGGGTGGGAAAATGGGTACCCGTCTCACACGCAATCTGAAAAACACCGACTTCATTGTGGCTCACGTCGAGCTGTCACCCGAAGGCCAGCAGCGGCTGAAGCATGAATTTGCCGTCACTTGCGTCACGTCTGACGAAGCAATTAAGGGGGCCGATGTTGTAGTACTTGCGGTACCCGATGCGACCATCGGCAAGGTAGCCGGCATTGTTGTGCCAAAGCTTGGCAGCGGAACGGTGGTGATCTGCCTAGATCCGGCCGCGCCCTTTGCCGGCCATTTGCCCGAACGCGCTGACATCGCCTATTTCGTCACCCATCCCTGCCATCCTGGCATTTTTCGCCATGAGGAAACAGAGGCTGCGCAGCGCGATTTCTTCGGTGGCACCGCCGCGTCCCAGAGCATCGTCAATTCACTGGTGCAGGGCACTGAGTGGCAATACGAGCGAGGCGATCAGGTTGCCCGTGCAATCTTTGCTCCTGTGGCCCGTAGCCATCGCGTCAGCGTCGAACATATGGCCTATCTTGAACCAGGGCTGACAGAGACCGTTTGCGCCTCGCTGATCACGGTCCTCCGCGAAGCGATGGAAGAGGTCATTGGGCGCGGTATTGACCGCGACTGCGCACGCGAATTCCTACTTGGTCACATGAGCGTGCTGACCGCTGTGATGTTTGACGAGATCCCGGGGAAATTTTCCGATGCCTGCGAAAAGGCAATCGAGTTTGGCCGACCAATGCTGATACGTGAGGATTGGAAAAAAGTGTTTGAGCCAGAGGAGATTCGAGCGAGCATAGAGAGAATAACCTGATCGCAAACCTCGACATGGTTCATGCGGTCGATTTGGTATTGCTATTTGTGGACAGCCCCTGAATTGCAAGTGTTTTCTTTGTGTCTTTGATCTTTATTGCTAGCGGTCATTTGTCCGGCCTGTTTGTGCGGTGCCAATGTCCGCTGGCCCTGATGAAGTCCGCGAGCCAGATCCCTATCAAGTTGCCGAGCTATAACGCTCTGGCAATACCACGGTGTGTTCCGGTTGCGGCGGCAAAGATCATCATCACAGAGATTGCCCTTGCAACTTGTGCGGCGCGTTTGTGGTGCGCCAGAAAATCTCAGGCTGCGTTGTAAGCCTCCTTCTTCGACATCACTGCCCAGACGATCCGGGCGGTCTTGTTTGCCAACGCCACGCTGACTAACCGGGATGGCTTGCGCTCCAGCAAGTGGCGTAGCCATTGTCCGGTTCGCGTTTGCGCGCGGATGGCATGTCGCAGAACTGCTGTTGCGCCGACAACAAGGAGCTTTCGTAGATAGCTGTCGCCCATCTTCGTGATGCGCCCCAGCCTGTCCTTGCCGCCGGAGGAATTCTGCCGGCACCGTTACCTTAACGTGATTGCCATCGTAACTTGGTCTTTGACGCAGTTTCTATGCAGATTTCAGGCAAGCGATTTCCCGCCACATGTTGGTGGCGGCTTGTCGTAATTCACGATGATCGGCAGCGTCGAATTGGTTGCGGGGGAAGTAATATATGTTGTAGATCGGATCATGTATCGACGTGAACTTCTGCACATGTCGCGCTGACTTAAAGCGCTTCATAACCCGCTCGCGTCGCCGGCTCGGCTGATGCGAATTCTCTGCCCGGTTGTTCAAACCCTTAAGCTGGCGATGATCGCAAACACTAAGGCCTATCGATCGTTTGGCAGCGCCATACGAGCGTAGTTTGTCGTTGACCATCACCCGCGGTGCGCAGCCTTGAGGAGAGAGAAGCTTGCGCATGAACCGTTTGGCGGCCTTGGTATTGCGGCGTTTCTGTATAAGAACCTCCAGCACAAAGCCATCCTGATCTACCGCTCGCCAAAGGAAATGGCGTTCACCTTTGATCGTAACAACCATTTCATCCAGATGCCATATGTGGACGGCCCCCTCGTTGCAAGAACCTTTTGATGATTTGATCGGATCGCTTGCGTTCATATGTCCGGCCTTTTGGTACATTCACACATGAATGCTGGCCAAGATGGGTTCCGCGACGTGGGTTCCAAACATTTATTCGGCCTCGTTGGGCCATTGGCATCTGCGGAGTGGACCACGTCTCGGATCGATCGATCACACCATCTACTTGTTTCATGCAAGTTCACGCATCAGCTCAGCACGGTATCGTCTGTATCATGCTTACCGTGATGACTGATCTCGTCACGCCGCGCAGGCCATAGCCGATCGCGCAGCATTACCCTTATAAACCTCGCCGGTTACCATCATTTTCCAGGCGATCCTGGCAATCTTGTTGGCCAACGCGACAGCCGCGAGTTTTGGCGGCTTGCGCTTGAGCAACTCGATGAGCCATAATGAAGCATTCCTGCCTCGTCCCGCTCTGACCTGTCGAAGCGATGAGGTTGCACCCACGATCAGCGTCTTACGCAATGCTTCATCGCCAGCCCTCGTAATAACACCGAGCCTGACTTTGCCCGCAGTCGAATGATACTTGGGTGTCAGGCCCATCCAGGCGGCAAACTGCCTTCCTGATGTGAACTGTTCCGGTGCTGGCGCTTTCATCACCAGCAAGACTGCGCCTATCGGCCCAACACCAGGGATATTTGCAAGACGGCGACAGCATTCATTGTCGCGATACCAAGCCATCAGCTTTGCCTCCACCTCTTTCAAACGCTCACCCAACTGCGCAAATTCCTCAGCGAGTGATGCGAACAGATCACGCGCCAAAGCCGGGATAATGTCATTAATCAACATGCGTTCCAGAAGGAGCGGAATATGAGACATGCCCTTGGCCGCGGTTAGCCCGAACTCAGCTGCATAGCCACGAATCGTATTGGCTAGCTGCGTATGTGCGGTGACGGCGCGCTCACGCAGGCCCACCAGCATAAGCGCGGCTTGCTGATCCGCACTTTTCACCGGAACGAACCGCATAGTCGGAGGGCTCATCGCCTCGCATAGCGCTTCGGCATCGGCTGCATCATTCTTGCCGCGCTTGACGTAGGGCTTCACCAATTGTGGCGCGATCAACTTTACATCATGTCCAAACCCTGTCAGCAACCGCGCCCAGTGATGCGAAGCGGCGCAGGCTTCGATCGCAATCACGGTCGGTGGGCATTTCGCAAAGAAATCCACCATCTCCCTACGGCGCATCTTCTTGCGCAGGATCGGTTGCTCGCCGGCGTTCACACCATGCAATTGAAAGACATGCTTTGACGTATCCATGCCAATACGGATAATCTGATCCACGGACGGCTCCTTCGTTTGAGATCGTTAACAGCTCACTCTGGCAAATTTCGATGCCGTTCGGGGGCCGTCCATCCCAACATTTATCGCCAAGGCGTGGTGTCCGGCAACGGATCGTCTGGGCATAGGCCCGTCCGAATTTCTCAGCCCATTCATAGACTGTCTTATGTGTGATGAAGATCCCGCGATAAGCCAGCATGTCTTCAACCATGCGAAAGCTTAACGGAAAGTGGAAATACAACCATACGGCTTCCGCGATGATCTCAGAAGGATAACGATGGCGATGATAAAGTGAAGAACGAGGTTTCATCATAACACGTTATCGCCGTTGATTCTTACCCTCAGGTGAAGGTAACGGTGCCGCTGGGACGCCTGACTTCATGATTACCAGTCAGGAAAACTTTTAATAAGACTGATTGGTGCACTTGGGATAGCTTCTCCAAACCCGCTTGGCGTTTGAACATCGAGATCAACGCTCTCTTCCGGCTTGCAACTGCTCAAACGCTATTTGTAATTTCGCCCCGATCCCTGCGAGGGGCTCCGGCGGGATCCAGCTTGGGCCAGCCATATTTAGCCGGTCGCTAAGCAATTGCGACTTCGTACCCGAAGCCATTTCGGCCAGCAGTGTGCCTTGGCTCGTTCCGCGAAGAACCCCTGCACCGCCACAACCAACTGAAACGAACATACTGGGATAAGCTTCGCCGAAATAGAAGCCTCCATTGTGGGTCACCGCGGTAAATCCGCCCCACACAAACTCGAATTCATGGTTTCGCATATTAGGAAACCGGTTTTTATACAAACTGGTAAGCATGGCCCTTACTTTTTCAGGAGCAAGCTCGCTCTCATAAGAGTCCCCACTCCTTATTAGCAACCTTCTGTTTGTCTTTCTCATAGTCGTGCCCATACGGTGGGCGGGCAATATTCCCCATTTGGGTTGCTCGCCCAGACTTGCTAGTTCAGTTTCGTTTAATTCGGGTGTAAATGCACCATAGGTCAGAATCCCAATCATCCGATTGCGAACAACCCCAAGTTCGCGAGCGTGAAGGTTGTTCGTGATAAATACACGATCAGCAACAAAATCACCTTGGTTCGTCTTAACGCTGAACGGCGAGCTCTTTGTTACTGACTGTACAACAATGTTCTCTACCAAATGCACAGATGCAGGGAGATTGTCTGCGATTCCACGCTGTAACGCAGCAGGCTGGATAAGAACTTTGGTAAGGGACTGCAAACCGTAACGGTAGTAATCTGTACCAATAATACTCTCTAATTGGCTTTGAGAATATTCTTGGGGATTGATCCCCCATTTGCGGTATGTGGCAACCGTTGCCCGCGCGCTCTTTTCGACGCGCGGCGTGGCCGCAGCTGTGATCGCCAATGGGTTTTCGTCCCAATCGCATTCAATCGAATAACGAAGTACTTGCGCTTTGAGTTGATCAAGCCCTGCCTGAACGATATTCATCTGGCGAGTGGCCCAGTCAGCCTCAAAACCCTCGGCGTTGGCACTGGGTTCGCCTGGATTGATCAACAAATAACCTGAGTTACGTCCGGACGCACCTTCTCCAATAGTTGACGCTTCTAAAAGAAGTATCTGCTCGTCAGGGTTAAGCTCTGCCAAACGTCGCGCAGCAGCAAGTCCGGTGTATCCTGCACCAATGACGATGTTTCTGAATCGTTTGGTCGCCGGCAGTGCCATTCTAACATTACGCGGCGCCAACAGTGCGTTCCAGCCTGATGCGGACTTGTATTTGGGAGCCATATGCATTTTTTCTCCAATGCTTATCGACGCGGCAACAACCACGCAGGCACTATTAATTTGCCCGCTTGCTGTATGTTCGACTGTTCATTTCGTGTAACTAGGCGCTCATCCGAGAATATTGCGGATGGTTTGCATAAATATTCGAGCGCCTGTACCGATAAGAGCGTCTGGGTAGTCGTAATCAGGATTGTGTAAACCTGGATGCCCTTCCCCTGCCCCATGGAAAAACATTGCTGCTGGCGCAATACTCCCAAACAACCCGAAGTCTTCACCCGGTCTAATTGGAAGAATATCTTTGCTCTCGCTATGCGTAATACCTAATTCGTCCAGCGCCTGACGCAGTGCTGACACGGCCTCGGGGGCATTGAAACATTGAAGAAATATTTGATGATACGATACGCAAGCAGTCAGACCAGTAGATTCAGCCTGTTCATAAACAAGCTTTTCTGTAGCGGTCATCAGTGCAGCCATCTGGTTATCGGTCATTGTGCGCAGAGTGACCCAAATTTCACCATGGCTCGGGCTGATCCCGAAATTTTCATCACCGATAATCACGTGCGTGACTGTGGCTTGCCGAAAATCATCATTCACGACAGTTGCGTTACCAACTTCTGTTAAAGTATTTAGCAGCCGCGCGATCGCTAATGTTGGCGCAATGCCCTCCTCTGGCGACGCAGCGTGTGCAGTCTTGCCGGAAAACGTAATCTTCATGCCCCGCGTTGCACAATTTACCGCACCATCTTTAAGGGCGACAAATCCCAAAGGCAGTCCTGGAAAATTATGCTGCGACAGAACAATGTCAGGCTTGATTGAAATAAATTGTGGGTCCGCAATTACAGCCGCAGCACCTGCGCCATTCTCCTCGGAAGGTTGGAATAACAGAACGACTCTCCCACGCTTTGGACGGCTTTCACCCAGTCCAACACCAATGGCAAGAAGTGTAGCGCTGTGTCCATCGTGGCCGCAAAGGTGGCCTTTCCCCGGTATTTCCGATCCGTGAGGTAAGTCGGAAATTTCCTGAATTGGAAGCGCATCAAGTTCGGATCGGATCATCACTGTCGGACCTTCTTCCAAGCCGCAATAGACCGCCGCCACACCGTGGCCACCCAATCCCGAGATTATTTCGTCCGCGCCCGCTTGTTTGAGCGCCTCCATAACTTTACGGGCTGTCTCAAATTCTTCGCCCGAAACTTCAGGCCTGCGATGCAATGCGTGGCGAAAGGCAACAATTTCGGACAATTGATGGTCATTTAAAAACATAGGAGTTTCCTGCTTCAAAGAAGCCGCACCCGCGAACCGGGTGGCTGAGCAATTTTCTGGTGTTGTTTATTGCGACAAATGTTTGCGTAAGAACGATCGCGTTCGATCCTCTATCGGATTTGCCAAGACCTGAGATGGGGGTCCCTGTTCCACAACAACACCACCATCCATGAACATCACGTGATCAGATACCTCAGTCGCAAAGCGCATTTCATGGGTCACGATCAGCATCGTCATGTGCTCGCTCGCTAGCTGCTTCATGACGAGATTAACTTCATCGACGATTTCCGGGTCGAGCGCCGATGTTGCTTCATCAAAGAGCATAACTTTGGGCTGCATCGCAAGCGCGCGCGCAATGGCCACTCGTTGCTTTTGGCCTCCTGATAGCCTTGCGGGATAAGCTTTACCCTTATCCGCCAAACCAACTTTCTCAAGAAGGTCGTTGGCACGCTCTTGCGCCTCGATCTTATTTAGACCTTTAAGTCGCATAGGTGCTATCATGATATTTTGCAGCACAGTGAGATGCGGAAAAAGGTTAAACTGTTGAAAAACCATCCCCATTTCCTGACGAATATGATTGATGTGAGATTCGAATGCCCGTCCCTTTAGGGGACGGTTGACTTGCTTTCCATCTAACCAGATTTCACCGCCTGAGATTTCTTCAAGCATATTAATTGAACGTAGCAGTGTACTCTTACCCGACCCACTCGGTCCGATAATCGAGACAATTTTCCCGCGTGCAACGGTTAGATCAATGCCTTTGAGCACCTCATGTTGCCCGTAAGATTTGCGGATCTGCCGCAGTTCAATCATGGATTTTTGCTGGATCATCGGATAGCTTCCGCTTTCTTGGCTGCCACGTTCAATACAAATTCCATAGCGAGATTCACGATGTAATATAGAACGGCGGCAGCAAGGTAGAATTCGAATGGGCGATAGGTTTCACTGATGCCGCGCTGTGCTGCGAGAACGAGTTCCGTGATACCAAGGACTGACAGAACAGCCGTGTCCTTTAGAAGAATGATGCTGTTGTTACCGATTTGTGGCAGAGCAGTAAGGATGGCTTGGGGAATTATAAAGTGACGTAGCGTTGCGAACCTCCCAAATCCAAGGGTACGTGCAGCTTCAGTTTGACCGGGATCGATAGTCTGCAACGAAGCACGGAAAATGTCGGCATTGTAAGCGGCATAATGGACGCCAAGACCAATGACGCCGGTCCAAAACGCTGGAAGCATGACGCCAACCTGTGAAAGGCCATAGTAGAGCATATAGAGTTGGAGCAGCAGTGGCGTGCCCATGAAAAGAAAAACCACTCCGCGAACTGGCAAGCTTACAACCTTTGGTGCGTAGAGTGTCGTTAGCGCGATTAGAATACCGAGAATAATACTCACGGCACCTGCCAGTAGCGTAATGAGTACCGTCCATGTCAGCCCAGTTAGCAATATACCCCAATATGACGGTACCACGCTGAAATCGAGGTTCATGCGCTAGCTCCTTTCTCTGCATCAAATCTGCTTTCTACAAAACGAATGATGATCGAGATGGCCGCAATTATAATAAGGTACGCAGCGCCTGCGAGAGCAAAGACTTCGAAAGGCTTATATGTGGATGTCACAAACCGTTGCGCTGTGTAGGTGAGTTCCACCACACCGATCGTGGAGACCAAAGCTGTTCCCTTTGATAGAATAATGGTGTTGACACCTAATGAGCGGATCATCAGCGGCGCGGCTTGAGGCAACACAAACAATTTCATGGTATCAAACCGACTGAAACCAAGTGACCGGGCAGCCTCGCTTTGCCCCCTGTCAACTGAAAGGATTGCACCTTTCATCCCTTCGGACATGTATGCTCCAATATTAAAACCCATAGTCAGCACAGCAGCTACGAAAGGCGTCATCTCCAATCCAAATTGCGGCCCGCCAAAATATACAAGAAACAACTGGACTAGCAGTGGGGTGCCGCGCACTACACTAACGTAGGCTGTCGAAACCCAGCGAAGTATTGCAGTTCGCGAAAAGCGAGCCCATGTCAAAAATACCGCTACAAGAAGTCCGATAACCAATGAAATGAAGGTCAAACCGACCGTGACGAGAGCAGCTTCAGCTATGAACGGTAAGATCCGTACAACCAGTCCAATATCCATTTGTAGTCTTCCAAGATACCAGACGCGGACCGCGTCGGATTTGCGGTCTTTGCATTCCGCTAATTTGCTCGCATATACGACGTTCTAGGGCAGCTTTTATGGCCGCCCCTGTGCGCCAACTATCGAATGTCTCTGCCGACCCATTTCTGAGCTAGTGCATCATAAGTGCCATCGGCTATCATCTCATCGAGAGCTTTCTGTAATGCTGTTGCAAGCTCAGGGTTATTCTTACGAATAGCGAACCCAACGTCGAAGCGAGGTAAGGTTTCGTCCTTGAGCTGTTCAACTGGCGCGTTGCTTTTGGCAATTGCTACATAAACCGGGATGTCGTCTGCAACGATGGCATCAACGCGGCCTGCACTTAGGTCAAGGAGCAACTCTGGCAAGCCCTTGTATGTGCGGATGTCAAATTTGTTCTGCTCGCGAGCCCATTTCTCGGCGGCTTCGCCAAGGGTCACCCCCACCGCTTTGCCCTCCAAATCGGCGGCACTCTTAACCTCAGCACCTTTACGAAGAAAAATTCCAAGTCCCGTACGGTAATACGGTCCCACGAAGTCAACTGCCTTTTTGCGTTCTTCTGTAATTCCCATTGAGCCGATGATCGTGTCATAACGCCCTGTAACCAAACCGGCTATAATACCGTCCCAAGATGTCGTTATAGTATTGGGTTCTACATTTAGCCGGCGAGCGATTTCAGCGGCGATGTCGACGTCAAATCCAACCAGTGTATTGGTTTCATCGACGAAACTAAAAGGTGGGAACACACCCGATACAGCGTTGGAAAGTTTACCAGCTGAGTGAACTTTCTCAAGATCGTCTGCGTTTGATGTCGCAGGTGACAACGCCAAACCCACTGCAACGAATGAAAATGATATAATTTTTGATAGACCCATTTTATTTCCCCTTTTCAAGATCCTATGATCTCTGTTAATTTCACTAGTCATGTCTTCAGTTTTACGTGTTTTGTTAGAAGCCATTGGGAGAATGAAGCATAAGCTCGTAGGCCATGCTTGCAGCTGCAAGATCAGCCAACGCTGTCCCAACTGCCTTAAAAGATGTGATTTGCTCATATGAGCTGCGACTTGCAACATGTCCGCCGCACAACTCACGCAGAGTGCCCGCAAGTCGAGACGGTATGAACGCTCCACTGTCTATCGACTGTGTAAAGTCACCCGCCTCATGCAAAGCCTCTTCTGTATCGACGTAAACAGTCGAACGAACGAGAGTATCATCGTCCGATTCCCGCATGTTCGGGGTGAACGCACCTATGAGATCGACGTGTGTCCCCGGTCGCAGCCACTCTCCACGAATAATCGGAGAGGTCGCCAAGGTCGCGCATGTCACGATGTCGGCTTCTTGGACACTATCCTTCAGTTTCGTGGCGACATAGGCCTCAAACCCAGCTTCTTGCAGCCGCTTAACCATCCTCTCGGCACTTGAAATATCGATATCCCAAACGCCAACGCATCGGATATTTCGCACTGAAGCATAGGCTTCCGGCAAAAGACTGGCCACTCGGCCAGAACCGAGAACAAGCAGGTGTTCTGCATCCTCTCTCGCGAGATAAGATGCTGCGAGTGCTGAAACTGCAACTGTTCGTCGAGTTGTGATTGCATTTCCGTCAATTGTCGCAAGTTGAATACCCGTTCCACTATCAAAAAGCAGATAACAGGAAGTAAGACCAGGGATCCCCCGATGTGCATTGCCGGGAAATACGGTAACGACTTTGACACCGAGATACCCGCCTTCGGCTGATTTTTGTTGCCAGGAAGGCATCAAGAGTAATGTAGCGTCGGGCTCACCTTGAATTGGAATCGTGTGATGGTGTCGCTGCGGCGCCTCACATCCCGCGATAAACGCGTTTCGCAAAACCTTAATTAACTCAGCCATCGGCAGCAGGCGCGATGCTGCATCGAATGAAATCATTAGTGGCGAAGATGCGACTGTCATGATGAAGGCTTTCGTATATTTTTTATAAGGCAACCGATGCTGTTTGCGTCCGTGTAATCGCACTATCGATAAAGCTATTTGGGCGACGACTTATCAGTGAAGAACCATAGAACAACCGATGTCACTTACGCCGCTTCAATCCATCCTTCATTGCCGATCCCAGTGTTAGATAGCGCTTATTGAAAAAGTTTTCAATAAGAAAATAGCACCTGCATGTTTTAAGGAAAATTTTGATATACCCAAATCAATGCCCTACTGAATATAGTAAGAATTTACAGCCACTTGATTGGCTTTCATTTCTCAATGGCGATCAGTTTATCGGCTTGGATAGGGCCTCGCATTTGCGCATATTTTCAACGGGCTATTGATACACAATACCGCGTATCGCATGATTTCACGCGATGTCATCATATGGCGCGTGTCTGGCGCTGTGGCGTATTTGGACTGCTAGAACCCTGGTCGCCTGAAACATAATCTCGTTGGCCTTAACGGCACGTCAAATACTAAAAAATATCTATAGATTATGGATAGTTTCCTGTACTGGAGACGGAGTGGTGCGGCTCAACGAGCCAAGTTGTGATTCCAAAATAGAATAGCAACCCTCAACGGCGTCCTCTCGCGACAACGCACTAGGATCAAGGCACCATTCGAGCCACAAACCATCAAAAAGCGCTATGAAATTAATTGCAAGCTGCTCTGATTTAACTTCTAGACCACGTTCAACTGCAAGCGCAGCGATATCCATCTGTAGCGCCTCACGATAGGCACGCCAAAGCTGACGGTGCTGCGACCTGAGTGCTTCATTTTTATCGATCTCACCCCAAAGCGAGAGCCAAATATGGAGATTATCTCTCGAAAAATGCTTCTCCGAAAACTGCGCCTCAATGAGCGCGCACAAACGCTGTTCAGGGTTACTAGAAGCATCGGCTCGACTCTTACTAGCTTCGAGTATTTGACTGTGAACGTCATCATAAAGAGAAACCTGATAGACCTCGGAAAGGATTTCGTCTTTACCTGAAAAATGATGTGCGACGAGGCCAATGGAGACCTTCGCCTCCTTCCGGATATTATCCGTCGTCAATGCTGTAATTCCACCTCTGGCGAGGCAGCGCGTTGCAGCTTCGACTAACATCCGTTTACGTACGGCCGGCAGTTCACGGCTGAATCTAGGTCCTTGCTTTTTATTTGTCCCCGTCATTCATGAGCCTCATCGTATATGACATTTTGTTAACCGGTGCCGTTCGCAGACAACTATTTGCCACCTTATGACAGATAGTTTCCCGACAGTCAGCCTTTCAGACCTACTGACAGACACATATTAAGTCGATAAATTCGGTTAATTATTATTGGGAAGTAATTAGGCCGTAGACTCATAACGATCTGATCCAAATT
>NZ_NNRJ01000057.1 GCF_002252445.1 Brucella thiophenivorans
TTTGTTAATCACCTCCGATAAGTACCTCTTATCGGAAATTAGCCATCACGTGCTGTAATCTTGCCACCAATGGAAGAATTTGTTAAGCTTTCCGTGCAATTTGAAGGAAAAGGCCATGTCCGAACCGCAACTATCTGTGCGCAGCTCCAAGGCGCGTGATCTGGCGCATGCACTGGCAAAACGCACCGGCCAGCCGATCAACAAGCTCGTCGAGCGAGCGCTTGAGCGCTACGATCAGGAACTACGCCAGCAGCAGGCGCTCACCCCGATGGACGCGCTGTTGGATCTGATGGCTGAAGGCCGTCGGGACGTGCCAGAAGGCACGACCTCTGCCCATGATGATATCTACGATGAGCACGGATTGCCACGATGATCGTTATCGACACGTCGATTATCCTGGCGATAGCGCTTCGCGAGCGGGAAGCTATATCTTTTGAACACCTGGTGCGGCGCGAGGCAATCCTCATCGGCTGGCCGACGCTTTTGGAAACTCGCATGGTGCTAACCGGCAAGGGCTTTGTGAACGCCGCCGCCATTGTCGACCACCTGTCAGAACTGCCCAATACCACAGCTATTGCCTTCGATGAGAAACATTATCGTGCGGCGGAGCAAGCATTTGAACGGTTCGGCACAGGCCGTCATCCGGCAGCTCTCAATATGGGTGACTGCTTTTCCTACGCTGTCGCGGCCGTCAATAGAGCACCGCTCCTGTTCAAAGGACAAGATTTTGGTCAAACCGACCTTAAACTTCATCCTGAATCATCGATGGGGTGATTATGGACAGCAATAATTTGGCAATACATCGCGCCGAAGCACTTGATGCTTTGGAAGCAGTGCTGCCGTTTGACCGGCGGGATTTCCTCGCCGGATTGTTGACCGACGATGACGTGGAGACACTGCGGCATCTGGCCAAACAAGGCATCGGTGCGAATTCGTTGCGGGCTCTGGCATCGGATCTTGGCTATCTCGAGGCCTGGTCCTTGTGCTCAACCGGCTCACCCCTGCCCTGGCCAGCACCCGAAGCCTTGCTGATTAAGTTTGTGGCGCAACATTTGTGGGATCCTGCCAAACGAGAAACAGATCCATCGCATGGCATGCCCGCTGATATTGGCGCAGCACTGCGCTCAAAGGGATTATTGCGCTCGATCGGTCCACATGCTCCATCGACGGTGCAGCGGCGGCTGGCCAGTTGGTCAACGCTGACCCGTTGGCGTGGATTACAAGGTGCGTTCAATGCGCCAACTCTTAAAAGTGCTTTGCGGCTCGCTGTGCGTGCAAGTCAGCGCCCACGTCAGCGCAAGAGTGAAAAGGCCATCAGCCTTGATATTTTATCTGCACTGCTAGGGACCTGCAAAAGCGATGGTCTGGTCGATCTGCGCGATAAAGCGCTGCTGTTGACCGCTTTTGCTTCTGGCGGCCGTCGGCGCAGTGAAATCGCCGCGCTTCGTATCAGTCAACTGCATGATGAAGCGCCTGTGCCGGCCCCGTCCGATGAAATCGACGCCCCTCCCCTCCCCTGCCTCAAAATTTATCTCGGGCGCACCAAAACCACAATGGCGGATGAAGATGCGTTTGTGTTGCTGATCGGTCGTCCGGTAATCGCTTTAAAGCAGTGGATTGAGCGTGCCCGCATTCAGGATGGCGCGGTGTTTCGGGCGATTGATCGCTGGGGCAACCTCAAATCGCGCGCACTAACGCCAGAAGCCGTCAACCTGATCCTCAAAACCCGCATTACACAGGCGGGCTTCGATCCAAAAGCCTTCAGTGCGCATGGCTTGCGCTCCGGCTATCTCACAGAAGCAGCAAAGCAAGGTATTCCCCTCCCCGAAGCCATGCAGCATTCACAGCACAAATCGGTCAATCAGGCCGCAAACTACTACAACGATGCCGAACGCAGATCGGGGAAAGCCGCAAGGTTGATTGTATGATCTGAGAGCCTGTTCCAAAAAGGGTTGAGCGATTTCAGTGGGTTATGATTCAATCGGATTTCTGACATACGATGGAGATCACGATGACCTGGACTGAAACCGCTCGCCGACAGTATGAACGTCGGAATTCACGTTACGCAAGTGATTTAACGGATGCCGAATGGTCCATCATCGAACCATTGATGCCAGCACCCAGACGGCTTGGGCGCCCTCGAAAGACGAACCTGCGAGAAGTGGTGAATGCACTACTTTATATTGCTTCTTCTGGCGGGGCATGGCGGCTTTTGCCAACCGACTTCCCACCATTTTCCACTGTGCAGAAATATTTCTACCGCTGGCGAGATGACGGCATCCTGCGGACCATCAACAACACACTTGTTATGGCAGCACGTGAGTTGACCGGAAAGCAGCCCAGCCCGACCGCTGGCGTAATCGATAGCCAATCGGTGAAAACCACGGAAAGTGGCGGCATACGGGGCTTTGATGCGGGGAAGAAGATCAACGGTCGCAAGCGTCATATTGTGGTTGATACACTGGGCTTGATGGTTGGCCTCGTGATCCATTCGGCGGGCATTCAGGACAGAGACGGTGCACCGGATGTCTTGAAAACAATTCTCAAACGTTGGCCATGGTTGCGGCATATCTTTGCTGATGGCGGATACGCAGGACCAAAGCTTAAAGGCAGGCTGGAAAAGGTCGGTAAGTTTACACTGGAAATCGTCAAACGCTCCGATCTCGCTGAAGGTTTCGAACTACTCCCACGCCGATGGGTTGTAGAGCGCACTTTTGCATGGCTGGGACGGTGTCGCAGACTGGCCAAAGACTTCGAGAAAACCATCGCTTCTTCCGAAGCGTGGGTCTACATCGCAAACATACGCTTCCTCACGCGGCGCATCGCAAGAGCCTGATATCGTTAAATTCATTATGATTCAGGCTCTGAGCTTTAGGCCTCAGACAACGTGGTTGAGCGCTTAGGCGATACGGCAAGCCATTAGCGCCATCGCTTTTAACTTTCATCTCAGCCACGATTTGTGCAGAGGCTGCAATTGCTATGTCGCGCTCGATGCGTCTTAAAATTTTGCTAGATGTCCCAGCACTCATCGGTATGAGGCATGTTCGGCTATATTCATAGGCTGCTACGAAGCGTGTACGTGCCGTAAACGGTCACTTAGTTTTCCTTTTATAAGTCGGAGCCCAAACTCAACCCTTCAGTTTCCAATACATATGCCTGTCAGTGTATGCGCTCAAAGTTGAGAGCGTTGCTTATTATCATTGAGGTCGCCTGTAGATTCCAGCGGAAATTAAACCACCGTTACATTTCGCATGAGTACCATCAAATTTGTCACAAGAAATGCGAAAATAGTGAATATTTTTGATAAAAACCAATAGATTGAACTTTATTAGAATACATTACCAATCTATGCATTCAATCACCGCATTGCTGATGAGCGCTGGAAAATTTCTGCCGCTCGCAAGTGCTTCATTGTTTCAAGCTTTTGACCACAGATGTACTGGCATTGGTGATTTAGCAATGGTTAGAAAGGTCGGTGCATGTTTACCCCGGCCTTTTTTTTAAAATCTCGCTCAGTCAAACCATCAATCAATCGAACTGATTTTGGTCTCCGCATTGGCTACCAGCTTGGCAATCTGATATGGATCTCTGTTGCCAGCTTCGAACTCAAGAATTACCAATTTCGCCATTCTAGCACTGAACTCATGGGTTTTGGGGCATCTTTCCAATAGAGCACAACATTCGATAAAAGCTTGTTGCAGAATATCAACCTCACTTGGACGGAATGAACCATAGTACATCTCATCTCTGAAAGGCATTTCCCCCTCCTGTCGTCGAGAGAAAAATTAAAACTCTGGATTGTACAAAAATCAAGAAGATTTCCGCTCAAATCTGCTGCGAAGAGATTTCGAGATAATTGGGAGCAAAACTTCTCTCGAAAGCCGTCTTCGCGACGTCGCATTTAAATTTCAGGAAGTTTTCGCTTTTGTGAATGCCACACATTTTAAGCGTTTATAATATAATCTGTGCAACCGCAAGTATCTCAGGATTTGAAGTTGCGAAGTTATTTTTGTGATAATTTGAGACGGCATAAGGAAACCATAATCCAAAAAAATGATCTTACAAACAAAAATACAGCTAGGTGAATTGCAATTAATGGAACCGTGATAGGAGTGATTTCAATAAACTTTCCCCTTCCAGTTCCCGATAAATATTGCGATAAACTAACCGGAACATAGAATTAGTTTGATTTTATAAACATCACTGTTTATCCCAATTGAGCTCGATGGGACGGAATGCTTATGAACAAAAGTGCATTGTCGCGGCATGCGGTCGCTATAGAAGGCTCAAGCGAGAACGTGCTTATATTCTCGCACGGCTATGGCTGCGATCAGTGGATTTGGCAACCTATTTTGCCCATGCTGAGATCTGTTGCGCGAACGGTAGTCTACGACATAACTGGAGCAGGTGAATCGGACATATCCCACTTCGATCCTAAGCTTCGTCATTCCGAACTCGACGGTTACGCCACGGACTTGATTGAAATCTGCGACGAACTTAACTCCCCTCGCCTCACCTTTGTCGGTCACTCCGTCAGTGCGATGATTGGATTAATTGCGGCAAGCCGTCGGCCCGACATGTTTGATTCCCTTATCCTGATCGCGCCGTCACCGTGTTATAAAAACTATATTGATTACCACGGAGGCTTCGAAACAGAACAGCTCGACGATCTCCTCGAACTTATGAAAGATAACTTTTCAAATTGGGCAGATACGATAACTCCGATTATCATGGGCTATCCTGATAGACCTGAGTTGGCGCATTCGTTGTCACGTGGTTTTTGCAGGTGGAACGAGGACATTGCTAAGCATTTCGCCCGTTTAACTTTCTTGTCGGATTCACGCTATGTATTAAATCATGTCAAAAATGACTGTCTCATAATGCAATGCGAAAATGATTTAATCGCCCCTGATTTCGTCGGTAAATACATGTCTGAAAAACTTGCATCTTCGACATTGGTTAGATTGAAAGCTCAAGGCCATTGTCCTCATGTGAGTAATCCTCAAGAGACGGCTAAGAAAATTGCTGAGTATTTGCAGCATCGTGGAGATCACATCGCGCATGTCGCATGAGCAGGACGAGACGCCGACGCCGACGCCGACGCTTATTGATCAAACTGCGCCTGTGGGGTTAGTTCTTACCGATATTAACGGGCTGATCTCCGAAGCAAATCCTTATATAGCCGCGATGCTCAGCTTAAGCGCTTCGCAAACACTCGTCGGGCATAAGATCGAAGACATTCTGGCGCCTGCCGCAAGGATTTATTTTGGCGCCTATTTGCAACAACTGATCCATCTCAACGGCGGCTTTACCGAAGTCGCTCTTAAAATTACATGGGATAAAACTGCTGCGCAAGACGTGTTAATCAGCGCCTTGCGTCACTCATCCGGTGTGACTTACGCAATTTATCCGGCAACAGCAAGGAAAACTCGAGAACGAGAATTATCCGCTGTAAGAGAGCTTACAGAGACTAAGAATAAGTTACTGATGCAGATTGAAAACATCGCCTTGGTCGGTGCATGGGCATTCGATCTAACGACAATGAATATGACATGGTCTGATGCTGTTTACAAAATATACGAAATTCCTATTGGTAACCTTGTAGATCTCGACACGGTATTGAGCTGCTACACAGAAATAACTCGTCGCGACGCCATGGATCAGATTGAACGAACAATAAAACTTGGCGAAGCATTTGACTTTAAAAGCGAATTTATCACTTCGAGCGGCAAGAAACGCTGGGTAAGATCGGTGGCTGAGGTTGAGTATTTAGCGGGAAATCCGGTTCGATTGCTGTGTGTATCACAAGATGTGACGGAGCAGCATTTGGCTCAAGAAAAGCTGTGGCAGCTCGCGCATTACGATCCGCTGACTGGACTTGCCAACAGAACACTGTTTCAAAAAGTATTAAACGATGAGTTGCAACAAGCTGCTGAGACAAAAGCCGAAATACACCTTATACTGCTCGACCTTGATGGTTTCAAGGTTGTCAATGATGCTCTTGGGCATAGTGCTGGCGACGTAGTTCTAAAGGCGATCGGAAGGCGAATTTCTGCAATCAAAGGTTCACGCTTGTGCGGCCGACTTGGAGGTGATGAATTTGTTGTCATTCTCTCGAACACGACCGAAGAGAGGGCGCATGCTTTTGCGAATGAGGTGCTCAGAGTTGGCAAAAAGCCCATCACGGCAGTTGATCACGAATGTTCAGTGAGTGTTTCAATTGGCATTGCCAGTTTTCCAAGCCACGGACAATCTGTTAGTACGCTACTAAAACGCGCAGATCTTGCCCTTTATGACGCGAAGAATACAGGAAAGGGGGTGGCAGTCCAGTTTCACGATAGTCTGGAATTAGAATTTGATGCGAAGCAGACCGACCTAACTGTTGTACGACAGGCGATCACTGAGGGCACACTCAAGCCGTACTATCAGCCAAAATTAGACCTTGTCAGCGGAGCCATAATTGGATTTGAAGCACTCGCTCGAATTGAAGCGTCAGATGGGACAATCTTAACGCCAGCTTCTTTTGCATCGGCGTTTACAGATCAACGTGAATCACTTCTCATCCATCATGCGATCCTTGGGCATTTGCTGCGCGATCTGGTCAAATGGCTTGATCAAGGATTAAACCCCGGGATCATTAGCTTTAACTTGAGTGACGCCGCGTTAAGACAACCGGATTTTCCCTCCTTTTTCCTGTTTGAAGTTGATCGATCAGGAATTCCCCCTACCAGCATTATGATCGAGATAACCGAGACAGCATTTCTCGGGCATGACACTGACCATGTTAAGGCCGCTTTGACGCGTCTTCGAGATGCAGGTTATAAAATAGCGCTCGACGATTTCGGAACCGGCTATGCATCACTGTCTCACTTGCGTGATTTTCCCATCGACAAGATCAAAATTGATAAGTCTTTCATACTCGGCCTAGGAAATCAGGCAGGCAATGAAGCGATCGTGGCTGCAATTATCAGCCTCGCTCACAAATTGGAAATACAGGTTATTGCTGAGGGTGTTGAATCCGAGGCTCAGCTTAGTTACCTGCAAAAAAATAAATGTGACGCGGCCCAGGGATACTTATTCAGCAAAGCTGTACCGGCGTTGGAAGTGGCGCCGATGCTTGACAGTTTAGGACAATCCAACGCAAGATATTGTCGCCAAATAGTCCAGCATGATCGTTAAGGCAAATAACGATTGTGATGCCTTTCTTAGATACACGATGCGTCAGGCGTTTTGCCTTTAAAAAATGCTCTGATAATTGGCCGGTGAGCCAATCCACTTATCCGACGTTATTGATTTGAGCCCGCAAACCGGCAACAGCTGTGACTCATCGAAGTGCAGAAGTCCACACTTTGGCAATTGAGATGATACCTGCCACAAATCATCGACGCTCATCAAAAGTAGTCGGAAGACAGCTTTGGCCGGCTCCATAGCTAGGGTGAGTGACATCCCAAACCAGACGCGAGCAGAAGCGAAGCGTCCGACGCACAATGGCACTTTGAATAGCTCATGGATTTGCCGATCCAAAAGTCGAGCGATGGCACCGCTTGTGTTATTCTATCGCTTGTGTTTTCCACAATTTGTGAGATGATTAAGCTGCGCAAGATTGTCACCCCAATCTCAATCTCGTGCAGCCCCATATCAACCCCCGTTGAATGGGGCTTTTCTTTTTTGAATTCGCCGTTATGATTAATCTGCCCTTCGATGTTCCCGCGAGTACGTCGAGTGCAGAAGCTCCGGGGTCTTTGCGGTCAACGGGGCTTCTTTTTATCCACATTTGACTTATAATCACCCATTCTTAAAGTAACATCCCGGGCGGCTTTACAGGTAGCAAAAAACCTTGCACTGTTATTCTAAGTGTATAAATTCTGCCTCACACGACGCAGAGATAACACAGTTCCCTAGCAGGCATAGTGAAAGGTCTGAACCTCTCTTCAAATTGGAAATCTATATACTTGGCCTCACCATATTGAACATTATCAAAGGACCGCTATCTGAGTAGCGAGCACTTTATCCATTCTGGCTCCCATAGTAACTCTACAGCAGTTATCGCGAAGAACATGTCGTGACATGTGAGGCAACTTATTCATCAGCTTCGAAGCTTTCGAATAATTCTTACCGTTTTTCGCTTAATCGCCGTGCGTCAACAGAAATCCGTTATAGCACGTTTTGCTCCTCGCCGTTTATGACAGCGGAATAAATCCAATTGCTAAAACTATCATTATTTGTGGTCCACCCGCCTTCTAGCCATGGTGGTATTGGCCACAGCGCGAACTGTTGTCCCCGACGCCAAATTAACCATGGTGCACGTGGCGTGAACAGCGCACTTTCCGGTCGTAACAAAACCGCGCTCGCGGGCTGAAAATGCTCCATCGCAGTGGATTTAGTTAAGCGATCGTTCCGCTTGCCGATGGACCCTTCTAGTAACATAGGCCTAGGCTCAAGACCCATCGACTTTAAAATAATGAGCTGATTCAGTTTCGCCTGAGGAGATTTATAAATGAATAATCTCTAATGGCTAAGCAAAGGACAAATGTCACGCCTTCGTCCCCTTTTTCCAAAGAGCCATGGACGCCCACGGGTTGATGACAGGCGTGTTTTGCGTGGAATTATATTCATTCTTCGCAATAGGTTACGGTGGTGGGACGCCCCGCGGGAATACGAGCACTGTAAAACGCTCTATAATCGTTGGAGAAGTTGGTGTCATAAGGGGATTTGCTCAGATAGTGGGAGGCCTCTCTACCAAACGCTCGGTCGGAAAGAGCATCATAATGGATACGAACTATTGGAAAGCGCACCTAACAGCTTCCAGTTTGCGATTAATAAAGGTGGTGTTGGACGACAGATCGAACGGATGAAAGGCGGCATGAATACCAAATTGCGCGCCTTCACCGATGCACACTGTCGCCCCATCAGGTTAAACGTCACCGCGGGGCAAATCAGTGACTATGAAGGAGCAGCACACCTATTCAAGAATTTACCCAAGGACGATTGGCTTTTCACTGACAGAGGCTATGATGCAGATTGGTTCAGAAAACGGTTAAAAGACAAAGAGATAAAGCCTTGCATCCCGAGACGCAAAAACTGCGAGCAGGCTATCAAGAATGACAAACGCCGATACAAGCGGCGCAATCATATTGAGATCATGTTCGGACGATTGAACGACTGTCGAAGAACTGCGGGCCGCTATGATCGCTGCCAGGTCGTGTTCCGAGCATCTATAATTAGCTGCTGCAGTAATCTTCGGGCCTGAAAAAAGAATAAAATCTCAGCCTAGCACGATTACTAAAGAACCCTACCCTGTTGATAGAGGACTAAAAGAGCCTATAGGGTTGTATTATGTAATACATAAACACTACGATTAAGCTGCTTGAACATCCAAAATTAATAATCTGTTTTTATATTTATTGCTCAATGGCAATTCGGTAGGCTTCCCCAGTTATTGCCTTACGATTACAGCGTTGATGTCCTTCTGGTCAGTGCTGCCCTCCCCATGCTCTAACTTCTAACCCATTTTTCTTGTCGCGGTTCGATATTTCATTTAATCCGATATCTTTACTCTTCATGAAGTGTTCTATTCTTTTTTGACAGCCGTGCAAATCGTTATATTAATAAGTAAAATCAATGTCTTAATAGAGTTCAAACGAACGTTAACCACCTATTAACTAAAAACCTCTTGCAAACACTCGGGAATCGAAGATAAATAACGCTTATAGAGCATGTCAGCTCAGAAAAGCGTTATTCTGGATTTCTTGAAAATGAAAATTGAAAACGGCATCGGTGCTGATCTGGATTTCGGACGGGAAATTCTTGATAATGGCGAACTTATCTCAGATAAGCTCAACATGCTGCGCATTGAGCAGTTCCCACCGAACGCTTTAAAGAATTTACGTCAGTTTACATCAGTAGAAGTCGCAGAGTTTATTGGTGTAACCCAGAACCATATTAAGAAGCTGCATCTGGACGGAAAAGGCCCCAAGCCACAGGTGACATCATCCGGTCGTCGTTCATATACAGCCGAACAAATGCTCGAACTACGTGAGTATCTCGACAAAAATGGTCGTTCAGATTTTAAGCGCTATGTACCGCATCGACGCGCGAGCGAAGAAATGCAGGTGATCTCGGTTGTTAACTTTAAGGGCGGCAGCGGCAAGACAACCACCGCCGCTCACTTAGCTCAGTACCTTGCTTTAACCGGTCATCGTGTTCTAGCAATCGATCTTGATCCTCAGGCTTCATTGACATCGCTGCATGGTATTCAACCTGAACTCGACCGCAACCCGTCTCTGTATGAAGCCCTGCGCTATGACGACGAACGTAAGTCGATTAAAGAATTGATCCGTCCAACAAATTTTCCAGGTCTCGATATCGTTCCCGCAAATCTTGAGTTGCAGGAGTATGAGTATGAAACCCCATTAGCAGCCTCAAACAAGAGTTCACCTGAAGGTCGCCTTTTCTTCACTCGGATATCTAACGCTCTTAAGGAGGTCGATGACAAATATGATGTTGTCGTGATCGATTGCCCTCCTCAACTCGGCTACCTTACGCTCACATCCCTAACAGCATCGACTGCGGTTTTGATTACTGTTCATCCGCAGATGCTTGATGTGCTCTCGATGAGCCAGTTTCTGCTAATGCTTGGCGGAATTCTCGAATCTATTAAGAGCGCAGGAGCAACCGTTCGTTTAAAATGGTTTCGTTATCTAGTCACTCGATATGAACCCACAGACCAGCCGCAGGCGCAAATGGTCGGATTCCTTCAAGCTCTTTTCAACAAGAGAATGCTCAAAAGCCAGATGCTCAAATCCACGGCAATTTCGGACGCTGGCATTACCAAGCAAACCCTATACGAAGTGGAAAAATCTCAGTTCACGCGTTCAACATACGAACGAGCGATTGAGAGTTTGAATGCTGTAAATTCAGAAATTGTTTCTCTGATCCATGCTGCATGGAATAGAAAGTAGTTTTGACAGCCGTGCAAACGTTTAAAAAACTAAATGTATTCAGCAAGATGACACCATCAATCGGAGTATGTAATGGCTAGAAAAAATCTTCTATCAAGCGTTACAGCTGCTTTGAATGCAGAAAACGGTGAAGATACTTCAATTTCAAACTCTGAAGTTCGAGCATCTTACGCGAAGCGTGGTGCATCACGTTCAATGATTCAATCATTGGATGATCTCGCAGAAACCTCCTTAAAGATACTGGACGGAGAGACGGTTGTCTCACTTGATACATCTGAGCTAGATGGCTCATTTGTGGCTGATCGCATTGGTGAAGATGACGAAGATTATGTTGCTCTGCGTGATGCTATCCAGACTTCAGGCCAGTTCTCACCAATTTTAGTGCGTCCTCATCCTGATGATGCTGGACGCTATATGATCGTCTTCGGACATCGCCGTGCAAAAGTAGCTCGCGAACTTGGCATTAGGGTTCGCGCCGTTATCAAACAAATAGCGGATATTGAACATGTAATTGCACAGGGACAGGAAAACACTGCTCGCGCAGATCTATCCTTCATCGAAAAAGCTCTATTTGCACGCAATCTATTGCAAAGTGGTATGTCTAAGGATGTTATCAAAACAGCGTTGACCGTGGATGACACACTTCTTTCTCGCATGCTTTCAGTGGCTGAAATCATTCCCATTGAGGTTTTGAAAGCTCTCGGAGCCTCCAAAGGAGTAGGGCGTGATAGATGGGAAGAATTAAAGAAACGGGTACTTAAACCAACTATCGCAGCTAAAGCAAAAGAACTGATATCGTCACCGCAATTTATTGAGGCTGACGACAAGTTTACATTCTTGCTTACAACATTGAAAATGATCGGAAAAACACCAAAGAAAACATTGGAGACACCAATCAACACCTGGAGATCGAAAGATAATTCGGTTCGCTTTTCGATGAGTCAGAAACCGAAGAAAATATCTATCGAACTATCAGAGAAAAGTGCAGAAGCTTTTGGGAGATGGATATCTGAGAATCTAGATACCTTATTTCAAAACTTCAGGCAGTCAGAACCGAAAACTGGAGACTAGACCGCAAAAGAAAAGCCCCCGCAAACTTTCGTCTGAGAGAGCTGATCAGTATTTCTAAGCAACTTACGAATCGCATTTCTCAGAATCTTTGTCAAGAATTTAAACGGCAGTTTTGGCGTGGGACTTCTTTTGCCTAATTTTTTGAGGGCAAAGAAATGCAAATTCTGGAGAGGGTCACGTCTGCTATTCGCAGTCGAATGACCCAATGTGTCTCATCACAAGCAAAGAGTGAGGACATCAAGAAATGGGAATTGTACAAGCATCTGTGTATCGCTAAGTCTGAATTCAGACTCAACGACCGATGCCTCACAGTTCTCAATTCATTGTTGTCATTTCTCTGCGATGACGTGATCACGTCGAAATCAAAGTTCGTTGTCTTTCCATCGAACAAGCAGATTTCAATTCGTGCTCACATGATGCCTGAATCCACGCTCAGGCGACATCTCGCATCTTTGATTGAAGCTGGCATTATCACGCGAAAAGACAGTCCTAACTGCAAGCGTTATGCTCACAAGAATGGGGCAGGGGAGGTTGAGTTAGCTTATGGGTTCGACCTGTCACCATTGTTTGCAAGATCATCAGAAATCAAGAACGCGGCTAACCGCATTCTTGAGGAACAACGTGTGATCAAACGTATGCGTGATGAGGTTTCCGTAATCCGCAGGGAACTTGCAGCGGTATTTGAACAACACACCGGCACGAAGGCGGATGGACTGTTTACGCTGTTCCGTGAGGTCGTTGATTGTATTCCGCGTCGTGCATCAGGAGCGAAACTAGCAGCGATTAAGACGTCTTTAGAAGCTATCCAATCAGATTTGACTATCTTATTGAAAACTATGGATAAAGACCGAGTAGTGAGCGGCAATGACGCTCAAATTGAACGGCAGCAAATAGAGTCACTGTCAGAATCTCATATAGATAATGTAAAAGAAATTTTTGATTTGAAAAAGGAGACAACTGACCTTGACCATCAAAAATGCCGCTTAGTGAAAGATCAAACTCTTTCACTCGGTCTCGTTCTCAGAGCCTTCCCTGATATCAAAGCCTATGCGTCTTGTCGCGTTATGAGCTGGAGAGATCTCATCGATGCATCCCGTGTTGTTTCATCGTTCCTTGGCATATCTCATGATGCTTATATCAACGCAGTGCGCAGCTTGGGCTTACAAGGTGCAACAGCGGCTATTGCGTTTATTTTACAAAAGATTGACGATATCGCTTCTCCTGGAGGTTATTTGCGCTCCTTAACGCTTAAGGCGAGGGTAGGTGGATTTTGCATTACTCAATTGCTATTTTCACGAGTTAGAGCGCAGAATGTTTAAACTCGGGGCAATCAAGTCATGGATCTTTTGCCTTCACCAAGGCAGTTGGTGGCACTAGCTGGTTTAGTCGACAAATTGATATGTTTTCGACGAGGTCATACAAACTGATCGAAATGTCTACCTACGACGTCGACGTGAGGTGCGTTAGAACAAGTTTTTGCGCAGTTTAAGAGCGGATAGTTGAAGGCAAAACCTCATTTGAGGTGATTGGTTTGTTTGAACAGTTTCGGTCTTTTGGTTGAGTGGATCCCGCCTCGATTGTGCCGCAACCGTCATAGGTTCCAGCGAGTTGAAGTAAGGTTGATCCTGGGGCTGCCGGTCGAGGGATGACTGTGGGCCGTGGGTATTGATGAAAGTGAGATATCGGCAGATGGCAGTGCGGGCCTCGAACACGGTCTAGTGCTAAGGCGCTGGCTTTGAGGTGTTTTCGCGGAGATAGATCGGCCCGATGCCCATCTTTTTCATCAGCGTGGCGACTTGCAGCCGCCCAGCTTGTGGCCCTTCGCCTCTCAAAATTTCTTGCAAGTTCCGACTTCCAGAAAACGAGTCGTTGAGATGCAATTGGTCAATCCGGCGCATCAAATCAAGAGCGCCGTCAGGATCTGGACGAGGCAGATAATAGACACAGCAATGGCCGAAACCGAGAAGTCTCGCCTGACGTACAACGGACAGCTTATGCTCGCGGTCGATCATTTTTTCCGCCCGGCAAGCGCCACCTTTGCCTTAAAGCACGGCTATGATTGCGCCCCGGTGGACTAGTCTTGATTTCTCGTGTTCACGGCATTTAAGCCGAAGTCAGCTAGAAATTCCGCTTATCCTGACGGTGTGGATTTCCCGAGCCACCTTTCTTGCTTTCCAAACATATGTTTAGGTCAGGTTTCGGGCTCGTTTATCTTAAACGTAATATATTTCCGTTAGAGGTTTTCATTCGATTTGAGTTGCTATAAGACTGCGATCGCGCAAAGCCACACCCAAATCGGACGAGCGCAGCCTCGGTGGACTTTGCGGTCGCCGAGGCTTTCTTACAAAAACAGCATTACAGAGTGTTGTATTTTTTGGTTTTTATCCAAGCCCTGTGCGCGAAACTTATATGACCATGGGTGTTTCTCTACTATCGCTCAGAAACCTGCTGACCACTGGACGATTGTTTATTCGCATTGGCGCAGCGTCGTAGACGAAAACGTGCAATCGGCAATTTAGCTAACCGGTTTATTTGATTTTTTCATCGTTGACGCTCAACACACATTTTTAGGAGATCTCTCATTATCACAGCTTTGTCAGCGCATAATTATTAAATTTCAATTGCCGATAAAAAATTAATGTTAAGTTGTTTATTTTATAGGAAGATTTTCTCTGGATGACTGAAGTTCATCGCAATTTGACCCGTAAACCGTTGTTATTCATAAAAGCAGTAGCGCTTTTGCTGGTTTGTGCGTCAGCCATTTCGATAGAGATACTATCGTTGTCATACGGGTACGGATCATCAGAGTTTGATCTGATGACAGAGCTGAATATTGGAGATCTTACATTTTTGGAGATGATGTGCGAGTTCACTCTGCCGGTCACCTTTATTATCGGTGTATTTATGGCAGCAAGGGGAATAAGTGGCTGGCTTCTCCTATATAGTAAGCATTCTGTAAATTTTGCAGAAGTCGTTTAATTGAGTTTACACACAATAACAAAAGCCCTGAAGATACCCCCCGGGCTCTTGGATTTTATTTTTGGTAGTCTATTCAGCTATGTGCCAAGACCGCTTGCGATCGCGATTTCCGATCGCTTTTTGCTGTATTCTTTAGCAACCATCGGGTAATCATCTGGCAGTTTCCAGAGTGCTCGATAATCTTCAGGTGTTTGACCATGGTGAGCGCCGATATGTCTTCTGAGAGACTTATAAGCTTTACCGCAAAATAGGCATGTGATGTGATCATCTGCGAGTGATTTCTTGATTGTTACAAAGGGCTTCGGAGGCTCAGAAGAAACTTCTACCGCAGAAAAACCGAGTGAACTCATTCTCAATTCTACGAACGCTTTATGTACCAACTTAATCACTTCAACCAGTTCATCCGCCCGAATTTGGTTGTTTGACACGAAAGCGGAGACGATGTGAGCCGTGAGTTCTGATGTAATTGTTTGGGGTTCATTTTTGGACATTTATGGTGCTTTTTTATGGAAAATCGATACCGCGAACATTACAATAAAAGCTAATAAAGTCAAATTTTGTAAAATATAAATTCACTTTTCTTATAATTTATTCGGGGAATAATAACGTTATATATTGATAAGTATTTTTATGAAATACAATTAATCAAAAATTTTTATTATCGGAATTATGTTATATATAAGATAATTATTGTGGAAAGGTAATTAAGTTTTATATAACTGATCAAAATTGTTGTAAGCCTATCTATGTTTAACAGGATTGAGCTGTTTAAACATTGGTGAAAATGGGATCCGTTGTCGTGGATAACTGCCGGGTAATCGACCATCACACAATATTTACATGGTTAATTAAGTAAGATTGATGAAGCGGCAGGCTACAATTGGGCATTGTGAGGGGATACGTAACTGACCTGCTGGCGCGGGCTAGCACTTCTGTCTTAGCAGCTGCAATAATATCGGAATAACCGCCCGTATCGCTAGCGACCGATCTTTGGTAAATTAACTGTTTTTTTGAGGATACCAAGCGTCTTTAATTGCCGCATGATAATTAGGATTGCACCACTCGCTGGATTATGATGACGACGAGCCTAGTTTTTACTTAGGCGTTAATTGCGTGAGACATTGGCCTTGGGCTCATTAGTTTTGATTTGGAGCCTTCGGCGAACCAAGTGTACTGGATGGGCTCCGCTTTTCCGCGACTAATTTATCGCAAACGGCGTTCATTGAGATCTCACGAAAACTGGAATTGAATTTCTCCACGAAACTATTTTGCAGATGCTTCACAAACGCAATCGGTTGCCAGCCTATGCGTTTGCAGTCTCCTCAGTCGTTGAGACGAAGCGGACGCCATTGCTGAATTATTAAGGAACTACTATCAACATCAGGTAGGCGACAAATATTACGAGATGTGACAAACCGGTTAGCAGAGTGGTTCGGCCAGTGGCAAAGCTTAAGGCGCTCATTGATAAGGCCATCAAAATCAAAACGATGTCGCCGTGGTCCAGCCCTAAGCTCAGTGGACGAGAGACGACAAGACTTGCGATAGCGACGGCAGGTATGGTCAAACCTATTGTTGCGCATGCTGACCCTAAGGCTATGTTCAAGCCACGCTGAAGTTGATTATTGAGCGAGGCTCTGATCGCTGAAATCGCTTCGGGCAACAATATTACTGCTGCAATCAAAGCACCGACGATTGCATCTGTTTGAGGAACATTGAGATAAGCTAGTCCGTTTTCGACGCCTGATGCGACGAATTCGGTCAAAAGAACAATTCCAAATAAACCAGTCATCAAAAATATAAAATGCGCTGGCATACTGGAATCGGAATCCGGCGCTCTGGATTGCTCGTCAGCAGCGCACTGAATGAAATCATCCTTTTGACCCTTGCTCTGTGCGATCAAAAATGACGCGTATAGAAGAAATGACAGCAAAGCTACGAACATAAGTTGAATCGGCGTGAATGTACCAGTTGATCCAGCCGATAGTGTGTAATTGGGTAGAATCATAGTTAAGCCCGTGGTAGCGATTAGCACAGACAAAAATGCGGTAGTGCCTTGAGTTTTGAGTTCTTGCCTTTTGTGACGCAGCGCGCCAAGAGTAATCGCCAATCCTACAATTCCTGAACAGACGATCATCACCGTTGAAAAGACGGACTCGCGCGCTAACGTGGGATTATTTTCGCCGTGCAGCATCATCGATATAATTATCGAAACTTCGATGCAAGTGACAGCCAAGGTCAGAATTAACATGCCATATGGTTCCCCAACCCTCTGGGCAATTACTTCTGCGTGATGTAAAACTGCAAATATTGTACAAAGAACGAGCGTTGTTGCCGTGACTTCAATGATTACAAACGAAAGCAGATTTGTTTCAATTATTGAAGCTTTTATAAAAAATAGTAAAAACGCGAAAAAAAAGCTTGACACCGGAAATATATGTTCCGGTGAAGTTAATTTTCGAAGCCATCTTTTGCTCGCCTTAGTTTCTACCGCTAACAAAAACAGTTAATCCTTATTGAGACTGCGCTAATTCTTTCTGCTTATAATCCCTTATGGCAACGATGCAAAAGCAGCGGCAAACACCAAAACCTTACGTCAATTAATCCAATTACCATTGCAACAATCCCCCATACCGCATCACGAAAAACGTTATAATAATACCAGCAATAAGTGGAGTGAAAAATTCGTTTATCAGATTCCCAAAATATCTTTGTTCTACCATAATCAGCCAATAATGGACTTTCCAATGGTGCTTTAAGGTTGTTTTCTTTCAACATAGTCGCAAGAAATTGCGAAGCATCAAGCCTCTCGCCACACTTTATCAGCTACATCGTTTACCGGCAGCTGTTAATGCTGAGGGTATATGGATTTATTCCAATTTTATGTTCAACTGTTGTATCGATGAAAAGCGCTTCACATCTCTTGTGGCACCAAGGCGGTGAGGGTTGCGCCCATTAGCCTTATACTGTGCTCAAAGAGGGCTAGTATGTGAAATAAGAAATTGCTCGCGCGAATTCTACAAGCCTTCAGCAAGCGGTGAGACAGCTCTCACATGTTCACCGTATCGGCTTAGCTGGAAAATGTGTCAATTTTTGAGATCAACACGTGTTCTTCGGCAGACGATGCCCTGCTTGCTCATCATCTACTCTTCCCGCGAAGAAATTATCAAGCTATAGGTCGCCGGAAAGTTTGCGCTTCAGGGTCATTGCTAAGACCAATGAGGACGCGAAGCGGGGGTATAGAAATGAACAGGAACATCCGTGGTTTGGTGGCTAGACTGCTCAACGTCTATTCGGCACGCGTTTTGTTTTATCTTTTGATGTTCTCGTTTACGGCGACTTTCTTTTTAAGAAAGACGGTGTTCTATGAGATGCGGCGCTACTGGGGCATTGCTATTGTAATTTTCTGCTGTGCCATTTTAATGGGTATCGCTGCACGTAAGCGTAAAGCTTACCGACGGCGTTTCTTTCTGCTTAGTTCGATACCCTTTATCCTTTTTATCATTTATCGATGGTTCATAGACGCCTTTGGTTCCTTCGACCTTGGGGCCGTGCTCTTTCACATGACTGCGGGAGTTGAGGGTGGTGCGGTGTATGAAGTTGTATGGCTGGCGGCGATTTACTTTACTGTTGCCGTGCTGCTGCTGTTAGCTATTCACCAAATCGCGCGCCACGATACTCGGCTGATTTGGGTGGACCGCATCGCATTTATACCACTTCTTTGTATATCGCCGCTGATCCTCGGTGTAGTTGATCACTCTTGGCACGCTGGCGATGCCGACAAAATAATTGCGTATTATTCCCCAATTTCTTCTAACCTGAAACAGGTAGAAGGCCGGCGCAAAAACCTCCTTTACATTTATGCTGAAAGTGGTGAGCGCACCTTTGGTCAATTGGCTACGGGTGAACGCGTTTTCGGAGCGATGAACGATATTGCCAAAAGCGGCGTGTCCTTCACTCGAATTGGACAGGCTGCCAATACGGGCTGGACTATGGCAGGCATCGTTGCAACTCAATGTGGAGTGCCGCTGCAACCAAATGGCCTTTTTGCAGAGAATAAGTTCGAAACGCAGTCAACCTTCCTGCCAGGCGCGGTATGCCTCGCAGACATACTTCAGAGTGTTGGTTATCATACAGCCTATCTTAACAGCGCTTGGCTAAAATTTGCTGGCACGGGCCTATTTATGCGCGAGCACGGATACGTCCAGATTGAAGGTCCTGATACCTACTCAGTGGAATCGTCTGATTATCAAAACTTCTGGGGTTTTTATGACGACACGATGTTAGGGCTTGCATTCGACGAACTTGCCAAACTCTCGAAGAATGAAGCCCCATATTTCCTCGCTTTGAGCACAATCACCGCCCACTTTCCGACCGGCTTTCCGACTGCTAGTTGTTTAACTGAATTGGGACCGATAACAGGTTCTCCAATGCTCTATGCCGTGGAATGCCAGGGCTTTGAAATTCGACGCTTCCTTGAACGGGCGCGCCTTGCAGGCTTCCTCGACAATACGATTGTCGCGATATCAAGCGATCACCTTTCTATGAAATCGGATGTCTGGGACGAGCTGAACGCTCATCAGCGGTTCAACTACGTTGTTATGCTTGGCCTCGACCAGCCTGTTGGAACTGCTATCGAAAAGGAGGGGACAATGCTCGACATCTATCCCACCCTATTGGAGGCATTAGGGTTCCATGTGCCGAACAACCAGGTCGGACTGGGCATATCTCTTCTCTCCGATCAACCAACTTTGGCGCAGTCACTCGGTATGGAGAGATTAAACCAGTATATTACCTATGATAAGGTTCTTGCCCGGCGGCTGTGGGATAATGCTGAATCTTTGAAGCTTGCAGAGATGAGAGACGTATCCGACTGAAGGTCAATTTTCTTAGTATAGCCAATTATAACAGAAAGATGAAAATATATTATGAGATTTTAAATGGTTTTTTGATGTATAAATGGAATTATAACAATCAAAATACAGTAAAACAGTCTTAGTTCTGAAATTTACTAACTGATTTTGATAGTCCGTCGTCGAATGCTTTGAGATTTTCGGTACTCTAGATGTTAAATGTCACCAGACTTTGAGCCAGTTCTCCATTTCAAGATAACTCAACAAAAATCGGAATTCTGCTCGGGTTCAATAAGTTACACGTGACGAGTTGGGTTAACAAAAAATTTAAAAACTGACCCAAAATTAGACTGAACTCAACACTCGTGTCGTACACTTGACATCGGTATCTCGTTTGATTGTGTGGATGCGAGCGAAATAGAGTACAGAGGGGTGCTTGTTGGCCGCATTTCCGGGAGGAACTATGGTTAACAAATCTAACACCACAGGATCATCGCGCTCGCAACGACGCTGTTAGCCCATGCTGCTTGTGCTGAGGACATTAAGGTTGGGTTCAATAGTGATCTTTCGGCATCGCCGTCCGCACTTGCTGGGCAGGCGGGTGTCATAGGCATTGAGGCCGCAATCGAAGACATAAATGCTGCCGGTGGCATCAACGGTCAGAAAGTTATCTGTTGATTTCCACGTAGAAGTGATGGTGTGGATACCCCCTGCCAACGGCATCTCAATGTGCCAAGGTGATGTTGGGTAACGTCACTTGAGAGGAGATATCCATGGGAGAGATTAGCATTATCGGTCTGGATCTTGCAAAGCAGGTTTTTCAGGTTCATGGCGCACGCGTTGACGGCAGTGTTGTTCTGCGTAAGAAAATAACACGCGGACAACTTTTAGCATTTTTTTCAAAGCTGCCACCCTGCATCGTCGCCATGGAAGCTTGTGCAACGGCCCATTACTGGGCACGCAAGATCGGTGAGTTTGGTCATGAGATCCGGCTGGTCCCACCCGCCTATGTAATGCCTTTTGTGAAGCGGCAGAAAAATGACGTTGCTGATGCGGAGGCTATCGCTGAGGCTGCAACGCGTCCAACGATGCGCTTCGTCGAACCTAAAACGCCTGAACAGCAAGCACGCGCAATGGTTTTCCGGACACGCGAGTTATTTGTCCGTCAACGAACCCAAACGATAAATGCCTTACGGGCACATCTGGCTGAACACGGCCTTATCGCGCCAAAAGGCTTGTGGAATCTTTCAAGCATCCGGCAACTTATTGACCAGGCAGAAGATACGGTAGACGGGCTGATAGTGGAAACGGCACGCATTTACCTTGAGCAGATTGAGACATTTTCGACGCGGATTCTATCTCTCGAGGCTGTCCTAAAGAAAGAAGCCGCACGGTCTGGCGCTTCATCGCGTATGATGACCATGCCCGGTCTAGGGCCTATCACGGCTATGGCCATTGAAGCATTTGCCCCTACGCTATCTGTTTTCAGGCGCAGTAGGGATTTTGCTGCATGGTTGGGTCTTGTGCCGCGCCAACACTCGAGTGGTGGAAAGCAGATTTTGGGACACACATCGAAAATGGGGCAGCGTGATATTCGGCGTTTGCTTATAATCGGTGCCATGTCGATAATACGCTGGGCAAGTAAAAAGACGCCAGTACATGGAACGTGGCTTCATGCGATGCTTTTACGTAAACCTAGAATGGTCGTTGCCATAGCTTTGGCAAACAAGATGGCCCGCAGCCTTTGGGCAATGCAGACCAAGAAGGAAGATTACAGAGATCCGCTACTGACTGTCGCGTACGTTAAACCGGCTAGCTAGAGCGGAACGACGGCGTGTGAGGAGGTCAACGGATAGTAAGGACAATGATCGGCAAACGGTTCTGGAAACGCATCCGGCTCAATGGGCTTAGAGCCCGTAGAAGTGATTTTGCACCAGAACCGCTAAGCTCCATACCGGCCAGCGGCTATTTGAATGCCGCAAAACAGGCCTGATACATGACCGCACCCGATCGCACGTCTAAATTATCCAAATTCCAACTTGCACAAATGGGGGTATCCATACATGAGCCGGAGGGTGTGCGGATAAAAACTTGGATTTGTTTTACGTCACAATTCCAAGACTGTTTCGATATTCGATTGGGCTTCGTGCGCCAAGTGATATCTTAATCCACTTCTCGTTGTACCACCGAATGTAGCCATCGACTTCTATAAAAAACTGCTCGAGCGTAGTGTTCTTCCAATCGCTGGGATAAAAGAACTCTGTTTTCAGTCTTCCGAAGAAGCCTTCACATGCAGCGTTATCTGGGGAGCACGCCTTGCGGGACATTGAGCGCACCAGCTTCGCATCACTAATCTGAAGCGGCATAATCTAGCTCGCATCGTGTTCGTGAAAATGCGACCGGCAAAGACTCTCAGCGAAATCACCTCATCCATCGTCCTGCGAAGGACGTTCTTCCACCGGCAAGCGGAACTTATTGTTTGGCTCTCATTTTAAATTGCTGCCGACATGCTGTCTTTTGTAAAATGGAATCCCGTTTCATCTTTACACATGCGATGCATGATCAAGCCCATCGGGCGAGCGAGTGAAACGATTGCTTTTTGCCGCCAACGTCGTTTGGCGATATTCATCGCTAAGGCTTTCAACCAAGAACATTTCTTCGTCCATCACAATAAACTGAGCTACTTTAGAAAGCAAAGATCTCATCATGTTATTAGCACCTAAGCTAACACGGCCGATCCGATGACTTTCACCCGACTGGTTGAGGACAGGTGTCAGCTCCCACGCTGAACCGACAGCGTGTAATTCACTAAATCGCGCCGGGACATCAATTGTGATAATTTAAGCAAGCGAGGTAACAGTGCAGGCCTAGGGTTTGTCAATGACGGTTGGCATGCTCTGTCGTTATGGGCGATTGCCAAGAGCATACTATGGAGTACCGTGAATGTTTCGCAGCTTTTGCTGTGTGGACAACGAGGGTTCCATGAACTCAAGCAACTCCGCGATATCGTCAGCGAGTGAGCGGATACGATCATCAAAAACAATAGTTCCTATAACACCCACCTTAAGGCCGAATTTGCGCAACAATCCGCGGATATCGCTTTCAATGGCAATGGCTTTCTCATGAAGTAGTTTGCGGGATGTTAACAAGCGCGACGCTTCTGGCTCGTCAATGTCTTCAAATGCATAGGCTTGTACAGATTAACGCGTATCATCTCGGCAATGCCTCGCGCATCATTGCGGTCGGTCTTGTTAAACTTTCCCTTGAGAAAAGCCTGTGTATGTCGGGTGGCTATGCGGCAAACCGGCGGTAGCCAAGCATTCAAAAAGCCACTGCGACAACGCTCCAGCTTTAAGACCGATCCACTCGATTTGATACGCTGGATCTTACAAGGCCGCAGTCAGATCATCAAGATGACTAATCACCTCACCCTGGTGGCAAAACTTACCGGTTTGGTCGCTAATACAAACGGATGTCTCTTTTTACCGCGACGTCGAAGCCGCTATAGCACTTCATGCTACGCTTCCTTTCCAATGCTTGTGGCTGTTGCAAGACATGACCACGTTTATCATCACTGCGAAGCGCAGCACCTTTTAAAATTCACTATCGTCAAAGGCCGGGCTTAAGCCGAGTACCTCATCTGATGCATACTGTCACTCATAGGCTTTCTCATTTGAGCCATGCAGAAAATCGTCCATCAAACCATTTCGAAAAATTCGTGGGATAGCCTTACCGATTACTGACGGATGCTAGCTTATTTTGGAGTAAACCCGAGAAATCAGGTAAAACGACAAGTGCATGCTTACTTACATTAACTGATTTTTAGGCATGTTCGTTTACCAATTGAGAATAGCGGCGCATGCAAAGAATTTTTACTTCATGGAGTTGAGTAAATGAGACGTGGTTGGGTGTGCACTCTTGCACTATGTGTTGGGATGAGCGTGCCGAACGGGGTCCACGCTGCTGACATTTTTGTTGAAAATTCAGGCTTGTCTGACCGTCAGATGGTAGCGTCGAGTTACTCGGGATGGTATCTGCGCGGGGATATCGGATATACTGCGAAGTCGAATAGTGGTGGCGACTGGAGTTTCTGGAATCAATATGCTCCTCCCTATCGCGGTGTTGATGATACCTTTAATTACGACAATATATCACTGAAGGGCGGCGTGAGTTACGCAGTCGGTGTCGGTTACCGCATCAACGAAATGCTCCGGTCCGATTTGTCGCTGGACTATCTTCGCGCCGGGATTAACGGGCGTACGGCTTGTCCGAGCTACATAAAGAGCAGCAAGGGATTTAATCCGGTTGAGGATAATTGTCACTATGAAGACAACTCATCTGCCAACATATGGACTGCAATGGCTAACGCTTATGTAGATTTGCCTAAAATCAACAAGGCTATAACACCGTATCTTGGGGC
Organism: Brucella thiophenivorans; assembly: GCF_002252445.1. GTDB lineage: Bacteria > Pseudomonadota > Alphaproteobacteria > Rhizobiales > Rhizobiaceae > Brucella > Brucella thiophenivorans. The sequence goes on from NZ_NNRJ01000057.1 coordinate 24,282, forward strand.
GGGGATCGGTGCGGCCTATGTGAAGTATGACACTTGGAACACAGCTGAAATTTGTAACGGCTGCACCTACACAAGTGAAAAGCCAGGGCTTGATAGCTGGCGTTTTGCAATGGGGCTCATGGCAGGTTTAAGCTACGATCTGAACGATCAATTTAAACTCGATCTTGGCTATCGTTACCTTCGTGTCAATGGCGGTAATGCCTACGGCTATGACGCAGCGGACCGCAGTTCAGTCCCCTTCAATGACGGAGTTACGGGACCTGGCGCGTCCGGGGCTCAAGCAAAAGACAATGGTTTCAATCTGCATACTGTACGGGTCGGATTACGATACGAAATCCAATAAATCCATTCTGAAAGTATGGCTGTGTTTGTTGATCACCAGTTAAATGTGAAACAGTCTTGGTTGAGCGCGATAAGTCAGTCTGAGTTCTTATCCGGACCCCCAGGTTTTGGGGGTTCAAGTTTTATTTTTAGCTGTTGAAGATAACAGACGTCCAAAAGGCCAACCATTCCGGAACGGCGTTTCAATAAATCGGTAAGTCAACGCTGAGAATGCCAATACAAGTATAACTGCCAAAACAGTTATACTCGTTCCGATGCCATTTTCGAGTGCCAAAGTGATGGTTCCATCGGCGTGAACTTTCGTTGGCATTTTAAGGCCGAAACGCAATATTTGAGTGACCACCCAACCGACAATTGCGTGTGTGAGGTACACACTATAACTAATGGTTCCCAACCAGACGAAACCTTTCCACTCTAGGCTTCGCCGAAGCCGCTCGTGTTCGTTTAAGTTTGCAATGGCGACTATGGTGCCGGCAAAAATCACTGGAAACAGGATTTCTACGCGGCTACCACCAAATACACTCACTCCCACGACTATCAAAATTAGCGCTGTGGCTGTGATTGAGGTATTGATAGATTGCGAGAGCCTGACCGAACAATTTGATGCCCACGCCCCGAGAAAAAATGCGTAAATGCAGCGAATTATTGCTACGATTGGCTCTGTTTCGAGGTGCCCTTTTTCAAGGACGATTAGCGCGAAGCCTGCAGTTATTATGATTGCAACGCACCAGACAGTCCTGAATCCGAACCGTACGACCACCAGTGCAAACAACAGGTAGGTCCAAAACTCCACGGAGATTGACCAACTCGGTGCGTTGAAGGTCGTCTCACGGAGTGTGACGCCTTGAAGCAGAAGTAGATTGGCGAGAAGTGCGTATCCATCGTTAGTGGAAAATGCTGCAGTATTGGCAACGATGCTTGTATTTTTTTCGAACACAAATTTCATGCATTCGATGCCAATGAAAAGGAGCAGGGTGAATAAATGTAGCGGATACAATCGCCAAAAGCGTCGAGTTTGAAAGCGACGAACATCACCGGCAGATGACAACCGATTGGCGTAATTGAGTGCAATTACATAACCGCTTAAAACGAAGAAAAAATCCACCATCAGATAGCTATGGCGCGTAAAAGAGTTCTCCGTCAAAATGCTGCCATAATCAAAATGGTGAAGAACAACCGCCAGCGCAGCAAATCCCCGCAAAGATTCCAGAGCCATCAGTTTAGGCTTGGGGGCCATTGAAACTCCTATTTGGCGATCTCGCTGCTTTTTTTACATTCAGCAGAATCTTAGGCTTTCCATCGACCGTTAACATGCGTGAGAGTTGTCATGCCATAGCTGCCAAGTGCGAATAGAAGCCACATGGCATCGGATCTGTTAAGCAAGAAAGTTTCTAGCATGCCATCGTAAGTCATGAAAACCACTATCATAAGAAAAAAGTCGGCAAGTGCACGATTTTCGGACCTTCGGTAAGCTCGCATGTAATCAGCCAGTGGTTTGAAAACTAGTACCGCGATTACGAGAATACCACATGGTGCGCCAAACATAAGAAGTGCGTCGAGATATGTATTATGTCCTGAAACAATTCCACGTACATCCCAAGCTGCTTCAAAATTGCGTTCGGCTTCAATAACTAAGGGTGACTGCCAGAAGCCGTAATAACCATACCCGCTCCAGAAGCGTTCTGGCAGGTACTCAAGTCCGAAAAGCCAGATCGAGTTTCGTCCTGTAAAGGTGGGGTCTCCCAATATGGACGTAGTGAAATTGTTCAACGTTGAGGAAAACACGGTTCCGATTGTCAGGCAAAAAATTGCCGTCGTGAAAATTAAGTGTACGATGACCGTTAGTAACGGGGAGCCAAAAAGGCGGGATAAAAAAACGATAGTGACAGCTAGCGGAAAAAATCCTGCCGTGGTTTTTGAGTTTGTATTTAGGACGAAAATCACAGCTAGAATGAAAATAGCAGCGCCCCGGATCTTCACGCCCACCCGCCAGCAGTAGATGCCAAATATAGCAAGCATTGAAAAGACGGGTGCCGCGAAATTCTTATGTGAGATATGTCCGCGCCAAGAGCCTGCGTGGCCACCTTCCAGTCCGACCTGAGTATGTGTAGCTAAGTGCGGTATTATAATTAAAGCAGCGTAATTTATCACCATCAAGCACAAGATCGCATTCGAACCAGCTATGACAAATTCTCTCTCCGAACGAGGAAGGAGTAGAATGCCGGCAACTACGATCATAGAGCACAGCGTAAGAACGAGACTTCGCATCGAGGCTTCGGGTTCTTGCGCATTAAAACAAGACCAGAAGGCGATGACGAAAACCAGCAACCAGCTTGCCGGGAATGAGCGAAAGAGAACATGACGATCAACGAGCGTGAGCAAAGCACATAAATATATTACGCCAAGAATTGAATAACCGAACGCATTAATAATGCTGCTATTTCTACCTTCAGAAACAAAGTCTCCTTGAAAAGGTGTTAAGGTAAAGACTATAATAAAAAAGCCAATTCCAGATATAAGCGCCGCAATGGAACGCAGAAATTCCAGTTGCACAGGAGTATAATTTGATTCGGAACTTAAGTATCTGCTATTTTTTTTAACCAATATATTATGCATATTATTTTTTACTTTAAAGTTGAAAATTTATGTAGCCCCGAGGCGCGTGTGACAACGCCGATCTTTGAGAGGTCGATAGTGAATTCTGCTCATATCGATTGCTAGCATGAATTAGTTTTTAGTATTCAAATCCCTTCTTTTAACGCCAGATCGAATTCCGGTATGGAACGATATCACAGATTAGCAACGAATATAAATCTATGCGCTATCGGTTAATTTGTGCTTCCAAACGAGATGGCGAATTAGGTAACTGGATTTTCAATCGACAGCCATCTGATATATCCTTAGAAATTTAATAAAGAGTGCAGAAATTGTACTTGGTTATGTGAGTTTGTTCGGTACGCAGCTCTAATGGTCAATGATAGCCAATACGGTTAAGGGTTGATCCTAAAAGGCTTAACTCTGGAAGTCGGGACAACAAGGATAAGCGGACTATATGCTTGATCGTTGCCCAATGCCGGAAGATACGGTCAGAATAACATCTCCGCCGTTCAAGGCAACAGTAGTGGTTTTTACAGTCGTCTATAAGCCGGCCCGGTTGGAAGCGTGGCAGCGATTGTGCATGCCAGTCAGTAAAAGCTCTGTAAAAATCAGCCTTTGAGGGGAGGAAGCCACTTACGCTTTAGGGGATGATACCAAGACTGTATCGCCGTTTCGATCCTGACCCGCTGCGGATTTGATGTCACCGATATTGAGTGGATTGTTAATCAACCCTCGTTTGGGAAAAGGCGCGCGCCGTACCTTGCGTCGACCGCTAGCGGGCGATCAACGGTATCTTGTGGCAGTTAAGACATCCTCCCTTTTGCGGACGTTCGGGATGTTTGCGGTCATATACCACCTAAGGCCAACTCAGTTCTGGCGGAGGGATCTGACTGAGGTTCTAATGGCGCAAGGTGTAATGAAGCTGTTGTTGGGGGAACCGCAGAATTCGGAAAAAATCGTACGC
>NZ_NNRJ01000058.1 GCF_002252445.1 Brucella thiophenivorans
TGAAATCGCTCAACACATTTTGGAACAGGCTCTCAGGCCGCTTTAGGTGACATTATTATAATGGACATGGCCTATAAGCTGACAACCGAGGTAACACCGGGCAGCAGGCTAACGATGTTGCTGCCGCGATCCCTTGTCCAGCGTAGCGGCCTGATCGGCAATATTCATGGCCTTGTTCTAAAATCAGAAGACCCCCTGACAGAGTTTTTGATCAACTGCACACAAAGTTTCATGAAGGTATCGCCGCACCTGAACCCCGTTCAGATTGAGGGTATACAGAATTCAATTGTCGATATGTTCGCATTGAGCCTAAATGGTAAGCAGTTCAATGCGGCTGAATCAGCAACAATGAACATTATAACCAAACAGCGAATATTGGATTATATTGACAGTAATATCGAAAATCTTTCGCTCTCCACTAGCAGTATCCAAAAACACTTCAGAATATCGCGCTCTCATCTTTATCGCATTTTTGCTGAGAACGAAGGCATTGCGACCGTTATCAGAAACAAACGGCTCGCACTTGCTTTCAGGCGTTTAAGAGCGGCGAACGGCAAGCGAATTCATCTCGCCGAACTGGCCTATCGGTCCGGGTTCAGCGACTATAGTTCGTTCTCGAAGCTATTTCAGGAAAAATATGGTGAAAAGCCAACAGACACGCGCAGTCGGATAAAGCAGAGCACATATGATGACATCGTCTATGATGGACAGCTCATAACCCATTTTAGGCGTTTGCGCGAAATCCATTATGGCAACGAGGATGATAGTCCTTTAAAAACAACGCTCTGATTGCAATCGCCGATTGGCACAATAGTCCCTTGATATATTAGCATGTATAGTGTGCAATCACCGCATTTGCTAGGATCAAGCAACGGGGAGATAGTGCGGGATGGCGGATAAATTGCATTCTATGCTTTCACGCATTCATCCGGCGATCCAACACAATATCCGGCCACTTGTTGGATCCACCCCAGCCTTCATTCTTTTCTTTTCATTTACCGATGCAAAATCCCGTGCACAAACCTTCACCACATCAGCTTCCAGTTTTGAAGACTGCTGGATTACCGGCACCACAAAACTTCTCCAAATCATCGAGCAATCGCAGATGCATGTTAAATGGTTACGGGTCGACTGGGTGGAAGCAGTTTCAGAAGTCCACAAGCCAGAACTGAATGCTCACCTCAGCCAAGTGAAACGCAACTATTTTCGCTATGGAATTTCACTTGATACAAATTTTCAGAGCGCGTTTCTGGAAACCGAGATCAATGGCAACGCAATGCTTTATGGCGGCCCGTCGATCGACCATGCGACCATCAACAAGGCGAACTTTGATCGTTATAAAAAGAGAAACAGAGACTTAGAAAGTGTTTCGATTTCAAGCATAGAAAACCTCTACATCTTTTCTACGCAGGCAATATTTACGTCCAATGATAAAGACACCGTTCATCTCATTCCGGGTGCAGGCCCAAACACAGGAAGACGCGCACTCCAATTGTTGGAACTGCCAGACATTGATGGACTGATCGAACGCGGTAGCCGCTTTCTTGCATCACAGATCGATGCAGAAGGACGTTTCATCTATGGTTGGCATCCCTGTTTTGATCGGAAAATCAATGCCTACAACACGTTGCGTCACGCCAGTACGCTCTATGCCATGATTGAATCCTGGGAAGTTACCCAAGAGGAAAATCTTAAAGCTGCAATCGACAGAGGGCTTTTTTATCTCACCGACACACTCATCAAATTTATCGTCAAAGATAATGTCGAACTTGCTGTACTTACGGAAAAAAACGGCGAGATTAAACTCGGCGGCAATGCCGTCTGTTTGCTGGCGCTCGTCAAATATAGCGAGTTAACGGGAACTGATCGCTATTTGCCGCTTCTGGAAAGCCTGGCTCTTGCCATTCTGCATATGCAAGACACTGAAACGGGCAAGTTCAACCATGTGCTGAACTATCCATCGCTCGACGTCAAAGAGCCGTTTCGCATTATCTATTATGACGGTGAAGCTGCGTTTGGATTGATGCGGCTTTATTCTCTGACAGGCGATTGTCGCTGGCTTAATGCAGTAGAAAATGCATTCCGATATTTCATCAAATCCGATCACTGGAAGGCACACGACCACTGGCTTTCCTATGCCGTAAACGAACTTACGCGCTATCGTCCCGAACGGAAATATTATGAGTTCGGCATCAAAAACTTCGCAGATTATCTGGATTTCGTCGCCAACCGCATCACCACCTTTCCGACGTTGCTGGAATTGATGATGGCAGCGCGGGAGATGATTGAGCGCATTCAATCAGACAAAACATTTGCCCCGCTGCTCAAATCTGTCGATCTCAAGAAATTCTATTTTGCGCTCGAACGACGTGCGCACCATTTACTCAACGGCCATTTCTGGCCAGAACTCGCGATGTTTTACGAAAACCCCGAAAGAATTAACGGAAGCTTCTTCATCCGACATCATGCATTTCGCATACGGATCGACGATGTCGAACATTACCTTTCAGGATTTGCAGCCTATCGCAAATATCGCATCGAATTAGAGCCTTCACCAGCAAAAGCATAACTGGCTAGAGCCATAAGTGTTGCTCATATCTCATATGCATAATACGCAACATATTTTCCTTATTAAATAGGATTTAGACCAGCTTTTGATCTGATTCAGTCAAATCCGCGCTTTATTAGTTAACTTTTATAAACGCATCTGAACCCGAAAAAAGCTCCACACTTTTCGGGATACGCTCCCATAATCAAGCTATCTTTCTTAGAAATTATGAATACAAAATATACTGGAACGGGCTAATTTATTTCTTATCGAATCCATCGGGGCGGAGGGGCAACGTGAAGACTAATCTTACAACTATGCTGACACTGGCAGCTGGCACATGTCTGTCGACGGTCGGCTTTATGACATCAGCACAAGCTATAGATTACTATGACATCAAAGATGCGGCTGGAAATCCGTTCATGCAGGTGCGGGTTTTTAACGTCGGCGATGGCCCTTATTCTGACGAGGACGAGTCCACTTGGAATTTGTCGCAACCAGAAACGCAACAGGTCCTGTCTGCGGTGCAATATTGGGCCGAAATGATTAGCGTGGTACCAGGGAATAATCCGGCCATCATCAATCTCGGAACTTACGATGATCCGGGGGCGTCTGCCCTCAGCCCGGTTTCCGTTCAGAAACCAGGTTCAGGTACGCTGGTTGAAGCCGCGATAACCAATACCGAAGTGGGGCCGTTACAATTTGGTGCGCATGGTTTCATCAATGTCGGCAAGATGAACTGGGCGCCTGCGCCATTCATCGCTTCGCAATTACCGCTGACGCCGCAAGTCGACATGACCAGTGTTCTTATTCATGAAGTGGCCCATGCTTTGGGTGTCAGTTCAGAAACAAGAGAATACCAGACTAACAACCAAATCTATCTTGCATTTCCATCGGTCCTCGATAACTGGTCGACCCATTTGCGCGACGATAATGGTAAAGCCGCTGCGCCTGACCAGATCGTTTATTGCGATGTTTGTTCTTTACCGGGCCAGGACGAAGATATTTTTGATGTGCGTCAGGATCGCGCTTATTTCACCGGAGATTACGTCTCTGAGGTGCTGGCAGGTGCAATGCCCGGCATTCCCGTACGCACAGGCAACGATATTGCTGGACTGGATACACCGGTATTCTCGCATATTGAGCTTAAAAACAGCCTGATGAGCCATCAGAACTATCGAAATTATACCAATCTGATGGAGGCCGAAGTCGCTTCCCTTCAGGATCTTGGTTATACGATAGACAGGCGGAATTTTTTCGGCTTCTCCATTTATGGAGATAATCAGACGCTGATCAATGATAATCCGTTCACTGCCCGCAATGCGAACGGAACTGGCTATATTGCCAATCGTTACAATATGTCCACGCTTGGGCTTGGCCTGCATGTTTATGGCAGCGACAACACTGTCATTCAGCGTGCCGATATTCTCACCGCAGGCGCTGGCGGAGGCGGCATTCGTGTCGATGGAGCCAGCAATGATTTGACCATCCTGCCCGGAACCCGTGTTTATGCCAATGGCGCTTATGCGCGTGGCGTTATGTTCAGCTATGGCAAGGATCATAGCTTCACACAGCGCGGCGATGTCGAAGCGCTAGGCGAACGTGGTATCGCTGCAAGTTTTGATTTCGGTCATAATTCGCTGGGCGATGATACAGAATATCGTGGATCGTATTTTGTCACATCCGACAGTCAGCTGGAAACTGATGCTCCTGAGTATTATCAGTCAGCCCTTGCCGAAGTGAGCGGACCGCTGGTTGCTTCCTTCGATCTCACAGGTCGCGTGGCAGGCAGTTACGCCGCCATTTATATGTCTGACAATGCCTATGTCGGCGCAGTCAATGTCATGGACGGCGCTGTGGTTTCCGGCGACATCATTTCCAATTACAATCAGGTCGATGCGGAAGGTAACCAGCGTCTGACAGCACTGAACTTCGGCCTGAAAGCGGATGCCGATGGCCTTTCAACCGGTGAAGCGGATGCGGGCTTTTCCATAGCCTATGATGGCGATATGACCGGCATCAACAATTTAGCTCTGACGCTTGCCGGTGGCACCACGCAATTAACGGGCAATCACGAACTCTACAATGTCGATATTGCGCAGGGTTCAACACTGACAGGCAAGGGCAGCTATCTGCTCAACGGTCAGGGCGCATTTACCAACAGTGGCACACTCGCTCCCTCAGCAGTTGGACAGGCGATTACGATTAATGGTTCCTACGTCCAGTCTGCTTCCGGAGAATTGCAGCTCGCATTCAGTGATAAAAGTGAAATCAGCAGCCTCATCGTTCAGGGCAATGCGGAGATTGACGGGACTCTGACATTCGCGCCTGATCGTGGCTGGTATCAGAATGGTTTCAGCATCACCTCTGACCGGTGGCTTGATACGGACACGACCACAGGTGCTTTTGCCAATGTTGCAACCACACTTGCTTCACCAACACTCACCGCAACGGCTTCTGACAATGGCGACAACAGCTATACGGTTTCACTAAACCGCGCGGCTGATGCCTACGCGCAATATGGCGATACCGCAAACAGCAAGGCAATTGGTGCAGCTTTTGACCAACTCTCTGGCGATGCCGGATCTGGCCTACAATCGCTTATTACTGCGTTGGACTTCTCAGAAGCGGATGGCTCGACAATTCGTTACGCCTTGCCGCAACTCACCGGCGAAGCCTATGCATCCACATCTGGCGCGCTGATCAATATGAGTGGCGCAACACGCTCGGCGGCCAATAACCGCTTGCAGCAGGCTTTTGGTGGTAAACCCAACGCACCGGTTGCTGTGATGGCATTTGGCCCGGATGAAAAGACAGGCACAAAGCAGCATTCCGGCATTGATCTGGTGGCACCAGCATCCACTGACGATCTGGCGCGATATGCGGCTTGGGCTTCGGCTTTTGGCAGTTGGACAAACCAGTCTGGCAATGGCAATGCGGCAGGCAGCAAATCATCGCTTGGCGGATTCGTCAGCGGCATTGATGCGGCCATCTATGACAACTGGCGTTTGGGCGTCATGGCTGGCTATAGCCGTTCAACATTCAAGTCGGCGGAGCGCGCTTCGTCAGGCTCCAGCGATAACTATACTCTGGGCGCTTATACCGGCACCGAGTGGACCGCCCCACAGGCCACTATCGCCTTACGTTCAGGCCTTGCCTACACATGGCATAATCTGGAGATGAACCGTTCCGTTGCCTTCCCCGGCTTTTCCGATAATCTGTTGGCAGATTACAATGCTGGTAGTTTCCAGATTTTTGGCGAACTTGGTTATAAGGTCAGCGTCGCGCCGCGCTCAATGATTGAGCCTTATGCGAACCTTGCTTATGTTCATCTGCACACCGATGGCTTTATCGAAAAAGGCGTCAATGGTGCAGCGCTGACTGTTCAGTCCGATAATATGGATACCACGCTTTCCACGCTTGGCATGCGGGCATCGACAGGATTTGAACTTGGCAGTGTGCCAACAACCGCGCGGGTCGATCTTGGCTGGCGTCACGCGTTTGGCGATGTCACTCCGACATCAACGGCAAGCTTTGCAGCAGGATCTTCGCTGTTCACAGCGACCGGCAATGCAATCGGAAAGGATACGGCACTTATCGAAGCCGGATTTGATTTCGAGTTGAGCAAGCAGGCCGCCATCGGGGTTTCCTATCAGGGCCAGTTCGGTTCCGGTCTTACCCAGAATGGCATCAACGCAGATCTGCGTGTGAAATTTTAAGCTGGTTAAATATGAAAGTAACAGGGCGGCTTTGCACAAGCCGCCCTGTCATTCATTTCAGATAATGGATATGCGGTCGAGCGCTGTGAGGCGATAATTCCACCCGCGCATCAACGCAAAACACGTCTTTCAAGACACGCTCATTGATAACATCTTCCGGTGTGCCGGAGGCCACAATCTTGCCTGCCTGCATGACAAGCAGCTCATCGCAGAACATGGCCGCATGGTTGAGATCATGAAGCGCGATAATGCTGGTGATAGGCAGGCCTGAAACAAGCCGCAGCAGGCTCATCTGATGCTGAATATCGAGATGATTGGTCGGTTCATCAAGGATCAGCTCTTTAGGCGTCTGTGCAAGTGCTCTTGCAATATGCGCTCGCTGCTTCTCACCACCCGACAGGCTTTGCCAGCTTTCATTGCGTTTGCCTGTCATGCTGGTGCGCTCGACAGCATCCTCGACGGCTGCATCATCCTCACTCGCCCAGCCGGAAAACATCGATCTGTGTGGAAATCGACCAAGTTTGATAACGTCTATGACCTTAAGATTGGCATTGGTCGTGGCATGTTGTTCGACAAAGGCCACGCGTTGAGCAACGGCACGCCGCGCTATCGCTGTAATATCCGTGTTATCCAGCAGAACGCGCCCGGAATTTGGCCGCTTCAACCCTGCAATCAGGCGCAGAAGCGACGTTTTGCCGGAGCCATTTGGTCCGAGAAGGCCCAGCATTTTCCCGGATTTCGCTTCAAACGAAACATCATCCAGAATGGTCTTCTTACCAATTTTCCAGGTTAGATTTTCTACCTTGATCGTCATGACGCGCGCTGAAACCGATAAAGAATGATGGAAAAGACCGGCACGCCAACCAGCGCGGTTACAACGCCAATGGGCAAGACCTGGTGCGGTATGAGTGCGCGCGAAGCAATGTCGGCCAAAACCATGAAAATCGCGCCAATAATTGCGCAGGCTGGCAGCAATCTAATATGCAGCGGGCCTACAATAAAGCGTGCCGCATGCGGGACAACCAATCCGACAAACCCGATAGAACCGACCATACTGACGATTGTAGCTGTCATCATTGCAGTCAGCGCAAAAAGCACAATACGCGCACGACCGACATTGACGCCCAGCGAAGAGGCCGCTTCATCACCAAAGGCAAAGGCGTCGAGAACATGCGCATAAAGCAGGCATGCCAGAAGGCCGAAGGTAATAATGATTGAAACCAGCATAAATTCAGGCCAGCGAACGCCACCAAAGCTGCCGAGCAGCCAGAACATCACATCGCGCGCCTGCTGCGCATTTCCCGATGTGGTGACAATGTAAGAGGTCGTGGCGTTGAAAAGCTGAGATGCTGCAACGCCCGCAAGAATTGTTCGGTCTGCACCGCCCCGTGTGCCGTTTGACAGAAGGGCAACAAAGAAGAAAGCTCCGAAAGCACCAACAAAAGCGCCCGCAGACAACGACACCGCGCCCGCGCCAATCCCCAAAATGACAACAACAACCGCACCGGTAGAGGCACCCGCCGAAATGCCAAGCACATAGGGCTCCGCCAAGGGATTGCGCAACAACGATTGCATAATTGCGCCCGAGAGGGCGAGGCCCGCACCGCAAAAAGCCGCCACGAGCGCACGGCTGAGGCGATAATCCCAGATCACCGTCTCATGAATGCGGTTCAGCTCTACGCTCGTCCATCCCAGACGATTGGTTATTGCAGCCAATGTGGTCGATAACGGGATGGGCAAATCGCCAATCCCGACACTAATACCAACGACTGTTCCAATCGCTGCAAGGGAGGCCAACAGCAAAAGACTGAAAGCCCCCCAATGCCTCAGAGCTGAGAGCTTCAGAGATTGGCTTGCGACATTCACTTTAGAATACCAAGTTCTTTCAACTGGGTTGCAACCTGCTCGGCACCATAGATCGTGCGAATGGTCGGGTTCATTGCCTGACCATCCATAACAACGATAGCTTTGTTCTTCACAGCAGGTATCTGGCTGACAGCCGGGTCGCTGTTGAGAAACGCAATCTTGGCTTCTGGCTTATCAAGTTCCCAGCGGTTGCGATCAAGATTGGCAACAACAATAACATCAGGATTGGATGCAATGATACTTTCCCAGCCAAGTGTCGGCCATTCGGCTTCCGCCTTGATCGCGTTTTCACCGCCAAGGACGTCGGCTATATATGTCGAGGCTCCATTTCCGCCGCCCAGATACGCATCAGCGGATGGTGACTGGCTGGAGAACCAGAAGACATAGGAGAGCGTTTTATCACCAGCGGATACGCTCGCGCGCAATGCCGCTTCACGCGCCTTGAAATCAGAAATCAGTGCCTGACCGCGATCCGCAACGTCAAAAATCTGCGAAAGCTCATCGATTTCCTTGTAAAGAAGATCCATGTTCCAAAGCTTGTCACGGCTGCCATATTCGTCCTTGACCTGCTCGGTGCTCAGGCATGTGCTTGGCGAGAGATAGGTTGGAATTTCAAGCTTATCGAAATCTTCGCGCTTGGCGACCTTACTGCTCGGTCCAATGAGGCTCGGCAATGCAGCAGCTACGAAATCAGGGTTTTCCGCGAGGATCGATTCAAAAGTCGGAAATTCGACGGTCAGAAGCTTGACCTTGGAATTGGCAGTTTCCAACTGCGGCAGAACTTTACTCGGCCAGAACGCCGTTCCGGCCATCTTATCTTCAAGGCCCAGAAGCAGCATGATTTCTGCGCTGTTCTGTCCAAGACCGACCGCACGTTCCGGCGCCTTCTTAATCGTGATCTTCGCGCCGCAATTATCAATAGTCAGCGGATATTGTGTAGCCGCAGCACCAGCCGGGCTCATTTGGAAAGCCAGAACAGCGGCAAGGCCGGAGGCGGACAGGAAAGACTTCAATGATCGCACGGAGAAACCTCTGGGTTAAGCGCTGGGGGCCATTAGAAATGGCCTGATATAATTTGCTACCCTATAATCCCTATGCCTGGTTAAAAACAAGATCGTGCAAGTCATATTTTAAATGCGGTTGTAACCATACTCATATTGTTTGAAGGGTGAGACCTTTTTTTGAGATTCCACCCATAGAGCGCATCCCGAAAAGTGTGAAACGGTTTTCGGGATGCGCGTTAAAACAAACATTGAGAGCGCCCGTCTGATTCAATCAGATCGAAACGCGCTCTGAGTGTTCTCAGCATGGCTGCGTTTGCGGCACTCGACGACTTAACTGGATGAGCGCCAGAGCGACCAGCGCTGTCATGCCACCGGCAACGGGTACCAATGCATAACTCATTCCAGCATTGATGACAGCGCCGCCTATCCCTGCACCAATGGCATTACCGAGATTGAATGCACCAATATTGATGGAGGACGCAAGACTGGGCGCTTCCGATGCGGCCTGCATGACACGCATCTGCAAGGGAGGCACGATGGCGAACGCAGCAATTCCCCAAATCAGAAGCGTCAAGGCCGCACCGACCGCGCTTGTCATCAGAAATGGCGAAAGCAACATAGTGCCTGAAAGCAATGCCAGAAATATTGTCGCCGCTCCGGTCAGCGACCAATCGGCTGCGCGACCACCAATCCAGTTACCAATTGTAAAGCCGACGCCAATCAACATGAGCGCAAAAGTAACAAAGGTATTGGAGGCACCAATCTGGTTTTGCAGGATCGGCGTCACATAGGTATAGAGCACAAACATGGCGCTTGCACCCAATACGGTCGTGAGCATCGGAAGAACCACTTCCGCACGTGTCATCACGCGCAGCTCGCGCCGCACATCTGGCTTCCGACCGGAACCACCTTTTGGGAGCGCTGCGGCCAGTCCGCCCATAGTAATCAGTCCAAGAACTGCGGTCGCGCCAAACGCCTCGCGCCATCCAATCTGCTGGCCGATCCATGTCGCGACAGGCACACCGCCAATATTGGCAATTGTAAGACCCATGAACATGGTCGCAACCGCTGCCGCTTGCTTCTCCGGCTTCACGAGACTTGCTGCAACTACAGCCCCCAGACCAAAATAAGCACCATGGTTGAGGCTCGTCACAATGCGCGCCATAAGCAATGTCCAGTAGCCCGGCGCAAATGCTGACATCACATTGCCGATGGTAAAGATAGCCATCAGAGCGATCAACGCCGTTCGCTTGCCAAACCGGGAAAACAAAAGCGTCATGACCGGTGCGCCAATCATCACCCCAACAGCATAGGCGCTTATCAGCAACCCGGCTGAGGGGATTGAAACATCCACACCCTGTGCGATGACAGGCAGCATGCCCATCGGAGCGAATTCCGTCACACCAATTCCGAATGCTCCAACCGCCAGCGCCAGCAACGGCCAGTTAAATCCGCTCTTTTCCATACCATTTCCTCGAAAAATTCTTAGCCGCTTATTGAGAACGCAAAACGTTTCGAAAGCGGGTAGTTGGAGCAGAAATAAGCCAGCGTCAAATCCTTGACAACGCCATCACGCGGCATATGATTTATGAATCATTTTCATAAATGGAAGCGAATATGGACAATCGTGTCGGTGAAATGGATGTATTTCTACGCGTCGTAGATACCGGAAATTTCTCGGAAGCTGCGCGGCAACTGCACATGACCCCATCCAATGTATCTAAATTGATCGCTCGCCTCGAAACGCGATTGCGCGTGCGACTGCTGGAACGCTCAACCCGTCGCCTTTCCCTGACTGCGGAGGGTCGGCGCTATTACGAACGCGGTCAAGCACTGCTTTCCGAGCTCGAAGATATTGAACGCGAAGCGTCACAGATTGCAGCGAGTGCTGGTGGAACCGTACGGGTAACGTCATCGGTTGGTTTCGCAACTATGGCAATTGAGCCATTGCTGCCGGAATTTTGGAAAGAACACCCCAATATCGTGATCGACTTGTCCCTTTCCGATGAACTTGTCGACCTCTATCTGGATCGTACGGATGTTGCCTTTCGCATCGGTGTACTGAGCGACTCGTCGTTGACAGCTACAAAACTTGGGACTGCGAGGCGAAGAATAGTCGCTTCACCCTCTTATCTGGAGAAGCACGGCATTCCCGAAACGATCAGAGATCTCAAGCGACATCAGTGTTTGGGATTCAATTTTCGGCGCTCAGCACAATCATCCAACGTGCTCAACTCTCGGCGCATTTTTGATCAGGCACCCGGCGCACTGTTGCTGGCCAATAATGGCGAAACCGTAAAACGACTGGCAATTCACGGAATGGGCATTGCTCAGCTTGGCGAATATCATATCCGCGACGAGCTTCGATCTGGTGCGCTCACTGAAATTCTTCTTGAAGAAAGCAAGGATGATACCGAAGATTTGCATGTGGTTTTCATCGGTGGCGAAAGACTTCCCCACCGCGTTCGTGCGTTTCTGGATTTTATGACACCACGACTAAGGGACTATATCGCGCAAAAATAGCAACCAGGCGGCCTTCGAGACCATGTCGAAAGACCTGGACGGTTGTTGGATGAGGCACGCATTTTAACAAATGATTAGGCTGCGTTGAGGATTATTTTTCGAGCGTCTTTATTTATGACAAACGACTTATTCGTTTGGAACTTAAATACTCACATGCCGTTAATGGCGATCAATCGCAAATTTTTGCACGCGGACGGCTGGTATGCATGTATCCTCCACCTCTCAGCTGAGCCGACGTTCGCTTCTGGCGCTCGCTGTCCTCAATTTTTTTCTTGCCGATGCACGCGATGGACTTGGTCCATTTCTTGACGGCTTTCTGGCGACAAACGGCTGGTCACCGCTCACACTGGGTATCGTCGCTACCACAGGTGGGGTTCTGGGTATGATCGCAACACCGCTTTTTGGTGCGTGGGTGGATGCATCCAAGCGCAAGCGGATGCTAATCATCATGCCTGTGATACTCGTTACGGCAGCAGCCCTATGGACCCTAGCAGATCCAGGAAATGCATCAGTATTCGGCGGTCAATCTGCAACCGCAATTGTGGGCGCTATTGTCGGCCCTGCTCTTATGGGACTGACACTCGGCCTTGTTGGTGAGCAAAACTTCTCGCGTCAGGTTTCACGTAATGAGTTTTGGAACCATTCGGGGAATGTCATTTCTCTCGTTGGCGTCTACTTTGCTGCATCGGCATTTGGTTTGGCCGGGATCATATCATTGATGGTTATCACGGCCATCGCCACAATTATCGCAGCGCTTGCCATCAATCCGAAAGAGATAAACAACGACGTTGCCCGTGGCCTTTCTCATAAAGACAATAGCGATGCTCCGGCACCATCTGGGTATTCCATCCTGTTCAACAGTAAGGGTCTGATACTGCTTGCCGTGACTTTAATGATCTTTCACTTCGGAAACGCGCCTATCAGCAGACTTATAGCCCAAGACTTTTCCATCCAGTTGGGAACGCCTTTTCGTACCACTGCCGTGACAACAGGTGTGTCACAACTTTCAATGATTGTTATGGCACTGGCTGCTCCGTTTCTCATTAAACGTTTTGGATTATCGACGATCTTTATAATCGCCTTGATGGCGCTTCCTATTCGCGGTGCCATTGCCGGATCTTTCAGAAATTTCGGGGTTATTTTCCCTGTTCAGGTCCTTGACGGTGTTGGCGCGGGCCTCATCGGCATAGCCACTCCGATTGCAGCCGAACAGATTCTTTCGGGCACCGGGCGTTTTAACGTCGGATTTGCCGCGGTGATGACAATGCAAGGCATAGGCGCATCCCTGAGCAATCTCGTTGCAGGTTGGCTCACAGATTTAGGCGGATACGGTCTGGCTTACTGGGTACATGGCGGAATTGCCGCGTTTGCCATGGTCTCGTTTATCGTCGGTCGCAAAGCTATCGTACCGGAACGAACAAAAGAAACCGAACCTGGTAGAGCCGAGGCACCAGCACTTCCCATGTGAATGAGAGCGCATCCCGAAAACAGCGTCGCGTTTTTTGCATGCGCTCCTGGTTTCGTAGGTAAGTCCTGAATAGTTATTCAGGCGACCTGACCGAGATAAGTGTCAAGCCGTTCGCCCTTCATGACGAGCTTTGAACACAGCTTCGCCGATTTTTCCTTCACAGCTTCAAGATTGCGCGGCTTACCGACCTGGATCACACCAATCATGGCCAACATCAGATGCGGCGGGCAATAATAGAGATACACACCTTCCTGATCGACAGTGACCGTAAACTTCTCATCAAGCTTGCTTTCCATGGCTTCACACCTTCCGGCACTGCAAAGGACTGGACATAATGACTGGTGTTTTCCGGAATGAAGGTAACCGTGTCACCAATCTCGGCTTTCACATAGGCTGGCTCCAAAACCAGGCTTTTTGAATAAAACCAACAATATTAGACTAATTAAGACATGGCGCACGATTCTGGGCAGTTGTTGTGCAAGCCACCCTCCCACAGTCCAAGATAAATGTATTAACCAGTAATTTATTAATTATCACGGAAATGAATTTGTCTTTTAATCGCTCTAGACCTAATGCAACGAATAGCCCAATATATGAGCACTAGTTTAATTAGCGCTACGCAGAAATTGAAGCTGAGTGCGTGAGTTATTCTGGAGAATCCCGCTCATCGCAGGAGAATAATTATTTATTCCTGCGTTCAAAGTGCATGTGTCGTGCACCCAATCGTTATTCAAAAGACCTCCTCAAAAATCAGAGATTAGAAGCCGTCATCAGAAGTCACTAAACTTGATTGTTACCTTAGAAAGAGACGTTATGGATATTTCTACCAAACAACTAAGTGATACACATTCCATCATTGGTAAGACACTCGCTACGCCCGCAATAAGAGCAGATCGTTGGCTTACTATTCTTTCTGAAGGACGCTTTTGGGTAAATGGAGACGATACACGACATGAAACAATCGGTCATGTGCTGGCAGGGCTGGAAACGATTGAACGCTTTTTTGCGTATCCGGGCAGTTCCGTGCTCGACAAATTGCATGCACGTCTCAATGATAATGATGCAAAAGGTTTCTTGAGAGCCGCACAGAATATTTCGACAAGTATCATCTCCCAAAAATATATGTCGAACAGTTCAGCATGGGATGATTGGGATAGCGATGACAGCGCTCCGGCGGATCGCTTGCCGCAGGCAATCAGCCACATCAATCGCAAGCCTTATTTTGAAGTCCTGGCAGTCGTTCCGCATGTGTCGTCTCGCTGGCAGCATATTGCGCTGGAAGCGCGCTCGGTTCGGCGACCTGAGGATGAATTCAACTATGAAACTGTTGTGGTTGGAAATGCAGAAGATGCATTGACCGCTATTCTCGTCAATCCAACGATTGCGTCTGTCGTGCTGTATGAAGGGTTTGCGGCAAAGGCTGCCGCAACCAATCCTTTGATCACTGCAATTTCAGAAGTCGTCGATCTCGACGAAATCAAAGACGACAGCCTTCTTGCTTTGCGCACCGCGCAGGCGATCAAAAAGATACGGCCCGAACTCGATATTTATCTGCTCAGTGATCGTGAAATCGAGCATCTGGCAGGAGAAGCCTCAAACCAGATATTCAGCCGGCTATTCTATCAGGTGGAAGAGCCGCTCGAACTGCATTTGTCGATTTTGGAAGGCGTTCACAAGCGCTACCACACACCGTTCTTCGATAATCTCAAGCATTATGCCGCCCGACCAATTGCAACTTTCCACGCACTCCCGATTGCGCGCGGTAAGGCCGTGTTTAAGTCCAACTGGATTCGCGATATGGGCGAATTCTATGGGCCGAACCTGTTTCTCGCAGAAAGTTCGGCAACGACAGGCGGTCTCGACAGCCTGCTGGAACCCACCGGTAATATCAAAGAAGCGCAGGAACTGGCTGCACGGGCCTTTGGTGCCGATCACGTTTTCTTCGTGACCAACGGCACGTCTACAAGCAACAAAATGGTGCTTCAGGCGCTGCTGGCACCGGGCGATATTGTCATTATCGACCGCAATTGTCACAAGTCGCACCATTATGGATGTGTGCTCGCGGGTGCCGAGCCTTATTATGTCGAAGCTTTCGCTTTGACCCAATATTCCATGTATGGCGCCGTGCCGATCAGCACGATCAAGAAGGCGCTTTTAACGCTGCGCGCAGCCGGTCAACTCGACCGGGTGAAGATGATAGATCTCACCAACTGTACCTTTGACGGACATGTTTATAATACGCGCCGCGTCATGGAAGAATGTCTGGCGATCAAACCCGACCTGATCTTCCTGTGGGACGAAGCATGGTTCGGTTTTGCACATTGGTCCCCGCTCCTGCGCCAGAGAACGGCAATGGGGGCAGCACTACTGGTCGAAGATTATCTGAAAACGCCAGAGGCAAAGCAGGCCTTCCTCAAGCAAAAAGAAGAACTTGGCGACAATCCATCCGATGATATTCTGCTTACAACGCGACTGATCCCTGATCCGGACGCCGTGACCTTGCGTGTTTATCAGACCAATTCCATCCATAAATCCATGTCAGCACTTCGTCAGGGGTCGGTTGTTCTTGTCCGGGATGCATTATTCAACGACGTAGAAGCGCAGTTCCACGAAGCCGTGTTCACGCATGCATCGACAAGCCCAAATCTGCAAATTATTGCAAGCCTTGACGTCGCAAGACGCCAGATGGAACTTGAAGGTTACGGACTTGTCGCCAATGCCTTGCAGATCGCGTTGGAAATCCGCAAGCAGGTCAACAGCCATCCGGTCATCTCGAAATATTTCCGCGTTCTCAACAATGCTGAAATGATCCCGGAAGATTATCGTAAATCGAGCCTGACGGACTTCAATGATGCATCGGTTTCATGGACGGATGCCGTGCAAGCAGTGCGTGACGACGAGTTTCTGCTCGACCCGACACGCATGACGCTGACCTGTGGTCAGGCTGGTTTTGACGGCACGACTTTCAAGAATATTCTCGCGGACCGGTTCAACATTCAGGTCAACAAGACGTCCCGCAACAGCATTTTGCTGCAATCGAATATCAACAATTCGCGCAGTGACGTTGCTCTTCTGGTGCGCGTTCTGCTCGAAATCGCGCAGGAAATTGAAGCGGACCTGAAAGAGGGCGGAGAGGATCGTTCCAAGAGCTTTGCAGCGAAAGTCCGCACACTCGTGGATGATGTGCCGGATCTTCCGAACTTCAGTCAATTTGATGCACGTTATCGCTCAGATCCTGAGGCTGCAACGCTGAACGGCAATATTCGCGGCGCATTCTATGATGCCTATAAAAAGGAGGAGTGCGAGTATATTGCGCTTCACAGTGCGGATGTCGAGGAAAGACTTGAGAAGGGCCCGGCACTTGTCTCGGCAAACTTCGTCATTCCTTATCCACCGGGTTTCCCGATCATGGTTCCGGGACAGGTCATCACGCATGAGATTATCGAATTCATGCGCAAGCTTGATGTCAAGGAAATCCACGGTTACGACAAATCCGTTGGACTGAAAGTTCTCAAGCGCTCAGCGTAAATTTCGTGGAAGCTATAGCGCCGATTAATGTGACATTGATCGGCGCTTTCTCTTGTTTTCGGCTTATCAGGAAAGTTAAGCGATGTTCCTCTTTGAATGGGTAGGCAATGTGCTGAGATCAGCTCCTGAGCTGGCGATCTTTCTCGCACTTGCTATTGGGTTTTGGATTGGGGCGCAGAAATTTGGCACAGTCAGCCTTGGATCAGTAACCGGGACTTTGCTTGCGGGTGTTCTGATTGGACAGCTCGGAATAGAAATCTCGCCGCAAATCAAATCGATCTTCTTCATTATGTTTTTGTTTGCGGTCGGCTTTGGTGTAGGTCCGCAATTTGTGCGTGGCATCGCAAGTGACGGCCTGCCACAGGCAATTTTTGCTGTGGTCGTGTCTCTCCTGTGTCTTGGTTCGGTCTATATAGCAGCTGTTATTGCGGGTTATGGTCCGGGGTCTTCAATCGGTCTTCTGGCCGGATCTCAGACAATTTCTGCAGCCATCGGTATGGCGACAGATGCACTTAATCGAAGTGATCTGTCGCCGTCCCAAATCGCTGATGAACTCAATGCTATACCCGTTGCCTATGCCGTGACATATCTGTTTGGTACGGTGGGTACAGGCCTCCTGATTGCTTTTCTGGGGCCAAAACTGCTGCGCATTAACCTTGAGCAGGAATGCCAGCGTTATGAACGCGAAATGTCAGTCGGCACGCCCGATGCGGGCATTGAGACTGCCTGGCACCAGTATATCGTTCGTTCGTTCCGGCTGACGGTGCCGGGTATTATTGCAGGCAAAACTGTCGCTGCTGCGGAGCAGATGGCGGGGAGCCGGATATTCCTCGAACGTTTGCGTCGTGATGGCAAAATCATTCCTTTCGACGATAATACGGTGTTGCAGGTCGGCGACATTGTTGCGGTTTCCGGTCCACACGATTCTATCGTCGACTGGTCAAACAGGGCACAGGAAGTGGCTGATCGCGAACTGATTGATGTTCCGATTGAAACTGTTGATGTGGTTATAACGAACAAGCGCGTGAATGGACGAACCCTGATCGACCTGTCGCACGAGCCGTTTACGCGTGGTGTTTACATCAATCGGATTCGTCGCGGGTCGATGAATGTCGATGTGCCGGTCAAGGCGCAAAGCAAAGTCTATCGCGGCGACATCGTCAGTCTTACAGGCAGTAAAAAGCATATAGCGGCGCTGGTTGCCGAAATTGGTTATGCCGACAGGCCGACAAGCGTTACCGATATGGTGCTGGTCGGTTCGGGCATCGTTATCGGCGGTGTGGTGGGATCGATCGTCGTTCCAATCGCCGGTATTCCGATCACGCTGTCAACCTCAGGCGGTGCACTTATTGCAGGCCTTATTTTCGGCTGGCTTCGCAGTTTTACGCCGAAAATGGGTAATGTTCCGACTGCAACGGTCTGGTTTATGAATACGGTCGGCTTGAATATTTTTATTGCCGTTGTCGGTATATCTGCGGGCCCAACCTTTATCAGCGGGCTTAAGGAAATAGGAATAGAAATGTTCCTGTGGGGCCTGTTTGCGACCTCTGTACCTATGTTGCTTGCACCGTTGATCGGAAAATATATCTTCCGGTTTGATCCCGCAATTAATCTCGGTTGCTGCGGTGGGGCGCGAACAAGTACGGCGGCGGCGGCGATGGTCTCTGAAGCTGCAAAAAGCAATGTTCCGATGCTGGGATATACGGTGCCTTATGCGATCAGCAATACATTGCTCACACTTTGGGGAATGGTCATCGTTATCTTGATGACATAAATTGCTATATCCCTGACTGAACCGGAAAACGTCCGCCCAACTATTCCGGGTGGACGTTTCTTCGACAGCCGCATGCCTTATAAATTCAACGGTTCTCATAAAATCCATTCGGTAAGCATTCCTGCTTACAGAGATGATAATTCGGGATACATACAGCAAAATCACGCCGCAATTGTAAGCATGATCTCGCTTATCCTATTCAAACGAAAATTTTGAGGACATTTATGGATTATCGAGACGAGGCCGTTTTGATCGATATAGGCGGTTACAAACTAAACAGCCTTCTTCTCCCTTCCAAATCCTCGCCTCCTTCCGCTACAGTCATATTTATCCATGGGGCAAGCACCAGCCTTCTCGACCCGCTTTACACTTTTCGCGATATGCGGCCAGATAACATCCAGATGCTTTTTGTGGATCGTCCGGGACATGGAAAGTCAGAGTTCGGACCGGTAGAAAACATTCGACCCGACGCACAAGCCGATGCAATAGCCAAACTCATGCAAATGCGCGGCATAGAAAGTGCGACGATTATCGGCCACTCTTACGGCGGAGCGGTGGCTGCGGCTCTGGCTGTTCGCCATCCTGAAAAAGTATCGGGTTTGATTTTTCTTTCACCAGCCGTCTATCCGTGGGTGGGCGGTATCGCCTGGTATAATGATGTAGCCAAGATGCCCGTAATCGGCGCATTGTTCGGCCTGCTCATCGCTCCAATATTTGGGTTGCTGAGCCTCAGAACCGCTATGAAATCCGTCTTTACGCCGAATAAGTATCCTAGAGATTACACTTGTCGAACAAAGGCATGGCAGGCATTGCGGCCCCGCGCCTTCCGGCATAATGCACGGGAACTCGGTGCACTTTGTGACTGGGCCGAAAGTGCATATAAAAACTATAAGAATATTGTTGTGTCGACGATTATTGTCACCGGCGACACCGATGACATTGTGTCACCAGAAGTCCATGCAAAGCGACTGGCGAAGGACATTCATCGCTCAGAACTAATCGTCTTAAAGGGAATGGGGCATAAGTCGGACTATGTTGCGCGCGACCTAGTGGTGGCAGCGATCAAGAAGCTTGCTGGACACGACTTAGACTTAACCGCGATTGCACAACGCGTTGAGCATCAGATTTTGGAAGAGCAAAGAGCTGAAAGAGGGCCGATCTGAAACCGGCCCACCAGAGCATTTCCAGCAAAAGTGCGAAGCGGCTTTGCGTAGGACAATGCGTAAAAATAGAGCGATAGAGCGGTTCCTAATATTCTGCTTAACAGGAACCGCTCAAATAAGATTACGAAGCTGGAAGAATAGCTATATCGCGCACGCTATTATCAAGCTTCTCGATAGTGCCGACCTTCGTGGCGGCACCCGTTTCAAGGTTCACGGTATAAATCGTGTTGTCACCAACCAGATAAGCCGTGTTCTTGCCTTCCCCCAATCCGTGAATATCAAAAGCATAGGTTTCAGGACTTTCGGTGATTTCGAGCTTGCCGATTGTCTTCAGCGTACCATCGTTTGGCTTGGTTTGCTGAACCAGCGTTTTGTTGCCAGCATCAATATTGAACATGGCGGTCTTTTCAGGCTTGCCGATTGAATTCGTATAAGCGGCAGCAGCAATTTTATCTTCCGAGCCTTCGCCCGCATCACCCTTTTCAAAAGCAAGCTTGCCATCAACCGTCACTTCACCCGTATCCGGATGAACACGGTGATTTGTCGTGCCGGTCATGAAGCGAAGCCGGTCGGCCATTGGGTTGAAATCGACAACAACCGCCTGCCCTTCTGCAAGTGGCAGCATCTCGTTCATTTTTGAGACATCTGTTACAGCGCCACTCTCAAGATTAATCGTGACGATCCGATGATCTTCGGTAACCCCGATAACGGTTTTGTCGGCAGGTCTAAAATCAATACCAAGCAGCTTTTCAACGCCCTCCACATCCAGCGTCTTTGTGACTTTGGCGTCATCTGTGTCAAACATCACCAGCGATTTATCGCCAACGAGGCCAATGGCGGGTGCAGCCATACCATGAATGATCGAAACCCCAAGAATTGTCGATGTAGCCAGTGCCAACTGAATAATACGCATGATTGTTCTCCTTTGTTTCGGGTTTGAAGCGGCCGTTCAGGTCGTGGATTTCAGCGCCTCTAATGTCTAGACACGCGAGACCGGCCGTTTGGATGCACATAAGAAAAATAAAATTCCAATGCATCTGTTTGCCTGTTTCCTGCGTATAGGAATTAGGGTTAGGTTAGCTTTCGGATGAGGAGATTTGTGGAATGGGCGGGCAGTCGGATGAACTGGCAAAGGCTATTGCTGCCTGCGTGCGGCGCGATCGGTCAGGGCTCCGTGCCATATTTGATCAGGAAGCGGGCCGGTTGCTCGCTGTTGCACAGCGCATTCTTCGTCGCCGCGAGCTTGCAGAAGAGGTTTTACAGGAAGCGTTGATCCGTATCTGGACGCATGCGCATCAATATGCGCCGGACCAAGGTTCTGCCAAAGGCTGGATATACGCGATTGTGCGCAATCGGGCCTTGAATGCCTTGCGCGACGGCAAACGCGAACAGACTGTTGATGACGTCGACACCTTGAAAGAAGCCGAACATTCAAACCAAATTCTAACCGCCTGGCATCAACTTGATCAGAAAAGCCAGCTGAGGGATTGTCTTCAATCCCTCGACAAAGACAAGCGGGATGGCATTCTTATGGCCTATGTCGGCGGTTATACGCATGGTGAGATCGCGGGTCGATTACAGATACCTCTGGGCACTGCAAAATCGTGGGTACGCCGCGGTTTGAGCGCATTGCGGGCGTGCATGACATGATAAAATCATTCGATAATATTCCAGAACTCGCCGATGAATATGTGCTCGGCCTGCTTGATGCCCACGAAATGGTGCAGGTGGAAGCCGAAATCATCCGCAATGAAGCGCTGAAAAAGGCAATTGCCAGCAGCCGCGAACGTTTCTTAGCACTGGATACCTCCATTACACCAATGGCCGTGGATGAAAGCCTCTGGCAGGCCGTTCAAAGTAAACTCACGGATAATCTCGCTCCATCGACCCCACGTATCGCAAGCGCCAATGATAACAGGCAGGGCATTAATCGCTGGCGGCTGGCGGCACTATCAGCATCAGCAGCATCAATTCTTCTTGCTATTGGTCTGGGATGGTCGCTCACCAGAACTGTTGAGCCGGTGGTGATTGCCGTTTTGCTGGATGACACCGGAGGTGTTCAGGCAGTCGTCGAAGATTTTGGCAATGAAAATGCGCGTGTGCGGCTCTTGAACAATGTCGAAATTCCGTCGGGTAAAACCATTCAGGTCTGGACGCTCCCTTCACAGGAGATGGGGCCTGTCTCAATGGGGTTGCTTGAGGGTGCACATTCCGCAGTGTTGAAGGGGCCAGACCTGCCTCTGCCACGCGGCGAACAGCTTTACGAGCTTACTTTAGAACCTGCTGGCGGCTCGCCCACAGGACGCCCAACAGGGCCAATTCTCTCGAAGGGCTATGCAAAAACGCCGCTTTAAGTAGACTTATCAGGATGTGAGTTCATTCGATGAAAACCTTCACGCTGGCAGCGCGTCCGCCTGCATCAACAACGGTCAGTGTGGAATAGCCGGTGCCATCCGGCAGCCATGCGGCCGTGCGGCGGCGGTTGGGTTCAGCAATCGGTTTGCCATTGGCAAGCCAGCGAAACGGTGCGCGTCCACCCTGCAATTTCAGCACCAGCGGCGAGGCATTGTCGGTCAGGGCTTTCAGTTCGACATGCGCGCCATCCGGCGGAAATACGATGCGCGGTGCTGGCTCAATCGTGGCTTTGAGAACCGGCAGAGGATCGCTGCTCGATGAAAAGCGTATCTGCGTTACAGGAAGATCGGCGCGTGCTGTCCGAAATGCGCCAGCAGGCGCACGCGGTAGCGGCACTGACGCAACGCCCGAACGCACAAAGGCTTCAAACAGGATGGGCGCTGCCGAAACATAACCGGCAAGGCCCGGCACCGAGCCGCCATCGGCACGCCCGACCCAGACACCCAGCACATAACGCCCGTCATAACCGACCGACCATGCATCGCGATAACCATAGGAGGTGCCGGTCTTGTAAGCGAGGCCGAGGCGTTTCGCGCCTTGCGGCGGCACGACACCGGCCAGAATATCGCCAATCTGCCACGATGCCTGCTCGCTCAGAATGGGAGCCGATGGCTGCACAGGCTCTGAACCCTCGGTGCCGTCACGAAGGGCTGCCCCTCGCCCACCATTGGCAAGGCCAGTATAGAGCTGCACCAGATCGCGCAGGCTGATGCCCGCGCCACCAAGGCCGATAGCCAGTCCCGGCGCTTCACCTTTCGGCAATTGCAGATTGACCGCCGCCTGACGAATGCGCGTGGTGAGCCGCGCAGGACCGATTGCATCAAGCAAGCTGATGGTCGGCACATTCAGCGACATTTGCAGCGCCTGACGGATGCTGACATCGCCCTGATAGCTCATATCGAAATTGCGCGGACGATAGCCTGCAAAATCCTGCGGGCGGTCCTCGATGATGGTTTCCTGCGCAATCAGTCCCTGCTCGAAGGCCAGCCCATAGATGAAAGGCTTGAGCGTCGAGCCGGGCGAACGCACGGCCCGGGTCATATCGATCCAGCCCTGCCGCTTGCCATCGAAATAATCAGCGGAGCCGACTTCGCCTAAGATATTGCCGTTGCGACTGTCGGCCAGCACCATGGCGACCGATACTTTTGGCCCAAGCTTCGCAGCAGCTTCGCGTGCCACAACTTCAAGCCCAGCCTGCACCGACTTCTTAAGCGTCAGCTGATGCCGGGCCTCGGTCGGTGCCTGTTTCAAAGCGAGATCGGCAAAGTGAGCGGCCAATGAAGGCAAGGGATGACGCGTAGCGGATATGCGCTCACGCGATGCACGCTCGGCTTCCTCGGTCGTGAACACATCGGACGTTACCATGCGTTTTAAAACACGATCCCGCGCGGCAACCGCATTCTCCATCTCGCGATCCGGGCGGCGGCGCTCCGGCAATTGCGGCAATGCCACAAGAAGCGCTGCTTCAGACGTAGTGAGGCGCAGCGGCTCCTTGCCAAAATAGGCTAACGATGCCGACCGTACGCCTTCCAGATTGCCCCCATAGGGCGCGAGTGTCAGATAACGTTCGAGAATTTCAGACTTGCTCAGCCGTCGTTCGATCTGGATCGCTCGCGCCAGCTGTCGGAATTTGGAACCGAAGCTACGGCTTTCACGCGGCTCGATCAGTCGGGCAAGCTGCATGGAAAGCGTTGAGCCGCCTGACACAATGCGCCCACTGCCTGCAAGCTGTGTTGCCGCACGCAACAGCGCCCAGAAATCGATGCCGCCGTGATCGTAAAAACGCTTGTCCTCATAGGCGATCAGCATCTTCACGAATTTCGGATCGACATCCTCAATCCGCGTATTCAAGCGCCAATAGCCGTCCGGCGTTGCATAGGCACGCAGCAAAGCGCCGTCGCGATCCATGACTTCGGTGGAAATGGTCAGCCGTTCCGGCAAAGGCGGAGGATAGGCGCGGTCGAGCCAGTCAATCCCGACTACGGTTCCGAGTGCAGCTATGCCGAGAAACGCGGCACCGCCAATCGCTATTTTCCAACGCCTCTTCATTTGTTTGGCCATGATCTTGTCCGAAAACCGGTTCCCACTTTTCGGGATCATGGCTTACGGTGCCGCCACCTCCATCATGCTTGTCGCCGTGCGCGCTGCAAATTGCGGACGATACATATCCTCAACCGTTGCTGCCGGATGCGTATAGAGACCCGGCGTCACCGCACGCACCACATAAGCCAGCGTAATCGGCTTCTTCTCGCCTGCGGAACGGTCGAAAGCAGCAACAAAGCGATCGTTGCGGAATTCGAGATGCGCTGCCTGTGTGCTTTCAAGCCACGGCAAATTGCCAAGATCGGCACTGGAAACAAGCCCCGGATTGTCAATTTCGAAACCGGCTGGCAGCAGATCGGTCACAAGCAGACGCGACTGCCATTCTTGCAGATCGTCGATTTTCAGAACAACAACATAGCGCTCATTCTGATTGACCCCGGTGACATTGGCAGCTCCCCCATCAAGCGTATAATAAGTGCGCTCGATGTTGAAACCTTCTCCACCCGCAGGCAGTGACTGAGCAGGTGCTGCAACAGCCGTGACGACCGCATCAACCGAACCCTGCCCCTTGTTGGTGACGACCAGCGGCTGCGTTTCAAGGGCTGCACCATTGAGACGCTCGGAGAACGCGCCCTGATGCGCTGTGCCATTGATGTCGAGGCTGATTGCGCCATTGTCATCCTGAAGCCCGCGTGCTGCAAGCAGCATCCATGCCTGATCCTGCGTGCTGAGATAACGTGCCTTTTCGCGCTGGAACTCGACCAGCGTAATCAACGATGGCAGCACTTTCGGCGCAGGCTTGGTTTCCGACGCAAGAGCCAGCATTGCCGCGCCATCACGCAGCGGCGAACCATAATCGGAGCGATTATAGTCGTAGCTGGACTGGCTGGTTGCGAGCTGGAGCGACGAATTGAACACGCGTTCCGAACGCGGCTGATCACCATAAAGCGCTAATGCTGCACCAAGCTGCGCAACGGCCATCGGGCTTGCAAAGTTTTCAAGCTGGGTATCGGCAAAGTAACGCAGATCGCCAACCGAAGCCTTCTTGTTGCGTGCCAAAACATAGAGCGCATAGGCAATGTCGTTGCCGCGTTCCTTGACGTCGGTGGTATAGCCGAGCGCATTTTGCAGATTAGAAAGTGCGGACAGCATCGCCTGCTGCGGCACGTCATAGCCCTTTTCGCGGGCACGTGTCAGGAAGTCCGTCACATAGGCGTCCATCCAAAGATCACCCGATCCCGGCGACCAGAGGCCAAACGAACCGCTCGAAGACTGGTTGTTGAGCACGCGGAAGATGGAATCCTGTACGCGCTTCTTAAGTTCTTCCTGACTTTCCAGACCTGAACTCGCAAGATTGGCTGCCGCTTCCGTACCTGCCGCCATTTCGCTCAAATAAAGCAGCGGCAGTGCGCGGCTGGTTGTCTGCTCCGTGCAGCCATAAGGATAGCGGTCGAGCGCCATCAACAAAGCTGGCACATCAAATGCGGCACTTCGCGTCACACCAACGCTGACAAAAGCACCATCAAGCAGGCTTTCAGACAGAAGTCCGCCATCTACCCGCACACTTCCGCCATTGGCCGTGAGATTGACAACATGGCGGCTCGTGACCGGCAGATCGACCGGACGCACCGGCAAGGCCAAGGCCTGTTCAACATTGAGGCCTGCATCGTTGGAAAGCCGGATCGTCACACCACCCGCACCCGTTGCTAACGCATTGAGTGGAACGGTGATAGACTGCCGTTTGCCACCTTTAAGCGCGATGCTTTCAGGGTAGGAGCCAACCTCAACACCGAGATTATCGGTGGTCTCAAGGCTAACACGATAATCGCCGTCCGGTGCATCCGTATTGGCAATATCGAAGCGGATATTGGCCTGATCGCCAGGGGCCATGAAGCGTGGCAGACCAGCGGTGATGACCACAGGATCGCGGATGATCACATCGGACACAGCTTGACCGACGGCCTTTTTGGTCCATGCAACAGCCATCACACGTGCTGTACCGTTGAACTGCGGTATGTCGAAAGTGATTGTTGCCTTGCCGTCACTGTCGATTTCAACCGGACCGGAGAACAGCGCAACCAGCTTTTCGGTGGGCGGGCTGCCTTCCGCTGCCATATTGCCACCATCGCCACCTGTGCGCAGCTTGCCGGTGACGCCGAGCGAACCATCGATCAGGCGACCATACATATCGCGCATTTCAAGGCCCAGCTGACGCTGGCCGAAGAACCAGTTTTCAGGGTTCGGCGGCTGATAGCGTGTCAGATTGAGAATGCCGACATCGACTGCCGCGACCATGACATAGGCCTGCTCGCCACCCGCATTTTCAACCGAAACCGGGATGGAAAGTGTGGAACGCGGTATGATCTTTTCAGGCGGGGTCAGCTTGACTGCAAGCTGCTTGTCGGCAGGATCGACCTTCAGCCATTTAAGACCAATCGCACGCGCTGGCATACGGCTTTCAATAGCCTCACCCGGACGGAACAGCGTTACTGTTACATAGGCACCCGCACCCCAATCCTCACCCACCGGAATATCGATGGTCGTGCCACCTTCCGGCACGCTTGCGGTGATTGTCTTAAGCAGCTTCTCCGCACCAATGGTGATGAGCAACTCACCGGCAAAACGCGGAGAGATTTTCAGTTCTGCCGTATCGCCCGCCGCATAATGTTCCTTGTCGAGCGCGATTTCGAGCCCGTCCGGTGTTTCGGTCGAGGTCGAGCTGACATACCAGCCCGCATCGAATTCATAACTTGTGGCCGGACCCGAAGCATCAGCTGTTTCGATTTCCAGACGGTAACGCCCCCAATCGACCGGCAGACTGATTTCAGCTTCGCCATCGGTTGTAAGGTCAATCTTGCCGTTGGCAATCGCCTTGGTGAAAGTCACTGGTTCGTAGTTCCAGCTGTTGCCACTGCGATACCACTGATAATTACGCTCGATCTTGACCAGCGACCATTGTGCGCCATCAAGCGCCTTGCGATCACCCTTGCTGTCAGAGGCGATCAGGCTGAATTTCGCCGTCCCGCCCTGCGGGACTTCATCGCCAGAGAAATCCGGGCGAATGCCGATGAGATCAGTTTCCGGCTGAATGGCAACATCGATCTTACGCTCAACCGCACGACCACCGGTTTCGCGCATACGAACGGTCACAGCTGCATTGACGAGACGTGTCGTTGACGGCATTTCGTCGACGGCAACCGGGAAAGTCGCCTTGCCGTTATCATCGACTTTTGACAGTCCATCGAGCGGAAGGCGTGTGGCTTCGCCCTGTTCTTCATCGGCGAGGCCGAAATAATAGCCCTTGAAGCGGTCCCACTGACGCTTGGTTGAAAGTGTTACTTCGCCTTCAAGTGCAAGACCGGCGGCAGGCGCACCATAGAGGAAACGACCGTCCACGGTGATATTGGCGGTTTCGCCAACAGCGATTTCCGGCTTGTCGGACGTCAGATCAAACTCGATCCGGTCCGGCACAAAATCTTCAACCAGAAACATCTGCGTGGCAATCGCTGGCTGCTTGGGATCGGTATAGATCGACACCGACCATGTGCCGCGCATCGCGTTGGTTGGCAAGGTCAGGTCGATGGCATGACCGCCCGACAGTTTGCTATCAGAAACAAGACGGCGATCTTCCACACCATCGGGACGCGAGAAAATGAAGGTCAGTGGCAGATCGTCGATTGCGTTGGTATTATCGTCACGCGCAAGCGCACCCACATGCACCACTTCGCCAGCACGATAGATACCGCGTTCAGTCCATGCATAAAGATCAAGTGCTTTGGGCACTGCACGGCCCGTCACACCACGATCGGAAAGATCGAAACCAGCGCGAGCCATATCGAGGAATGTGAAATCCTCATCATGCTGACTTGCCATCAGCACCGCTGGCACCATGCCGTCTGTGCCGCGTGTCAGTCCCGGCGTAAACGTCGCCCGGCCATCGCTGTCAGTGGTCGCTTCGCCCAGCACTTCATTGTTGCGGGCAAGCAAGCTCAGCTTCACACCCTTGAGCGGCTCCGCGCTTTCCAGCGAACGGGCAAATACATTGATGCCGTCCTGCCCGGTATAGGTCGAAAGGCCGATGTCGGAAACGACAAACCACTGCGTTGCCTTGGTGCCATATTCATCATCGGACTTCTGAACCAGCGGTTCAGCGGTTAGCACATAGACGCCGGGCTTGCGTTCCGGCAGGGCTTCATCAACCGGGAAACTGGTCGTTGCTTCCTTGTTCAGCTGATTGCCTGCAACCTCGATCTCACCTTCCCAGACAGGCGCACCCATCTGATCGGAAACCGTGCTGATGTCGTAGCTGTCCAACTGGCGCAGGAACTGATAGCCGGAAAGAAGCTGTGCGAGCGAACGGTCGCCAACGCGGTAAAGCTTCACTTTCGCAGCATCAAGATTAACGCTGACCAGCGGAATGCCGCGACGTGCCTTGGCAGGCAGCACAAAGCTGTCGCCGGTAAAGCGCACGGATGGCGCGCGGTCCTGCACATAGATCGAAAGATTGACCGGAGCTGGCAGCACTTCGCCAACAGCCGATGGCAGACCCTGACGAAAAGTCACCGTATAATTGCGGCCATGTTCCAGACCCTCGACGCAAATCTGGCGGTCCTTGGCGTCAACGGCTTTTGGCGCAGCATTGTCGAGCAGGACGAAGCTTGAATAATCGACACCGCTTTTGACCAGTTCTTCCGAGAACTGCGCGCAGATGCGCGGCGCGGCATTGTCATTATCAACCGTATTATTGACGATGCGGAAGCCTTTGCGGGCCTTTAGATCTTCATAGGCGGCACGAACCGATGCCGAATTGACGAGATCAAGGCTCGCTTCATAAGCCTGCAGAGCCGGGCGTGATGCATCGCGCTTTTCGAGTGCCTGCGCCATGACGGCAAGCGCTTGCGCGCGCTCATCCTTGGTGCGTGAGGTCTGGTAGGCAAACCACGAGGCCGATGTCGCATCGCGCTGGAATTTGGAGCGTTCCTGACCATTGGACGGCTCGGTCGCAAGCGCTGACAGTGCATATCCAGCCCAGATTTCGCTTTCGTCCGGCGACATGCTGGCAGCGAGGCGAAATTTTTCCATCGCTGTGCGCGGGTCGCCATTCATGCCTGCCGCTCCCGCTTCATTGCGCAGCGTCCTAAGGCTGTCAGAGCTGTCCAGAGCGGCCAGCTCACGCTTCAGACGCCGGGCTTCGTCAACCAGATTGGCAGCAAATAAGGAGATGGCAGGCGGCGCGCCAATGTCTTCAACAGCAACGGCAGCGGGAGATTCCGTGACAACACGGCCAGCAATAGAGCCGACAGACTGATTGAGCTTGTTGAAATCGGCTTTCAGAAAGCACCATTTAACCTTCGGATTATAGGTGAAGGCCAGACAGGCATTATCGCCAAGGCAGATACTTTTACATTGCGCAAGCGAGACATTCTTTTCGGTGCGCAGATCGAAGCCGAAATAATCGGCATCCTGCGTGGTCTCGATTTGCCGTGTTTCTGCGGCGTGAGCGCTCAATGATGTCGCAAAGCAGAACGCAGTCGTAAAGGCCAGTAAAAGGCGTTTAAACCGAACAGACATGAATGTCACTCTTCTGTAGTTGTCCCTCATCCCGCGCGGTTGTCGTCCACCCGCACGCTCGTAGATCAGACATTACCAATTTATCCGTAACTGGATAGCTGGATTCGTGTGAGAACACATTGATAAGCTCTCAAAAAGAGTGAACCAGAATTTCATGCCAAGTTTCAAGTTTATTAGAACGATATTCTAACTCTGATTTCAGTAATGGAATTCCGTTCGTCGTAAAGAGGGTTCGACTTCCTTAAATTCGCACCAGCTTAAACGAAGGAAATCCCCCATGCTCCTCAGCGTCAAAAACATGACAAAAACTCTCATTGCGGGCTCGCTTATGGCGCTTGCGGCGTCCGGTGCGGCACACGCCGATGCAACGCTGGATCGCATCAAGGCCAAGGGCAAGCTGACCGTCGGCGTCATCCTTTCGGGCGCACCATTTGGCTACATCGATCCAAAAACCCAGGAGCAGAAGGGCCTCAACATCGATATTGCCAAGGAATTGGCAAAGGGACTTGGGGTTGAGCTTGCAACGCAGACCGTCACACCGCCAAACCGCGTACAGTTTCTTCAGCAGGGCAAGGTCGATGTTCTGATCGCCAATATGCAGTATACCGAAGAGCGTGCAAAATCGCTTGGTTATGTGAAAACGCCTTATGACCGCATGGGCGGTGCCGCCATTGGCCGTAAAGACAGTGGTATCAAGGATTGGAACGACCTTAAGGGCAAGATCGCCTGCGTTTCGCAAGGTTCCAACTATGCCCAGCCGCTGGCAGAAGAATATGGTGCCAATGTCAAGGCACTGCCAAGCCAGCCGGAATCGCTTCTGGCGCTCAAAGGCGGCAATTGCGACGTCTCGGTTCACGTCAGCGGCACGCTCGGCCTGTTGCTTCAGGATCGCGCCGATGAGTGGAAGGACTATGCTATTCTGATCCCGACCGATCTCATCCCTTCGGATTCTGTCATCTGGTTCAAGAAGGACGAAAACGATACCGAAGCAGCGCTCGACAAGATTGTTCGCGATTTGCATGCATCGGGCAAGATGATCGAGATTGCTAAGGCAAACCGCCTTCCAAACCTCAGCTATCTGGAAGAAGAGCACAACAAGCTCAAGTCGCAGTAATTCGGGACCCTGTAAATTTCGACTTATAAACCAGACTATTTGCGGGCGGTTTATCCGTCCGCACCTCCAGAGCGTCTGCGGAAAGTTACCGGATAGTTTCAATGGAACAAGCTCTGATTTCGCGCTTTATCGAACTGACCAGCGCAATCGGCCTCAATTATGAATTTCTCAACAGCAGCTATGAACGAGGCATCTGGTTTCATGGCATGGTCACCACGCTAGAGCTGGTTGTTATCACCATTCCGCTAAGCCTGGTTTTCGGCTTTTTGTTTGCTGGGGCGCTGACATCCAACAAGCGCTGGCTTTCAGTGCCAGTGCGCGGCTATGTCGAACTCACCCGCAATACGCCAACGCTAGTTCAGCTTATGTGCGGATTCCTTGTGCTCAATATGCTGATTTCAAATGCAATCGGCGGTGCACAGAACAATCCGCTGACACCGTTCTTCTGGCTCATCACAATCACTGCTCTGCATATCGCAGCCCTTCACGCCGAAGCGCTGCGCGGTGGCATCGAGGCCGTGCCCGGCACGACGATTGAAGCAGCCAGAGCCATCGGCTTCAATTCATTGCAAGTGCTGATTTATGTCGAACTGCCGCTTGCGATCCGCACAGCGCTGCCTGCCATAGTCAATAATCTCGTCAATCTGGTGAAACTCTCCACCGTGGGTTCAGCGATTGCAGTGGGCGAGATCACCTACGCCTCCATTCTGATCTGGACGCAGCGCGACAATGTTGTCGAACTGATGCTGGTCATTCTGCTGTTCTTCAGCATCATCAATCTCATCGTCGCACGCCTTGGCTACTGGTTTGAAAAGCGCCTTGCAATTCCGGGATATGGCCAATGAATATCGCAATTGAACAGAAGCCCGGTATCCGGCTGTCACCTGCAATGCTCACATTCACGACCATCATTCTTGCAGTCGCGTTCTGGTTCTATATTGATCCATCGCTCGGCCAGATATGGGTCGATTGGCTGCCTTATCTTGGCAAGGGCTTTGCCATGAATGTGCTGATCAGCATTTTTGCGATCACGCTCGGCACGCTTGCGGGTGTCATTCTCGGCGTTATGGAGCTTGCGCCCTATAAGATCATCCGCGCACCGGCGATCACCTATGTGCAGATTTTCCGCAATGCGCCGCATCTCGTGCTGATCTTCGCCGCCACCTATATTTTCCCGTTTGAACTGGTGGTGTTTGGCAATTACGTCCCCTTCCCTGACTGGATCAAGGCGGTCGTTGGCCTCGCAATTCCGGCAAGCGCGCATATTGCAGAAATCACCCGTGGCTCCATTCAGTCGATCCCGACGGCACAATGGGAAGCATCACAGGGCTTGGGCTTTTCGCGTCTGCAATCGCTGCGCTATATCATTCTGCCGCAATGCATCAAGCGTTCGCTGCCGCCATGGATGAACCTTTATACCTCCATCACCATGGGAACGGCTCTGGCCTCACTCGTGGGCGTGCATGAATTGTTGCACTCGGCAACCGATGCAAGCACCGCTGTGCAGCGCAATGACTTCACCGTCATCATCTATCTAACCGTGCTGATGGCGTTCTTCCTCTTCTGCTATCCCGTGTCGCGCTTTACGCAGCGGCTCGAAAAGCGGCTCTCCTCCCGCTGACAAGGATCTGGAATTCACATGAACGACACCACCAAAACCACACTTGTCGAACTGGAAAATGTTCATCTGTCGTTCGGGCAGAATGAAGTGCTCAAGGGTATCGACCTTAAAATCAACAAAGGCGATGCAGTTTCGATTATTGGCCCATCGGGTTCGGGAAAATCGACCATTCTGCGCTGCATCAATGGTTTGCTGATCCCGCAATCTGGCAAAATCACCGTGGGTTCGACCCGCGTGGACGAGCTTAAAACCGAAGCCGAGCGTATTAAACTGCGCAAGCGGATCGGCATCGTGTTTCAGCAGTTCAATCTTTTCCCACATCTTACAGTTCTGGAAAACATCACAATTGCGCCGCTCAAAATTCTGCGCACGCCAAAAGCCGAAGCCGAACGCCACGCAAAAGAACTGCTCAAAAAAGTACGTCTTGAACATAAAACGGATGCCTATCCGGGTGAACTTTCCGGCGGTCAGCAGCAGCGCGTGGCTATCGCGCGTGCGCTTGCCATGCGCCCCGAACTGGTACTGTTTGACGAAGTCACCTCTGCGCTCGATCCTGAAACCGTCGGCGAAGTACTTGCCGTTATTCGCGATCTCGTCAATGAGGGCATGACCAGCATTCTCGTAACCCACGAAATGCGCTTTGCTGAAGAAATCAGCGATACGATCGTGTTTACCGAAAACGGCCGCATCATCGAACACGGCTCGCCGGACCAGCTTTTCTATCAATCGAAGAACCCGCGTATCAGCGCTTTCGTCAATGGTCTTGGTGGGACTGGGAACCGGATCAACGAAGGCGGCGAAGGCATCTGACATGACGGATCAGATCACCCACAGACTGAGTGAAGCTATTGTCAGCTCAAAACCATCGTCAGAAGCAATCGCCCTTGCCCGCACGGCAATTGTCGATTTTCTGGCCTGCGCGCTTGGCGGTGCCAATGATCGCAGCACGCTTCTTGTACAAAAGGTTTTGGGCGCGGGCGGCAACATTGCGCTGATTGGAAGTAACGGAAAGGCCGATGCTTTTTCGGCAGCGCTGATCAACGGTCATGCAGCCCATGTGCTCGATTATGATGATGTGCATGGCAGTGTGCGCGGACATCCGACCATCGCCATCGTACCGGCCATTCTTTCGGTTGCCGCAGAAAGCAATGTCAGCGCAGAGGCTTTCATTTCCGCCTATATCGTCGGGCTTGAAACCATGGCGCGGCTTGGCCTTGCCATGGGCACGAAACATTATGAAACAGGCTTTCACGCAACCGCAACGCTTGGCACAATCGGCGCTGCGGCGGCCATTGCCCATCTTCTCAAATTCGATGGTGCGACCACCGCCGTCGCGCTCGGTCTTGCTGCCACACAGTCGGCTGGGCTTCGCCTGCAATTTGGCTACGATGCTAAACCACTTCATGCCGGACTTACCGCGCGCGCTGGCCTGACGGCTGCGCGACTGGCAGAAGCCGGATTTCAGGGTGCACCGGATTTCATCGATAGTTCTATCGGATTTTTCAAAGCCTTTGCCTTTGGAGCGGAAGACGTTACGCGTGTTACGCAAGGCTGGGGTGCACCATGGCAGATTGTCGTGCCGGGTCTGACGCTCAAGGCTTTCCCCTGCTGCACGGCAGCACATCCCGTTGCGGTCGGCGCATTGGCGCTGCGCCATGAAAAAGCGCTGCAACCTGATCAGATTGCAGCAGTGTCCATCACCTTTCCGCCCGGCGGTGATGCCGCATTGGTGACGACCAGGCCCGTGACCGGGATCGATGCGCGTTTCAGCCCGGAATATGTTTTTGCTGCTGCATTGCGCGACGGAAAACTCACCATTGCGCATTTTGATGAGCAACCAGTGGATGCCGATCTGGCACAACTTGCAGCGAAAGTTACACGTCGCCATGATGAAAGCGCGCCGCGTCTTTCTCCCGATCCGAAAACCCGCTTTGTCATCATTGATGTGACGCTCAAAGACGGCTCGACGCTTTCGCAACGGGTTGATGGCCTGCCGAGCATCAGCGACCCAACCGACAAATTCAAAGACGCAACGAAGGACGATCCGCGCTTTGCAGGCATACCGGACCTCGTCCAATCCATGACCAGCGCAGACGACTTGCAAAAGCTCATCTCATTGCTCAACCAGTCCCCGGAGTAAAAATATGACCAAGAAACAAATGCATCTGGGCCTCTTTCTGCAAGGTGCAGGCCACCATGTTTCTGGCTGGCGGCACCCTAATGCCGAATCTGGCAGCGAGAATTTCGATCTGCTTCGCCGTGTAGCGAAAGAAGCTGAAGATGCGAAGTTCGACATGCTCTTTCTGGCAGACGGCCTGACCAGCGGCACCGATGCGCATCCATCGATGGTTGCACGTTTTGAGCCGCTGACGCTTCTATCCGCGCTTGCCATGGTGACAGATAAGATCGGTCTGGCGGCAACAGCCTCGACCACCTATGGCGAGCCTTATCATACCGCACGCGCTTTTGCGTCCATCGATCATCTGAGCCATGGACGTGCGGCGTGGAACATCGTCACCACGTCTTATGCCCGCACGGCAAACAACTTCTCAAAAAGCCATCCTGAACATGACGAGCGCTATGCGGTTGCCGAAGAGTTCGTCGATGTTGTTCGCGGCCTTTGGGATAGCTGGGACGACGACGCGTTTCCAAAAGACAAGGAAAAGGGCGTCTATGCCGATCCCAATAAGGTGCATGTGCTCAACCATACCGGCAAATATTATTCGGTGCAGGGGCCGCTTAATATTCCGCGCTCGCCGCAAGGCCATCCGGTTCTCATTCAGGCCGGATCTTCCGGCCCCGGTCAGGATCTCGCAGCACGCATTGCGGATATTGTTTTCACGGCCCAGCAGAGCCTGCCGGAAGCGCAAAGCTTTTATGCAAGCCTGAAGGAACGCGTGGTGAAGGCCGGTCGCGATGCCGACAGCGTCGCCGTGATGCCGGGCTTCATGCCAATCATCGGCGATAGCTTCGAGGATGCTGCGGAAAAGCTAAAAGAACTCAATCGCTGGACCGACATCAAAAGTGCCATGCCATTGCTCGAAGAGCGCATCGGCCACAGCCTTGCCGAATACGATCTCGATGGCCCCCTGCCGGATCTTCCAATTTCCGACCAGCTTCGCAGCCGTGCAGAACTCCTGCGCGATCTCGCACACCGCGAAAACCTTACCATTCGCGATCTGGCGCTGCGCGTCGCTGCCGGCCGTGGTCATCATATTGTGCTCGGCACGGCAGAGCAGATTGCCAACCGGATGCAGGAATGGTTTGAAGGCAAAGCTGCCGATGGCTTTAACGTGATGCCACCTTATTTTCCAGGCGGTCTTGAAGACTTCAACCAAAAGGTCGTACCGATCCTTCAGGATCGCGGACTGTTCCGCACCGAATATACGGGCTCGACATTACGGGATCACCTCAATATTGCTCGGCCAGACATAAGCTAGAACTTATAAGCATCCCCCAAACAAAGGCCGGAAAGCCTGCCCCACAGGTTTTCCGGTTGGCATGATTGATGGCACATCCAAACAGACTGAATTCCACTGCACTTGATTTAGTGCCCGAAACAGCCACGGCAGATGAACTCAAAGCGGCAATGCGCCAGCTTGCTGCTGGCATCAGCGTTGTAACCGTAGGCACGGGCGAGGCCAAAACAGGCGCAACGGTGACATCTGCAACGGCACTCTCCGTTGAGCCACCTACAATTATCGTCAATATCAATCTGGCTGCGTCTATCTGGCCTGTCATCAATACTGAGCGCCGCTTCTGCCTCAATGTTCTATCCGCTAAGCAACAAGCCGTTGCCGATCGTTTTGCGGGACGAAACGGCGAAAAGGGTGCGGCGCGCTATGAGGGGGCCGAATGGTATGCGCTTGAAACTGGTGCATTGGCACTCAAAGGCGCACTCGCTTCGATTGATTGCGAAGTGGAAGACGTGATTGAGCGGCATACCCATGCCATCATCATCGGTCGCGCGCTTAAAATCGTGACCGGGAACGGTGAGCCTCTTATCTATCATCACGGACGTTATCACGCCTTACCGCTCTGACATTTTTTGAACGCGCACCTTATCCAAACACCGCTGCGAACTTTTCAGGATGCGCTCCAGACACGCATTTTATCTAAAACAACGGTTGCCCTCCCCACACAAATTGCCTAGCTGTTAGACAAGTTGTATGAATGTGGGAGAGTTGGGACGTGATTGACTGGTTATCCAATAGCACGCCGGTTAACAGAAAAAGCGCTGCTGAAATTGTCTTTGAAGACATTCGCTCCGCAATAACAACCGGCCGTCTTGAGATTGGCACCCGCCTCCCCTCCGAAGCACGGTTAGCCGAAAAATATAGCGTCAGTCGCCCGATCGTTCGCGAAGCACTGCGTTCGCTGCAAACGCTGGGCCTCACTCAGACCCGCACCGGCAGTGGCACCTATGTGCTCAAATCTTCCCCCGGTCTTGAGCTTAGCTATGGTGGCTATTCTGCCAACGATCTTATTGAAGCGCGTCCTTTCATCGAAGTGCCAGCAGCAGGCTGGGCGGCCATCCGCCATACGCAGGAACAGATCGCCAAGCTCATGGATCTTTGCGAGCGCATGGACAAGCAAACCGATCTGCATAAATGGGTCCTGCTTGACACTGAGTTTCACAGCGTCATTGCTTTGGCGTCAGGCAACGCTGTTTTCGCAAATATTGTTACGGATGCCCGTGATGCACTCTCGCTCCAATCGGAGCTCGTCAACCTGATGGCTGGTCGCCGTACCGCATCCAATATCGAGCATCGCCAGATCGCAGAGGCCATCCAGTCCGGCTCCGAAGAACGGGCGCGTCTTGCCATGCAGAACCACCTCGGCCAAGTGAAACTCGCGGTAACGACGATTATATCGAAAGAAAAAGCGACGCCGGACATTTAATCCGGAGTGCTAATCAGGCTTGTTTTGGCATCCTGTAAGGGTGTCCAAAACCCAATATAAAATTTTGAATTTGTTGCACAATCATTCTTAAAATTAGCCATCGGCATTAAGCTTCTTTCGGCCCAGCCCCCCTGTATCACCTCAAAAAACGCCAATCGAGTCACCTTGACTGGGGAATTTCGATGTGCGTTAAGACTTTCATTGAATTTGTCTTACAGCTTTACAGAAAATCAAAAGCTATATGGTTTACCGCCAAGCATTTCATAAAAGCTATTTCTTTATTCAAAACCAGGCTCTCAGGGAGGAGCGATGACAACCGAATTTATCAAGGCCACGAAAGCCGAGCGAGAAGTCTTCAAAGAAGAGGACAGTGGCTATCACAAAGCACTGAAGCCGCGTCAAATCCAGATGATTGCTATTGGGGGAGCAATTGGTACGGGTCTGTTTCTGGGGGCAGGTGGACGGTTAGTGCAAGCTGGTCCATCGCTGGTAATCGTCTACGCCGTCTGTGGTTTTTTTGCGTTTCTGGTTCTGCGCGCCCTTGGCGAATTAATCATGCATCGCCCAAGCTCCGGCTCTTTTGTCTCCTATGCACGCGAGTTCTATGGAGAGAAGATGGCTTTTGCAGCCGGCTGGATGTATTGGCTCAACTGGGCGATGACATCAATCGCGGACGTGACCGCTGTCGCGCTCTATATGAACTTCTTCAAACATTATGTGCCGTGGCTTGAGGGTATCGACCAGTGGATGTTTGCCATGTCGGCGCTGATCCTTGTGCTGTCGATGAACCTGCTCTCGGTTAAGGTTTTCGGCGAACTGGAATTCTGGTTCAGCCTTGTCAAAGTGCTTTCACTGGTGATTTTCCTGATCGTCGGTATTTATTTCGTCGTCACCGGCACGCCGATTGATGGTCATCAGCCGGGCTTCCATCTTATCCGCGAGAGCGGAGGATTTTTTCCGAACGGCATATTACCCGCCCTTGTGATCATACAAGGCGTTGTTTTCGCCTATGCCTCGATTGAGCTGATCGGCACAACAGCTGGTGAAACCGAGGATCCGCGCAAGATCATGCCCGGTGCGATTAAAACTGTCGTTTTCCGCCTGCTGGTTTTCTATGTCGGTTCTGTCCTGCTTCTGACGATGCTTCTTCCTCATACCCTTTATTCGGGTGGAGAGAGCCCGTTCGTGACATTTTTCAGCAAAATCGGCGTTGAGGGTGCTGATGTTATTATGAATCTTGTCGTGCTGACCGCTGTTCTGTCATCACTGAATGCCGGTCTCTATTCGACCGGGCGTATTCTTCATTCCATGGCCGTTTCCGGTTCTGCGCCTGCATCGCTTGCCAAGATGAACAAGAATGGCGTGCCCTATGTAGGCATAGCTGTAACGGCCGTTGTGACTGCAATCGGCGTGGCACTGAACGCCTTTGTTCCTGCAGCAGCATTTGAAATTGCGCTCAATTTGGCCTCACTGGGTATCATCACTGCATGGGCTGTCATTATTCTCTGCCAGCTCAAGCTATGGTATCTCGCACGCAAGGGCGAAATTGCCCGTCCGCAATTTCGTATGTTCGGCGCGCCATATACCGGAATTCTCACCCTTTTCTTCCTGTTTGGCGTTCTGGTTCTTATGGCTTTCGATTACCCGATCGGCTCATATACTATAGGTTCGCTGATTATCATTGTACCCGCACTGGTTATTGGCTGGTATTGTCTGCGTGAACGAATCTATCGTCTGGCAGCGCAACGCGCAGCCGAGACAGGACATGCTGACAAGTGAGGGGCAGGAGTGAATAATACGCAATTCAAACCATTGGTGGCGATCATCGCCACTGGTGGAACTATTGCAAGTAAGCGCGGGGAAGACGGCGCAAGCACACCGACGCTGAGTGGCGACGATCTGCTGGCAACTCTGGGTGACGTGAATGCAGAGCTTCGTGCTATCGATCTGATGGCCAAGGATTCATCCAGCCTGACATTGTTCGATATGCAGACCATCAGCGATGCCGTTGAGGTACAACTCAATGATCCGGCAATTCATGGTATCGTTGTGCTTCACGGCACAGATTCCATGGAAGAAACGGCCCTCCTTGTTCATCTGCAAAGGCATCCTTCCAAGCCGGTTATTTTCACCGGCGCACAATTCACCGCAGATCATCCTGATGCTGACGGCCCAACGAATCTGACCGCAGCAATCGGTCTGGCTACCGATCCCGCCAATTCGGAGAAGGGCGTGCTGATTGCGTTTGGCGGTCGGATTGTTCCCGCTTGGGGCGCTTTTAAATATAGCAGCGATGATGCCGACGCTTTCAGATCTGTGCGCGAACTTAAAACACCAGACTCTATTCCCCTGCTTGCCCCTGTCAGTGGAATGCGCATCGACATTGTCGCTATTCATCCCGGTTGTGACGACGTTCATATTCAAGCCAGCATCAATGCTGGAGCGAATGGTATCGTGCTTGCAGCGCTTGGTTCAGGCAATGCAAATGTCCGTATCATCAATGCCATAGTACAATGCGCCCAGCTTAATATCCCGGTTGTGATTTCAAGCCGCGTTCCAACCGGTATTCTGGTGCCAGGATATGGCG
The DNA here is from genome assembly GCF_002252445.1 of Brucella thiophenivorans. GTDB lineage: Bacteria > Pseudomonadota > Alphaproteobacteria > Rhizobiales > Rhizobiaceae > Brucella > Brucella thiophenivorans. The sequence goes on from NZ_NNRJ01000058.1 coordinate 39,847, forward strand.
GCGGCGGCGGCGGTTTTGATCTGGTTCAGGCCGGTGCGGTCTGTTCTCAGACATTGCGCCCCGGTCAGGCACGAATTCTACTGGCCAGCATGGTGGCGAATAGATGCCCGCAAGATGCAATTGTCAGAGCTTTCGACGATCTGAATTTCTAAAGCACCGCTAAATCATAAAATATTAGCCATAGTCTTGAATCGGACCATTCGATTTCTATCTAAACAATGTGGACCGGGCCCCTCTGGCGGTTTCCTGAAACCGTGATGTCGGACCACTTCGAGTAAGCTCGAGGTCAGCCCGGTCAAATCCTCGCCGACCTTGTTAATTAAATCAGAGGTCGGAAATGGAAATTTTCATTACACTCTTTATGGGAACACCGGTCTGGATGTGGCTGGTGTTCATTGGCATTGTTCTTGCACTTTTAGTGCTGGACCTGGGTGTCTTTAACAAAGAAGACCATGAGATCGAGATCGGCGAAAGCCTCAAGATGTCAGCGTTTTATATAACGCTTGGCCTAGCTTTCTCCGGCTTTGTCTGGTGGCAGATGACCAGCGAGGCGACAGCGCAATATCTCACGGCCTTTGTGGTCGAAAAGACCCTGGCACTCGATAATATCTTCGTCATTGCGCTCATTTTCAGCTTCTTTGCGATTCCGAGAAAGTATCAGCACCGCGTGCTGTTCTGGGGTATTCTCGGCGTTATTATTCTGCGCGGCATTATGATCGGCCTGGGTGCCACAATCGTCGCAAATTATCACTGGGTTCTTTATCTCTTTGCGGTCTTCCTGATCGTAACGGGTATCAAGATGCTTTTCTCAGGTGATGACGAAGAGCCTGATTTGAGTAAAAATCCAATCTTGCGCTTTGCTCGCAAACGTATGCGTGTGACAGATGAACTGCACGGCAATGCGTTTTTCGTACGCATTAAGGACAGCAAAACAGGCAAGATGGTGAGTTTTGCTACGCCGCTTTTCCTTGCGCTGGTCATGATCGAATTTGCCGATCTGATTTTCGCAGTGGATTCAGTGCCTGCAGTCTTCACGATAACGACTGATCCGTTCATCGTTTACACCTCCAATATCTTTGCAATCCTCGGCCTCAGAGCTCTGTTCTTTGCCTTGTCTGCAATTTTGCATCGTTTTGCCTATCTCAAATATGCACTGTCCATCCTGCTGATTTTCATCGGCTCCAAGATGTTCATTGCGGACTTAATGGGCTGGGAGAAATTCCCTCCCGCATGGTCGCTGGGTATTACCTTTGCAATTCTTGGTGCAGGTATTGTGGTTTCACTGGTCAAAACCAAGGACGAAGACAAAGCTGTTACGGATAATCACGCCTAAGCAGCGAAATATTCCAAGATTGAGGCGTCAGAGGAAGCTCTGGCGCCTTTCTCATTGCAGCTTTGCCGTTATCTCACGATGTTTGCCATGCAGAGCGCTGCTCATCAAAGCTTTTATAGAAAAGCCACCCTCGGCAGCTTTTTCCACGAGAATGCGTAGATAGCCGCTTATGGACCGAATATCGCCATATCGTTGCAACAGATAAGCAACAACAATGGCTGTGTTCTCTCTTCCTAAGATATTCAGAGCGAATTGATGAAGTCGGGTATCGATCCCGATAAATCCTCTGACCTTATCAGTCGTATCAATCAAATGATGCCATTGCGTGATTGGTTGGGCAGCATAAGACGCGATTTCGGGACATGCTCGCAAGACAAAATCAAGGGAAACAGCGGTTTTCTGTAATGGTTTTCCAATCAAAGAACACGTTTTGGTTTCCGGTTCTGCAAGGCTTCTATCAATATGATATTCTGGTTTTGATTCATAATAGTGCCGCTCATTTTGAGACTCTATGCCGCTCAATTCCTGAGAATTTTGATTGTTTTTCAATGCTTTGTCGATTGCAGCATAAATCTGTTCAAGTTTTTGGATTAAAATACGCAGTTCTTCTGCACTAGCACGGCGCGGAATTGTGTCTATGACAGTTCGGAAAACTGTACTGATGTCAGTCCATGTACCGTTGAGTTTCTGTTCAACGGCAAATTCAACTATTTTCGTTATATCGCGGCGCATCAGGGTTAGTTGCTCGCGCAATTCACGAAGCATGGTTTTATCGGCTTTGACCTGTTCTGCCGCTGCTTCAATTTCATCTTTGCGTGCAAGCAGTGGTGTAAGGCAAAACCCAAAGGCAAGTTTTACATCGCCGGCTTTGTTACGGCGCGCATATCGTTTGCCGTTTGGGCTATCCTGGCGCGTGACGAGACCCGCATCGACCAGCGCTGCGAGATGTCTGCGCAAAGTCGCATCGGCCATACCATGGGCACGTAGCGAGAGCTGTTTGTTGGAAGGAAACACAATGAGACTATTGGTTTCGCTCAACGTGTTCTCAGGATAAAAAGACAGCAGCGCTGCAAGAACCGCAAGCGTGCGATCGCTAATACCCAGAATGCTCTTGCCTTCGCAGAGCCAGCGATGAAGCTGCCATTTATCGACAGCTGATCCTTCAGGAATTTCTCGTGCTTTTTGCTGCATTGACAACAAGGCATGAGTCATCCTTTGACGGCCAAAAGGCGTCAAGCCGAATTGAGACTCCATTTTCCTTCACCTTCTACAAGGCAAAAGAAATCCAACCGCCAAAATGACGCTAATAACACTTGACAGTGATTCGTGAATTTGCGATTCTCTAGTTGCTAAACCAATGAGAAGGGCTTCCACGCGGCGACGTTTGGGGGCCTTTTTCTTTTGCTTCGATTTCCTTTTCCACTGCTCTTGCAAGTGACCATCACTCGCACTCACTCGGATTTTACGCGTTACGCTTACGTGAGGGATAAGTTTTCCTCATTATCTAAGCGCGCCATACTCAACAATATGCATTTGACGCACTCGGGGTCTCCTATTCAACATGCTGTGGACTTGAGTTGCCGCAGCAAGAAATGACTTCCTCACTTCTCCTCATCGCGAAATGACGCATAAAGCGTATCGAGATTGCGAGAAATCCAGTCAGCAAAACGTTGGCCATTGGCAGCACCAAGCGCCAGAGTAGCTGTTTTACCGGTTTGTTTGACCACGACATTGACGCTCTTATCTTCGGGCGTCCATGTAGTCCCTGTTCTCGCAGATGCTTTGGTAACAGGCTTCTTCTGACCAGTTCCCTTGAGATCGCCATAGAGCTGTTCAAAGCGTGCTGAAGACTGGGCATTTTTGAAAGCAGCAGTTGAGATTAGTTCACGCGCAGCGTCGGCTTTGCCCGGCATTTCTATAAGCTTGCGCAATTCCAGCCAGCGATCACGCCCGATACCCTTTGCAGCACCAATTGCCACCAGCATATCTTCAGGAATGGCGCGAGGAATTGTCAGCATTTTTGACAAGGTTTGATAATCAACTGACAAAGCTGCCTGGATTGCTTCGCGGCTAAAGCTCATATCCTCGAGGCGAGCCGCGAACAGCACACGTTCAATGAAGCTGAGATTGGCGCGTGCAGAATTTTCCTGACCCTGGCTCAGGATATGCTCAAGGTCTTGCAGAGGCTTTATGACAGCCTTGACTTTAATGCCTAGCTCACGTGCTACACTTGCACGGCGATGACCGAAAACGATCATGTAACGGCCACTAGTCTGCGGATGAGGGCGAACGAGGATCGGGCTGTCTTGCCCTCTTTCCCGAATAGCTTCGAGAAGCTCGGCATATTCTTGATCATTCGCTTCTGGCAGACGATCAGCTATGAAGGAAACGTCGAGAACCGCCGGATCGAGTTCAACGATGGCTTCACCATCAAACTTTTGTGCAGCCTGCTTCGCTAACTCATCAATTGATGCGGAAAGAGACTTTGCGGCACCAAAACGACGCGTCGAACTTTCCATCGGTGCAGCGGTTTGTTCTTCCGTTGTTTCCGGGCGCATGACGCTTTCAAAAATGTTTTTCCGTGCCATTCTCATATCCTTAAACCAGGCATAAGACTGATTTCATTTCATTATTTCAAACTTAGACGGCAGTCTAACGACCCCAGGCCTCGTGTATGAGGCCTCGGATTTCCGAATTCACAAGTTCCATCGCTTCCATAGCGCGATCATAGGTCCCGCGATTCATGGATGAACGCTCGACCTCATAAAGTGTCTGTTTGGTAAGACCCGCATCCGAGATCGCGGTTGACTTGAGCATTTGATGTTTGAGCATATGCGATGCCAACATGCTCTGCATGAAACCAACCATTTGTGCTTGTGGCACGTCAGTCGGCTCATAGCGCGTGATCAGATAACGGAACCAATCAAGATGCACGGCCCCCCCCGCTTGACGAACGGTCTTGAGAATGTCACCAAGCATAAGCAGAAACTGCGACATCGACATAAGGTCGAGCATCTGCGGATGAACAGTGATTAGCACCGATGTTGCGGCCGAAAGTGCGGTGAGCGTAAGATAACCAAGCTGCGGCGGGCAATCGATCACCACCACATCGTAATCCTGATCAACCTCGGACAAAGCCACCGCAATACGGCTGAAGAAGGTTTTGCCCTCGCCACCATTCTGCATGGCAAGCGGCGTATCATATTCATATTCCTGCAGTTCCAGCATCGCAGGAATGATGTCGAGGCCTGGGAAATTCGTCTGACGAATAATATCGCGGATCGGCTTGCGTTCTGAATCGTAACGAATAGCTTCGTAAAGCGATGGGAAATTGTCGAGTTCTGGTTGAATACCATGCAAAGCCGACATTGATGCCTGTGGATCAAGATCGATAGCAAGAACCCGATGACCGGTCAGTGCAAGATGCTGAGCAAGATGCGCAGCGGTTGTTGTCTTGCCCGAACCGCCCTTGAAATTCACAACACCAATAACCTGGAGCTTTTCATCACCGCGGCGGTGTGGCACATAACGCTTAACTTCTGCGCGGCCATTCCGATCAAGCCACTGACGCAGTTCCTGTATCTGTTCTATAGAGTATGCTCTGCGACCCCCGGAAAGAATTGTTGGCTCAACACCCTTGCCTTCCAGATGCAGCTTCTTCAAATTGCTGGGAGATACGCCTAGAAAATATGCGGCTTCAGCCATTGAAAACTGACGCAACAATTTGCGCGCATCTGGAGGAAAGTTTTCATGGCGCAGCAAATTGAGCTTGCGCGATATCTCGCGACCTTGCGTCAATATCATGTCGTCGAACGACATAGGCGCTGCAGAATTTGCGATATTCATAGGTTCAGGATCCCTAGTGACGGCACTGGAACTAATACCGTCTAAATACCGTCATTATGTCCGATTCTTATTTTGTAGCAAGGGGTTCTGCTAACAAAGAGTTACTATACAGCGTTCAATTGCCCCAAATTGGCAATCACAAGAATGAAATATTTTCTATCTTATTGAAATTCATGTTCTTTATTGAAAATAGACGGCAGTCTATTAGGGCCTTAGCATCAAAATAGGCTCTATTGCCGTTTAAGTGCCTAAGTGTTTAGTTTTCGACTCTGAGTCAGATACCAAAGGTTCGGACATGGGGTCATTATCATCAAGACTAGAGCTTGTGAATGTTAAGCGTTGAAAGCAATGTGTCCATTACGGCATTTGCTGTGCCAGCAGAATAGCTGCGTTTGATCTTTCAGTCCGTATTGTCCGAATTATGGAGCGCAACGGGTATGGGCTGTTGTCGGTCGATAACGATAGAGCATGCAAATCACGCCAATACACATCTTTTATATGATGGAAGCGCGAGGTGGAAAAAGCTATAAGCTAAGCACGGTGTGCATATCGAAGGGTTTGACGCTATAGTGACGGAAACTCATTTTGACGATTGTTAAACCAATGACACTTAGGATAAAAGTTGCTTTCCTTTGCGGAATCGTCGTTTCAGCCAAACGCTTATCATCAGTCATAAGACTGCATTTGTCACCTCGTACGTGACCGAAGCTCTTTCCATGTGTAGTCGGCTATCACTGTGTAGATGATAGGTGCAATTAGAGGAATGGCTGATCTCAACTCAAGGTAAAGGTCGTAATCTCTTACGGTCAGTTGCTCAGGATAGATTTGTGTAAGATGTTTCTGTCTGCGAGTACTGCGATACTAGCGTTGCAAAGCGAAATTAATGTCTGAGCGGTTGTGATCAATGCCGAGCAATAAGAGCTCTTAAAATCGCGCAAAATCTCAGATAAATCCAATTGAACGTCAGGAGTGAGCGAAGAAGCAATTTAGATTGGTGTCTCACATCCTAAGGGTCGATTTGAGTAGGCGCTCCACTTCATAATTGTACCGCCTCCTGCCCAAACCACTCACTCCGTCTATCATCGTGAATTAGGAGTGGTCGCTATCTACATGTAGCCCAACTGTTTGTCTGGGAAATACGCCTTTATGGCGACATAGAATAATACAGGATTGGTACCCACGTTAGCGGAATGGCACGCCCGATTTTGCTATCGATAATATAGATTCCATCAGAATTACAGTTTGACTAGGTGTTTGATCCGAGCGTTTGATGGTGCGATATTTTCCACAGCATGGGAGGAAGCACTATGGGCCAAATTCGTCACGGAAGCGCCACGACCACGCACGCAGTCCGAGCTGCAATACAGCGATCACAGGCTTCGGCCGCGCGGCTGAGCCGGATCTACGGGATCAATCCGAAAACAGTTCTGAATTGGCGCAAGCGGGCGACGGTCGAGGTTCTTAAAACCGGGCCGAGAGAACCGCGTTCAACTGTTCTGAATGAAGAAGAGGAGGCGATCATCATCGCGTTCCGGCGACACACCCTGCTGGCGCTGGATGATTGCCTCTATGCTCTTCAACCGACAATTCCGCACCTGACGCGATCGTCATTACATCGTTGCCTGCAACGCCATGGGGTTTCGAGACTGCCGGATGTTGAGGGTGACAAGCCGTCGAAGAAGAAATTCAAAGCCTATGCTATCGGCTATTTTCACATCGACCTGGCCGAGGTCCAGACCGCAGAAGGCAAGCTCTACCTGTATGTGGCAAACGACAGGACGTCCAAGTTCGCCTTCATTCAACTGGTTGAGCGTGCCACCACAAAAACAGCATCAGACTTCCTGGAAGCATTGGTCGCCGCTGTTCCTTACGCAATACACACCGTTCTGACCGACAACGGCATCCAGTTCGCTGATATCCCCAAGAACCGAAACGGACCAACTGCCCGGTTCCGCGGCCATCCGTTTGACCGGACATGCTGGCGGCACGGCATCGAGCATAGGATGGCCAAACCTGAGCTTCCCTGGACAGATGGCCAGGTTGAACGAATGAATCGGACGATCAAGGAGGCAACCGTCAAACGCTATCATTAAGACAGCCACGACTAGCTCCGCGCTCACATCGGCGGCTTCGTATCAGCATATAATTTCGCCCGACGTCTCAAAACACTTCGAGGCCTCACCCCGTATGAATTTATCTGCAACGTCTGGACAAACGAGCCTGAAAGGTTCAGGCTCGATCCAATCCATCAAATGCCGGGACTAAACACCTAGACAATTTTAATCAAATCGACGTATGATTAAAGATAGAAGTTAAAACATAACTTGCTTCTTTTAAACGGTGGTATACGCACCGTTCGGCTAGTCAGAGCTACGAAACAGATATTTCACTTGAGTTTCAAAAAAACAAAAAACCATTTATTTTCATAATGGTAACTTTGTAGCGTTTGCTACTCACAGAGGCGCCGGACGGGTAAGCGGGCAGATCCGGGGGCAATGCCATTTTGGTGTGCAGTTGCGCGGTGAGTTGCAATCTACCATAATTCCTTTTGCCAAAGAAGGTCGTATAGATTGAACGATGAAGAAGACGCTGATTACCGAGCTCGATATTGATAGTCTGGATGAAGCCACGCTGATGGAATTGAACCGGCACATCGTTGAGCGATTGCAGTTTCTGCAACAGCAAAGAAATGAAGCAGCCCTTCAGGACATCAGGATCGGCAGCGGCGTGATGTTTGAGGGCCCGGATGGTGCCGAGGTTCGGGGTTTTGTAATCCGCCGCAATCGCAAGACAGTGACGGTGCATACCGATGACGATAAGCAGTGGAATGTTTCGCCGTCATTGCTGCGTTTAACTGGTCGGCATATTATGGATGAAGCACCAACAAGAGCAGGTCGGGTGGTGCCATTCTCAAAGCCTAACAGTCGTAAGTAAGTGGGATCAGGCTTTGGCGATAATGAGGCCTGCAAGCTCCGGAATAGCTGTTTGTTGATTGGATATACCAAGCCGGTCGCCGAGATAATGCCAGAAGGAAAGCCGAAGCTTTTTGCAGGTCTTCATAAGGCCCAGCATGGTATCGCGGGCAATGCGTCCATCGTTGCTCATGGTGCCACCCGAGATTTTCCGTTTGGTGACGCAGCTGCGCAGATCGTTCTCGGAGGCGTTGGTGTGCAACGGAATTTCCGGGCGTTCGAGAACCTTGAGCAGTTCTTCCTTGCGGCGTAGCAGACGTGCCAACAAACTTGTCCAGCTCCACACAACCCGTCCGGATAGAGAAGATGCGGTCAAACCGTTGCCGGAAAGCGCTGATTGATTCCGGTGAGGGGCTCTTCTGCCTGAATGCCTTGAGCGCCTTGTAGAAGCTCCAAATGAGATCGCGTATATTTCCACCCACCGGACGTGCTGTGGCGTCGCCGGCATCAGCTTTTGCAGCAGCCGCTCCGCATGCACCCAGCACAGCGCATGATTGCCAACCCGGAACTGGCCGGCGTCGTCGGAGATAATGACGGCATTGCCCAGCAGGCCGTGGTGGCGAACAGAACCCCAGATGCCCGCTTCCGCGACGACCCGAACCATGTCCTTATCGAAGATGTCGACACCTTTTCGCGCCAGGTGTTCCAGAAAGGGAACCTGGTTGCAAAAGCGTTGAGGCGTGCGTGTTTTGCAGCCTGGCGATGACTGTCGGATCCACGCCATGTCGCGTCTTCAGTTAATCAGAAGCAGCGTCGTTAAGCACATAATCCTGATAATTGCCGCGCAAGAGCGACAGGAAGTTCAGGCGGGATTTTGTTTTCGTGGTGCGAAAGACGGTAAAATGCTCGCCGCCAATATGGGTGGTATAGAAGTTATCACGCGCATGACGGGCCCCGGTGTCATCGACCGTTACATAGGCTTCCGACACCAGGCCAGCATGTAGAACGGCAGCATCCTCAGCAACAAAGCCATCTAGCCCCTTGGTGAGCAAACGCACAACCTGGCGTTCGGAGATGTCCATGCCGATGTCATTAAGCAGGGTCGACAACAGTTGCACTGTGACCTGACCTTGCACATGCAGCATCAGGCAGAGCCGCCTGAGGTTTGGGCCATAACCACCGACGATTCCGGCAGGTAGCGGCGCAAGAATTGTCTTACCGTTCGGAGCGGTTGTGTCGCAAAATCTTCAGTAAGTTAAAAGCGGCGTTAACTCTGGACGCAATTATGCTGCGAGTTCCACAAAGACCTGAAATGGCGATTGATTGTCGTTGGTGAATTGGTTCTTACGGATCATGTGAGCCACTTCGATCCCTGCGATGGTGGCTGAAGCAGATTGGAATGCTTTAAAGCCCATCATTGGCTTGGTGATCCGTTTGATAAAGCGGTGGTCTTGCTCAAGGATGTTGTTCAAGTATTTGACCTGCCGGATTTCAATCATGTCGCCTGCGCCTGTGAATTTCAGGATGGTGTTGACGGCGTGCAGTCCGGCCAGATTGGCTCCACTTTTGTCAATGACAACCTTCTCAGGAGTACCGTTGGTTGAGATCGCCTTCTTGAAAAAACGCCGCGCCGCAGCCAGATCCCGACGTTCTGACAGCATGAAATCAAGTGTTTGGCCATCGCGATCGACAGCTCGATACAAATAGGTCCATTTACCCCGAACCTTGAGATAGGTCTCGTCAACTCGCCAGGAACTGGCCGTGCGGCATTTTCGTATCTGAGCTTGCTCGGCGATCTGCGGTGAGTAGCGAATCACCCATCGGTTTAGGGTTGCATGGTCAACCGAGATACCTCGTTCATCAAGGATCTCCTGCAGTTCACGATAGGAAACGGGATAGCGCACATAAAAGAACACCGCGTGCACAATGAAGCTTTTGGGAAAATGTGCGCCTTTGAAATCGACCGCCATCCGCTTCCGCCTCACTCAAGTCCTACATAGTTTTATGTGATAACTCATCAGATGTAAAAAATTTGCGACACAACCGGTGATAATTCCACACGCAAAAGAAGTGATCTCGAGGTAAAGGGGAGGAGATCATGAACCTCAAATACGCGATCGGAGTATTGGGAGTAATGATTGGTCTGAATTCATTTCTGTCTGGTAGACCAGTTCCCGTTGAGCATTATACCGCCAATCATGAACATAGACATATCATGCTTAGCAAATGCGCTGAGAAACAGGAAAGGGGTAAAAATTGTGATAATGCGCGTATGGCTGAGTTTATTATAAATAATAATAAAGATGCTGATTAAATTGATTATCAATTTCGCAATAATGTTAAATTATTTTGTTTATATTTTGTCACAAGTATTTTGGTTTAAAATTATGAACTATATTAAATTAGAAAATATAATTTTTATAGATAATTATAAATTCGTACTAATAATATTGACAAAATTGTGACCAGTCCTAGGTTGCAATTTACCCTATCTATGTCCCAGTTTTGCGAGAGACAATGCCAGCCAAGTTTATTATCAATCCGCCGGTATTCTTTGGTTCGATAATTATCATAGGATTGTTTCTGGCAGTCGGTGTAATCGTTCCAGATCAGGCCTCTGAAATTTTTGCTGCTTTGCAAAACAATATTCTTTCGAACTTTGGCTGGTTTTACCTTCTGGTCGTGGGAATTTTTCTGGCCAGTGTTTTGATGCTCAGTCTGGGTCGGTACGGCCGCCTCAAATTAGGGCCTGACGACTCCACTCCAGACTTTAGTTTTATGTCGTGGATCGCGATGCTTTTTGCAGCCGGTATGGGCATTGGCTTAATGTATTATGCCGTAGGCGAGCCAATGTCCCATTTCATGGCCCCGCCGACAGCGGAGCCACGCTCGATTGAAGCAACACGCCAGGCAATGGCTGTGACATTTTTTCATTGGGGTATTCACGCATGGGCGATTTACGCGGTTGTGGGCCTGTCACTTGCGTATTTTGGCTATCGCTACAATCTCCCTTTAACGATCCGATCAGGTCTTTATCCCCTTCTGAAAGAGCGGATTAACGGGCCGATTGGCCATGCCGTTGATATTTTTGCCATTGTTGGAACAATGTTCGGCATCGCGACCTCACTTGGACTTGGTGTCTCACAAATTAATGCGGGGCTGAACTATCTGACAGGCGTTCCCATCGGTTTAGAGGTGCAGCTTCCCCTGATATTGGTCATTACCGGCCTCGCAACCATATCCGTTGTTACAGGACTTGATAAGGGCGTCCGCATTTTGTCAGAAGTGAACCTTCTGATTGCAATTTTGCTTATGTTGTTTGTCCTCGTTGTGGGACCAACTGCACAACTATTTCGCGATTTTGTTCAGAATATCGGGCTTTATCTGGATTCAATTGTCCTTAGAACCTTCAATATATATGCCTACCAGCCCACACCGTGGATTGATGACTGGACACTTTTCTATTGGGCATGGTGGATTTCCTGGTCACCCTTTGTCGGCATGTTCATCGCTCGTATTTCCAGAGGGAGAACAGTACGAGAATTTGTTACAGCTGTTTTGTTTATTCCAGCCGGTTTCACATTCTTCTGGATGACTGTTTTCGGAAACTCCGCGATCTTGATTGACACAACCGTTGCCAACGGAAAGCTGGGGGCCGAGATAGCTGCCGACGTGTCGGTTGGTTTGTTCCATTTCTTTGAGTATCTTCCCTGGACAACATTGACTTCAACGCTTGCCGTCCTTTTGGTCGCGATCTTCTTTATTACGTCTTCCGACTCCGGTTCTTTGGTTGTGGATTCTATCGCTGCGGGTGGTGAGACAGAAACGACGACAGCTCAACGGGTCTTCTGGTGCGCACTTGAAGGTATCGTGGCTGCCAGCCTGCTTGTTGCAGGGGGATTAGGTGCCCTTCAATCGGTGACCATCGCAAGTGCACTTCCATTTTCTATGGTCATTCTTGTTCTTGTCTGGTCGCTTTTCAAAGGTATGAGAGCCGATCTTGCCCAGCACGTCGCCCATGCTGGAATACCCCATGCGCCCACGGCACAGCCAGCATCAGGTCTGACTTGGCAGCGCAGATTGGGGTTGATGTTGCATGCGCCTTCCGAGCGTGAAGTGGCGACGTTTATCGAAGGACCGGCAAAGAAAGCGCTGTCCGAAGTCGCGTCAGAACTCAATAGTCGTGGTCGCGACACGGTTGTGTCCTCGGAAGACAACGGTTCGATCGCGCTGCGTTCCTCCGCCGAGGGAGTTCGTGACTTCATTTACGGAATAATGCCAGCCTCACACCAGATTCCGGCTTTCTCCACTATGGCGGTGGGAAAACCTGAATTTCGTTTTGAAGCCAGAACGTATTTTTCGAGTGGAGGTCGTGGCTATGACGTCATGGGCATGACGAACGAACAGTTAATCTCGGATGTACTCGTTCAGTTTGAGCGCTATCTCGCATTGGTTAACACACCAGAAACGCAATTGGTCCACAGCGCACCGGAGCATTCAGCTGACATGTGATCATCGGCACCTCAATATTTAAAATGCTAACAATTGAGATAGGAATAATGGAACAAAAAGCGACTGAAATCTTCGAAAACACCAATCAATTTTTGTTCCAGATATCAGATCTGCTTTTGCGCTATTCTCTATCGACACTTGGTGCAATTTTGATCCTTTGCGCAGGATGGATACTAGCTGGAACACTTCAACGCTGGGCCGTCAATTCTCTATCAAACATCCGTGGGCTTGATAAAACAATCTCAAAGTTTTTTGGCGGCGTGATCCGCTACGGAATACTTGCTATTGTACTTGTGATGGTGCTGGGCCAATTTGGCGTCCAGACCGCCTCAATACTTGCGGCACTGGGAGCTATCGGTCTCGCCATCGGTCTCGCTTTGCAAGGCACACTTCAGAATATTGCAGCTGGCATCATGCTTCTTGTTCTTCGGCCATTTCGAGTGGGAGAGTTTATAAGCGCAGGCAGCGTGATGGGTACTGTCGAAGAGATAGGCCTGTTTACAACCGAGCTTAAATCTTACGACGGCATATACATTATGGCTCCAAATTCCACTCTATGGAACACCTCTGTTACCAATTATAGCCGCCTCAAAGCAAGGATGCACGACTTCAAGGTCCGCATAGGATATGATGACAGCATTGATGACGCTTTTAAAATAATTCAGAACATTGTCTCGTCGCAAGAGGGCGTTCTGGCGGATCCCAAACCGGCGTTTTTTGTCGATGAACTCGCCGATAGTGCAATAATATTGTGCTATCGCTATTGGGTTGACAGCAGTCATTATTGGGATGTAGTTCGCAACACCACTAAGTCCGTGAAAACTTCCTTTGACGCGGCCGGTATAAAAATACCCTATCAGCAGGTTACCTACCATATGAAAGCCCAAAAATAGATTTTCATGCATTATCCTATCAAAGGCCACGCGCCGGTTGGATTATGCTCTAGTCCCCCCTCTGCGCCTCCCGCTTGATGAAATCTGCCATGCCTCCGGATTGGATTTCTTTGACTATTCCCCGGAGCATGGTTCCGAAAATGCCGTCCGTTAATTTATCAGGAAGTACATCAGGGCAAACAGCTGCAACGGTTTTAATTATATCATCCGAAGTTACCGTATTCATCAAGGCTCGCTGAAGCTCCATTGCGCGCGGGTCATTCAAAGTTTGCGGATTACCATTACTGTCTTTTTGAACAAGATAGGCAAGCCAGGCTGCCAGCGAAAATGCAAAAGGACGTATTGATCCGCCAGCTGCAATTGTATCCAAAGTCGGAGCAGTTATGCGTTGAGGTAGCTTTTGCGTACCGTCCATTGCAATTTGCACTGTCGAGTGCGCGATCGCCGGGTTGGAAAACCGCTCAGCCAAAGCAGATGCATAGCTGTCGAGGTCAATTGTCAGGCCTTTGACGGTTGCTGCGGCGGCAGTAAGATGGCGACGAACAAGGGCGGCATGGCTAGGGTCCGCCATAACATCGCGTACAAATGCTTTACCGTACAAGAGCCCACTATAGGCAAGCATCGAATGTGCACCATTCAGCATCCGAAGCTTCATATTTTCATACGCAGTTACATCTTCTACAAACAGGACTCCTGCACATTCCCATTCAGGCCTGCCGGCGCAAAACTGATCTTCAATAACCCATTGGGAGAATGGTTCTGTCTCTACCGCACCATAATCTTCCCGTCCCGTAAGTTCAGCTGCAAGTCTCGCGGTTTCTACGCTTGATGCAGGCGTGATCCGGTCCACCATAGAAGATGGAAAGCTGACATCGCTTGCTATCCAGTTGAAGAGCTTTTCACCATGGGTTTCCTTCGCAAAAGCAAGGACTGCATTACTCAGTTTCTGGCCATTATGAGATAGATTGTCACAACTGAGCACCGTGAAAGGTTGTAAGCCATTTACCATTCTCCTGTTAAGTGCCTCGACAATCAATCCGATCACTCCCTTAGGTGTCTGAGGGTTTTCTAGATCCAAAGCGATCACAGGATGGCTACGATCGAGCTGTCCATCGCTGGATATGCCATAGCCTTTTTCTGTGACCGTCAGACTGACGATCCGGCAGCCAGGCGCTGTCATTGCTTGCAGTGTATCACCACTTACTTCATGCCCGGCCAATACCCGTTTAAGCGCCCCAATCACCCGCGCCTCTGTAGACGCGCTGCGTGTGATCAGCGTGTAATGCCCATTCTGCGGGTTCAAGCTCTCAGCGACGGCAGTTCCACGCAGTGAAACGCCGATAACGCGCCAGTCGCCACCTTTTTGTGCCAAAACCGTATCAGTATAATCGATCAGATGGGCGCGCGCAAAATTGCCAAGTCCCAAATGGACAATCCCAGCCCCATGGTTCTCCGGCGTATATGCTGGCCAGCGGGCTGACGCGCCTTCATTTGCCTGTGTCGAAAGTCTCGTCATTCAACAACCCTGACATCTGGATGCGACAGTGCGGTCATAATACCGCGTAACTCAGCCAACCCCTTCAAGCGCCCGATAGATGGGTAACCCGGCTGCGCTCTTCTGTTGAGATCATCCAGAATATCCTGACCGTGATCTGGCCGCAGTGGAATTTGCCAGTCTGCGCGGCCCGCAAGCTTGCGGCGATTTTCTTCGGCAAGAATGGCCGCAATCATGGCAACCATATCGGTATGGCCTTCCAGATGAGCCGCCTCATGGAACGATCCGCCAAGATGCGTTTCTTCAAGGGTGACATTGCGCAGATGCAGAAAATGGACCCGATCACCCAGACGTTTCATCATACCCGGCAAATCATTGTCGGCGCGTGTACCCAGAGACCCCGTACAAAGTGTAATGCCATTTGCCGGAATATTTACGGCATCCATCACAGCCTTATAATCGGCTTCGGTGGACATGATACGCGGCAGGCCAAGCAGAGGGAACGGTGGATCATCCGGATGACAGCATAGGCGCACACCCAGCTCTTCTGCCAGCGGACTGACTTCAGCCAGAAAATCTATCAGATGCCCTCGCAGACGTTCAGGCGAAATGCTTTCATAATGTGCAATATGAAGTTTAACATCTTCCATCGACATACGTTCGGCAGCGCCGGGCAAGCCGAACACGACATTGCCTGAGAGTTCGAGACGTCGCGCATCGTCCATTTCTGCAAAACGCTTGCTTGCGGCTTCGCGAACTTCGGGACTATAGTCGTCTGCTGCGCTGTCGCGTTGCAGAAGAAACATATCAAAGGCCGCGAAATCTATAGCGTCATAGCGCATGCAGGTTGCGCCATTTGTTAATCGATAAGCCAGATCCGTACGGGTCCAGTCAAGAATTGGCATGAAATTATAGCAAATGACCTCGATACCCGCATCACGCAAGTTGCGCATGGAAGTCTTCCAGTTTGCTATATGTGTTTTCCACTCTCCCGTTTGGCGTTTGATATCCTCGGAGACCGGAAGACTTTCAACGACTTCCCATCGCAGACCAGAGGGATCCCCGTTTTTCATTTGAGAAAGGTCAGCTTTTCTCTTTTCAATTTCTGCAGGTGACCAAACGGCGCCGGTCGTGACATGGTGGAGGGCTGTTACCACACCTTCCACGCCTGCCTGCAACATATCATCTATGGATACTAAGTCTTTGGGACCGAACCAACGCCAGGTCTGTCTCATATTGTCGTCTCTCTGTTTTTAGTGCCGTGCAGATGCATCGGCAAAAGCAATTTGAACCTTGACCGATTGGGAACGGTCGGTCGCTACGCGAAATGCGGGAAGCGCTTCAGTCACGGGAAATGTGGCCGTAATGATCGGGCGCGGGTCAATTGCACGCGATCCGATCAACTGAACGGCTTCAGCAAATTCAGTATCGAAACGTTGCGAACCGATGAACTGGATTTCTTTACCAACCATCACATTCAATGGCATGGTTGTTGGCCCTGCAACACCCACTTGCACCATAGTACCGAGGGGGCGCAAACATGAGATTGCATCATTTATTGCGGGGGCCGCAGCAGAACACTCGAAGACCAGATCAACCTTGCCCTTGCCCTCTTTCCAGCGGTCAAGTCCAGTTGGATCGGCTGAAATATTGACTGTGTGGTTGGCGCCCATTTTTGCAGCAATCGCAAGTGTTGCGTCTTGAATATCCGTTACGATAATTTCGGAAGCGCCACGTCTTTTTGCCACCGCTACACAAAGTGCGCCTATCGGGCCAGCTCCTGTTACCAGCACGACTTTGCCCGATAAGCTACCGGCAATTGCCTCGCCCCGATTGGCTGCATGTAAACACACAGCCAGCGGCTCTGCACACGCCGCAGCACCCGGATCGATGTCACTGGGTACTGTAAAACACTGATCGGCAGCGATCACCATTTTATCTCGAAACATGCCTTGCTGGTGCGGAAGGTACATCGCTGAACCTTTAAAACGCATCGCATTGCAGTGGCGAGACAAACCTTGCTGGCAAAAACTGCAATCGCCGCAGGGCTGGGACGGGTTCATGGCAACAAGCTGGCCGACGGCGAGGTTTGTTACACCTTCGCCAAGTGCCTCGATACGTCCGGATGCCTCATGTCCGAGAATGATTGGTTCACGAACAACAATTGTACCAATGCCACCTTCCAGCCAATAATGCAGATCTGACCCGCAAATGCCACCAGCCTGAACACTCACCAATACCTCGCCAGAGCCTGGTGCTTCGAAAGCTCTGTTTTCTACGCGCAAGTCATTCTGAGCATGAAGGCAAATGATCCGTGTTACCAATTGTTCTGTCATCGGAGCCTCAAGGCATTAATGTGTTCGGCAACCAAGTCGCCAAAGGTGGGAAATAGCTAACCATCAGAAGGACGATAATATTGGTGATGATGTAGGGAATAATTGCCCTAATCACCGGAGATAGAGGAAGTCGTGCGATATTTGACGCCACGAAAAGGCAAACGCCGACAGGAGGTGTCGTTAGGCCGATCATCAGATTCAGGACAGCAAAACAGGCGAAGTGTATGGGATCTATGCCGACGGCAATAGCCAGAGCCTGCAAAGGCACGAACAGAATGATCAACGCGGCAATCGTTTCCATGAACATGCCAACAAACAAAAGCAGAAGATTGATCAGCAAGATGACGAGAAACTTGTTGTCCGTAACTGAGAGAACTGCATCGGCCAGTGCCTGTGGAATACGCTCCGCGACGAGGATCCAACCGAAAACATTCGCAGTGCCAACCAACACCAGAATTCCGGCAGAACTAATGGCACTGTCGATGATTATCTTGGGAATACGACTTACTGGCAATTCCCGATAGATGAAGAGGCCGACGAGCGCAGCGTACAGACAGGCTACTACCGCTGTTTCTGTTGGCGTTGTAACACCGATCAGCAGTCCGCCGACGATCAGTGCGGTCATTGCTATTGCCCAGATCGCTCCGGTGAACGACGTGAACAACTCACGGACACCCTTCCAGTTTTCACGTGGAAAATTCTTTTTCTTTGCGATGAAATAGGTTGTTACCATCATCGCGAAGCCCATTAGGAGGCCTGGCATTGCACCAGCCAGAAACAGTTTTCCAACGGAGAGGCCAGAGAGCGATCCGACAATAATCATGGGAACGCTTGGGGGGATCATCGGACCTACAGTCGATGAAGCAGCAGTGACGGCTGCCGAGAAATCAGCTGGGTATCCAACTTTTTTCATCCCAGGAATCATCATGCCACCAACGGATGCAACATCGGCGACCGCAGTTCCCGATATGCCGCCAAAAAGCATAGAGGCTGCGATGTTGGCCTGTGCCAGTCCGCCGCGCATCCAACCAACCAGAGCATTGGCAAAGCGAATGATCCGCTCAGTTATGCCGCCGGAATTCATCAGGTTTCCAGCCAGAATAAAACCCGGAATACAGAGCAGCACGAAACTGTCCATCCCGGCATACATTTTCTGAGGAATGACGACCAAGGGGATATCAGCAAACAGGAGGTAGGCCATTGAAGACAGACCTAATGTCACCGCAACGGGCAAGCCGATGGCCAGCCCCAGGACAAATGTTCCAAGAAGAAGGGTCAGACCCATTAATTTTCCTCCGAATTGGGGATGGGTCGCCCATCATGGCGGCCTGTCAGCATCTCTATGATGCGCATGAGCGCCCAAAGGGTTAGCGCTACGAAAAGGATAAGCTGTGATGCGTGGATGAAATCCATGCGCCAGCCGAGAGAAGGGGCCGTTTGACGGCTGCCGATGGTGGTGTAGTCCCAAGCAGCAGGCAAAAGAACGACGGCAAAAACCACTGTCAGGATTGCACTGACCAGTCGCAGTAGCCATGGCATGCGTCCTGGCAGGCTTTCACATAGGAGGTCAACATTGACCATATCACCGCTGCGTAAGGCAAGGCCCGCACCCAGCGCGCCTATGTAAAGCAGGCAGAATCTCGTAAGCTCTTCCGTCCAGACTGGTGCAGTGCTCAAAAATGTGCGGGCATAAACCTGCAATAGGACTGAGCCCATAAGCACAAGAAATGTTGCGAGTATCAGAAGGCGACACACGCCCTCTAATCCTTTGAATGTTTTTGTCATGGTATCCTCGACAGGCTAGCTGCCGGACTTCATCCGGCAGCACCTTTATCTCAGTCGTTGAAAACCTGTTCGGCCAGGGGACGGATTTCCTGTGGCACAGATGCCAGAACTGCGTCCTTTGCCTTCGCCGCGAATGCGGACTGATCGACGTCGATGAATTCCACACCCCGCGCTTCCAGATCGGTGACGAGTGCTTTCTCGTCGGCGACAAACAATTCACGTTCGTAAGATTGCGTGGCTTGAGCGGCTTCTATCAAAGCAGCCTGATCCGCTTCCGACAATTTTCCCCAGCTGCGATCTGATATCGTGAGATAAATCCAGGAGCGAACGTGTTCAGTTTTGTTGATGACCTTCTGAACTTCATAAAAGCCGCCCGACTTAAAGAGAGCGAGTGGATTCTCCTGTCCTTCGATGGTACCGTTTTGAAGCGAGGTAAATACCTCCGAGAAGGCCATTGGGGTAGGGTTTGCACCAAGTGCCTGCCATGCAGCCACAAAAATCGGAACATTGGGTACGCGAACCTTGAAACCTTTTAAATCTTCCGGCTTCGTTATCTCACGATTAGCTGAAAGATTACGGGGACCACGCGCGAAATAGGTCAGAGGACGAATACCAGCCTTTTCGATGATTTCCGCCTCAATCTGTTTGCCGATATCACCTGATGCAACCGTGTCCATATGTTCAAGCGACTTGTATCCATATGGTAAAGCCAGCAAAGCCGCTTTCGGCGCCCAGTTCTGCAAGCTCTCACCGGTGATTGTCATGTCGGCGGTGCCAAGCTGCATACCGTTGATCACGTCGATTTCCTTACCGAGTGATTCATTCGGATAGACTTCAACCGCCACGCGGCCTTCGCTGCGAGATTTGACCTCGTCAGCGAATTTCAGCGCGGCTTTGTGCCAGATATTCTCTTCATTTGCGAGATGCCCGAGCTTGAGAGTAACCTCTTGCGCAAGCGATGTGCCTCCCATCAATGCAAGCATCGCGCAGGTGGCTGCTATATGCTTAAAATTCTGAAACTTCATTCTTTCCTCCTCTGGAATGACGTCGTTGCTGCTTTTGTGCAGTGCTATAGAAAATACTCAGGTCTCTCCTGTTCGATCACGGGGAGATCGATTAGAATTCCTTGCAGGTGTTGCCGCATGAATTGTTCAGCGCGGGAAGCATCGCCCACAGCAATGGCCTCAACTACTTCACGGTGCTGGGCAATCAGCCGGGCAACCGGAAAATGCATGCTTGAAAGAAAGCGCACCCGATCCATCTGTGCCTTCATCTCGACTACCACGCGCCAGGCCTTGCCCTTCCCGGCGCCTTCAGCGAGTGTGCGATGGAATATTTCATCCGCATCCATGAAGTCTCGTGCGGATCCGCCGATTATCTCTTCCTGACGAAGAAGTTGCGCGCGTAGTTTTGTCACAAGTACATCGTCAGGAGATTGGGCCAATAGCTTTACGATGTCAGCTTCAACCGCCTCACGGACAAAGCGCGCATCCATGACCGCCTGTAGTGAGATTTTCGCGATAAACGTTCCGCGCTGCGGGCGGACCTCAAGCAAACCTTCATTTGCGAGCGTAATGAAAGCTTCGCGCACAGGTTGACGGCTCACGCCATACTGTTGAGCCACTTCCGCTTCTGAAATCCGCGTACCCGGCGATAAGGCATTGTCTATGATGGCAGCACGCAGAGCAGCGTACAGCTGGTCGACCACACTGATGTGCTTTGGTTGCAACAACTGACTATGCATGCATTCGTCCTCCTCCAGATCAGCAATATACCATACTACCATACCAGTCAATATGGCGGCACGATTGCCCTGACCAAAGAGCGGCGCACGGTCGGCATCCATTCGCAGTTCATCCGGCCGGACCAGATAGCCAAATACAAGGAATACGGGATCATCCCCGCGTTCTTTACCGACCACACCTTCTTCTTCGCCGACACGCATATCCTCAATAGAGGTCGCCAGCAGACCGACTTCATCAGCCCGATGAAGAGCGCCTATGAAGCAGGCCTAATGCCGACCAACCATACCGACGCATTCGTCGTGCCGATCGACCAGATGCTGGCGACTTGGAGTGCGGTGAACAGAGTTTCGCGCAATGGCGAGATCATCGGAGCGGAGGAGCGTATCTCGCCTTATCTCACGCTGAAGGCGATCACGATCAGTGCGGCATACCAGTATTTCGAAGAGGGTTCGAAGGGGTCACTCGAGGTTGGAAAGCGTGCCGACCTGGTCGTGCTGTCGGACAATCCCGTCACTGTCGATCCGATGGCTATCAAGGACATCAAGGTCATCGAAACAGTCAAGGATGGCAAAACCGTTTTTCAGGCACAGTAAGCATATCGCAAGCGGGTGTCATTAGGCTAAGGACTCGTTCCTTTCCGGCCCAGAAGATAACGGCAGCCGCGAGCTCTATAGCTGCTCGGAACACGACCGCGCAGCAATCAGCAGCATTCATATGTTGAGTTTCGCCTGATTTTGAGCCAGTTCTTCATTTCAGGTTAATCCACCCAAATCGGAACTAGACAAAGGGTTTAATAGGATAGATGTGCTTTAGCTGATCAACATCAAACACAAAACTGGGTCAATTCAACACTTCACCCCCTATTGAGCTACTTACGCGGTCTATCCCGGTAGAAATATTCGGGCGATGTTTTCGTCTATCCGGCGCGGGCGTCGGGTTTCTGCATCAACGCAGCACCAGGAGCTATTTACTTCCGTTGCCACATCATCACTGCGCTTAATAGTGGTCGTGAAAAAGGCGCGTGATCCCTTCATGCCAGTGGCGGTTACCAGAGCTTCTACACTGTCGTTTAAAAACAGCGGTGCGTGATAGCTAATCTCGTGTTTTAGGGCCACCCAAAGAAGTTGAGCTTGGTTTTCGATTGAGGATTTTGCCTGCCAATAGCTGATAACAGCCTCTTGCACCCAGCGCAGATATACCGCGTTGTTGACGTGTCCCATATCATCAATATCGCCTGGAGAGATAATGACAGCGTGCCGAAAGATTGCGTTCTTTATCATGACCAAAAAATGGGGATTTGCAAAGCTAGATGCAACCCATTCATTTTACAAACTGGCACAATCTAATGGCTCATTGCCATTACTGAAAACCATAAGGTGAGTGTGGAAAAGCTAGCCCAAGTGCATCAAGTGCTTGGTGCGTTGATGCCTAATGGTCACTTTGCAGTTCATTTGTTTTCAACGCGTATGGGAACGTGATCCGACGTATTTGAATTGGAGTCAGGATTCTTGACTGGCACTCATAACTAGCCGCTCGCGTGATTATGCATAAAAGAGAGCTAAAGTTTGCTGAATTGCGTGACGAACTGGCTGATGCCCGACGCAA
>NZ_NNRJ01000059.1 GCF_002252445.1 Brucella thiophenivorans
CCGGAACTTTGCTGCCTGACGTCTCAGCAAATGCACCGCCGGTCCATAGAACGGAAGCAACTGCGAGACTGATCCCAACCGAACGGAACATGGGTTACCTCTTCATTCAATTTGACTAGCCATTCCGATGCCCCACCACAGGATGTAACACTGATTAGTGCAAACACCGTTTGGCCGATCATTTCTACCACAGGCGGAAGGCGAGTCTTGCCATTTTGTGCCATTTTCCATCGAGCGCGGCATTTATGACCGTAAGGATAAGAAGGCGCGCAACAGCGATCATCGTCAGACTTAAACGCACTTACCTTCAGCGCGACTGCTCGCGAAACTGACGTGGTGTAACACCCGAAATTCGGCGAAATGCCCGGCTGAAATGCGCCGGGTCGGAGTAGCCAGACGCGAATGAAACATCAATAATCTTGATGTCAGTATCTCGCAAAAGTGAACTTGATCGTTCAAATCTGACGATATCAAGTATATCTGAATATGCGAGATCGACATTTGCAAGTTTGCGTTGAAAGGTACGCGCACTCACCCCTGCCATCTCTGCAACATCGGCAAGCGTGGGAACTCTTCCGTCGAGATAGGAAGGCAACATCAGTTTCAATATTGCAGCTATGTCATAACCGGAGTGGCCATCCTCATGCGCATGCGGCTGCGAAAACAGCTCGGTTGAAGGATTGGAAAGGCTAAGACAGCTGTTTGGTATGGTGATCCAGGAAGCAAGCTGTCCAGCGAGGAAGCGTACATTTGGCCAAGAGGACTGAGTAGCAATGCTTGGCGTATAGCGAGCTTCAAAAGCCATGACGGGCGGTGCCCAGTTGGGTCCGGCAAATTGACGGACGATGTAGACAGAGAAAATATTCTGAAGCCATTGCGCATGTTCCACATGCGGGAGTTTGCTTGTTCCGGCGAGCCTGCTGCAGACCCGCACGTGTTCGTTGTCGTACTCGATCCACATACTCAGAACCGTATCTTCGCGTGAAGCCTCATTGCAGGCATGTCGCAGCGCAACAAGCAGTGTGGGAGATTGGGCAATCAGAGTTCTGGTTTTTTCCCTAAGATGAGAATAATGAAGTCTTTGGCTGGCCAGGAAACCAAAATCTTCAATATCCTGGCTATTTTGCGCAGTATTGATAAAGCGTATCGCAGGCAATAGCGGTACATATAGATCGCTTTTTGTGTCCATAGACGGCGGCAGGCGAAATTTCTCCATAAGAGAACTGGTTGGCGCACCGATTTCCTCGAGAATTCCTACGAAAGGAAGAAGGAACTGGCTGCGCGTCAAAGGGATATTAGCCATCGGATCTCCCCGCCAGCGGATAGCTGACACCTTCACTTGATAAAATTTCGTTGGAATTTCAACGTATTAGTGTAGATTATTTGACTGCTATATTGCGGACTCATTAGCGAATTTATTCAGGAACATAAATGTCACCGTTGCGCGTAGTCCCCCTTCTGGGGTTCCAGTGGGACCATCAGCATAATAACGTCCACCAAACTGAAAACTCATAGCCTGATCATTAAGCTTGAAAACCTGGGTGGTACCCAGATTAATTGGCCCAGTCCATTTGTTTGCCTTCTGATCATAGGTCGAATCCACTCTGAGCGACATCGATCTTCCACGACCAAAAATATAGGAAACAAAAGGCTGTAAAAGGCTGGCACTTACATCCTGCCTGCCCGAAGGTCCGGCAACAGACCATATGTGATTACCCAAAGCGCCAACCGTCCACGCTTTTTTCTGAACGAGTGCTAAAGCGGTCGGTCCCAGTCCGAATTTGCCACCGCCGAGATAATCATCTGTGACGGTAGGAAGAAGGAACACCGGACCAGCACACCAAATCAAACCGCCCGGCCCGGCATTTTTGGGAGAGAGGAAAAGCCTGGCATTTATGTCACCCAGACCTAAGACGCCGCCGCCGGGCGAGTAATCTCGATAAGCGATCCGAATAATCGTGCGTGATATAATCTTCCAATCATCAGTCAATCTGAATGGAATGACGGGTGGAATGTGGAGACGATAAGCAAAAACATCTTTGGCGGAATCAGCTTTAAACTCAAAATTGTTTTGGAGCGGTAAACTGATAAGACCAGCCAATGGATTGGCTAATTGTTGCGACAGATCATCTACAGAAGGTTGCTCACCGGCCGCAGCAATAATCAACACACAAAACCAGCGCTCGAAATAACCCTCGCACAGGGCCGATTAAATGTGCTCAGAAGACCGTTTATGCTCCGCATTTCACAACCCATTTCCCGAAAAATCCCCGAATTGCATTGGTTTAACAGAAGAAATATTCTTATAATTGAGATAGTGCATTACATACATCGGAAGCATTATCCGTTTATGAAAAGTACAGGAAGTTGTTTCTGTTTCAGTTGTTTTGTCATAAAAACCTCAACACAATCGAATCGTCCGCGACAGAACATTATTTAGCTTTCGATCGATGAATTGTGTCGAACGGAACAATCGGGGGGGGGAAATGACGCGTATGTCACGGGCACATGCCGAACGCATTATATGTGAAACTGGTTGGCTCGCTCAAACGTCTGAAGCCTTTCGGATCACTTTGTTACAGAATGCGCGACTGCTTAAGCTCAAGGCAGGGCACACTATTTTCCGGCCCGGCGATTCCGCTGGCGGAATCTATGGGCTTGTGTCTGGTACTGTTATAGTCAATACCGCGCCACCTGATACGACACCGAAACTAATTCACATCGCCATGCCCGGCGGCTGGACAGGTGAAGATAGTTTTATGACCGGAAACCCGCGGCGTATTGAGCTGTTTGTGTGTAGTGAAGCGTGGGTGATGCACGTCCCATTAGAAGCCATGGAACGCATGACGGCATCTGATCCAAGTAACATCCGGGAATTCGGCGTTATGTCAATTCTGGCAGCTGATAAACTGCTCAGAATTGTGCACGACCTCCAAAAGAAAAGCGTGAGTGCGCGAATCGCATCCGTTCTTCACAGACTAGCCTGGACAACACATGCGCCCATTTCAATATCGCAGGAAAATCTTGGCATTTTGGCCAGTACATCCCGGAAACAGATCAACATGACAATCCGGGATTTTGTAATAGCGGGCTGGATACAAACCGGATACGGCAAGATAACCGTCACAAACCCTATGGCATTGCAGCGTCATGCTGAAGAAGAAGCATCTGACTAAGCTCGACTTTGCACATTAAGCAGCGAAGCAAAGCGCCTCGGCCATGCGTTTGATGCGCCCTGGCGGTATTTTAGGTACGTCCGGATGAAACGCGGACTGTCGATAAATATCCTGCTCCCATAAAACCATACGAACTGCACCAATGGCGTCGGAGAAAGTGCAGCTTGTTTTTTTGTACCAGGCAGCGGTGTATGGAAGACTGTTTTGGCCGAGCAGATCACAAGCCCTCAGTGTTACGAGGCTGTAGAGTGCCATCAAAGACGGTGTCGTGCGCAGGATGACCTTGTCTGTTGAATTCAACCTGAATTTGGCCCAGTTTTGTGTTGATGCTGATCAAACCCAGCACATGTATCCTTCTGAATCCCTTGTCTATTTCCGTCTTCGTGTGGGTTAATCCGAAATGGAAAACTGGCTCAAAATCAGCCGAAACTCAACACCGCACATGATCCACGTCGTGGATCACCACCATCGCGATCATTGAGAGATTGGCCCAGAGGATTGTCGTACGCGCACGGGCGCGGATGGCATCTTGTGCGATAAAGGGTAAGTCGGTGGCTGTCATTGGTCGCTGTCCTTTAGGTTAATTCCCAGAAGATCAGCCCAGACGGGATCGTTTCCCCTCTTGAGAAATTCAATGTGTTTCAAAGATGAGAGACCGTAGTCAGCGGGGTGATACTGAACATATTCAGCGTTGCTGGGGGCCAGGGCAGCGGCATACCGTTTGACCGCCATGGGTGGAACCACCACGTCGTCGCTCGCCACCGCGATCCGAACCATTGGCACATCAATGGTGTAGTTCGGGGTCGGGAGACTCTTGCCGATATCGCTGTTGAAGAAATCGCGCTGTGTGCACCAACGACGCCACTGCCAGTAAACCCCGGCTGGCAAGTCCGCTCCAAGCAGAAGCCGTTTGCCGGGCATGTAACCCGCCAGGAACGTCGCGAGCGGGCCGAGCAGGAACCAGAAGGCGATCACCGTGGGCCGGTAGCTCCAGGGGTGGTCCGTGTAATGGCCGATGCCCGCCCCGACTGTGATGACCCGGGTCGTGCGGGGTACATAGCCGTGAAAGGGGATTCCCAGACCACCCAGCGAATGGCCGAGAACCCAGAGCGCTCCCTCAGGGGCAAGTTCCGCCAGCTTGGCCTGCGCGGCTGACTGGTCGAGCACCGCCCAGTCCGCGAAGATCGCGTCGCTGTCGCGCGGATGGCCGACCTGGGATTCGCCGAAATCGCGATAGTCATAGGTCAAAACCCCGATACCCCTCGCTGTCGCCCAATCGGCGAAATGGCGGTAGAATCTCTGCGGCACGCCGGTCGCCCCGTGCAGGACAAGGTTGGCTCGCGCCTTGCCCTCAGGCGAATAGTAGTGGCCGATGAGGCGCGCGCCCTTGGCGTCTATCTCTACCCTTTGTGGTTCTCGGTCCATGCACCCTCCGTAGACTGAACGGTCTAGACATTGCTATAGACCAATTGGTCTACGCGCGCTATCCTTCTTCCATGGTCGAGATTGAAAATCGCGAAATCCTTGTGCGAGCTGCCTCTGCGCTCTTTCGCCAGAAGGGCTATTCCGGTGTTGGCCTGAACGAAATCCTGCAGGCGTCGGATCTTCCCAAAGGGTCGCTCTACTACCATTTCCCGGGTGGAAAACGCGAGCTCGCGGATGCCGCGACCCGATGGGCCGGGGGAGGGGTCGAGGGGATGCTTGACAAGACTTTCGGGGCAGCGCCGAGTTTCGATGCGGGGGCGCTCGCCGTTTGCGAGACTATCGCCAGTGCGGTAACTGCAGATGCATATGTGCCTGCGTGCCCGGTGCTCAGCATCCTGCAAGCCGCACCGAGCGAGCCGGCGTTACGCAAGACGGCCGTGGACGTCTATGCCCGCTGGACAGACTGTATCGAGCGCCACGCCGCCCGGTTCGGACTGGCCGAGCCGCGAAAGGCGGCGTTCTTACTTCATGTTCGCCTGCAGGGCGCATGGATCATCGCCTATGCCCAGCAGTCGAACGCCCCATTCCGGATGCTTGCAGAAGAACTGCGTGAGGCTACAGCGTGAGGAGAACCACGCAAGCAGCTCACGGTCATTGGTCCACACCGGTCTGAAGTGATGACGGGCCCCTCGCGCAGGTGGAAGGGATAGTGGAGGCAAGAAGAGTGAACTGACGCCAACGTGCAAAGCGAATGTCACAACTACATATCGGGTCAATCATCGCCGTGGCAGACTGACAGCTATCCGGAAGAACCCAGCTCAATCTTCAGGCATGCGAAGTTTGCTTCAAGATGCTCCGCCAGCGGTCTTTGACCTTCCTCGGCAACCCAGGCGTCGATCGAAAGCCGCATTACTCCAACACCGACCATCGCTGCTACTCGCAGTCCGCCCCTTTTTTCTGCGTCCGACCAGAGTTCGCAAAGGGCGCCATAGGCCGCTTGCTCCATTTGCAAAAACTTGGCCTGATTGCTGGCGCGGAGCTGTTCGGTCGACTGTACGATCCTGCCGATCATCGCCGCGACATCCGGGCGCATATTTGCTGCCAGGGCTATCAGCGCTGCCTCGGTGACAACCAGTGGCGACGCTCCAACGCCCTGCTTCAGTATTTCGGCACGCAGGACATCGGGCAAAGCACTCTGCCAGCCCAGGATGATCTCTTCCTTGGATCGGAAATAGTGAAAGAAGGTTCGTCGTGCGATACCCGACGCTTCGGCGATCTCGTCGAGGGTTGTGGCCTCATAACCGTTTTGCGTGAACAGCTTCAGGGCAGTCTCGGTGATGCGGCGGTGCGTCTCGCGACGCTTTGTTTCGCGGACGCCCTGTTGATCGTTCAAATCTATTTCCATAGCGAAGCTATCGCACACGTCTGGGGGCTTGTAAATTTGCACCGGGTGCATTAGATGAAAATGCACCCGGTGCATAAATATCCTCGGGCTGAAGGTTTCCCATGAAAGCCATACGCATTCACAGCTTCAATGAAGCGCCCCGCAAAGAAGACATTCCCCCACCTGACGTCGGTCAGGACGACGTGCTCGTGCGCGTGGAGGCGACAGCACTCAATCCTCTCGATGCGCTTGTGGCATCAGGGATTGCCCGCCAGTTCTTCAAGATCGACCTGCCTATTACCCTCGGAACCGATTTCGCAGGGACGATCGAGCGCGTTGGCGCGGCGGTCACACAATGGAATGTCGGGGACAAAGTTATAGCCTGGGTTGATGCCGGATCGAGCGGGGGATTAGCTGATTTTGCTGTCGCACCTGCCAACGCATGTGTGCCGCTGCCCGCAAGCCTTTCGGCCGCACAGGGTAGCGCGATCCCGACCGCAGGCATCACCGCGTGGCACGCCCTGTTTTCCAACGCCGGTTTGAAAGCCGGTGAGACGATGCTGATCCATGCCGCCACCGGCGGCGTCGGCAGCTTTGCCGTCCAGTTTGCCCGCACAGCAGGCGCGCGCGTGATCGCGACCGCATCGGGCGATGGCCTGGCGCTCGCGCGCGATCTGGGAGCCGATGAGGTTATCGATTATCGCAACCAAGACTTCACCAGCGTAGCCAAGGACATCGATGTGGTGCTGGATCTCGTCGGCGGTGAGACCCAAAGCCGGTCCTATCAGGTCATGCGCCCGGGTGGGCGGCTCGTGTCCACGGTCATGCCACCCGACGAGGCTGAGGCAAGGGCGCATGAGGTCACCGCCAGCATTTTCTATGCCAAAGCCTTCGCCGATCATCTCGGCGAACTCGTCGCCACGATTGCCGACCGAAAATTGCTGCCCGTCATAGATCGCGCGGTCCCCTTCGATCGCTTTGAGGAAGCATGGGGCCGCCAGCTCTCCGGCCACGCACGCGGCAAGATCATCGTTCTTTCTTAATGACACTCACTAACCTACGTTCAGGAAAACCTACATGAGCACTTCTTCCCTTGGCGGCACGTTCACCCCGACCGGTACATCTTTGAACCTGAAACGCATGGGCTATGGCACCATGCAACTGCCCGGACCGCACGTCTGGGGGCCGCCGCGCGACATGGACGCTGCCCTAGCGGTGCTGCGCGAAGTAATCGCCCTGGGTGCCAATCACATCGACACAGCCGAATTCTATGGCCCGCACGTGGCAAATGAGCTGATCCGGGAAGCGTTGGCGCCCTATCCTGATGATCTGACCATCGTCACAAAGGTTGGTTTCGTGCGCGGTGATGATGCATCCTGGGCGCCGGACCATACACCCGAGGGCCTCAAGCGCGCCGTGCATGAAAATCTTGCAAGCCTTGGCCTGAAGGACCTCGATATCGTCAATCTGCGGCTTGGTGGTGTGCACGGTCCGGACGACCGCTCGTTGGCCGAACCGCTGCAGGCGCTTGTCGATCTTCAGCAGCAGGGCGTGATCCGCCACATCGGCCTGAGCAACGTCTCAATGGCACAGTTTGCCGAGGCTAAAAAGATTGCGACGATCGTGTGCGTGCAGAATCAGTACAACCTGGTGAGGCGCGACGATGACGAGCTTATCGATGCGCTGGCAGCTGAAGCCGTAGCGTATGTTCCCTTCTTCCCGCTCGGGGGATTTTCCCCTTTGCAGTCGTCATTGCTCTCAGAGGTCGCAGACGAGGTAGGTGCAAGCCCCAAGCAGGTCGCATTGGCATGGCTGCTGCAGCGATCTCCCAACATACTGGTGATCGCGGGCACTTCATCTCCTGCGCATCTTCGCGAGAATTTCGCCGCAGCAGATATCGTCCTTTCAGACGAACAAATCGCGAAGCTCAATAATATTTCCAGCCAGGCCGGATAACGTGACGCTTCCGTTGTTTGCTGATCACGCTGTCCATCCAAAAACGGTGCAGGTCCTTAATCGCAAATATCGAATTACCTGCAGGTTGTCCGGTTGTCCTGAAGATTAGCATAGAACTTCTGAGACGGTGCGCTTGGGTTTCGATAGATGGGTGTGACTGTCGTGTGAGCTACAATCGATGCATGAGGACGGTTTAGATCAAGCGCATCGTGACAACTTTCGACTGTGTCACCGGCGGCATGATGCCGCCGGATAGGCGCGCAAGCGTATACGGGATGTCATTCAGATGCCCATGCGAAGTCATGCGGAGTGGGATGTCGTGGCAATTGTGTGGAACTATGGAAATCGACGATGTAGTGCTTGGACTTCCCCTTATTTAGTGGAGAGGTTCTGTCTCAAAATTCCGGTTCATGATCTCGAACTGGATCGGCGATTTATACCCGAGGGCAGAATGTCTGCGCACGGGATTATAGAACCCGTCAATATATTCGCCAATGGCTTTGGTTGCGTCATTTCTGTTCTGGAATACAGTGCGCCAGATCAGTTCCGACTTGATCGTTTTGAAGACGGTTTCCATCATTGCATTGTCATAGCAATTTCCTTTTCCACTCATGGATGGAAGCATTTTGTGAGCTTTGAGGATTTTGCGATACTCATAACTGGCATATTGGGCAGATTCAAGCGGTCGTCGCAACGCTCACCGATTGGAGGTTGTTATGACGGTTCGTAAACGAGCAACAGATCGATGCACGCGAGAGAAAGTTCGTTCCCCTGGACGTCCGTCTGCATGGCAGCGTGAAGAACGAGGCCGTTTCTGGCAATAAGGTAAAACAGTCATGTTCCGACGACCGCTTGAATCTGCCTTGGCTTCCCCTGTCCGAGTGTTGGATCAGCCCCGGCTTTGGTTGCCGGATTGCAATAGCTTTCTTTAAAGCACTTATCGCCAGATCGTTTTTCATCCGATCCCGCGCTTCTCCTCCCCGAACCGTACGTGCACCTTTCAGCGCATACGGCTCTCCATTCAAGTTTGGCCCATGGCCATTGCAACGTCGTGGTAGTGCGACGTGACGGTGCTGCGGTCTTCAATCCGGAAGATGTATGGATTTACCTCGGGATTGCGCCACCGGAATTGCGCTTTCGGGCTTGAGACAAGCCGTTTCAATGCTTTTCCGATAGGATCACCGCGTTCATTGCGACCAAACACGAGCCAGGTTTTCGCCTTGCCCGTTTCGGGGACCCGGTACCATTTCCGCATCAAGGGTTTGATGCGAGATCGGTATTTATGTCCCAGCCAATGCGCCATTTTCCAGAACACGACATGGTCGATGCGTCGGAATACGTACGCCGTGAAGTCAGTGAACTTGTAGAACGCCGCCCATCCCACCAATTGGCGGTTTAGGCTGGCGATCATGTCGACCGTGCTGACACTATGATTGCCGGAAAGGGCTTCGGTAAGTCTGCGAACAAACCCCTTGGCCTTTTCCTTGGGTATCGTCGTGACGACGGACATCCGTCCGTGTGCCCCTCGCTTGCGAATGATCCGGTGCCCCAGAAAGACGAAGCCGTCATTGACGTGTGTAACATGGGTCTTCTCCATATTCATCGTCAGCTTAAGCCTGTCTTCCAGAAACGCCCGGCAATCCTCGCGGATTTCCTCCGCCTGAGCCTTGGTTCCTTTTACGATCACGACAAAGTCGTCAGCGTATCGGCAATAGGCAACAGCAGGCTTCCATTGCCGATTCTCACGAACAGCAATCGGGCTTCCTTGATTTATGCGGAAGTTCCATGCCCAGCGATCCTTGCGGGCCTTCTTGTTCAGGTATTTCGCCTCTAGCCACATATCAAACTCGTGAAGCATGATGTTGGACAGGAGCGGTGACAGAACGCCACCTTGCGGAACACCTTCGCTTGAGGCCGTAAACAGGCCACGATCAATGTGTCCTGCCTTCAGGAACCGCCAGAGAAGATCGACGAACCGTCCGTCTTGCACCCGTCGTCGCACACATTTGAGAAGCAACCGGTGGTGGACCGTGTCGAAATAGCTTGCCAGATCACCTTCGATGATCCAACGGCCCCTCGTCGTATCAGCTCCATCCTGTAACTATATCCTCACAGTGTGGACGGCATGATGCACGCTGCGTTCCGGCCGGAAGTCATAGGATAAGCTAACGGCAACTCCCCTCCGATCAACAAGATAGCACAGTCTGTTTCTACCGCGCACAGGCGGGCCGAGACCCGGGATCGTTTTTTAATAAATCTCGTTCCTGGCGCAGAAGTTCGTTTTCCTTGCGAAGCCGAGCAAGCTCCTGGCTCATGTCTTCATGCGGACCGGAGAGCAAATCTTTCTCAACAAAATTACGACGCCAGCGGTCAAGTGTTGATTTGCCAATGCCAAGGTCCTCGGCAACCGATGAAATGCTTCGAACACTCGTCGTTAAAATCCGAACGGCTTCGCGTTTGAACTCTTCTGTAAATTCTCGCTGCTTCAACTCTATGTCTCCTGTCAGTCTTATCTAACAGAAGCCCTCCACTTTTGAAGGGGAAGTCCAAACGCCGCGATCGGCGCATTCATGGCAAACAAAATCCCCGCACGGCGCGGCCCCAATCTGTTTAGCGTTGCAATGAGCATAGTATCGCCAAGGAATATGCCAGTGATGCCTGAAGGGAAGAGAGGTATCGCTGTGGTAATAAACAGTTCATGCCAAGTTCCGGTCACCACCACTTAGATAATCAGTAAAAAATTATAAATATCTGGCTCATCTTTCTGTATGTGAAAGCACCGAAATGCCCGGCTGTTCCAGCAGAAATCAAACCGTTAAAAGCTCAGCATATAGCGGCTCCGACGCTGCCAGTTCATAAATAAGCATAGCGACTTCTGGAAGACCTAAATCTGTTATTTTCGATGTGAAACACCTAATGAATTAGACACCCAATTATCGGACGACGACAGCGTTGCCACTTATTCAGACCCGAAAAACCTGCCGCGATAAAATCCCAGTCCATCTACTCCCTCAATTTTTGGCAAAAATGATTTATGCCTAAACCGCATAAATCCCATACCTAATTTGCGTTTGTTAAATCGAAAGCGGGCTTTCAATATGCGTATTAACAAAAGAACTGAGCTAAAAAGCCAGAGGGAACTTAATGATACAGTCTTTGATCGCAGATCCAGGAAAACTGGAAATTGTCCCATCGCGTCGCTGGGCAACGAAAGCTCTCGCAGTCGCATGCGTCGTCGGAGTTCTGTTTCTTATAAGAGCTTTCTGGAAAGGTGACATTGCCTGGCAATATGTCTCTGCAAATCTGTTTGCACCTGCGGTACTCTCTGGCGTCGTCAATACAATTATCATGACGTTCTGCGCGATGGCGCTTGGCATATTGCTAGGCGTTGGGGCGGCCATGATGCGCATGTCGGATAACGGTGTCCTGCGTAGCATATCAATTGGTTATGTTTGGTTGTTTCGCGGCATTCCAGCACTGCTTCAATTGCTTTTGTGGTTCAATCTGGCGCTAATTTTTCCAACCATCGGTATTCCGGGACTTTTTTCGGTCAAGACTGTCGAGATTATGACCCCTTTCGTCGCCGCGTTTCTGGGGCTAGGCATTCAGCAGGGGGCGTACACTGCCGAGGTTGTAAGAGCCGGTATTATGTCCATTGATAAGGGGCAAACAGAAGCCGCTCAGTCAATTGGCATGACGAGCCTCCGGGCAATGATCAAGATCGTTCTCCCTCAGGCAATGCGTGTGATTGTTCCTCCAATTGGCAATGAAACAATTGGAATGGTTAAGCTGACTTCACTGGCAAGTGTTATCCAATATTCAGAAGTCCTTCGAAGCGTTGAAGATATTTATTATGTCAACTCGCGCGTTATCGAACTGCTGATCGTTGCTGCAATTTGGTACATGGCTATCGTTACGGTGCTGAGTATTGTTCAGCTCTATATCGAACGACATTTCTCAAAAGGTTGGGGAAGACGTAATCCCAAGCAGCAGATTGTTCAGACCATCGCCGAGGAGGAAGCGTGATGGAACCAATCATTCACGCTCGCGGGCTTCAAAAATATTACGACAGTTTTCACGTCCTCAAAGATATCAACTTCGATATTCATAAAGGCGAAGTCGTTTGCATCATCGGTCCATCCGGCTCAGGCAAAAGCACCTTTCTGCGCTGCATAAATCAGCTTGAGAAAATCAATTCGGGATATATTTCGGTCGATGGTGAAATAGCTGGCTTTCGAATTGAAGGAACAAAGCTCTATCCGCTCAGCGACAAGCAAAAAGCAAAACAGCGCCAAGCCGTTGGCATGGTGTTTCAGCGGTTTCACCTCTTTCCGCATCTCACCGTTCTGCAAAACATAATCGCTGGACCCACCGGCGTACAAAAACGCCCAAAATCGCAATGTGTTTTGGAAGCACAACAGTTACTCAACCGCGTCGGACTCATTGATAAAGCAGATTCATATCCAGCAGAACTTTCAGGCGGCCAACAGCAACGAGTGGCAATTGCGCGTGCGCTCGCCATGCGCCCCAAAGCCATGCTGTTTGATGAGCCGACCTCGGCCCTTGACCCGGAACTTGTTGGTGAAGTGCTCGGCGTGATGAAAGAACTTGCTGCATCAGGCACCACGATGATCGTCGTCACCCACGAAATCGGCTTCTGCCGCGAGGTGGCAGATCGTGTGATCTTTATGGATGAGGGTCGCATCGTTGAAACGGGAACACCTGATCAGGTGCTCAATAATCCTACAAATCCACGAATTAGAAATTTCGTGTCGGCAGTACTTTAACAAAAAAATTAATCACGAGGAGAACATCATGAAGCTTACTACCCTTATCGCAACAGCGATGACGCTGTTATCAGCATCTGCCGCACTTGCAGACAACAATCTCAATCTGGTCAATGAAGGCGAACTGCGCGTTCTGGTCAACCCCATTTACCCACCGATGGAATTCGTCAATCCCGAAACCGGCACACTTGATGGCCTCGACATTGATCTTATTAATGCCGTGGCAAAGAAGCTCAACCTGAATGTGCTTCTTGTAACGTCTGCATTTCAGGAACTGCAAAGCGGACTGCAAACCGGGCGCGGTGACATTATAGTTTCCGGCATGAGCGACAATCCAAAGCGTCAGGAAAGCATGGATTTTGTCGATTACCTTACGAGCGGCCCCATTCTCTTCACAACGAATGCAAATGCAGCAGACTATAAGAAGCCAGAGGATCTTTGCGGCAAGAAAGTTGCAGGAAGCCGCAGCACGACCTTCGGTACCAACGTCACCGACTGGAGCGAAGCAAACTGCGTAGCAAAGGGCAAACCAGCAATCGTGTTTGAAGGCACGGCAGATTCCAATGCTGCACGTCTGGGGATGAAGCAAGGCCGCTACGATGGCGTGGTACAGGGAATTGAAACCATTGCCTATCAGATGCGTCTCGAACCCGATACTTTCACACTCATCGGCGACCCGCTGCTAAGCAATGATACATTCGGTATGGGCTTTAAAAAGTCGAACACCGCCCTGCGTGATGCGGTCGCCAAAGCGCTCGACGAAGTTATCAAAGATGGCACTTACGCTGAAATTCTTAAGAAGTGGGGCTTGACCCACAACGCGGTCGAGAAAGCCGTCATCAACGGCGTCAAATAAGCCGCAGCAAGGCTTAACAATATCAGAAACAAACCAACGGAACGCGTTTGCGCGTTCCGCAGTTTAAGTGCGCGAAAAATTTCAGCAACTGCAAATAAGGTAACGAGTGTCTCAATGCTGCAGTCTTCTTTCCATCAAAGCCCAATTCTCTGGCCAGAAGGGCGGCGCTCAGCGGTTACTTTAGCCTTTGACGTAGACGGCCCAACCGGAGACGCAATGCTTGACGGCTCGCTGCGGGACAATCCGCGATATTTCACCCAAGGTGCATATGGTCCGTGGAAAGCCCTCCCCCGGCTTCTTGATCTGCTGGCACGATATGACCTGAAGGCCACGTTCTTCATCCCTACATGGGTTGTTTTACATTGGACCGAGCATTGCATCCGCATTGTCACGGAGGGACATGAAGTTGCCTATCACGGACACCGGCATGAGGTATTTATAGACTGCACTCCTGAGCAACAGCTTGATATTATGGAAAACTCCAAGACAATTTTCCAACGCTATCTCGGCGTGACGCCTGTTGGCTTTCGCACACCATCTGGCGACTGGAGCAATGAAACAGCAGAATTGCTGAAAGCTTTTGGCATTGTTTATTCTAGCTCTATGCGTGGTGATGACAGGCCTTACTTCCACGACACATTCATGCCCGGTCACGGTCTCGTCGAAATCCCGGCCCGATGGGACATCGATGACTATACCGCCCTCGCCTATACGGAAGAACCCGATTTTCCTGTAGGGCTGGATCGCATTTCTGATTACCGGACCGTTGAAGCCAACTGGAAAGCCGAGTTTGAAGGCTATCATCAGGATGGTTTGTGCTGGACGACCATACTTCATCCGAAGGTTTGCGCCCGTCCGGGACGTCTTTCAATTCTTGAAGGTCTGTTTCGCGCAATCAAAGCGCGTGGTGATGCGGTGTGGTGCACACGCCTCTCGGATGTTGCTGAATGGTGGATCGCAACAAACGACGCACAAACAGACCGGGTGAAAAACTGATGTCTGCACAATCTCAATCTCAGCTAACCCAGTTCGGTGGGTCTCAATCTTTCTGGCCTGAAGGCAAGGGCTGTGCCGCTTCAATTTCTGTTCTGTTCAGTGATGGGCTGGACGCACTCGCCACTGCGCCTGATCTTGCTGATCGCAACAAAAGCTTCTCTGTGTGGAAATATGGAACAGCTCGGGGCGTCGAACGCCTGTGTCGTACATTCGAAGACAAGAAATTGGCGACCAGCTGGTTCGTCCCGGCGACGCTCACTGAGACACACGCAACACTACTTCGCGACATACGTGCCAGCGGACATGACTTTGCCAGCCACGGCCTTACTATTGAACGTTATGATCTTTTAAGTCAGCAGGTAGCGCTGGATCGCATCAGACAATCGAAATCACTTCTTGAAACCTGCCTCAATCGGGAGATCACAGGCTTTCGCCTCCCGGCAGGCAACTGGCCTCATGGCTTTGACCGACAACTTCTTGAAGCTGGCTTCCAGTGGTCAGCATCGTTGAATGGCGACGACATACCATTCCTTCATCAATCGGGACTTCTGGAAATTCCCGTTCATATCGAACTCGATGACCGCCCCTATTTTCAGTTCAACTTTACCCCCGCCTTTCCGAAAGGCCAGAGCAGGCTTCCGGCATATGAAGCAGTTCTGGCAAACTGGAAAGCAGAATTCGATGCCTATCATCGTTATGGGGGCTGCTTTGTACTGCAAATCCATCCTGAATGGAGCGGCACGCCGGGCAGGATCTGTATCATTGAAGAAATGATAGACTTTATCCAGAGTCATAATGACGTTTGGTTTGCGACAGCATCTGAAATTGCACAATGGTGCCTTCAACATTTGCAGCCTTCTCCACCACAACATCCTATAAATGTTTACAAAGATTATGTGAAGGAGACCGCACGATGATAACGGGTGCGTTTGCAGGTCTTCTCACTAAAACGTCTGAATCTGCCTTTTCGGACGCGACCATCGACAAAACTAAAATGCATATTCTCGATACGATTGGGGTCTCCCTTGCAGGCGCACGATCATTCGAAACACAAAAAATGCTGGAAGTGCTTCACCCATCTGGCAATGAAGGTCATTGCGCGGTCTGGGGAACATCTTATTCCACCAATGCCCGCACGGCAGCTTTAATCAATGGCGTCTCGGCTCATGCCTATGAACTCGATGACAGCGGTGGCTGCGATCATTCGGGGGCTGTCGTACTGCCCGCCGCAATTGCTGCTCTTGCAGATATTGCGGAACCAGTGACCGGTGCTGCCTTTCTGCGAAGTATTATACTGGGCTATGAGGTGGGTCGCCGTGTCCTTGAGGCAGCCGGTGGCTATGAGACCCATAACGGTCTGGGCTGGCACTCGACCGGCACCTGTGGTGTATTTGGAGCAGCCGCCGCAGTTGGCTCACTTCTTAAACTCAACAGGCATGATCTCTCGTCGGCGCTTGGAACAGCCTGTTCATTCGCTGCGGGAACATGGGCTTTCATCGGCAACGGCAGTTCTGCAAAAAAGCTGCACTCCGGACGCGCTGCCGAAGCCGGAATTTTGGCCTCTTGTCTGGCGCGTGGCGGCTTTCAGGGACCAGAAGCCGTATTTGAGCCCGATCAGTGGGGGAGTTTCTTTGCAACCTATTGCGGAGATCACGCTGATCCGCAGACACTTATACGCGATTACGGTGTATTCTGGCGTATCAATCGCTGCTCTATCAAGCCCTATGCGACATGCCGTGGAACCCATTCTGCAATTGACGCGATCAACTTGATTTTCACGAAAGCCAGTTTGAACGCCTCCAATGTTGCTAAGATTGAAGTCGGAATGAGTGCCTTTCAGTTTGGAATGTGCGGCAGCAAGTCAATCACGACGCGTGCACAGGCGCAGATGAGCCTGCCTTATGCGATGGCAGCGAGACTGCATTACGGCAAGGTGTTCCTGGATGAACTTGCCAACAATGCTTGGGAGGCATCTGAAATTGCAGACTGGCTCGACAAAATGACCATAGAAATCGACAAAACAATGGCTGATGAGGATGAGCCTGAAGTCAGGATAATTACGCATAATGGTGACGAACACCGGCTAGTGGTCGAAGCCCCTCTTGGCGGCCCGGACAATCCGCTTTCTGTGGAGCAAATTACCAGAAAATATCACGACCTTAGCAAAGGGATACTGCCAGTGACGCAGGTTGACGCGATACGGGAACTGATCCTCAACCTCGAAAAAACACCGGACGTCCGGGCGCTCCTTCCCCTCCTGCAATCCCCAATGCAAAACTGAGGACACTATCAGATGTCAACCAATACGGCTTCAACCTGGTCACCACTGTTTAAAGAAGCAGTTGCTGATGATTTCCGCGATTTCCATGAATGTCTTGATCAGGATAAGCGCATAGCGCTGCACGATGTTCATGGATCGCTTGTGCACGCTGACATGCTGACGCGTGCAGGAATTTTAACACAAGAAGAAAATCTGGCGATGCAGTCCGGCCTGAATAAAATTGCTTTGGAAATGCAATCGGGAGAATTTGTCTGGAAAAAAGAACTAGAAGACGTTCATATGAACGTTGAAAAGCGCCTGACTGAGCTTGTGGGTGAGCCTGGCAAAAAACTTCACACGGCGCGCTCGCGTAACGATCAGGTCGCGACCGATATACGCCTCTACGCCCGTAGTGAACTTGACAAACTCGATACGGAAATTTCTGCTCTTATTCGTGCACTTGTTGATCTTGCTGAAGAACACGCGGAAACAATAATGCCCGGCTTCACGCATCTTCAGGTTGCACAGCCGATTACGTTCGGCCACCATCTGATGGCTTATACCGAGATGTTTTTGCGCGATCGACAGCGGGTAAAAGAATCTCGCGAACGTCTCAACATATCGCCACTCGGTGCTGCGGCGCTTGCCGGCACAGGTTTCCCGATTGATCCAAACTACAGCGCCGTACAGCTCGGTTTTAGTGCAGCGTTTCGAAACTCACTTGATGCCGTATCCGACCGTGATTACGTTATAGATATCTGTAGTCTAGGTGCGATCATCATGGGTCATCTTTCGCGGCTATCAGAAGAAATTATTCTCTGGTGCACCCCCATGTTCGACTTCATCGAAGTCGGAGACCAGTTCTGCACCGGATCTTCGATCATGCCACAAAAACGTAACCCCGATCTCGCAGAACTGCTGCGTGGCAAAGCCGCGAGACTAATCGGAAACCTCGCTTTCTCAGCATCGCTGATGAAAAGCCAGCCTCTTGCCTTCAACAAAGATCAGCAGGAATCCAAACCCCCACTTACCGACAGTCTTGAAACAGTCCGTGGCGCGGTATCTGTAACAACGCAGATGATCCCGTCCATAAAGGTCAAGAAGGAAAAAATGCTTCTGGCAGCAGATCAGGGCTATTCTACCGCAACAGATCTTGCGGATTATCTTGTACGTGCCGGTCTGCCTTTCCGCGATGCTCACCACGCCGTGGCTGCCATCGTCGGTCATGCACGGGAAAAAGCGTTGAACACGCTGTCCGAAATAGCTCTGAGCGAGATGCAAAAATTTGCATCTGTTATCAACGATGATGTTTTCGATGTTCTGACCGTGGAAGGTTCAGTTGCGAGCCGCAATCATCGGGGCGGTACAGCTCCGCAACAGGTACGTTCTGCCATAGCAGAAATCCGTGCTTTGCTTTAATGCTAAGGTTTGTGGGGCGACAATGCGCCCCACAAACTGTGTTCTATTTTAATTGCATAAATTCATCGAAGATTAGACTCGAGTTCATATGCGCGATACAATAATATTCGCCTTTTTCAGCCCTCAATGATACACTGAATGGCCGTCTTAATCGTCTGAAATTATGAGTGACCCTTGGATCTAAAGCTGGACAATAATCGTCTTCCACCATTGCAGACACTCCAAAGTTTTTCGGTTGTCGCGGATACGGGAAGCTTTACGGCCGCGGCCAACCAGCTCAACATCAGTCAAAGTGCGATCAGCCGCCAAATCCAGCTTCTTGAGCATTATTTCGGCTGTAGCCTTTTTGATAGGCACACACGAAAAGTGCTTTTAACCGAACAGGGACGCGCGCTGCTGCCCATCATCAATGGATTGATGGCTTCGCTTAAAAGCTCTTTTGAAGCTACAAAACGTCCAAGTCGCACACTGACTATTCGCATGCCACCGACGCTGGCTCGGCGTTGGTTCCTCCCTCGCCTGCCGGATCTTTTAAAAAAGTACCCTGATCTGAATATCAATATCGATACTGCCTGGTTTGCACGTCCGAATTTCTCAGTTGACGATATTGATATGCTCATAACTTATGGAAATGGCAGTTGGCCGGGGATGGTGGTTATCCCTCTGGTGAGAGAAAGTCTGACGCCTATGTGTTCGCCGTCATTGATCGAAACATTAGGGCAGCCTGCAAACATAGACAAACTGGCTGGGTGTGTGCTGATTCATTCAAATCCTCGACACAGTGACTGGATGCTCTGGTTACAGGCCGAAGGCGCTTATTCTCTCAGAGGCTCGCGTAATCAGGTCTTCGACACGCAGGATTTTGCAATGACCGCTGCTGCAAGCGGCTTTGGCGTAACGATGGGTGACATCACATTTGCAAAAGACGATCTGGCCAGTGGAGTGCTACTACAGCCGTTCCCGAAGGTATTAGATACCGGATATGGCTATTTTGCGCTGTTCCCAGACAGCAAGCAACATCGTGATAAAATACGCGATCTTTCAAGCTGGTTTGACGTGCACGCCATATAACGTGAACTTTAAATACTTCATTTTGAGACAGGATTATAACGTATCGATTTTTGTAATATTGGATATGTCACTCGATTCATCCCTCAAGTTGCAAGATTAGATTCCATCACTATTCGATTTTTTATAAAGGATTGATTGCCAGTCAAGCATCTAAATAGTCATAGATGCAGAGGTGGCATAAAATATTGCGAGCGGGCCATGGAGTTTAGCTCTCAATCAGCTTCTGTAGCCTAACCCAATTGATATCTCTTCAGCGCTAGATTTCACGATTGACGCAATATTTACAAGACGTGACTTCAAAATATACGGAGGGGTGCTTGCAACACTCAAGCCAGCGACGATCTGGCCCCGCGCATCGCGAATTGGCGCAGCTACGCAACCAATGCCGGTCTCATTCTCTTCTATCTCTATCGTATAACCCAACTTAGAGAACTCGCGCATAGAGTTTAGATAATTGTTCCAGTTCAAAAAACCAGGAGGTGGAACCTCCTCGTTCAAAATTTCATTCTGAGCCAGTGAATAGAGCCGAGCCCATTCAGTTTCATCCAGATCCAGCATTTGAGCCTTGCCAGTGCCTGTCACTGCTATCGGTTTTCGCGCTCCGATGCGCGAGCGCATTTCTAAGCCACGTCGACCTGGAACTTTATCAACATACATAATGAAATCTCCATCACGGACGCTGAGATGAATTGTGTCGTCAGTTTCACTTGATAGTTTTTGCAAGATAGGTCGGGCTACCTCAGTAAGGGGCATTTGAGCGAGAGCTTTTGCGCCGAATTCAATCAACTTGGATCCCAGCACATAACCTCGCCCATCAACATAACGCATGAAACTGTTGCGTTGAAGGAATGCAACTAATCTATGAGTGGTACTACGTGTCATACCAGTCGCTTTTCCAATTGAAGGAAGATCGCAATGTCCCTCTGCCACCGCAGACAATATTGAGAAAGCCCGTGATAGGGACTGTGTGCCCTGACTCAAATTTTCGCTCATTGTCATGTCCATAATCTGATAATTTATCCCGTATGTTAGGATAAGAAACTAAGCTGCGCGTTAAATCAATAGTGCCTTACGATAAAACCCATATTATGGGATATAATCTTATATGTTGAACATGCTGAAGCGCCGTGCTATTGAAACCGCGATCACAGCAGATCTAGTTTGTGAGATTTATCAGAATGCTCGAACGGGAGGAGCACCGAGAGCATGAACTATCAATTCGATTTCAGCTTTCTGGCCGAATATTGGCCAGAATTAGCTAGAGGGCTTTGGCTAACTATCCGGATGTCGGCGATTACGATCGTTTTAGGCTTCTTTGTTGGAACCATTTTTGCGATTGGCCGAAGCTCGCAGAGGAAATGGCTGCGCCGACTATCAGCCACCTACGTTGAGGTTATCCGGAATACACCACTTCTGGTTCAGATGTTCCTCATCTACTTTGGCTTGGCGTCGCTCGGGCTTAAGCTCAACGCCAACTTTTGTGCAATTCTTTCGATCGTCATTAATATTAGTGCCTATACTTGTGAAATCATGCGCGCGGGAATTGAATCAATTCGTAAAGGGCAATTAGAAGCTGCCAGATGCCTTGGGTTGTCACCGCTACAGACATTGGCAGTGATAGTTTTGCCTCCGGCTACTGAGCGTGTCTATCCAGCACTTACCAGTCAATTTATTCTAATCATGCTGACCACAAGTGTAGTCTCGCAAATCTCTGCCGAAGAACTCACTTCAATTGCAACACGGATCGACTCGATCACGTTTCGCTCATTCGAGATCTACTTGGTAGTGGCAGTTCTTTATATCCTTCTCGCGGCAACGGTCCGAGCGTGCTTCTGGCTAATAGGCCGAGCGACGTTCCCACGACTTCGCCGCCTTGGCACCCCACTTTAGGTTCAGCCATGCTCACAAGTTTTCAAATTCAAGCTTTGTTGGTCGGTGCTACTTGGACCTTAGGCCTTTCTCTTGTCGCCTTCGTCGGTGGTGGCCTTCTAGGTCTTCTGATTGCTGTATCACGCGTGTCCAAAAGCCGGATTATACGTTACTCGTCTTTTCTGTATGTACAGATTATACAGGGAACACCATTGCTGATCCAATTACTGCTAGCATATTTTGGCCTGTCTTTAATCGGTTTCGACATCCCACCATTCGCAGCTGCGTCGCTGGCAATAGCCGTCTACGCGAGCGCATACTTCGGTGAAATATGGCGTGGCGGGATTCTTTCGGTTCCTAAGACACAATGGGAGGCTGCAGAGTGCTTAGCGCTTAGTTCTTTCCAACGATTTTGGCTAGTTATCGTGCCACAGGCTTTGCGGCTCTCAACGCCGCCCACAGTTGGCTTCATGGTGCAGATCGTCAAAAACACATCGCTTGCCTCAGTCATTGGCGTTGCCGACCTGACCTATACCAGCAAGCTCATCAATAACTCGACGTTCCAGCCATTCCAAGTCTTTGTGCTCGTCGCCGCCCTTTATTTTCTTATGTGCTACCCACTCGCATGGTGGAGCCGCAAGCTGGAGGATCGTCTTAATGTCTCCAATCGTTAAGCTTACAAATGTATCGAAATCCTTTGGAACTTTAAATGTTCTCAAAGATATCTCGTTCGAGGTAGCTCCGAAATCTGTGGTTGCTCTAATCGGGCGGAGCGGGTCTGGAAAAAGCACGGCTCTGCGTTGCATCAACGGCCTTGAAACCATCAACGGCGGAGAGATCAAAATTTGTTCGCACACGCTCGGCCCCAAACTTGACAGCAAGCTCTTGCACCAACTGCATCTTGACGTTGGGATCGTTTTTCAAAGCTATAACCTTTTTCCGCATCTGACAGTTGGCCAAAACATTATGCTGGCTCCACGCTGGGTGAAAAAGATTTCTCGTTCGAATGCAAAAGAAA
Source organism: Brucella thiophenivorans (assembly GCF_002252445.1). GTDB lineage: Bacteria > Pseudomonadota > Alphaproteobacteria > Rhizobiales > Rhizobiaceae > Brucella > Brucella thiophenivorans. The sequence continues at coordinate 22,218 of NZ_NNRJ01000059.1, forward strand.
CCGCAAGAGAAGTGCTGGAGCGCGTCGGCCTCCTCGAAAAATTCGACAATTATCCTGAACAGCTTTCCGGCGGTCAGCAGCAGCGCGTAGCGATCGCCCGTTCGCTTGCAATGCGTCCGAAAGTTATGTTGTTCGACGAAGTTACATCGGCGTTAGATCCGGAACTTACCGGAGAAGTACTGCGTGTTATGGAGCACCTCGCACGTGAAGGAATGACAATGGTTCTCGTCACACACGAGATGGCATTCGCCCGCGGTGTGGCCAACAATGTCATCTTCATGCACGAGGGCAAAATTCACGAGAGCGGCCCAGGCTCAATGTTGGCAAACCCTCAAACGCCCGAACTTGCACAATTCGTCGGCAGCGGCCTCTGAAGCCAGCGCTGACATCAATTTCGAAGCAACTCAACGGAGGAAATGAGTATGAAACTTACAACTTGTCTAACCGCTCTTCTCGCAGCCCTAACTTTGGGAGCGGGCGCAACGGCAGTCCAAGCCGACGAACTCGCCAAGATCAAAGAGAACAAGTCTATCACTATCGGCATCGATCTCGGTCAGGCACCTTTCGGTATGGTCGATGGTCAAATGAAGCAGGTCGGCTCGGATGTTGCAGCTGCCGAACTACTGGCAAAAGATCTTGGAGTTGAACTGAAGGTTGTTTCCGTTTCGCCTGCAAACCGCATTCCGTATCTGATGACGAACAAAGTCGATGCTGTTATAGCCAGCTTTTCGATTACTGATGAACGTAAAAAGACAGTCGACTTCTCCGCACCTTATGCCGTCATCCAGTCCGCAGTTTCCACAACCGCCGGCCTTAAAGTAAACTCACTCAAGGATATTGAGGGAAAAGAAGTCGCCGTAACGCGTGGATCGACAAACGACCAGATTATCACAAAAGCAGTAACGGATGAGGATCTGAAGGACGTTACGATAGTTCGTTACGACGACAACGCTACCGCAACCAATGCTGTGGTGTCCGGTCAGCAGTCAGTCTACGTGGTTGCACCGTCATTGCTGGCACCCGTTAATGCCGCCAACCCCTCTAAAAAGATTGAGCCACAGCTGACACTTAAGACTTTCCCGCTCGGTATTGGCTTGCGAAAGAACGAAGATACTTTCAAGGGCTATCTCGACAATTGGGTTCAGGAAAACCTCGCAAACGGTAAACTGCGAGAGATCTACAAGACTTACCACAATGTCGACCTACCCGCCGACATGACTAATATCAACTAATCATGAAGTTCGCCGGTCTCCATTTGAGAGACTGGCACCTAATTCCCAAAGACACTGGAAGTCGAGATGTCTGCACCAATAATTATCTGCCTTCGCCCTGAAGATGACGTCGTTATTGCCGCTAAAGCGATCCCCGCAGGTACCGTACTTCGGGAAAGCGGCATCACGGTTCTCACTGACGTACCCGCAGGCCACAAAATCGCGGTGCGCGACATTTCGGCTGGCTCCCCGGTGCGAAAATACAACCAGATCATCGGCGCTGCTAGCGTGGATATTCTGGCTGGTTCGCATGTCCATGTCCATAATCTGGAAATGATGGAGGTCGCACACGACTTCGCCATCGGCCAGGATTTTCATGCCGTCGAACAGGAAGCTACCCCTGTTACTTTCATGGGCATCAAACGCCCGGATGGTCGCGTGGCCACCCGCAACTATATTGGCATTCTAACTAGCGTAAACTGTTCGGCGCGTGTAGCACGCGCAATTGCAGATCATTTCCGTCGTGACATCAATCCTTCGGCTCTCGCAGACTTCCCGAATGTTGATGGCGTGGTTGCTCTCACGCATGGCATTGGTTGTGGCGTCGATGTCGGCAGCGAAGGCATGGCTATGGTGCGCCGGACGATATCCGGTTACGCCATCCATCCGAATTTCGGAGCAGTCGTGATAGTCGGACTCGGCTGTGAAGCGAACCAGATCTCAACCATTATGGACGAGCGCGCGCTTTCGGAGGACGAGACGTTGCAGGCTTTCACGATCCAGGCGCTTGGTGGCACAGCAAAAACAATCCAGCATGGCATAGAAAAAATCCGCTCGATCCTACCGACCGTCAATGAGGTGCACCGTGAACCACTGCCAGTTTCCCATCTGGTCATTGGCCTGCAGTGCGGCGGCTCTGACGGATATTCCGGCATAACTGCAAATCCGGCTCTTGGCGCTGCTGTCGATATTCTCGTAAAAAATGGCGGCACGGCCATCCTTTCCGAAACGCCTGAAGTTTACGGAGCAGAACACCTTTTGACGCGCCGCGCCTCCAGTCAGGACGTGGGCGAAAAACTCGTACGTCGTCTGGAATGGTGGAAAGAGTACTGCGCTCGCAACGGCGCAGAAATGAACAATAATCCATCAGCCGGCAATAAGGCGGGTGGCCTGACCACGATCCTAGAAAAATCGCTTGGCGCGGTGGCAAAAGGCGGCACGACCCCTCTGAACGGGGTCTATGAATACGCCCAGTCCGTCACGGCCAAGGGGCTGGTGTTCATGGATTCGCCTGGTTTTGACCCGATCTCGGCCACTGGACAAGTCGCGTCCGGCGCCAATCTGATATGTTTCACCACCGGACGCGGCTCCGCTTTCGGCTGCATGCCATCCCCTTCCCTCAAGCTGTCGACCAACACTGCGACGTGGAAGCGCCAAGAGGAGGACATGGACATCAACTGTGGCTCGATCATTGACGGCGATGTCACGATTGACGAGCTTGGCAGAACGATTTTCCAGATGATCATTGATTGCGCGTCTGGCGAGCCTTCGAAAAGCGAGGCATTCGGCTACGGCCAGGATGAATTTGTTCCATGGCAGATCGGTGTCGTTACCTGACGCAGCGACCGACTGTTTCTATTGGCTGCGGGTAAACAGGGATAGATGAGAAACTAAATCTGCAAGAGAACAAATGTGCCCTCTCGTTTAAAATGGGCCCTTATATCAAGGGAATCTGGAATGCATAAACCTGTGTCGATCATCCTTGACTGGGGCACGAGTTCGTTGCGCGCCGCTCTCGTGTCGGAAGCGGGCGAAACGCTCGAAACCTGCGACACCATAAGTGGTGGCATCCAGTTCGTGAAGGACGGTGCTTTCGAGGCCGCTCTGATGGAGGCCGTGGGCACCTGGTTTACCCAACACGGGCCGCTTCCGGTAATAGCCTCCGGCATGATCACCAGCCGTAACGGCTGGATCGAAGTGCCTTACGTCGACACACCCGCTGGCCTCGCCGAACTTGCTGCCGGCACCAGACAGCTAATACTGCAAAACGGCGCAGTCGTCACCTTCCTACCCGGCATGCGTGATCTGGCGGCAAAGCCTTTTCCGGATGTTATGCGTGGCGAGGAAACCCAAATCGTCGGGTTTGGCCTCAAAAACGATTGCATCGTCGTGCTCCCTGGCACCCATAGCAAATGGGCACGCGTCGAGGGTGGTCGCCTCGCCGGCTTCCAGACTTATGCGACCGGCGAAATCTTTTCGCTCCTCACCAAATACTCCTTCATCGCCAAAGGGATCGAACCGGCTCCGGGTGCAGAACCCATATGGTCGGCTTTTGATCGCGGCGCGGAATTTGCAGCCAGTGACGGCCGCGCCGCGGATGGATTTCTCTCCGCCGTCTTTTCCGCCCGCACCGGCGTGCTTGCCGGCGTGCTAGAACCTAAGGATATCAGTGACTACGTCTCCGGTCTTGTCATAGGTTCGGAATTCCGACAGGCACTCGCCGCCGGCTGGCTGTTTGCAGGTGACGCTATTGGCATCGTCGGCAACAATTTGCTGAACAACCGCTACGGGCGTGTCGCAACGCTTTTTGGCCTGACTATAATTCCAGGCCCGGCAGACGCCGCCAAACGGGGCGTGCAGCTGATCGTCGGCCACTTGCACTTGACGAAATAAGGATTTTCACGATGAATCTTCATGACACTCTCAAACAATGCAACCTGATCGCTATCCTTCGCGGCATCAAGCCGGAGGAGGTCGAGGCTGTCGGTGAAGCGCTGATCGAGGCCGGCTGGCGTATCCTAGAAGTTCCGCTCAACTCGCCTGATCCGTTAAAGAGCATCGAAAAGCTGCAGCGGCGTTTTGGCGATTATGCGTTGATCGGCGCAGGTACGGTTCTCACCCCCGCACAAGTTGCCGATGTCGCCGCTACTGGCTCGAAGGTCATCATCTCCCCGAACGCAAATCTTTCGGTCATCAAAGCCAGTGTCTCTAGGGACATGGTTAGCCTACCGGGCGTCGCAACCCCGACGGAAGCCTTTGCAGCAATAGATGCTGGAGCAAGCGCCGTGAAAGCTTTCCCTGCCGAGGCAATTCCACCAAATGTTATCAGAGCATGGAAAGCTGTGCTCCCGGCGGAGACACCTGTGTTCGCAGTCGGCGGTATTACGCCCAATAATATGAAAGCCTACATTGACGCCGGTGCCGCCGGGTTTGGCATCGGTGGCGCACTCTACAAACCTGGAGATACTGCTAAATTAGTCAGCTTAAAGGCTATACAATTTATCAAAGCAACCAGTGAACTCTGATTTCTGGCAATATTCATCCTTAATATCTGAAGAGATTAGCATTACTGGCTCTTGTCACTAGGCGATGTGCAGATTGCCAGTCAAGAATTTTACTCTCACGAGAGTCTGTAGTGCGAGGTCGACAAACGTGTTGAAAAGAAATGAACCGAATAATTATTTTTCGGTATAATCTCACTACAGTTTGAGGCACTCGAAGCGGCAATTCCAAATATAAAGCGCAGGCTCTCAGATTTTCTTGGCGAAACCGAAGGTCTTTCGCAGGCTGCCGTCGACGGCTTTGGCTGGCATAAAGCGACGTAGACGCGAAAGAAGTGTTGCGTTTTTTCCGACTGGCTGGCGTAGCTTGTAAGGTCCGTCGATGACATCGGCAATTTTCTCCGCCACGAATTGTGCAGATGGTGCTGATTTGATCTGCCCTTGAACGGCGCTGATAGTCGCTTGAAACTGCGAGGCGTAAGCGCCAAGCGGTGCTGCCGTTTGAGTGGCATTTACGTCTAGGTTTGTATTTGTAAAGGTTGGTTCCAGCAAAACAACTCTGACACCGAAGTTTCGGATCTCATGATCGAGGCTTTCCGATAAACCTTCCAAGGCATGTTTACTTGCGGCATAGACGCCCATAAATGGCGCCGGCAGAAACCCAAGAACCGAGCTCACGTTGATAATCAGTCCGCTTTTTCTCGTTCGCATTGAGGGTAGGACTGCTCGTATCAGGCGGAGACGACCGAGAACATTGGTGTCAAAGACCCATGAGACCTCTTGAGATTGTGTGATTTCGATTGGCCCCAAAAGGGACACCCCCGCGTTGTTTATTAGCACGTCAATACGTCCAGTCTCCGACAATACGCCGTCTACGAAACTGGAGACAGACGCGTCGTCTGATACATCTACAGTGCGGTTCTTAAGGTTGGGAACCGAAGTCGTCCCCTCACGGCGCGGCCCCCCGTAAACTAAGTGCCCGGCCTGCGCGAGTAGCAGCGCCACCGCCTCTCCAATCCCTGAAGATGTACCGGTTATTACGATTACTTTTTGCTCGGCCATTTTTGGCCTCCTGTCTGTTGTGAAGAATCTTAATTCTCCCCGATGGAAAATACTTTTAATAAGAATCGGGCCACTTCGAGTGCGCAACGAGCGCCTGTTTAACGATCACTTGATTGGAAGCCTCGTCGGAACCTCTGGGGCGGGTGCTTGATGGTGTACTGGCGGTAAAACTGGGCTATATGAATGAAAGGACAAGCTTCACGCTTCACTCGGTTCACGCTGCGTGGTGAGTGATTTTAAACTCTTCACCCATGAGACTTTGTGCACTAGCCTCTCAAACATTCAGATAAAGGATGAAAAATGATGTTGTACACAAGTGGCAGTTCGCGAACTTAAGGTCTCTCTCCCACGCAACAACGACATACCTTCTGCTGGTGTAAATACCCAATGAATTTCAGTTGGCGTATCGTTATCGTATCAATTTCGGACGACTATATTGCCACGATTAAAGTGTCTGACGAGACTCTTAGCAACGTTCAGGATGCGCTCGTGCTAAAGCCAGAATCTGGTCTCCCGCGTTTTTAATTAATATGATTACTAAGGCGGCTTACGCGGTCCAAGTCGGCCTAATAAATTTTGGCGAACGATTTCAGAGCTCATTGTGCTCACTCCATTATTGCCATTTTTATCGGCAGTTGCGGTTCTTCATTTGCATGGTTTTGATTTGCCCCTTCGCTTTGCGGCTTGATCCTGAACCAGACAGCATACAACGCGGGGAGGAACAGGAGAATCATGACTGTGCCCGCTGCCGTTCCCCCGATAAGCGTGTAGGCCATCGATCCCCAAAAAACCGAATGAGTTAACGGAATGAACGCCAGAATTGCAGCAAGAGCAGTAAGTATTACAGGTCGTGTCCGTTGCACCGTCGCCTCAATGACAGCATGATAATCATCAAGTCCTGCGGCCTGGTTTTCCTTGATCTGCTCGGTGAGGATCAACGTGTTACGCATCAGAATGCCCGCCAGTCCGATCAACCCGAGAATGGCATTGAAGCCGAAGGGTTGATTGAACAAAAGCAAGGTCGGAACCACCCCGGCAAGACCAAGTGGTGCGGTGAGCATAACCATTGTCATGGTCGACAGACTGCGAACCTGCAGGATGATGACGATCAACATTGCAGCAATCATCAGCGGGAATACCTGAGCCAGTGCCGTATTCGCCTTGAGGGACTCCTCGATGTTGCCACCCATTTCAATACGATACCCAAACGGGAGCGAGGCGATCAGCGGCTGCAGTGCCTTCATCACCTGTTGCGAAACTTCTGGTGGCTGCGTTGCCTCGTTGATATCGGACCTAATGGTTATAACCGGGGTACGGTCACGACGCTTTAAGATCGGCTCTTCGAAGCGGATCTCGGAATGTCCGATCTGATCGAGTGGCACTTGGCGACCATCTCTGCTCATCAACGAAAAGTCGGCAAGTCGTGAAGGATCAAGGCGGCTCTCTCCAGCACTGCGTGCAACGACAGGCACGTTGCGGATATTGTCGCGCACCTGCGTGACAGGAATACCGCTCAGCAGCATCTGCATTTGTTGTGACGCCTCCGATGGTGAGAGACCGATCAGATTGAGCCTTTCCTGGTCGGGGACAAAGCGCAGCACAGGCGTGCGGTTGCCCCAATCTCTGTTGGCTTGGCGTACATCTGGAACAGTCTTCATGATTGCCAGAGCCTGCTCGGAAATCTTGTAAAGTTCATCTTGGTCAGGCCCCATGATGCGGAACTCGACCGGGAACGGCGTATAGGGACCAAATACAAGCTGGGTCACACGCACGGATGCTTCAGGAACAAGACCCTCGGATATGGCACCTCTCAAGCGGTGCTTAAGTTCTTCTCTGGCGTGGGCATCGGGCGTGAGCACGACGATCTTAGCGAAGGCAGGATCGGGCAATTCTGGGGACATGGCGAAGAAGAACCGAGGGGCACCCTGCCCTACATAACTTGTAACGATATCTGTTTCGGGCTGGGTCTGTAGCCATGCTTCGACCTTCTTCACCGCCGATGTCGTCGCTTCGATGCTCGTGCCCTCTGGCATGCGCACTTCAACCAAGACCTCCGGGCGATCCGATGTCGGGAAGAACTGCTGCTTCACACCACCCATCCCAACAACCGACAGGGCCATGGAAATGCCTACAACGGCGCAGACTACGAACTTGTGGCGGACTGCGAGTTCGATAACGGAACGCAGACGACGGTAATTCGGCGTGTCGTAGATGGCGTGATGACCGCCCTCGACAGGCTTGATGTTCGGCAGCATTTTAACGCCAAGATACGGCGTGAAGGTAACAGCGACGATCCAGGATACGATCAGGGCAAAACCGACGACCCAGAATATATTTCCAGCATATTCGCCGGCCGCTGAGTTAGCGAAACCGACGGGCATCAACCCGATGATTGTAACAAGAGTGCCCGAGAGCATCGGGGCTGCTGTGTGGCTCCAGGCATAGGCAGCGGCTTTGACGCGATCCATGCCCTCTTCCATCTTCACTACCATAACCTCGATAGCGATGATGGCATCGTCGACCAGAAGGCCGAGTGCGAGGATCAGCGCGCCCAGTGTGATACGGTCGAAGAAACGTCCAGTCTCCAACATAATCAGGAACACCGCTGCGAGGGTAAGCGGCACTGCAAGCGCCACAACGATGCCAACACGCCAGCCCAGCGCAACAAGGCTCACGAACAGAACCACACCCAGCGCCATTGCGAACTTGAGCATGAACTCGCTGACCGCCTCATCAATATTGACAGCCTGATCACTTACTTTGGTAAGCGTCATGCCAAGTGGTAACTCTTGGGAGATCGACGCAGAGCGTTCTTCCAGCGCTTTACCAAGATCAAGACCGTTCCATCCTGCCTGCATCACCACACTTAGCATGATTGTCGGTTCGCCCTCATGGCGAATAATGTAGGTCGCAGGATCTTGATAGCCACGCCGTATCTCTGCTAGGTCAGAAAGCTTCAGTGTTCGTCCAGCAGCAACAATAGGCGTATCGGCAATCGCCTGGACGCTGTTGTAGGCTCCATCGAAACGTATAAAGATCTGTGGGCCTCGTGTGTCGATGGACCCAGCAGACGTGACTGTGTTTTGTCGCTGCAACGCAGAAGCAATGTCCTGTGCTGATATACCGAGAGTTGCGAGTTTCGCATAGGAAAACTCGACGAAAATCTGTTCGGGACGTTCGCCGATTATGTTGATTTTCTTCACGCCAGGAACATGTAGAAGATCCTGGCGGATGACCTCCGCTTCTCTGACGAGATCACGCATCGGCATGCCCTTTGCTTTGAGAGCATAAAGGCCAAAACTCACGTCTGAATACTCGTCGTTGACGAATGGGCCCATGACGCCTGGAGGCAGGTTGCGCGCTTCGTCACCGAGCTTCTTTCGCGCCTGATAGAACTCTTCTGCGACGGCACTTGCGGGCGTATTATCCTTGAGAGTGACCGTCAAAAACGCGTAGCCGGGTCTGGTCGTTGTTTCGACACGATCATACCATGTCAGTTCCTGAAGACGCTTTTCGAGCGGCTCGGCAACAAGGTCCTGCATTTCACGCGCAGTGGCACCTGGCCAAACGGAAGTGACCGTCAATGTCTTGATAGTGAACGACGGATCTTCGGCGCGTCCCAGCTTGATAAAAGCGTAGGCGCCAGCGGCAGCGAGAAGAACAATGAAGAATAGGGTGACGGCGCGTTCACGAACTGCGATGGCGGAAAGATTAAAGCTCATTATTTTGTCACCTCGGACTGCGAGGCAATTCTAACGCTCGCGCCGTCATCTAGCAGATGGGCGCCTATGGCGACAATCTGCTCTCCGATGCCGATACCAGTGACAAATGCCGCCTCCTCACCAACTTGGCGGACCGCAACCGGTGTGAACTTCACCGTGGATGTGGTGCCGTTGACTACCCACACGCCTGTGCGATTTCCGTTGTCCAGGATTGCGCTGACGGGTACCGCGACTTCCTGCTCGCGTTCAGCATCCAGAATTTTTATCGTAACGGTCGATCCAAGTGGGGCCGACGCCGCACCTCCCTCAAGAATGTAGCGCGCCTCGTAGGTCCGGGTTTGTGGATCAGCAGAATCGGAAATCTGCCTTAGCCTGGCTTTGTCATTGGGACTTCCGCCGCCATAGATACTCGCTTGAGCTTGCGAGCCGGGAGCGGGGCGCTGGGTCTCGGGAAGCCAGACCACAGCCTCGCGTGGCCCGGACTGCGCCAGTTGAATCACGCTCTGTCCGGCTGCCACAACTTGTCCCGGATCCCCTAATGTCTGAACTATGGTTCCATCAGAATCTGCGAACAGGACCGCGTAAGCTGCTGCGTTTTCCGCGACCTTTGCGTCAGCTTCAGCCGCTGCGAGTTGCGCCGTTGCCGTATCCAAAGCCGTCTTCGCCTGCTCATAACGCTGCGGGGTTGCCGCCAGGCGATTTTTTACCAAAGCTGCATAGCGTTGTTCGTCAGCCTGCGCTTGGATCAAAACGGCGCGCGCTGCAGACACCGTGTTGCGCTTGGCGGTTAGTGCTAGCTGGAGATCGGTTTCGTCAATGCGCATCAGCGCCTGACCCTGTCGGACTTGCTGTCCCACGTCCACCATTCGCTCAATGATCTTGCCAGGAACGCGGAAACCTAGATTGCTCTGGACACGGGGGGCGACAGTACCTGTGAAAGAGCGCTCGGCCATTCCGGTGGCCTTTGCCTCAGTAACCCGAACCAAGGGGAAAGACGTCCTTGGATCAGCGGCCTCAGCTTCGCGCTTTGGTGCTTCCAAAACTACAAAAAAAGCCGCCGCAGTGGCGGCGGCCACTGTGAAACCCGCGATGGCCCAGACTTGTTTGCGTTTCATTTCTGCTTTCTCTTCATAACCTGAAATCCAACAAATTAGATTGCGATCTAATTCTATTTATGCTATAGATGTCAAATGAAATCTAATAGGAGGCTATTATGAGAGTGAGCAGCGTACAGGCCGAAGAGAATCGCGAAACAGTGATTAACGTGGCCAGTCGACTGTTTCGAGAACATGGTTTTGACGGGATCGGCCTGAAGGACCTCATGAAAGGTGCGGGCTTAACGCAAGGCGCCTTCTATAAGCAGTTTACATCCAAGGATCACCTTGCTGCATTGGCTTCTCGGCGCGCTATGTAAGGCGCAACCCGCAGATGGTCTAGAGCTGCGGCCGAAAGCCCAGATCCTCTGGAAGCTATTATTGAGTTCTATCTTTCGTCCGGACATCGTGGCGAGAAGGCTGACGGTTGTCCTTTGGTTGCATTGGGAGCAGACGCGGCGCGTCAAAGTAAAGATGTTCGACAACCATTCGAGGGCGGGATCAGGGCTCATTTCGAGGTTTTGGACGAATTGATGCACGAGACCGGCAGGTCAAATCCGAGCAGCAAGGCAATAGCGATTTTGTCCCTTATGGTCGGTGCTGTCACGATGTCTCGCCTCATTGAGGATGAGAACTTGTCGCAGAATGTCCTCGATACAGCCGCTAACGAAGTGAGGCGCATTGCAGGTGGTAAAGGGGATGACGGAGCATATGAAGCTTGCCCCCATAAATGAGAGACGGCTCCATTATTCCGTCCAGCTCATGAGCTGAAGTGGCTCTGCAGATCGGATACGGCGTCAATAGCGCTCTTGCGGCCCAACCTAACACTGCATGTTCTAAGAAATGCTCCCGGACCACTTCTCGCCCGGCAGTAAGGAAACATGCCAAATTCAAAGAAAACAAAGGCGTAAAACCAATGCGTAGGATCGTTGTCACAGGAATGGGAGCTGTCAGCCCCCTTGGAGCGAATGCTGGTATTTCCTGGCCGCGTCTACTTGCAGGAACCAGCGGAATACGGCGACTGGGAGATGATGTCGTCGCTGATCTTCCGTCTAAGATCGGCGGGATAGTCCCCTCAATCGCGGATGATGCTGAAGGAGGCTTTGACCCGGATACAGTCCTCTCTACCAAAGACCAACGCAAGGTCGACAGGTTTATCATCTTCGCACTCGCCGCAGCTGAAGAAGCGCTCGCTCAGGCAAAATGGAAGCCGACCTCAAATGAAGAGAAACTACGGACCGCGACGATCATTGCGTCGGGTATAGGCGGATTTCCCGCGATAAGCGAGGCAGTCCGAACCGTCGATCAACGCGGTGTCCGCCGTCTTTCGCCCTTCACTATTCCGTCGTTTCTCGTCAACCTCGCAGCTGGGCAAGCGTCGATCCGTTTTGGCTTTAAGGGGCCCATTGGGGCACCTGTGACGGCGTGCGCTGCAGGTGTTCAGGCTATCGGCGATGCTGCCAGAATGATCAGGGCAAATGAAGCAGACATTGCGCTCTGCGGCGGAACCGAAGCCTGCATGAACACTGTTAGTCTCGGCGGTTTTGCCGCGGCACGATCTCTTTCGACCAGCTTCAATGACACGCCGAGCAAGGCATCGCGGCCCTTTGATGCCTCTCGCGACGGATTTGTTATGGGCGAAGGAGCGGGCATGCTGGTTATTGAAGCACTCAGCCATGCACTTGCTCGCGGTGCGACGCCAATTGCAGAACTCGTCGGGTACGGAACAACAGCCGACGCGCACCATATCACCTCTGGCCCCGAGGACGGCAATGGTGCACGCAGAGCAATGGAGATCGCCATTGCACAGGCTGAAATAAAGCCCGGCGACATCGGCCATCTGAATGCGCATGCTACCTCGACATCAGTTGGCGATCTGGGCGAAATCCGAGCCATCAAGAGCGTTTTTGGCTCTAACAATGGGATCGCGGTTAGCGGGACCAAATCGGCGACAGGTCATCTCCTGGGCGCGGCCGGAGGGCTTGAGGCCATTTTTACAA
>NZ_NNRJ01000060.1 GCF_002252445.1 Brucella thiophenivorans
TGGGCGCGGCCGGAGGGCTTGAGGCCATTTTTACAATTCTGGCGCTTAAGGATCAAATCGCACCACCAACCCTCAACTTAGTTAACCCGGATCCAGAAGCCAGTGGCTTAGATTTTGTGGCAAACCAATCACGCCAGATAGACGCTGAATACGCAATATCCAACGGTTTCGGCTTTGGTGGGGTCAACGCCAGCGTAATTTTCAGACGTTGGTCCAGTAACAACAGCCGCTTAGTTCCGGTATAAATTACCAGAATTCAGGAAGAGCCAGTCAAGTATGCTACTATATTGCTGACTGGCTATTCTACTGCGTGCTTCCCTTCACAACGCCGAAATTATGGCAATAGAACATTACCTTGTACGGCTAAGACCAGCTTTGATTAGCGGCGAGCACCATATGAGCAACGTTAATAGCGCAAGTCCCCCTGCTATCGGACGATCGACAAACGTTAGCCAATTGCCACCTGATTTCATCATTGAGCTCAAAAAATTTTGCTCCAAGAGGGGCCCCAAAACAACTCCGAGAACAGACGGCGCAAGCGGAATGCGAAAGGCCTCAAATGCAAACCCGATAACACCAAACGCCAATGCCACACCGACGGCGCTCACTGTGTTTTCCATTGCAAATGCACCAACCAGACAGAAGATAAATATTATCGGCATCAATATACTAAGACGTACCATTAGCATTACTCGGCTCAGCCGTATCGCCACCCAACCAAGGGGAATAAGTAACAAATTAGCGAGAAAGAATGCGCCAAAGATTGCATATACGATGGTGGGGTTGTTCAAAAAGATCGTCGGTCCAGGATTGACACCCTTCATAAACAAGACACCGATGATGATGGCTGCGATGGCATCACCGGGGATGCCGAAAACAAGAGACGGAATAAAACCACCGCTTACAGCAGCGTTGTTGGCAGCACCCGCGGCAGCTAACCCCTCCGTTGATCCTTTACCGAACTTTTCTGGTTCACGTGCAAAACGCTTGGCCAGAGAATATGAAATCCATGCAGCAATGTCGGCACCTGCTCCGGGCAATATTCCGAGTATTGTTCCTAGNTAGGCTCAGGACCCATTGATTTCAGAATGATGAGCTGATTCAGTTTCGTTTGAGGAGACTGATCAATGAGTAATCTTTACTGGCTGAGCGAAGGACAAATGTCACGCCTTCGCCCCTTCTTTCCCAAGAGCCATGGACGTCCACGTGTTGATGACAGGCGTGTCTTGAGTGGAATTATATTCATTCTTCGTAATGGGTTACGGTGGTGTGATGCCCCTCGGGAATACGGGCCTTGTAAAACGCTCTATAATCGTTGGACCCGTTGGTGTCACAAGGGGATATTTTCTCAAATATTGGAAGGCTTGTCTTCCAAGTCGTCGGTCGGAAAGACCGTAATGATGGATGCGACCTATTTGAAAGCACACCGCACGGCCTCAAGCCTACGGTTAAAAAAGGGGGCGATGGACGCCTGATTGGCCGGACAAAAGGTGGCATGAATACCAAGTTGCACGCCGTCACCGACACGCAGGGTCGCCCTATCAGGTTACACGTCACGGCGGGACAAATCAGCGACTATACCGGAGCTGCGGTCTTAATCGAGATGTTACCGAAGGTCGACTGGCTTCTTGCTGACAGAGGCTATGATGCTGACTGGTTCAGAAAACGGTTAAAAGACAAAGAGATAAAGCCGTGCATCCCGGGGCGCAAAAGCCGCAAGAAGACTATCAAGTATGACAAACGCCGATACAAGCGGCGCAATCGTATCGAAATCATGTTTGGGAGACTGAAAGACTGGAGAAGAATTGCCACCCGTTATGATCGCTGCCCGATTGTGTTCCGAGCAGCAATAGACCTCGCAGCAGCCGTTATATTCTGGCTCGGAAAGCAATGAGTCCTGAGCCTA
>NZ_NNRJ01000006.1 GCF_002252445.1 Brucella thiophenivorans
TGAATTCACCAAAGAACTTGGTGATCGCTGCAGTCAACGAGGTCTTGCCATGGTCAACGTGACCAATGGTGCCGATGTTTACGTGTGGTTTATTACGTTCAAACTTGCTTTTTGCCATCGCCGTTGTTCTCTTTGTTCTAGAACCGCTCGAGCGTCCGCGCAAAAGCCTGAAAGACATTCGCGCCGACATTTATGCCAAAACGGAACGGCGAACCGCCCGTCGATGATACCTTACTGCCTATCCGCTCTTGAAAACTGGAGCGGGTAACGGGAATCGAACCCGTGTATTCAGCTTGGAAGGCTGCTGCTCTACCATTGAGCTATACCCGCATACTCTAAACTCTGATCCGACAGTGGTGGAGGAAGTTGGATTTGAACCAACGTAGGCTTAGCCAACGGATTTACAGTCCGTCCCCTTTAACCGCTCGGGCATTCCTCCTAATATCACTATCAGCAGAGTCGAGTAACTAGGCATTTTCTGCAGAATGTCTGGTTGTCTACAAGAGCGTTCCATCGTTCTGCGAGGGGGCTTATGCCGATATGCGCTCGTCCTGTCAACAGGGTAAAAGTGAAAAGAATGCAGAACATTCCACAGCTTGCACATATCAGTGCCTGTCGGAGCGCGGAGAACCGCACGAAACCGGGATTTGATGCCTGTCTATAAAGATAATTTCTCGCCTTAAATAAAATCGGACACGCTATCTTCCACACAATGGACACGCTATAAGCGCCTCATGAACGATCAAAACTCTCCCCGTACCCCAAAAGATTCTCACTATGCTCGTCTGCGTCGCGAACATCGCGACCAGAAAGCCGCGCATGAAGGCAAGGTGCCACACAAGGCGCAACGTGCTCTTATACCTGCAGGACGTGTAGCGGAAGGAACAGTTCGTCTTTATGGCCTGCATACTGTACGCGCTGCTGTAGAGAATCCCGCGCGCAAGATTTTGCGCATGCGTGCCACCCGCAATGGCTTCGCTCGCCTTGAAATTGGCGAAGCGGAATCGCTGCCCTTCCCCGTGGAAATCGTCGAACCCAAAGAAATCGACAAGGAAACAGGTTCGGATGCTGTGCATCAGGGCGTTATGATTGAAGCGGAACCACTTCGTCATAAGAAACTCTCCGAGCTTATAGACAGCCCACTTTTGCTGGTGCTTGATCAGGTCACAGATCCGCATAATGTCGGCGCGATTACACGTTCTGCTGTCGCCTTTGGTGCAGGCGCAATCATCACAACAAGCCGCCACAGTCCGCAGGAAAGCGGCGTTTTGGCGAAAGCCGCATCCGGTGCACTTGAATTGATTCCCCATATCGAAGTGCGCAATCTGGCAGACGCAATCGAAGAATTGCATTCGCTCGGTTTCATGACCATTGGCCTTGATTCGGAAGGCTCACAGGAAATGGAATCAACATTGGCCGGCGATCGCGTGGCGCTTGTTTTGGGTGCCGAAGGCAAAGGGTTGCGTCAGAAAACACGGGAAACAGTCACCGCGTTGGCACGTCTCGACATGCCCGGCGAAATCAAGTCGCTTAACGTATCCAATGCAGCCGCTATTTCGCTTTATGCGGCCGAGCGCTATCTGCGCTCGCGCCGTACTTCTTAATTAATAAATCACGTTAGAATCTGGAGCGCTGCATACGCTCCAGATTCTCATTTACGCAGTTGCGATATACGTGCGAATCTCTTCGGCTTCACGTTCCACGTCTTCGATACGCCGCTTCACAACGTCACCAATAGAAATGATTCCCGCAAGCTTGCCATTTTCTTCCACCGGCATATGGCGAAAGCGGTTATGCGTCATAATTTCCATCACCTGATTAATCGTGTGATGTTCGCGGCAAACCTGTACTTTCGTCGTCATAAACTCCGACACAGGCCGCTTACCTACGGCATCCTGCCCACTCTCTTGAAGCTGCATTGTTGCTACCGCACGAACCACATCGCGCTCAGACAGAATCCCTTTGATATGGCCCACTTCGTCACAGGCAACGATCGCGCCGATCTTATATTGGGCAAGAATGGCAATGGCGTGCGAAAGCGTATCATCGGGCCTGATGACAACGACATCCCTGCCCTTGTTTTCGAGTATAGATCTAACAGTCATGCCAAAGTCCCTCCCAAGGTTCAGCAATCAAATCACGTAGCCCCGCCACATGATTCTAACGCAACGCCTCCAGTTACGTTCCGACAATGGTGCGCCTTGATTGATTGCTTTGCAAGCAGACTAATATCAAAGCCCATTGGGCTTTGATATTAGTCTGAGTGGCGTTTGAACTGCTTCAAGGCGTGATGCGTAAGCATTTTAGCGCCTTGGTATAAATAGGGAGAGAAATTATCTGCGCCGTAAGATCGCATCGTAGCTGCGGGGTTTATCGAGCAGTGAAATGCCAAAGAATCCGGCGACAAAGCCACCAATATGCGCTTCCCAAGCAATACCCGACAAGTCAGCACCACCCGTCGAATAAAGACCAGTCGCCAGATTGATAAGAAACCATACGCCGACGAAAACCAAAACCGGCTTCAAAGTGAGTGTGAGGCCAATGGGTAGCACTGGCCCGGCAAACTCTGATTTCCGACCATGACCAACCCGACGGAAACCGTAACGCGCCGCAGCGCCCATCATCCCGGAAATAGCGCCCGAAGCACCGACAAGCGGCGTAACGCTCTCAGGATAAATCGCGTAATGCGTCAATCCGGCAATAACCGATGTGAGAACCCAGAAAATAATCATGCGTCCGGTGCCGATTCGGCCTGCAAGTGGCGATCCGAATGCTGCAAACCAGATCATATTAACTGCTATGTGTGCGATCCCACCATGCATGAACGAATAACTAATAAGCGTAAACAGCGCTGCCGGACTGGAAAAACCATCAGCAAGCGAGAACCGCGCCGGTATCAATGCAAAATCGAGCATGAACTTGAAATTCTGCTGCTCACTGATCAGGTAGTTCTGATAAATATAGACACCAGCGCAGATTGCCATCAGCGCAAGAACGACGCCCGGTATGTTGAAAATCGGCTCTCCTCTCTCAGGAGTATTCGAGTTTCCGCGCATTTCTTGCTGAGGCACGCTCATGAACCGCCACTTTCATCTTAAAACAATGATCCTAGATAAGTGACAATTCGTTAAAAATAAAGGCCGCCGGAGTGTCCCGAACGGCCTTGTCGCAAATGTATCAACATTGCGAGACAGAATCTGGAGATCAGAAAAAGACCAACCAAGACAATGGCTTCTCTGATAACTCATCAAACTGCTATATAAGAACTTTTGCAACTATTACTTCTTGTTAACCTTAACAAGCAGCTGTCGTGGATGAACAAAGGGTTAAGCTGGCGCTCGACCCGTTAATACTATTTTAATGCGCTGAGCGACGACAACCGTCGCAAATCCAGACAAACGGCCAAAGAGCAACAAGCAGCGCAAGATGAAAAACCGCAGCACGATCGCAATCTTTAGCGAATGGCAGCGACTGGCTTTTAGCCAGAGCGACGGCTTGCATGCACCTGCGCGCGAATCAATCGTGCCGCGCAAGCTTGGACGCCATCTATCGGATCTGCTTTTTCTTGAAGAAGATGATGCTGGCGAATTGATCTTCCGTCTTGCGGGTACTCGCTTATGCGCTTTGTTCGGACGAGAACTCAAAGCAACACGTTTTACAGCACTTTGGCCTGAGCGGAATCGACCAGCTCTCAATGAGCTCGCACGAGACATCAGTGCGCTGCTGGTTCCGGCTTTAAGTCAGAATGACGGCATCAGCCTTTCTGGGCGCAGCCTGTCTTTTGAAATGCTGCTCGCTCCGCTCGAATCAAGCCATGGTGGAAAGCTCAATCTACTCGGCAGCATTTCGGTTTTGGATGATGTCGTCTGGGCGGGTGCCGATCCACTTGTCTTGGGAAATCTCAACAGAATCGAACCTCTGGCACCCGATTACATCGTAAAGCCTGAAATTCGCAAGCCATCCGTTATGACGATGAATGGTGCAAATAGCGCGCGACGCTGGGCAACAACCCCACAATCGCGCGATGTACCGCAATTGCGCGTCATTCCCGGCGGCAAGCTCTAAATCAAAAGGTAAACGCGTACTAAGGTTACGGATTAGCAAACCCGTTTTCAGGTCGTTTTAGGCATCAAAAGGCCATAAATCATGCTAATATGAGCCAAATTGAGCTATCCATGAATAAACCCTTGCCAAAACCGGCACAGTTTTATTCAAATTAGATTAGCATTTTCACGTTTGAATTTCCCCACTCTCAAAGTCTTACACGCATTCTGCTTCCAACAGGGAGCCAAAAAGAATGACGAAGCAAACAATCATCACAGCAATGCTTATCCTTCTGGGAACGGCTTTTGCACAAGCCGCAAGCCCGGCATCGAAATCACACTGGATGCCGACCGGCGAACGCACCTCTCAGCCGATCGGCCATTACGAATTTTGTGAGCGCCATGAAGCCGAGTGCAAAGTCACCAGCTCCAACAGCGCGCCACTCACGCTCAATCAAAAAGTCTGGCATGAAATTATCGCTGTTAATGCCAGCGTGAACGCGAAGATCGCGCCGCGCACCGACATGGAAGTCTGGGGCCACGAAGAATATTGGGAATATCCAACAACGGCGGGCGATTGCGACGACTATATGCTGCTCAAGCGTCGTGAATTAATGGCTCTCGGCATTCCGGCCAACACGCTGCTGATGACCGTCTTGCGTCAGCCGAACGGCGAAGGCCATGCAGTACTAACGCTGCGCACCGACCGTGGTGATTTCATTCTCGACAATCTTGATCAGCGCGTGCTCATCTGGAACGAAACTGACTATACATTCCTCAAGCGCCAGTCGACAACCAATACCGGCGCTTGGGTATCAATCAAGGGTGGCCGCGATCTGCTGGTCAGTGGCATCCGCAACTGAATTTATGAAAACCCTGTAAGAAAGGTACGGGTCGTCATCCCCCGTTCCTTTTCATGCGGGTTCCAGACCACGCATGAAGGACTGGCCTTTTTGGACATAATGCTCTGCAGAAGCTTTGAGCTTTTCAATTACGGATGAATCAAGCTCGCGAATAACACGCGCCGGGGATCCGACGATCAGTGAATTGTCCGGAAATTCCCTGCCTTCCGTGATAAGCGCGCCTGCACCAATCAGGCAATTATTGCCGATCTTCGCACCGTTCAAAATAATCGCGCCCATGCCAATCAGCGTATTATCGCCAATGGTACAGCCGTGTAGGATAGCACGATGCCCAATTGTGCAGCCTTTTCCAATGCTCAACGGAAAACCAATATCGGTATGCATGATGCAATGTTCCTGCACGTTGGTTTTGGCCCCAACCGTAATCGGCTCATTATCGCCGCGTAAAACAGCCCCAAACCAGAAGCTGGCATTCTCGCCAATCACGACTTTGCCGATCAACGTCGCATCGGGTGCAATCCAGTTGGTGGCGCGATCTGCGAAATCTGGCTCGTGACCATTATAAACATAAACTGGCATAGGCTCTCCTCCATCACCAAATCTCAAAATACGATGCGCTATTTGTCATGCAAACGAAATGCAGCTTTCAGACAATAAACTGTTGCGATCAGAAAGATCACGCCAGCTAGCAATTTCAAGCCAACTATGGTCGAAAAAAATCCCCAATCATCGGGCCAGCGATAAACACTTCGCAGACGGCCCATCTGTGACGTCACCGTCATTCTGCTGGTGGATATATTTTGAAAAGCACTGCTGAACAGAAAGAACGAAACGACGGCACCCAAAGCGGTACTCATCCATAGTGATCTGCGTGAGAATGCTCTCATTGCTGTAAAAGGTCGGTTTTCCGGATCCGGCTTTACCGCTCGCTTCTCACGCTTACGAATATTAAGCCATTTCGGAAGTTGTTTATCGTTGTCACTCTGCGCCATGATCAATCGCAGATTTCATAGCCGCTGCTTTCAGCTTCAACAGCTGCCTTAATCCAATAAAAGACATAGCCGTCGCCCTTAAGCTTACCTTGACACAAAGCAACTATATTACCTTGTCCCGCTGGCGCTTTTGCAGCGCAAGATGCCTTCCAACTTGCAAAGCGTTCAATCGAGCCATCCAAAATTTCCGGAAAACCGAAATAAATGCTGCCCATCTTTTGAGCCAGCTCTGGGCACGTGCCATCGTCTTCAATTGCCTGAGCAATCGCAGTTGATGCAAGGAAGCTTAACACTATCGCCACTCCACAAGCAGCGACCTGCGCAAATGATAATCTCATAATGTCTCCCGGTGTGCCTTGAATGGTATTAACTTTTTTAGAGATGACATCCAATCGCATCAAGCCAATAAAAAACGCCCTCCCCGCAAAGCAGGAAGGACGCTTTTGTTTATGCAATCAATCTCAAAGATCGACGTCGAGGATCGCCATCGAGAAATTGTAGGAGAGTTCGCCTTCATCCTCGTCCTTATAGACAAGACCCAGGAACTCGTCTTCCAGATAAACCTCGGCGGAATCGTCTTTACGTGGGCGTGCCTTGATCTGCAGGCCCGGATTGTTGAAAGTCCGCTTGAAATAGGCGTCGAGTTTCTTGAGTTCTTCGGGTTTCAACCGGCTTCTCCTGCTATTGATTTGAGGCCGGTGTAATGCACCCGCCATTATCCGATGTAAAGCATTAAGACACACGCTGGAACGCGCATGCACGAATAGTTATGACCATTTTAGCATGATATAGGCCCCCCCTGACAAAAAACCAGAAGGCGGCGAATTACACAATTTATCAGATCGATAAGCGTTCAGATACCTTCGCCATACATATGTTCGCCGAATGCCGCCTCACCCAGCATCTGGTCCATAACACGCGAAGGCTCGGAGCAACCGCTCTCACCAACCACTTTCGCCGGAACACCGGCAACTGTGGCATTATGCGGAACAGGCTTGAGAACAACCGAGCCTGCGGCAATCTTGGAACAATGTCCCACTTCGATATTGCCGAGAATTTTTGCGCCTGCACCAATCAGCACACCGTGGCGAATCTTCGGATGCCTGTCTCCACTTGCCTTGCCGGTGCCGCCAAGCGTGACGCCATGGAGAATGGAAACATTGTCTTCAATGACGGCTGTTTCACCAACCACAAGCCCCGTCGCGTGATCAAGAAACAGACCGCTGCCAAGCTTTGCCGCTGGATGAATATCGGTCTGGAACATCGACGACGAGCGGCTCTGCAGATAATAGGCGAAATCCTTGCGCCCCTGATTATAAAGCCAATGGGCCAGACGATGGGTCTGAATCGCATGGAATCCTTTGAGATAGAGTACTGGGTCCATGAAACGGTTATAAGCGGGATCGCGATCATAAACCGCCTGAATATCGACACGCAGAATGTGCGGCCATTCGGGATTGGATTCCAGCATTGCTTCAAAAGTTTGACGCAAAATATCAGCGCTCAGATCAGCATGACCGAGACGCTCCGCAATACGATGCATCACAGCATCTTCGAGTGTCGGCTGGTTGAGTATCGTCGCGTAAAGAAACGCGCCAAGCACGGGATCATTCTTGGCAGCTTCCTCCGCTTCGGCACGAATGGAATGCCAGATCGGATCAACTTGTCCCAAAGACGGGGATGTTTTCACGTTCGTACGAACTGACATTATGCAGTCTCCAATTTTGCTCAATGCAGGGAGCGAAAAATTTTGGCCTTATGCAACCTGCATCGCAATGCGAGTTCAGCACATAACATATATCAAAATGACGTGCCTTTACATCGCATAAATCTATCGCAGCTCGACGATACCAAGCTTGCGCAACCTCAAAGAGGATAGTCTTCCAGAAAAGCCAATACGCCTTTCTTATAGACCTTGTCACCCACCGCCAACATATGATCGCGGTCAGGAATATCGAGCGCCTGACCATTTGGCAGCATATCGGCCAATTCTTGCGCACTTCCGGCAATATCGTCTGTGGTGCCAACAGCGACAAGCACCGGCTGCATGATGCGCGCAATTGCCTCGGCAGAAACGAGTTCTTTGGAGGTAATGACACAAGCTGCGAGCGCTAGACGGTCACTTTTTGTCTGATCGGCAAATTTGCGGAACATCAATCCCCGCGGATGCGTGATGGTCGATGGATCTTCTACAAGCAGTGCTTCACCAATCGGCTCCCAATCGCCTGCGCCCGTCACCATACCAATACCAAGCCCGCCAAAAATAGCGCTATGCACACGCTCAGGATGCTCAACTGCCAAAAACGCGGTAATACGCGCACCCATCGAATAACCCATGACATGCGCTTTTTCGATGCCAAGATGATCAAGCAGAGCCTCAGCATCACCTGCCATGGCGCTCGGTGTGTAATCGGCAGCGTCATGGCTTTTTGCCGAAAAACCGTGGCCGCGATTATCGATGGCAATCACACGATAACCAGCTTCGGTCAGCGTGCGAAACCAGCCAGGCGATACCCAATTGACGATGCTTGAGGATGCAAAACCATGAATGAGCAGGATCGGATCGCCTTCACCGTCCTGGCGATAGGCAAGCCGCAAGCCATCATGTTCGAAATATTCAATATCGAGCGCGCTCAATTTTGCATTCCTTTTTGAATTCTGAAACATCAGGCTTTGGGTGCGTTTAACCGCGACAAACGCCACAAATAGCCCTGTGGATCACCCTGTCACCACGTTTGATACCGGTCCGTTTAACAGTCCCGGCCAGAAGTTCAACCACATAAGCCGCAGGCCCCTGTGAAGAAATAATATCTTCGGAAAATGGTACGGCATTTTCATGGATAGCCGAAACATGGCCGGTATCGTCCAGGAAAACCATATCAAGCGGCGACGGTGTATTCTGCATCCACATCATCACATCGCGCATTTCGCCAAAAATAAACAGCATTGCGCGGTCTTTGGGAAAATCTGTGCGCCACATCAAACCGCGCATGCGCGCCTGATCCGTGTCTGCAATCTCCAACCCGAATGAGGCCTTGCCTTGTGACGTCATAAAAGTCAGCGGTTCTTTGTCCAGCGGCAAAAGCATAGGCTTGGTTTCCTGCGCATGCGCAGAAACCGCAAAGAAAATAAATATGAAAGCAAAAAGAATGCGGCCCATGAAATGCTTTTGTCCTGAATATTCATCACACTCAAGGCTATGACGAATGTTGTCGTTGAAACTCGGACATTATCAACGCACTAAAAGCACTACAATAGCCAGTCACAGGCTTGTGACGGCACAGAATAAACAGCAAATCAGTGCGAAACAGGGATTACGGTACCTAGATCAGGATGAATTTCTGCCGCCATAAGGCCTTTATCGCCATCACCAAAACGGATCAGTACGACCTGTCCGGGGCGCAGTTCCATCATTCCGAAACGACGCAGCGTTTCCATGTGAATAAAAATGTCCTCAGTGCCCTCGCCGCGCGTCAAAAAGCCAAAACCCTTGGTGCGGTTGAACCACTTGACGATCACGCGTTCCAAGCCACTTGACGGAGTAACCGTAACATGGGTACGCGGTGGCGCCATCTCCGCAGGGTGAACTGCAGTCGATGTATCCATGGAAAGAACGCGGAAACATTGCATGCCACGATCACCATTGCGCACTTCGCAAATGATGCGCGAGCCTTCAAGTGCTGTCTGAAATCCATCGCGGCGCAGCGTGGTTACATGCAACAAAATATCGGAAACGCCCGGCTGATCGGGGACAATGAAGCCATAGCCCTTCGCAACGTCGAACCATTTGATGTGACCCGACAGTTCAACGAGTTCGCCTAGCTCGTCTGAGGAGGCCTGACTACGAAGCTGGTCATTCGACACAGATTTGTCTGCCATGCGCTCGTCCCTCCTCTTTTGCTGCGTTGCGATTCTGCGCTGATTCTTATGCAAAGAATAACACTTCATTAACCGGAGGCGGCAAGCCCTAACTTTTCCAGAATTGAAGATGACCACAGGCTTTATGCGCTCATCATTAATTCTTAAATTTCTTAAACTCGAAATTGCTCTTCCAGAGTTGTTGTCAAAACATATGGCAGAACAGCCATTCGGCAACTGGAATAGCTGCGTTTTCACACAGCTAACCTATCCCCGGAGCTATTCATCTGAACCATTCTCTTGAGAATGCGTTACATTTTATAACTGGCCGAGATTCGAAACAGGAGAAGATTATGCGTTATCTGCACACGATGGTTAGAGTTCGCGACATTGATGAATCGCTCGATTTTTATGTGAACAAATTTGGTCTTGAAGAAATACGCCGCACAGAAAACGAAAAAGGCCGCTTCACGCTGATTTTCCTCGCAGCACCATCGGACAAGGACAAAGCACTGGCAGATCGCGCGCCAGAGCTGGAACTGACCTATAACTGGGACCCGGAAACCTATACCGGCGGTCGCAATTTCGGCCATCTCGCTTATGCAGTCGATGATATTTATGAAGCCTGTCAGAAGCTGAAAGACGCTGGCGTTACGATTAATCGTCCGCCACGTGACGGTCACATGGCCTTCATCAAGTCACCAGATGGCATTTCCATTGAGCTGATCCAAAAGGGCGAGCGCCTTGCGCCGCAGGAGCCGTGGGCTTCCGCCGAAAATATCGGCAATTGGTAATAAGAAAAAAGCCCGGTCTAGTGGTCTGATTCCGACATTTGCGTCCGTGGTAGGAGGCGCTGAGCAAATGTCGGAATTAAAAGACCACTAGCAACTAAAGGTATCTAGTGGATTTATCGAATTTGACGTTTGAAACAGCATTTATGTCAGTCGGGGCTCAAACATCAAATTCAATCCACTAGCGACCGGGCTTTTTGTCTTTATTCCGTTCCCTGAATGGCTGACAGTAGCCAATCACCACCGTCTACACGGGTAAAGGTCCAGACCTCGACGCTTTCAACCGGCTCATCAGGGTTGCCCTCAACAACAGCACCCGTATTGCGGTCGAGCATGATGTCGATAGCTGAATAGCGAATAGCAACCGTTGCATAATCAACATTACCTTCGCGCCAAGCTTCGGAAACATCGCCCTGAAGCAGTTTCACGTCCTTCACTTCGTTGCGCATACCACTGGAAGCGATCTCGCCCAGCTCTTCGGCCAGATAAGACATGGCTTCCGGTGTCGCCAACTTGCGCAGCGCTGCATAATCCTCACGGCCATAAGCGGTCTGAATTTCCTTAAGCATCAGCTCAAAACGATCAAGTTCTTCCTGACCGACATCCATCGGCTCGTCTTCAACAACGGGCGCAGCTGGAACTTCTGCTTGCTTGTTGGCAAATGGATTGACCGAAGGCGTGCGGCTTGCGGTGTTTGACTGCGGTGCGGCAGTCTTTGCAGAACCAAAGACCTGTGCAGCATTAAAAGGCTGAGCACCGGCGTTGCCTGCACCGGCTGCTGCCGTCTGACGACGACTTGCAATCATGCGCATGACGAACATAGCAATGAGAGCGATGATCGCAACCTGCAAGAGGAGGCCAAACATACCAGCCATACCGCCAAGGCCGTTACCCAGCAGCATGCCAATCAGACCACCAACAAGAAGGCCACCGAGCATCGAACGGCCAAAATTGCCGAACATGCCGCCCGAACGTGCGGCTGCATTTTGCGTGCCAGCGGCAGCACCCGGACGGTTGGTCTGTTGTGCACCTGTATTTGGCGTCATCGAACGCTCAACAGGCGCTGCATTGTTTGGTGCAGTCCGTGTTGGTGCAGGTGCCTGATAAGTACGCGCACCACGGCTACCAAAACCGCCCCCGCCTGCACGGCGAGCCTCGGCGAAATCGACAGCGGCAAAAGAGGCGATAAGCCCAAGGACCATTGCAGCGGTCAGTTTGGTCAGGCGGTTTCCGGAACCCGGCATAAGTATCTCCCAATAGAGTAATCACAGATTATTTTATTCCGTGATCATATGGGAATTCACCCCCCATTTTCACAAGGGCGTAAAGACAAAAAAGTTGAGAAAATTCAAATAGGCACAGCCGCATCCAGAATCTGGATCTGAGGTGTAACAGAACCGTTCCAGTGGTTGAGCGAGAGATTGCCAACAATGTGTACGCTCTGACCGATATTATTGAACAAAAACCGCCCCAGATCGCCTTCAGCGACACGGAAAGCAATAGCATTCACACGCTTTCCATCGGCACCACGCAAGACAACGCGGACGTGATCACGCCCGACAGTGCGCACATCAGCCAATATGTGATGCGGGAGCGCCAAAACCGGCTGCGTATGGCCGGAACCAAAAGGTCCGGCTTTCTGCAGAGACTCATAAAGCGCGACAGTCGCACCCGATGCCGCCACTGCGCCATCAATGAAAAGGCTCTGATCGTCGCGCAGCCGCGCAACAATATCGGCAGATTCTTCTTCAAGAAACGCCCGCAACGCGCCAAGCTTGGCACGCTCAATGGTGATGCCAGCCGCCATAGCGTGGCCACCGCCCTTAACGAGCAATCCTTTTTCAACAGCCCCGCGCACCAGCTTGCCGAGATCAAGCCCCGCAATCGAACGCCCCGAACCCGAACCAATGCCATTGGCATTAAATGAGATCGCAAAAGCCGGACGACGCGCCTTTTCTTTGAGCCTAGAAGCCAGAAGGCCAACAATCCCAGGATGCCAGCGATCACTGGCCGTAACAATAACAGATGCGCCTGCACCACCTGAAAGCTCAAGCGAGGCCTCTGCTTCTGCTTCGATCAGCATCTCTGCTTCCATTGCCTGCCGTTCTTGATTGAGTCGGTCAAGCTCAACTGCAATCGGATCAGCGGCAGTAGAATCATCCAATGTCAGCAAGCGGGCACCTAAGCCCGCATCGCCAATGCGACCACCGGCATTGATACGCGGACCAATCAGATAGCCGAGATGGAAAACATTCAACGGTTCGCCGATACGTGAAACACGGCCAAGCGCGGCAAGCCCCGCATTGCTCTGGCTACGGGCGACCAGCAGACCTTTGACAACGAAGGCACGGTTCACGCCTTTCAGTGGCACCACATCGCAAACGGTTGCAAGTGCGACAAGATCAAGCATGCCAAGCAAATCCGGGCCTGTACCTTTTCCACGCTCGCGCAGAACTTTCGTAACCTGAACAAGCGTGAGAAACACGACGCCCGCGGCGCAAAGATGCTCCTGCTGCGAAATATCGTCTTCACGATTGGGATTGACGATGGCCACCGCATCATCCGGCAGATCAC
The DNA here is from genome assembly GCF_002252445.1 of Brucella thiophenivorans. Classification (GTDB taxonomy): domain Bacteria; phylum Pseudomonadota; class Alphaproteobacteria; order Rhizobiales; family Rhizobiaceae; genus Brucella; species Brucella thiophenivorans. The sequence goes on from NZ_NNRJ01000006.1 coordinate 13,122, forward strand.
CGCCGACCTGATGGTGATCGAGCACCACAACATCAGCTCCCGCTTCTTTTGCAGCGGTAATGGATGGAGCGCTGTTGGTGCCGCAATCAACCGTCACGATCAGCGATGCGCCCTTTGCGACAAGCTCACGCATCGCATCAGGGTTCGGGCCATATCCTTCAAAGATACGATCCGGAATATAAATCGAATGGGTAATACCGTAATGTTTGAAAAAACGCGCCATCAATGCCGATGAACAGGCACCATCAACATCGTAATCGCCGAAAATTGCCACCGTTTCGCGCCGCATAATAGCGTCCGCGATGCGGTTGGCAGCCTTATCCATATCGGTCAGCATGGCTGGATCAGGCATGAGATTGCGCAGACTCGGATCAATAAATTCCGGCGCACGTTCAACACTTACGCCGCGCCCTGCGAGCACGCGCGAAACAAGATCAGAAATGCCGTGATGCTGCGCTATTGCGAGCGCTGTATTGGCCTCGCGCGGCCCAAGCCGGTCCATCCATTTCTGGCCAGTGACGGATTTGCGGATACCGAGAAAAAAGCGTTCTGTTGTCATGGCTTCTTAAAGACACAAAAGGCGGCATTTTTGCAATGCCGCCTTTTAAACAACCCGAAGCTAGTTATGTCAGAACTTCGATAGGTCCTGATGCCGCGCCTTGATTTCACGCACTGTCTGCGAGCTTGAGCGCATGACGATTGTGTGAGTCTGAATGTAGTCGCGGGCAAATTTCACGCCGGAAAGCATATTGCCATCGGTCACGCCAGTTGCTGCAAACAGCACATCGCCCTTTGCCATTTCCTCCATTGTGTAGATTTTTTTCGGATCAGAAATGCCCATCTTGGCGGCACGAGCAATCTTTTCATCAGAATTGAGCTGCAAACGTCCCTGCATCTGACCGCCAATGCAACGCAGTGCTGCTGCTGCAAGAACACCCTCTGGCGCACCGCCAATACCGATATAAATATCAATGCCGGTTTCATCAGGATTGGTGGTGTGCATCACACCTGCAACATCACCATCGCCGATCAAGCGAATTGAAGCACCCGTTGCGCGGACTTCTTCGATCAAACGCGCATGGCGCGGGCGATCCATAATGCATGCCGTAATTTCATGCGGCTGCACGCCTTTTGCCTTAGCAATCGCGTGGATATTATCGGTCGGTGATGCGTCAAGATCGACAACGCCTTTCGGATAACCCGGTCCGACAGCAATCTTTTCCATGTAAACGTCAGGCGCGTAGAGCAGATTGCCCTTCTCGGCAATGGCGATCACCGCCAAAGAGTTTGGCAGGTTCTTGGCACAAATCGTTGTGCCTTCCAGTGGGTCAAGCGCAATATCGACATCCGGTCCCTGCCGGGTGCCAACTTCTTCGCCAATATAAAGCATTGGCGCTTCATCACGTTCACCTTCACCGATCACAACAGTACCGGCAATCGGCAAGCGGTTGAGTTCCTGACGCATGGCGTCAACTGCGGCCTGATCGGCAGCCATTTCATCACCACGTCCACGCAGGCGCGCTGCGGCAACAGCTGCGCGCTCGGCCACACGGACCAGCTCCAGCGTCAGAATACGATCCAATCCGTGCGGTTGCTGTTCTGTCGTTTTGGCCATGTGAACAAAGTCCTGAATTCGTATGAAATCGATGCTTCGCTATATATAGCGACATTGTGCATATGTTTTGTCAAAGTCCCAGCCCACCTGCAAGAGAAACAACGGTAAAAAGATTTACCGCTCAAACTCTTAATCGATTTAGCGCAACATACCTGATTTCATGGCATGAGCGTTCAACCCGCAGCGCGTTCGAACAAAATCTCCGGACTATCCACTTCTATTAGCTTTTTTCTGTCGATCATCCAGAAACGATTGCCGACATTGCGCACGAAACTGCGATCATGCGAAACAATGAGACTGGCCGTTTCATCGCTCAACAATTCAGCTTCCAGCGCTTCCTGACCGTCAATATCCAGATGATTGGTGGGCTCATCAAGGATATAAAAATTCGGCTTGGTGAGACGCAGAACTAGCATGGCAAGCCGTGCTTTCTGTCCGCCCGAGAGCCGCGACAAGGGGTTCGCCTGCATATCTAGCGTCATGCCTGCACCTGCCAGCAACGACCGTGCACGCTGGTCGCCCACGTCGAAACTTTTCATGATCGTTTCAAATGGCGTCCAGTCACCATTCAGCTCTGATAGAGCCTGATCGGTATAGCCAAGCACCAGTGAAGGCGTCGCCTTAATACCCACAAGCAATTGTTCTGGATGGATGATAGCCTCACGAACCAAGGTCAGAAGCCGCGTCTTACCCGTACCATTGGCACCGAGCAGCACAATACGATCGCCGGGATTGACCCAAAACTGACCGGTCTTATAAAGCGAGCATCCATCAGGTGTTGCAATCTCGGCCTGATCAATGACGATCAGCGCCTTGGCATGGCTGCCGCGACCATCAAGCTTGATCTTACCAGCAGAACGTTCAACATGTGCCGATTTCGCACTTTCCTCAATTTTCTCGGCTCTCGCACGCAATTGCTTGGTTTTCACCACCAGCAAATCGCTGCCCGAATTAATGCCTATATTGTTGAGCTTCGCTGCCTGTCTGCGCAATTGTTGCACAGTCTTCATGTTCTTCTCAAACTGACGGGCATCAGCGGTATCAATCTCGTTAAGTGCAACACGCGCCTGACTATAAGGCAGAGAGAAAACAAACGATTTATCCGCACGCAGGAAAAGCGTGCGTTTCGTCACCCTATCGAGAAAAGCCCGATCATGGCTGCATACGATAACCGCCACTGAACGCGGTAGCGCATCAAGCCATTTTTCCAGCAAGTGCACCTTTTCAAGGTCAAGATGATTGGTCGGCTCGTCGAGCAAAAGCACATCAGGCTCGGAAACCCATGTTCGCGCCAGAAGCGCAAGCCGTTGCCAGCCGCCGCTCAGTTGCCGAACAGAAAGACCTCGCAATTCTTCAGGAACATTCAGATCATCAAGCACTATGTCTACGCGCCAGCTTTCATAGTCGCGCGCATCTTTATCCAGTCCACTAAGAACGAGATCATAAAAGGACAGGTCCATCAGATCGGCGGAAACATACTGGCTGACATAACCAATTTTCAGCCCCCGCGAACGGGTAATGGCACCGCTGGTCGGTTCACCTTCGCCGACGATAAGGCGCAAAAGACTGGTCTTGCCGCGACCATTAGCAGCAACGATTCCAAGACGTTCGCCCTCGCCCACGACAAAATCGAGGTTAGCGAACAACGTCTGATTAAGGGTGAGCGAAAGATTCTGAACAGAGATAAGAGACATGGCAATAAGCCCAATTCTGTCAAGCACTGATAAGCTGCTCTCAAACAGACTTGATCCACCTGCTTGCAAATTTTCGGCTACAGCTATTCAAGCTGCGCCTTTGGAAAAGGCAGAAAAAGACTATCGTTTCAGTCTTAATCAGCCCTGCACAAATTATTGTTGCAGGGCAAAATCAGGGCCATACTGACGATGACGGTCGTGACGCGTCACATCCATATTACAGCCCTCCTTATCCATATTTGTCTCTTAGTCGGATTATTCCGATGGATATTTCTTAGCAAAAACGTTGCCGCCCTTCAAGAGCGGCAACTTAAACCGGCAATTAGCCCGCGCGTTCAATGCGGATCATCTGCGGTTTACTGACAAGATGATCGTCCTTGAGAATAGCTTCAAGAGACTTTTTCACAGCAGACTCAGTGGTTTCATGCGTGACAAGAATAACCGTCTTAATACCGTCGCTCACGTCGCTATCCATCAAAGGTCGCTGAACGATTGATTCAAGCGAAATGTCATTTTCTGCCATACGCTTAGCAATAGCTGCAAACGCGCCAATGCGATCATAAACCGTCAGGCGAATGAAGTAGCCACCGGCATGCTTGCGCATTTTTGCGCGCTTATATGGCTGCAAGGCTTTCGCAGGTGTGCCAAATACGGGACCATGCTGGAAACCAGGACGGCTTTTCGCAATATCCGCAATATCGCCAATCACAGCCGAAGCGGTTGCATTGCCGCCAGCACCAGGGCCAGAAAGCAGCAGTTCACCCAGAAGATCGGTTTCGATAGCAACCGCATTGGTCACGCCATGCACCTGCGCGATGACCGAAGACGTTGGCACCATCGTTGGATGCACGCGCTGTTCAATGCCGGTATCAGTCTTCTGGGCAACGCCCAACAGCTTGATGCGATAACCAAGTTCATCAGCGGCGCGAATATCGGCAAGCGAAATATTGCTGATACCTTCGAGATAAATATCGTCGGCAGCAATCTGCGTGCCGAAGGCAAGGCTGGTCAACAGCGCAAGCTTATGCGCTGTGTCATTTCCTTCGATGTCAAATGTCGGATCAGCTTCAGCATATCCAAGCCGCTGCGCATCCGCGAGGCAATCCTCAAACGAAATGCCCTCTTCCCACATACGCGTGAGAATATAGTTACAGGTGCCGTTCATAATGCCGTAAACGCGCGAAACGGTATTGCCAGTCAGTGATTCACGCATCGCCTTGATAACCGGAATTCCACCTGCAACGGCTGCTTCTAAGTTAAGAAGCACACCCTTTTCTTCGGCGATTTTCGCAAGTTGCACGCCATGCTTTGCGAGAAGCGCCTTATTAGCGGTCACGACATGACGGCTGGCACGCAATGCGGCTTCAACGGATGCTTTTGCAGAGCCTTCATCGCCGCCGATCAACTCAACAAAAACGTCGATATTGGCGCTTTTTGCAAGTTCCACAGGGTCGTCAAACCATTCAATACCGGAGAGATCGACACCACGATCACGGCTGCGATCACGAGCGCTGACAGCAGTAACAGTTACTCGCTTGCCGCACTGACGAGTGAGCATTTCGGACTTGTCACGTAGAATACGCAACACCGAAGCACCAACGGTGCCCAGTCCGGCAACGCCGATCCGCAATGCATCACTCATTATCTCGACCTTCTGAATTGTTGGATTTCAATTGGGTGGGAAACAAGGGCCGGCACGAAGGCGGCCCCTGCGTTGCTCTTAAGATGCCGATTAACGGCGACCTTCGAGCGGAATGACATTTTGCAGGTTCTCATCCTTGGTGGACAAGAAACGCTTAATGTTACGCGCAGCCTGACGAATGCGATGCTCGTTCTCGACCAGTGCGATACGAACATATTCATCGCCATGCTCACCAAAACCAACGCCCGGCGCAACAGCCACATCGGCCATTTCTACCAGCAGCTTGGAGAATTCAAGCGAACCCAGTGAACGGAACTTCTCAGGAATCGGAACCCATGCAAACATAGTTGCCGCCGGTGCCGGAACGTCCCAACCAGCTCGGCCAAAGCTGTCGACCAATACATCGCGGCGCTGTTTATAGACATTGCGAACATAGCTTATGTCCGTGCCGTCACCATTCAACGCTGCGGTTGCAGCAACCTGAATAGGCGTAAACGCACCATAATCGAGATAAGATTTTACACGCGTCAATGCTGCAATCAGGCGTTCATTACCAACCGCAAAGCCCATTCGCCAGCCCGGCATCGAGAATGTCTTCGACATTGAGGTGAACTCGACAGCAACATCCATAGCGCCTGGCACTTCAAGAACTGATGGCGGTGGGTTGTTATCGTCGAAGTAAATTTCCGAATAAGCCAGATCGGACAAAATGATTAGATCATTCTTACGCGCGAAATCGACCACATCCTTGTAGAAATCAAGGGTCGCGACATAGGCTGTCGGGTTCGACGGAAAATTAAGAATCAGCGCGAGCGGCTTCGGAATCGAGTGCTTCACCGCACGATCCAGCGCACGGATGAATTCTTCGTCCGGCTTCGCAGGGATCGAACGGATCACACCGCCCGACATGATGAAGCCGAATGAGTGAATCGGATAGGTTGGATCTGGGCAAAGCACGACATCACCGGGTGCGGTGATCGCCTGCGCCATATTGGCAAAGCCTTCCTTGGAACCCAAGGTCGCTACAACCTGTGTGTCTGGATTGAGCTTCACACCGAAACGGCGCGCATAATATTGTGCCTGCGCACGGCGAAGACCGGGAATACCTTTTGAGGACGAATAACGATGTGAACGCGGATCCTGAACAGCTTCGCAAAGCTTGTCGACGATGTTCTTTGGCGTCGGCAGATCAGGATTACCCATTCCAAGATCAATAATGTCGGCGCCGGCCGCTCGCGCAGATGCCTTCAGGCGGTTAACCTGTTCAAAGACATAAGGTGGCAAACGACGGACTTTATGAAATTCTTCCGACATGATCCTGTTCCAGAATGGAGTTGAATGAAATGGTGCCGATGCACCGGGTTAGGAGCTATACACCTGTTATCGAATCGGGTCGAGACTTGTTACAGTTCTGCGACGAAGCTTTTTCTACAGCATCGACCCAAAAATCGGAATCGATTTTTGGGAAGTCCGATGCGTAGATTCGATAGTTGAGAGCGTCCTTTGTTACCCTAAAAGGACACTCGGTGCTCTATTGAAAACGCTTGTTACTCCCCGGATTCGATCTGCTTGAGGGTGGCATCTGTTTCTTCCTGTGCCTGTTTGCGTAGTGCGGCAGCCTGAGCGGGTGTCAGCGCGGCATTGGAAGAACGCGAAGCGGCAAGGCGAGTCCGGTCAGAATCAAGCCCAGACATGATCTGCGCCTTTTCTTCAGGTGTGATCTGCGCGGTTGCAGCCTTCGGCATGCGGCCGAAGGTCGGATAAGTATCGGTGCGGTTCGCACCTTCCTGAGGCGTACCCTGAAATTCAGGCCCACCGGCACAGCCCGCAAGAAACGCCACGGCCGTTGCTGCCAGCATGAAAATGGCAATCTGCCGCGTGATCTTGGTCATATGTCCGGTTCCGATCCTGATGCTCTGCATAGCGCATAACAATTAAAGTGTGGGAAATGGATAGCATCAACTCAATGCGTCATGTCAACAAGCGAGTTGCATTCGGCTCATTTCCTCACAAACGAAAGCACCGAAAGTCGCAAGTATAACTAAAAATTACAAAAAGTAACATTGCGTCATTTATGGTTATTGCAAGCTTGTCCGCCCTCTCATCGAACACAAATTGTTTTCTATAGTTGCGTTTGGCAGTTAAAAACCTTAAAAATTGGTTACAATTTATCGCTAGGTAAATTGCCAACTCACGCTTTGATATGATCGAATTTGTTATGTATTCGAGACAAAGCGCTGAAAATGTTGAGTTATCTACGTCGGCACAACTGGCCGGCATTTATGAGTAACGCTGCTTTGAATGCTTGAGCGCGACTCATACGGGGAAGCCGATCTCCCCACACCAGACGTATTCGGGAGCAGTCCCGGTGCGTCAGACTGGTCAAGCCCAGATATATGGGACATCGAGCTGGAGCAGATATTGAAATTCGCAGAACCATTGCACTCAGAGACAAGAAGATTGCTCGCAGGCAGCGTTGCACTGCTCGCGCTCATTCTCACGTCTTGCACATCCACTGGTAATGGCACGTCCCCCTTACAAATGACGAACAGTGCCGACGGTTCCATGATTGCTGAAACACTTCAAAGTGCTGCTGACCAAACCGTCGCTGCCGAAGCATCAGCGAAGCCTGCTGAAACCGCAACCGTTGCGGAGGCAAAGCCTGTCAGTAGTCCGGTGCAAAAGCCTGAATCAGTAACTGTAGAAACAGCCGTCCCTGCATCGCCAGCGCAAGACGAGCCTGTCCAGGTTGCAGCCCTTGCTCCCCAGACAAAGTCCAATTCGCTGTTTGGCATCTTCGGCAAAAAACAAGCCGAAACTCCTGCCGAGGCAACGCCTGCGCCCGAACAGGCTGAGCCTGCAAAACAGGAACCGCCAACAGAGCCAGAAGCAAAGCCGCAGACAGAAGAAACGCCCAAAGAGGCGGAAGCTGTAAAATCCGCAGAGCCGGAAAAACCAGTTCAGGTAGCGTCGCTATTTGGTTCAGCCAAAAATGCCAATGCCTATGTTGCACCTCAACGCCCCACCACCGCCAGTGAAGGCAGTATTGCCCGCCTTTTCAATGAGGATGGGGCCAAAGGAGCAGGCAGCACACAGAACAAGAAACTTGCCGTCGTGCGTCCACGCGCAAAATCGACGCAGGAATATAATTATTCACTCCCGGGCGTGCGCCCCAATGGTGGCTTTGAAATCAAGCAACGCAAAAGCCTTTATGATGACAGCGATATTGATGCCAATGAATACGATGATTACGCATCTATTCAGCTTGCATCGGCTCCTGGTCTGGCGCGTCTAGCGCCAAACGGGCTGAAAGTTCAGCGTGAAACGGTGGATGTTGCCTGCCTCAAGCCACAGCTTGTAACAATGCTCAAATCAATGGAACGCCATTTCCGTCGCCCGGTTATGGTTACCTCCGGCTATCGCAGCCCATCTTATAATCGCAAAGTAAACGGCGCACGCAAATCACTGCATATGATTTGTGCTGCAGCCGATATTCAGATCGATGGCGTTTCAAAGCACGAAATTGCTCGATTTGCCCGCAATATGTCGAGCCGTGGTGGCGTTGGTACTTACTGCCATACTAAATCCGTGCATGTGGATATTGGTCCAGAACGCGACTGGAATTGGAGCTGCAAAAAATAATAAGTATGTTTAAAGCCGGGCATCATTTCCCGGCTTTTTTATTGCTATTCAAATAGATACACACTCAATCCACAGATCGACCATACCCCGAACCGGCCCTCCCCCAGTTTTTTTTAGAAAAGTTATATAAAGAGCTTGCGAGTCAGGATCTTCCTGCATATAAGCCCACTCACACCAGCAACAGGCGCCCATCGTCTAGCGGTTAGGACAGCGCCCTTTCACGGCGCAGACAGGGGTTCGATTCCCCTTGGGCGTACCACTTGCTGGTTTTTCATTCAAAAATACAATTATCCCATTCACGACGATAAACATTGTCGCTCGCCATATTATGGCGTCCTTAGCTTCGATTGCTTCTGCTATCCTCTTGTTTTCGCTGACAACCTTACGCCTGACACCCAAATCAAATTTTATTGGATATTTTCTAAAAAAGGGCTTGCGCGTTAGAAAATTCCTCCCTATAAGCCGATCCACACCAGCAGGCGCCCATCGTCTAGCGGTTAGGACAGCGCCCTTTCACGGCGCAGACAGGGGTTCGATTCCCCTTGGGCGTACCACTTGCTGGTTTTTTTCCTCTCCCAAAAAATTGATATAAATATGAGTAGCTGTGCACTTAGCACGATGGTACGCATCGTCCGTTCAAACAGTTTACCGGACAGACATATCATGGCCAAAACAACAGCAATCGTACCAACCACCCATGCCAGCCGTTATTTGCAGCAGCTCTGCAAACATTGGGCGCATAAATTCGCCGTTGAATTCACGCCCGAAGATGGACGAATCGATCTCGGCGAGAATCGTGTCGTGCTGCTTGATGCAAACCAAGAAAATCTCACCACAACTGTTGAAGCTCCGGAAGAAGCCATCGCGCAGATGGAAGATGTTGTTGCCAGCCACATTGTGCGCTTTGCGTTCCGGGAGGAACTGGTCTTCAATTGGGTTCGAGAATAACTTGCAACCATCAGTTCATAAACCTAAATCCCAGCATGCATTTCCAAACTCCCCTTGTGACTGGTCGCCTTGAGCGGCGTTATAAAAGATTTCTGGCGGATGTGACGCTTGATGACGGGCGTTTCATCACGGCTTCAGTTCCCAATACCGGCTCGATGCTTGGCCTGACCGCTCCCTGCTCCCGCATATGGCTGAGTGTTTCCGGCGCGCCGCACCGCAAGTATCCACATACTTTGCAGATCGTTGAAGCCGACAACACGCTTGTTGGCGTCAATACAAGCCTGCCAAACAAAATCGCGGAAGAAGCTATTTTATCGGGTATGATTCCCAGTTTGAGTCATTACGGGCTATTGAAGCGTGAGCAAAAATACGGTCGTAATTCCCGTATCGACATTCTTCTGGATGAAGGCAACGCCTCCCGCGCCTATGTGGAAGTGAAGAATGTACACTTCATTCGCACCCCGTCCCTTGCTGAGTTTCCAGATACCGTGACAGCGCGCGGTGCAAAACATCTTGAGGAACTGGTTGATGTCGTATCCGCTGGCTTTCGGGGCGTGATGGTGTTTATTATCCAGCGAAACGATTGTAACAGATTCAGCATTTCAGGCGATCTCGACCCAACTTATGCACGCGCATTTGATCGCGCACGCGCAGCAGGGGTTGAGGCTTGGGCCATTCGATGCCAAGTAACAGAAAATGGCATTTATGCAGAAACTCTGGTGCCGATAGAATATTAGAAAGACGGACCGAGATGGTGACTTATATCGAAGCGACGAGCGCACCGATGAAATATACCGGGCAAATCAGGCTGTATGGGCCGGAAGCTTTTGAGGGCATGCGCAAGGTTTGCAACCTGACGGCCCGTTGTCTCGACGCGCTCAACGACATAGTCAAACCCGGCGTAACGACAAACGAGATTGACCGCTTTGTATTTGAGTTCGGCATGGATCACGGTGCCTTTCCGGCGACATTAAACTATCGCGGCTATACGAAATCCACCTGCACCTCAATCAATCATGTTGTCTGCCACGGTATCCCGGATGACAAGCCGTTGCGAGAAGGTGACGTCGTTAATGTCGACGTCACCTATCTGCTTGACGGCTGGCACGGCGATTCAAGCCGTATGTACGCAGTGGGTGAAATCAAACGCGCAGCTGAACGTCTTTTGGAAGTGACCTATGAGAGTCTCTTGCGTGGCATTGCTGCGGTTAAACCCGGAGTAAAAACCGGCGCGATTGGCGCAGCGATCCAGACCTATGCGGAAGGTGAACGCTGCTCAGTTGTTCGTGATTTCTGTGGTCATGGCGTCGGACAACTTTTTCATGACACGCCCAACATCCTTCATTACGGTACTGCGAATGAAGGCGTAGATATCAGGGAAGGCATGATTTTCACGATCGAGCCGATGATTAATCTGGGTAAATATGGCGTCAAGGTTCTGGCTGATGGCTGGACTGCGGTCACGCGTGATCGCTCGCTGAGCGCCCAATATGAACACACTATCGGCGTTACCAAAGATGGCTGTGAAATTTTTACAGTGTCGCCAAACAATGTTTTCGGCCCGCCATCTATGCGATAAAAGTTTATATATTTGTCTGTCTGTTTCTACGGGGGTTCAAACAGAATGGCACCAAAAGATAAGAGACCGGGAAGTTTTGATCTTCCCGGATTTAATGAAGGCATTCATTTAGCTGCTCAACTTGAAAAGCCGCATCATATGGGGCATCGCCAAAGGCTGCGGCAGCGTTTTAAAGCTGCCCCCGACGCGCTTGCTGATTACGAACTGCTTGAACTGCTGCTTTTCCGGGTCATCCCGCGCGCAGACACCAAACCCTTGGCAAAATCTTTGCTAACCCGCTTCGGTTCTCTGGCGGAGGTTTTAGGCGCACCTGAAAAACTTCTTGCGGAGACACCCGGAATTGGCCCCTCGATAGCGCTCGAAATCAAAATCGTTGAAGCTATGGCCAAACGCTCAGCTCGCAGCACGGTGATGGAGCGCGAGGTGCTCGGCTCGTGGAGCCAGGTTGTACAATATTGCACAACCGCAATGGCCTATGAAACGCGCGAACAATTCCGTGTGCTGTTTCTGGACAAGAAAAACCGCCTCATCGCCGATGAAGTCCAGCAGCAAGGAACGGTCGATCACACGCCTGTTTATCCACGCGAGGTTGTGCGGCGTGCACTTGAGCTATCAGCAACAGCCATCATCGTTGTCCACAACCATCCATCGGGCGATCCAACGCCGTCACGTGCCGACATTGAAATGACCAAGCTTCTGATCGATGCCGCCAAACCAATCGGTATTTCGCTGCATGACCATATCATCATCGGCAAGCACGGGCATATCAGCATGCGCGGACTGAAACTGATCTGATCCTGATCTCTAGTGTGGCTTCGAACCCGAAATTCGCTCCGAGAGCTGCTTCAAAGTGTTACGAATTTCGGGTTCGAAGCCATACTCGCTGGTTACCTTTCATTAAGCATGTCAACCAAAACGCCTGTTTACCCCTACAAATTCGTTCGGATTTTCTTAAATTTAGACACAATCAAAGACGACGACAGAGACAGTCCGGGACCTGTAAGCCCGTCCCATCGAATAGAATTCAAGCATATTTCCCGACGGCGTTTTTGACGGGAAAACTGGAGTAAAAATGTTTAAGCGTTCTTATACTGCAGCCGCTCTCGGTGTCGCACTTGTTGCCTTTGCTGGTCCATCATTCGCAGCCGATGTCATGGGCAACAACGACTATAACTACAACGAACCTGTTACATCTGGCTCACACGACTGGTCCGGCAATTATATCGGTGCGCAGATAGGCGCGTCGTCCTCGCGCGTTCCGGGTCCATTCACCAACCGCACAGGTCTGCTCGGTGGCGCTGTGATCGGCAAAAACATGCAGAGCGACAATCTTGTTTTCGGTGCAGAACTGGAAGGCAATTTCGCGCAAGCCGAACACCGTATCGGCAATGGTGGCAGCCTCCAGCAGTCATGGAATGGCAATGCAAAAGGCAAAGTCGGCTATGCAATGGACAAGACGCTGATTTACGGCACCGCCGGTTATGGCGTAACCAAATTCAAGGCTAAAGACGCCACCACATCGGCACCCGGCTGGCAGGGCGGCGCATTGATCGGCGCAGGCGTCGAGCAGGCAATTTCCGGACCGATTTCGGTCAAGGCCGAATATGATTTCCAGCGCTTCAACGATGTGAAATCAAAGGTCAACGGTAATACACAATATAACAACCTGAAGAACCACTCGATCAAAGCGGGTGTAAACTACCGTTTCTAAATTCTAGCGCATGTCTCCCAAAAGTGGGAACCGGTTTTGGGCTAAAGACATGCGTAAAAACAGATGGGTAGAGCGAGCGCGGTGGATACGATTAAGCGCAACACGCTCTATTTGACGTGTTTTTACATAAAGGGCTGCACACACTGTGCAGCCCTTTATTTTGCATCGTTTCAAGACTGAAAAAGTCAGTCACCATGTCGAACAGGGCAAACCAAACGCCAATTTTTGCGGCGATAACTCGTTGGGCTTCTAGAGTTTTTCCAGCAAAAGTGCGTGAGCTTTTTGCGCAGGATGATGCGACAAAACAAATACTTGGAGCGGTTGTTATGATCCAATCATTACAGGATCAATCATCTGGTCCGCGACGCGCGTTATCACCGTCATACCCGCGCCTCCAATAGGCAACAATCAATTGCTTATCTTTCGGTATATTACGCTCTTTGCGCATATAGGCTCGGATCGAGCGGAATGCTTTAAACTCGCTCGCTACCCAGACATAGATTTTCTCTTCACCTTCAGGAAAAGCGACCGCGCGAACCGCATCCTCCAAAAGCGAAGTCGTACCCGCAGCAGAGCCGTTGCGATGCAGCCATTGCAGATCCATATCCGCACGCGAGACAATGCTCTGCTCTTCGGCTTTGTTATCAACTTCCAGACGCACAACCGCTTTTGCGCCTTCGGGAAGCTGTTCCAAAATACGCGCGATTGCGGGCAATGCCGTTTCATCACCCGCCAAGAGATACCAATTGGCATCTCCGGCTTCACCGCCACCAGGACCCGTCATACCGACAATATCACCGGGCTTGGCGCTCATTGCCCAACCAGACCCCGGCGCATCGCAATCATCGACATGCACGACCATATCAATATCAACCCAGCCAGCATCGGCATCCATTTTACGGATTGTATAAACCCGCGCGACGATCTTGGCGTCACCCTCCGGCCAGACAGGGCGACCATCTTCACCCATGATGGGCCAATGTGGCACAGCCAATCCCTTTTGCGGGAAAAGCAGCCGAATATGAAGGCCATGCTTGGAAAAACGATGAAGATCTTCGCCTTGAAGGCGCACCCGGCGCATATGCGGCGTCACATCGGAAACTGACAAAACCTTCATTTCGCGAAAATACGGCAGCAACCCACCGGCTGCACCATCGCCTTCCCAAACAATCCTCGGAGGCGCATCGCTTTTGTCGAGAAACTCCAAAATATGTGAAGCAATCGAAAGCTTCATATAGGCGAGACCGGTGTCGTCATCGCTGCTGACACCGACATTGACGACCTGCTGATCCCATTGAACATCAGCCTGCCCGTAAGTCGTGATCAGCCGCGCGGTGCTTTCGTCACGCTCAACATCAGCATGTTCGACAAAATGATCCAGCAGCTTGTTCACAATGCGGCCCGGATCAGTCAGCGGAATGAGAGTGCGAGCATTCAGATTGAGTTCGGACATGGCTCTGCCTTCCAGTCAGGTAGATAAGTGCGCAAAGCCTTACCTGAATATAAGCTGATACTTCAAGTCATCTTTTAAAATCAGATAGTTTTGATACCACAATAGAGCATCACTTGCAGCGCCTGCCGCCACACGTCAAATGATCCGAGAGGACCAGAATGCGCCACACCAAGACGCACCAGTTCACCGCCATGCTGCTGCTGCCAGCTGAAAAGCCGCATTTCGCTTTGCAAAGTCACAGCATTGGCAACCAGCCGCCCGCCGGGCTTCAACGCATTCCAACAGGCGTCAAGAACGCCTTCATCGGTCACACCGCCGCCAATAAAAATCGCATCCGGGCGCGCACACCCATCAAGCGCAAGAGGTGCCTCCCCTCTAACAAGCTGCAATCCCGGCACACCCAATGCAAGCCGATTACGCTCAATCATGCCCTGTCTTTTATCATCGGCTTCAATGGCGATTGCGCAGCAGGAAGGATGTACGCGCATCCACTCAATACCGATAGAACCGCATCCCGCGCCAACGTCCCATAAAAGCTGACGCGGCAAGGGCTGCAAACGCGCCAACGTCACCGCGCGTATATCGCGCTTGGTTAACTGCCCATCATTTTCAAATGCATTATCCGGCAACCCGGCAACAGGCGAAAACACAAGAGCATCGGGCGAAGCAACACACTCAATCGCTAACACATTGAGATCGGCGCAATCCTGCTGTGCAAAAGCTTCAGCAGTTTCATCCAAACGGCGCTCCAATGGTCCGCCAAGGTGCTCCAGCACGCTCAACCGGCTTTGCCCAAAGCCCTTTGCGGTAAGCATTTTTGCAACCTGATATGGCGTTGTTCCATCCCAGCTTAGAACCAGCAGCCGTTCGCCCGGCAAAATATGGGGGACGAGCAGTTCCAGCGGACGTCCATGAACGCTCAAACAGCGCACATCCTGCAAAGGCCAGCCAAGCCGTGCGCTCGCAAGTGAAAAAGACGAAGGAGAAGGCAAAACCAGCATATCGTCGGCGGAGAACCGCCGCGCCAGCGCTGCGCCTATGCCGTAATACATCGGATCACCACTTGCCAGGACCACAACCTGCTTGCCGCGCAGAACTTCGAGCATGGAAAAAGCTTTATCAAAAGGCGATGGCCACGCAATGCGTTCGGCCTTCACACTTGCATCCAGAAACTCCAGATGGCGTTTACCGCCAAAAATCACCTCCGCATTGGCTATTGCGCTACGCGCTGCTTCGCTAAGCTCCGCAATGCCGTTTTCACCAATACCGATAATTTTAAGCCAGCAAACCATTGATTGCGCTCCTTTGAATTGTTGGTAAGGCGCGGGATTGGCATGTGCAAGCATGAAGGCGTATAAGACCATCATGTTAAGCCAGCAAACTGCCACAACCCTGCCTATTCGAGCCGACAGGCGCAATGCCTGCCCCGGCCTCTCGCGCATGGTTATGGCCAAGGACGGTGCAATCGCACGCGTGAAACTGGCGTTAGGACGGCTCAGGACACCGGAAGCGCACGCATTGGCTGACATCGCGACAGCGTTCGGCAATGGCTCGATCGAGCTTTCGATTCGCTCCAATGTGCAGATACGCGGCATCGACCCCACCAACTGGGACGAAGCAATAGCAGCACTTTATGAAGCTGGATTTGGTGCCGATAATCCATCAGCCGATGACATTCGCAATGTGATGGTGAGCCCGACCGCATCCATCAATACGACCAGCCTCGCAACCTCGCTGCTGGAGATGCTTGAGACCACGCCAAAATATCACACGCTTTCGCCCAAATTTTCGTTCCAGATTGATGGTGGGGAAGACTGCGCCATGATCGAACATTCGGGTGATATATGGCTTTCAGCGATGGATAGCAGCACGCATTATGCCTTTGGTCTGGCATCGTCACCCGGTGCAGATGCAATCGGTATGGTTGAGCAGCCCCAAGCGCTTACGCTGATAAAAGCCTTGCTGGATACGTTTCAGGCTCATGCACAAAATGGCATAGCGCGGATAAAACATCTTTTTGAAATCATGTCTCAGCAACAATTCCTGCAAGAATTGCCCGTCACATTTGCACCCGCACCAGACTGGAAACGAAAGCCGCCAAAACCCTTTTCATGGCTCGGCACCCATGCGCAAAATGATGAGCAGTTTTATATCGGGGCAATACCATTTCTCGGACGTTTGCAATCCGTGCAATTGCACGAACTAGCTAAGATTGCGGATGATGCAAATGGCGGCGAAATTCGTCTCACGCCCTGGCAAAGCATTATTCTGCCAAACATCGAAGATGCAGACCGCGACAACGTCACAGCCGCACTAAAAACGCTTGGCCTAGCTACCTCAAGTGAACAACCACAAGCGCGCCTTCGGGCCTGTTCGGGCTCGCGCGGCTGCGCTTCCGCTCTTGCAGACACATTAGCCGATGCAAAACAGCTCTCAGCAAAACTTATTGCGGGTCAGAATCAGGTTCATATTACGGGATGCTCAAAGTCCTGCGCTGCCCTTTCACCCCTTCCGCATACGCTTTTAGCGCGTTCAGACGCGCATTATGACCTCTTTTCGCAAGACAAAGCTGGACCATCGCGTTTCGGACAGCTATTGGCCTCAAACATCACCATTGATGAGGCCGCAAAGCTTCTGAATGCCCAAAATTTATAAGAGCGGACGCCATGACAGAGTATATCCGCGACGGACAGGCCATCTATGACCGCTCCTTCGCCATCATCCGCGCTGAAGCCGATCTAAGCCACATTCCTGCCGATCTTGAAAAACTTGCAGTGCGCGTCGCCCATGCATCCGGCATGGTCGATATTGTCGACGACATCGTATTTTCAGAAAATGCAGGGAGCGCCGGTCGCAACGCCCTTATTGCTGGCGCACCTATCCTCTGCGATGCGCGCATGGTAGCCGAAGGCATCACGCGTTCGCGCCTTCCCGCCAATAACGAAGTTATCTGCACGCTGAACGATCCATCCATCCCGGACCTCGCTAAAAAAATCGGCAATACGCGCTCTGCAGCAGCGCTCGACCTCTGGCTCCCTCACCTTGAAGGCAGCGTCGTTGCCATCGGAAATGCACCGACCGCCCTCTTCCGCCTGTTTGAACTCCTCGAAAATGGTGCGCCAAAGCCAGCACTTATCATAGGCATGCCGGTTGGTTTCGTGGGGGCTACTGAATCGAAAGACGAACTGGCCCTCAATAAATATGACGTGCCTTTCGTCATTGTGCGCGGTCGCCGTGGCGGCAGCGCAATGACCGCAGCAGCCGTCAATGCACTTGCTTCGGAGCGCGAATAATGTCCCCCAAAGGCAAGCTTTACGGTCTGGGTGTAGGTCCCGGCGATCCTGAACTCATCACGCTTAAAGCGCTTCGACTGCTCAAATCCGCCCCGGTTGTTGCCTATCACGCGGCCAAGGGCAAAAAAGGCAATGCGCTCACCATTGTCGAAAATTATTTGTCACCTCAACAAATAATGGTGCCGCTCATCTACCCAGTAACGACAGAAAAACTGCCCGCACATCTCGATTACGAAGAGATCGTCAGCGATTTCTACAGCGAGATCACTGCGACAATCGCCAGCCACCTTGATGCAGGCCGTGATGTAGCGGTAATCGCTGAAGGCGACCCGTTTTTCTATGGCTCGTTCATGTATATCCACGACCGCCTTGCCGGAAAATACGAAACGGAAGTCGTGCCGGGCGTCTGCTCTGTTCTGGGCGCAGCCGCAGTACTTGGCGCACCACTGGTCTATCGCAACCAGACACTTTCAGTCCTTTCCGGCGTCATGAGCGCGGAAGAGCTCAAATCCCGTCTTAAAGACACCGAAGCCGCAGCCATCATGAAGCTTGGCAAGAATCTCGACAAGGTTCGCGATGTTCTGACCGAGCTTGGCCTGATGGATCGTGCACTTTATATTGAGCGGGCAACTATGCAGAACCAGCGTATCGCGCCATTGGCAGATGTCAGCGGCAGCGATTCTCCTTATTTTTCGCTCATTCTGGTTCCGGGCAACAAATGGAACAGCGCATGACAGCGGCCATTCTCGTCCTTGGCGAAGCAGCAATTATAACCGCGCGTCGTGTGCAATCGGCGCTTGGGAATGCGGAAGTTCTGGGACTGGAAAACCGTGTTACAAGCGCTGACAATAGCTTCGCATACTTTGGCGACATGATACGCGCGCTCTATGAAGAAGGTCGGCCCATCATCGCCTTGTGTGCTTCAGGCATCATCATTCGCGCATTAGCCCCACTTCTGGAAAATAAACGCATAGAACCGCCCGTTCTCGCCGTGGCAGAGGATGGCAGTGCGGTCGTGCCGCTGCTTGGTGGGCTTTCTGGCGTGAACGATCTGGCGCGCACAATCGCTGAAGCGCTTGCAGTTTCCCCCGCTATCACCACGACGGGCGAATTGCGCTTTGGCATCAATCTATTGCATCCGCCTGAAGAATATAAGCTTGCTAATCCAGACGCAGCAAAGACTTTCATGTCTGATCTGCTCTCCGGTAAAACCCTGCGCCTGAACGGAAGCTTCCGCTGGCTTTCAAGCTCAAAACTGCCATTCTCCGACGACGGACAATTGACGATCAGCATCACGCCAGAAACGCGTGAAGCGCAGCCCAATGAGTTGATTTACCATCCACGCGTCATTGCAGTTGCAATCAAGCGCGTCAGTGAAAACCTCGCAAAATCTATCGAGCAAGCTCTTGATAGCGCTGGCTTATCAAAAGATTCGCTGGCTCTCCTTTTAGCGTACGAGAAAGATTGCACTTCGTGTGAGATTAATAAGGCAGCGCAACTGCTCAAAACTCCTTTGCGTTTTGTTTCAGGCACCGATGATCTGACAACTCCATCAGTCGAAAACCCGTTGCGCCTGATCAAATCCGAACCCTTGACGCTCGCAGTTGCACCGACACCCGCCGATGTGCTTTTCATCGGACGCAAGCGCGGCAAGTTGAGCGTCGTTGGCCTTGGCCCCGGTTCACGCGATTTGATGACACCCGCCGTTCAGCGCGATCTGGAACAAGCGGAATATGTGCTGGGCTATGAAACCTATGTGCGCATGGCTGGCCCGTTCCGTGGCGATCAGATCATCCATATGACGGATAATCGCGAGGAAATGCAGCGCGCACGCCATGCATTCGAATTGGCTGCTTCAGGCCGCAATGTGGTTATGGTTTCGTCGGGCGATCCAGGTGTGTTTGCAATGGCAGCAGCGGTCGTCGAAGCACTGCATGAATCAGATAAACCTGCTTGGCACGGCGTTGAACTCATCATTCAGCCGGGCATTTCAGCAGCCATGGCTGCGGCGTCACGCATCGGCGCACCGCTTGGACATGATTTCTGCATCATCTCGCTTTCCGATAATCTGAAAACATGGGATGTGATCGAAAAACGGCTTGAGCTCGCTGCCCAAGCCGATCTTGCCATGGCCTTCTACAATCCCATTTCCAAAGCCCGTCCACATCAATTGGGTCGTGCGCTGCAAATTCTGCGCCAATATCGTGATGCGGAAACGCCGGTCGTGCTTGGTCGCGACATTGGAAGAGCAGCAGAAACCACCCGCGTTGTCACGTTAGGCGAGCTCACACCAGAAGATGTCGATATGCGCACTGTGGTGATTATTGGATCATCGCATACAAGGCGATTTCCACGCGTACAAGGCGGTGAATGGGTTTACACGCCACGCTGGTATGGCGAAAAGCCAGACAAATAGAGAAAGCAAAAAGGCAGGGATTTCCCTGCCTTTTTAATGCATTAAGCGATTTTATTGAATCACTTCTTTTTCGACTTCTTTGGTGCAGGCGCAGCCGATGCTGCCTGAGCAGCAGCAGCCTCTGCTGCAACCTGATCCGCGCTCTTTGGCGACGTATCGATGACCGAGCGAACAGAACCATTGGCGGAAACCTGACAAACTGCCGTACGCAGATCGACCTTCAGATCAACATCCGTGCCGCCGCCTGCACCGGGACGCGAATTAACCGCGCTGATGACGCGCTCTGGCAGGAAGTACTTGTTCGCAGCAGCCGTGATGCAAGGTTGCGCGAGTGACGAATCAACCGTCGATGTCGGTATAAAACGCGGCAGAGAAATCGTCGGGGCCGTCACAGGCGCCTCGGACTTGCCGGGAACCGTTGCGTTCTGCGTCGTTGTTGTACAAGCTGCAGCCAGTGGAGCCAACATCGCGATAACAAGGAAACGGGCTCCGGTGCGGGCGCGTCCGTACATGATCAACCTCATAGGATTTGCTGAATAGCTAAAAATTTAATTTTGATAACTATTCGCTTTTAGCCGATTGTCGAGTGGCAGGAAGGCCACATTGCCTGTTTTTCGTTGAGCATCCCCAACAGCGTGTTCATTGTTTCGTGAATATCCAGTTCAGCATCTCGCGCCAGTCGCTCATGCGAATGGGCGTACCGTGGTTGCCGCTTTCAAAACGACGAAACTGAACGGGATAGCCCGGCGCGCGTTTGGCAATATCGCGATAAAACGCTTCCTGCTTATCAATGGCGAAGATCGGATCACGACTGCCATGGTTGAAAAATACCGGAACACGCTTTTTGAAGGCAGGCGATTTGAAAAAGTTCTCGTCCCACAATGATCCCAAAAGAATAATACCGGCAAGCTGATTCCCGGCTTTTTCGTTAGACGCTATGCGCCAGCAAAGCGCCCCGCCCTGCGATCCGCAGGCAAGGATAAGCGGTGCAGATGGCGATGTTGCTTTTGCAGCTTCAATCAGCCCAGCGATCTGCGCTTCGCCCGTTGCAGCAAAATCCTTAAAATCCGGCGTGAGATAAAGCCCACCGTTCAGAGCTGCCAGATTTTTGACGCGGTTGAAATTGCCGCCGAAGGTGAAATCATTCATGCCTTGCAGACGGTTGCCACCGCGCCCATGCAGGTAGATGACGATAAACGATGCGCCTTCGCGCTTGCCCGCCGCCATAGCCTTGACCGGACCTGCCGCAGTCTGAAACGTGACATCCTTTTGATATGCACGTGCTTTCAGAGAAACATAGGCATCCTTGACGCGCTTTTCCGGCACGGCATCGCGACCGTTAATGTCACGCATTTCGTTGTAATCAATGACTTTGTAATTGCCGTTGTCAGTGCTGCTTAAAACAGACGGATAGGCAAAGTAACTATCCTTGAACGGCGGAAGCGGTCCTTGCGCGAAGGCAGACGTGACAAAGGACAATAACAGCCCCGCACATAATCCAGCCCGTTTACGCATTGTGCCTCCCAAAATCACATTCAAAGCTCAAGCTTATGATAACGGCGATTGAGATAAATCAGCGCCTCTTCATCGCTATTGGAGCGCAGGCCCACCACTTCGCCAAACAGCACATGATGGGTTGAATGATCCTGCACGCTCACCACCCGGCAATCAAATACCGCCAACGCGCCTTTAAGCGTCGGGGCGCCGGTTGCGAGCATGTCCCAATCGGCCAGCTCAAAACGTTCATCCTGTGTCATACCGATCCGGCCTGAAAACGCATCGGCAAGCTGCTGATGGGGTCCGGCCAGTGTGTTAACCGCAAACACTGCATTTTTAATAAAAAGCTGATTGTCTGGATGGGCTTTTTGCAAACAAATCAGAACTGTTGGCGGATTATCAGACACCGAACAGGATGCCGTCAGAGTAAGCCCGCGTCTTCCCGCAGTACCGGCAGTCGTTACAAGTTGCACCGCACCGGCATAATGGCTCATCGCATCGCGATAACTCTTCGGTGCAACCGGCAAAGTATTTGGGGGAATATTCTTATCAATTTGCACGTAACCAAGCATCCGTATTGTCTGTCAGGCTTCCGCAGAACAATCTCTGTTTGCCTGTATACATATACGGGCATTGCACAAAGGCGAGGAAACCGCTACCCACTTTTCGTTGAATTATCCATGAAATATATGAAGAAGATAAATCGCGTGATCAACCCAGAGCAATTCCCGGAAAAAATAAGAGTGGTTTTCCGCCCGGAATTGTGCACGTTCAACTTCACGAAGCTGCTCGTAACCACCTTATCGGCTTTCACGATGCTTTGCCTGCCTTCGCTGGCACAGGATAATACCACAGAAATACGCATCGGAATTGCTGCTCCGTTAAGTGGTGGATTTGCTCCGCTGGGAAATCAGCTTGTCGATGGCGCGCGCGTGGCAGCAACGGCGAAAAACACTCAGCTTATCGTCGCAGACGATCGTTGTGATGCAGCAGGTGGCAAGGCAGCGGCCGAGACCTTCGTTAAAGAAAACGTAGCGATTGCGACAGGCTTTCTGTGTTCCGAGGCACTGGAAGCAGCGCTTCCGGTTTTGAACCAGCAAAATATTCCCATCATCGCCACTGGTGTGAGTGATTCAACACTGACCGAAAAGCGCGCCTCCACGCCATTTTCTATTTTCAGGCTTACAACGGGACTGGATAAGGAAACACGCGCGACAGGCAGCTTTCTGGGAAGTATGTGGCGCGCGCAGCCTTTCGCCGTGATTGATGACGGTACTATTGAAGGCCGCGAACACGCAGCAAAGGTTCTTGCAAGCCTCAAGGAACAGCAGCTTCAACCCGTTTTCACCGACACTTATCGTCCCGGCCTCGAAAACCAGAATGCGCTGGTTTCCCGCCTGCGCCGTGCAGGCGCAACCCATGTCTATGTCGGCGGAGAGCGCGACGATATTGCCGCCATCGGCGCAAGTGCGGCAGCGCTTAAATATCCACTCGTGATCGCTGGCGGCAGCGTATTGAATGCGGCACCCGGCACGCAGCCATTATCCAGTGAAACGCTGATGATTGCGCCGCTAAAGCCACAGGATCTGCCGACAGCTAAACCAGCCGTCGATGCAATCAATCAGGCAGGAAAACTGCCTGAAGCCTACGCGGTCATGGGCTATGCAACAATTGAACTGGCAGCCAATGCGATCAGTCGGGCAGCAAGCCAAAAGCAGCCGCTCATTGATATGCTGCGCGAAAATTCATTTGAAACCGTGCTTGGCACGCTCAAATTCGATGCCAATGGCATGCGTACCGACAATCCAAACCGCCTGCAACGCTACGATGGAACGCGTTTTATAACAGCCGACTGAAAAGCCCCAAAAGGCTGGAGATAATCAGCAAACCTGTCATCACGCTCATCAAAGACCAGAACAATTTCAATGCCGCACCAATATCTTTGGCATCGGCATCGCGCTTGCCATCTCTATTGAGCATCGGCCCATCGACTTTTTCCGCGCCATATTGCCGAGGACCAGCAAGAGCAAGCCCGAGAGCACCCGCAAAAGCAGATTCGGGCCAGCCTGCATTGGGCGAGCGATGCAGCCGCGCATCCCGCCACATCACGGAAAATGCGCGTTTTCCGGTCTCTCTGTTATGGGTTAAGGCTGCGGTCAAAGCCGTCAGCAATCCGGTTAGCCTTGCCGGAATATAATTCACCACATCATCAAGACGCGCTGCAAAACGCCCAAAATGCCGGTAACGTTCATTCAAATGGCCAATCATTGAATCAGCTGTATTGATCAGCTTATAGGCCAGAAGCCCCGGCAAGCCGCCAATCAGAAACCAGAAGGCAGGAGCCACGATGCCATCCGAGGCATTTTCAGAAAGACTTTCGATTGCTGCACGGCTGACGCCACCTTCATCCAGATGTTCTGGATTGCGCCCGACGATCATGGAAACAGCCCGGCGGCCGCCCTCAATCCTCTCGTCGCGCAAGCCATTTGCGACCGCCAACACATGATCCGCGAGGCTTTTCTGTGCAAGGAAAACCGCGACAATCACAATCTCTATCAGCGCACCTGCGGTTCCGAGAAACGGAAGCAGATATTCAAGCGCCAAGCCGATGATCACGCATAATGCAACCAGCCCGATCGTCAGCCACATGCCATTGCGCCGCAATGCCTGCACTGAAAGATTATGATTGTTGAAGCGCTTTTCGCCCATGCTGATCGCTTTTCCAAACAGCACGACAGGATGGGTAAACTTCTGCCAAAGCAGCGGCGGATCACCGACAATGCGATCCAGAATAAGCGCCAGCGACAGGACAATAAACTTAATTTCCATAAACTTCGCCAGCTTTCCTGAATCAATATTTCAAACGGAAAATATCACGCAATGCCTGCTCAAGACGTATAAGTTCCGCCTCATCGAAAGCTAAACCAATGCGCAGCCATTGCGGTGCATAGGCGAACTTTCGCACCAGAATATGTCTTTCACAAAGCGCGTCATAAATCGCATGGGCGTTGGGATGCTCAATCAAAGCAAAGAGATCAGTAGCCGCAAGATCTTTCAAACCGCATCGCTCAAGAACTGCCGCAAGTTCGGCGCGTCTATGGTCAATACGAGCACGAAATCCCAGCAACTCGGCATCGCTCATAAAGGCATGTTCGGCAATCGCCAATGCGGGACCGGAAACAGCCCATGGACCGAGCCGCGCAGTGACCTTCTCAACAATATCAGCACTTGCCAGCAGGAACCCAAGACGCACACCTGCAAGGCCAAAGAACTTGCCGAAAGACTTCAGCACCATCATAGGTGCGTTAGCAGCGTGTGCCGCGACACTCATTTTCATATTCGTGTCAGCAAAGGCTTCATCGACAACCAGAAACCCGCCCCGCGCGCCGAGCATCGTTGCCAGATCAAGCAGATCGGCCGGCCCGACGACCCGCCCCGTCGGGTTATTTGGATTAACAATGGCCACCACACGCGCATGATCAGGAATATCATCAAGCGTTGCACATTCGGCAACATTCCAGCCAGATGCCACAAATGACGCGGCGTGCTCCTGA
This sequence comes from Brucella thiophenivorans, assembly GCF_002252445.1. Lineage (GTDB taxonomy): Bacteria > Pseudomonadota > Alphaproteobacteria > Rhizobiales > Rhizobiaceae > Brucella > Brucella thiophenivorans. The sequence goes on from NZ_NNRJ01000006.1 coordinate 38,166, forward strand.
TAGGTCGGGCCTAAAATTGCGACTGTTGAGGCTTTAACAAGCGTTGGGATAAGCTGAATAAGCGCCTGCGTTCCGGGAGCAGCCACAATGGGTGCATCATCCACAACACCATAATAACGACGCGCCGAAACAAGCGCACGCTGCAATAGCCATTCATCGGGCAAGCGATTCCAGAGTGCTGGTGAAAAATCCGGCAATGGAAAATGCTCGGGATTAATGCCGGTTGAAAGATCAAGCCAATCTTCTGGCTTTCCGCCAAAGCGTGAAATAGCACGATCCAGCGCGCCGCCATGTTCAATATGCGTATTCACGCATCATCTCCGATAAAATCGATCACGTGCATGAATGAGCCGGAAACAGAGCCAACACGCAGACCAGCCTCGCCCTGCTCTTCGCCCACGGCATCACGCACTTTGAAAAGCCGCGCCGCATCACCCTCACGCACAATGCTCGCATAATGAAACTCATGCGCCTTGAGCGGCATTTGCCACGGTGAACCCGCAAGCGGCTCAAGCAAGCGATAGCCCAGATGCAACTTTCGTTTGTCAAAGCTTGTCTCAAGCGGCAGAAGCCCGAGCATTGCATGAGTTTTACCGCTGGCATCTTCAAGCGTTTCGCCCAGCACCATATAGCCACCGCATTCGCCATAAATGACAACGCCTTTTGCTGCCGCCGCTTTCATCGCACTCTTGAAATTCTGAGCAACGGCGAGCTGCTCGGCAAACAATTCAGGGTAACCGCCCGGCAGATAGATCGCATCGGCGCTTTCGTCGGGCGCTTCATCCGCCAGTGGCGAAAAGAACGAAATCTCCGCTCCACGTCTGCGCCAGCCTTCAAAAAGATGCGCATAGGCAAAAGCAAACGCATCGTCCCGCGCCATTGCAATGCGGCTTCCCAATGGTTTAAGCCTTGGCACGTTGGCCATAGCCGCATGTCGCTTTGGTCCCGACCAGATATGCTGTAGCGCCGCAAAATCGATGTACTCTTCCATCACATCGGCTGCATGATTGAGGAATCGTTCCAGATCGGCATGCTCACCTGCCTGAACCAGCCCCAGATGGCGTTCGGGCAAGACAAGTGCTGCATCACGCGGGATAGCGCCAAGCACGGCAATGCCAAGTGGCTTTAAAGCTTCGCGCAGCATCATTTCGTGGCGCGGACTACCCACTCGATTGAGCACAAGACCGGCAATCAGCACATCCTTGCGAAACTGGCTAAAACCGGAAACAAGCGCTGCAATCGAATGCGATTGACGGGCACAATCGACCACCAGCACGACAGGAAAATCAAGCATTTTTGCAAGATCAGCCGAAGAGCCTGTGCCATCCATTGCACCATCGAACAGTCCCATCATGCCTTCTGCAACGAGCAGCTTATTGCCTTCACTGATGCGCGACGACAGGGCGCTGATGAGTTCGGGCCGCATGCCCCAAGGATCAAGATTGAAACATTCCGCACCACTTGCGGCCTTATGATACGCTGGATCGATATAATCCGGCCCTGCCTTGACCGGAGCCAGAGCAACGCCCCGACGCCTGAAAGCGCGCAGCAGACCAAGCGTGATTGTTGTTTTGCCTGACGCGGAAGCAGATGCCGCAATCATGAAGCAGTTCATGCGCTTCGTTCCTCATTGCGATGAAGTGGATCGCTTATCAGTTCACGCCCACCCGCAGCGCCCATCCAGTCAAGGCCGTTACGCAGCCGAACCACTTCACCCACGACCACAATTGCAGGCGGATTAAGACCAGATGCTTCCACGTCGGTACTTGCACGCGACAATGTTGTCTCCAAAACCACCTGTTCCGGCAAGCTGGCATTGCAGACAAAAGCCACAGGCTCATGGGGCGAACGCCCGGCAGCCATCAGTCGTGACGTGATGAGGTCGATATGCTTCATCGCCATATACATCACGATAACCGGAGATGTTTTGGCAATACCGTCCCAATTGATACCATCAGGCATCGATCCGGTTGCGTCATGTCCCGTCAGGAAGGTGACAGACTGGTTTATATCGCGATGCGTGACCGCAATACCTGCATAGGCGAGCCCGCCAATGCCTGCGGTAATCCCCGGTACAATTCGAAACGGCACGCCATATTCAACAAGGGTCAGCGCTTCTTCGGCACCGCGCCCGAACACGAATGGATCGCCCCCCTTGAGCCGCAAAACCTTTTTTCCCTGCTTTGCCAGTTCCACCAGCCGCAAGGAAATGTCACGCTGTTTTGGCGATGGTTTTCCACCGCGCTTGCCGGCATATTCAATGCTCGCATCATCACGCTTGAGCGTGAGGCAGACCTCATCCACCAGCGCGTCATAGACGATCACATCGGCCTGCTGTAGCGCATTAACAGCATGAAGCGTTAGCAAACCGGGATCACCCGGACCCGCTCCCACAAGCCAGACATGCCCCGCCTGCATCGAAGGCAAACTCACTTTGCTCTTCGCTACAACACATGCTGGGGTATGTTCAGGTTTGTTCATTCTCATCAACCATAACTTTATCTGGCGGCACAGCTATCAGATACATTATAAGGCGTCCATGAACGATGAAACCGAACCATCAAATAACGCTACCCAAAAAGTCGAACTGCGTCGCGGCTGGACGACTGGTGCCTGTGCGACAGCGGCCACCAAGGCAGCTCTAACAGCACTCATCACCGGCGAGTTTCCCGATCCCGTCGGCATCATCCTGCCAAAAGGCGATGTGCCCTATTTCCAGCTTGCTTATGAAGGTCTGGGCGAAGGCTATGCCATGGCAGGCATCGTCAAGGATGCAGGTGACGACCCCGATGTGACGCATGGCGCGACAATCATTTCAACCGTCTTCCCTGCCCCGCCCGGCACGGGCATTCTGTTTCAGGCTGGCGAAGGGGTTGGCACAGTCACACGGCCGGGGCTGCAAATCCCTCCGGGTGAAGCGGCCATTAATCCGGTTCCGCGCCGCATGATGACAGAAATCTGCGAACAGATTTGCGCGAAATATGGCTTGCCTGCTGATCTTGTCATTACGATTTCGGTTCCCGGTGGCGAGGAAATCGCACAAAAAACTTGGAACCCGCGCTTAGGCATTGTCGGTGGTATTTCTATACTAGGCACAACCGGCGTTGTGCATCCCTTCTCATGTTCGGCATGGATTCATTCGATCCATCGCGGCATTGATGTGGCGCGTGCAGCAGGGCAAAAACACGTTCTGGGGGCAACCGGATCAACATCTGAAGACGCAGCGCAGTCAATCTATGATCTGCCGGATTTCGCCATTTTAGACATGGGTGACTTTGCAGGCGGTGTTCTTAAATATCTGCGCGAGCATCCAATCGACAGGCTCACCATTGCAGGTGGCTTTGCCAAGCTGACAAAGCTCGCTCAGGGCGCGCTCGACCTGCATTCTGCACGCTCGCAGGTCGACAAGGGCTTGCTCTGGAGCATCGCCGAAAAAGCTGGTGCACCGGATGACATGAAGGACCGGATTCTCTTTGCCAATACGGCGCTGGAAGCACTTGAATTGACTCAATCAATCGGCATCGACATGGCAACACCCATTGCACACAAAGCCAAAGAAACAGCACTCGAAACCCTGCGCGGCGCACCCGTTGAGGTCGAAATCATCGTGACAGACCGCAAGGGAAATATCCTTGCGCGGGTCTGAGCCACGCATTCTCATTCTTGGTGGCACGGCGGAAGCGCTCAAGCTTGCTTCGGCCCTACACGCCCTGCCTTTCCACGTTATCACATCGCTTGCAGGTCGCACGGCAAATCCTGCTTCGATCAGTGGCGTAATACGCAGCGGCGGCTTCGGCGGCGCAGAAGGCCTTGCAAACTATCTTGTAGCCGAAAAGATCAATCTCATTATCGATGCAACGCATCCCTATGCGACGCGCATATCGCAAAATGCGGTCCAAGCTTCACAGATAGCGCAAGTCCCGCTGCTGCGACTGGAGCGTCCCGCATGGCAAAAGCAAAGCGGCGATAACTGGGTCGATATTGTGAACGAAGCCGAAGCGGCCAGTAAGATTGCGCCGCGAGAACGTGTTTTCCTTGCTCTCGGACGACAGCATATCGCGCCCTTTACGGATCGGAGCGACGTACATTTCATCATGCGGATGATCGATCCGCCGGAAGTTTCACTGCCAAAGAACCACGAAATCATTCTGGCAAAACCCGGAAACTACGATGCGGAAAAAAGCTTTCTTATTGAGAGAAAAATCGGCCTGATCGTCAGCCGCAATTCCGGTGGTGAAATATCCTATGCCAAGATCAGCGCCGCACGCGATCTTGCGATCCTGGTGATGATGATTAGCCGCCCACCAGTCGCCGCAAAGACCATCGTTGAGACGGTCCGCGAGGCAATTGATTTTGCTCGTTCAGTTCTGGACCTTTGAACGCGCCACATGGCTATGCGCTTCATGATAAAGCGCTGAGTCCCGAAAATTCTTGGGGTCTAACCCCCGCCCGACAAAAATCATCGCCGTCCGCTTGAGGTCCGCCACTTCAACCTTTGCTCTGACATCAGCGAGTGTCCCGCGCAAAATCTGCTCATCTGACCAGCCAATGCGATAGGCGACAACCACAGGACAATCGCTGCCATAAAGCGGCGTGAGCTCCGCTTCTATCTTCGCAAGGTTGCGGATCGACAGATGAATGACCAATGTCGCACCGGACTTGCCAAGAGTGGTAAGATCTTCCCCATCCGGCATAGATGACGATTTGACCGATGTGCGTGTGAGAATGATGCTCTGATTAACACCGGGAATGGTCAGTTCCTGTTTCATTGCCGCTGCAGCCGCCACAAAAGCCGGAACGCCCGGTGTCACATCATAAGGGATACCTAGAGCATCAAGCCTGCGCATCTGTTCAGCCATTGCGCCGTAAATCGAAGGATCGCCAGAATGCACACGCGCCACATCATCGCCATCGGCATGGGCTGCTTTGATTTCTGAAATAATTTCATCAAGGGTCAGCGGAGAACTATCGATAAGTCGCGCATCTTTGGGGGCCGAGGCAACCACCTCTTTAGGCACCAGCGAGCCTGCATAAATGCATACCGGGCAGCTTTCGATCAATCGCAGGCCGCGAACGGTGATAAGGTCAGCCGCACCGGGGCCCGCTCCAATGAAATGAACTTTCACGCTTTCTTCCTTGTTTCAGGCCAATCGAATGCCTGTTCGCAAAGCAGAAAGTCAATCGCTTTTGGGCAAGAGTGCCTCAATATCATTGAAAATCGACTGCCATTCTTCCTGCGTCAGCTCAAAAAAATTAAAGCTGCGCAGCAAAAACGCACCCTCATTGGCAATGAATGCAAGACGCGCCTTGCGTCCCTCGGGCGTCGAAACATCTAACCCATCCCATTGCTTCCGATACCAGGCACGCGTTTCATCTAGGTAATGAGAGTTGGGAACAAGACTGGCCATCATGGCCGCAAATCGGGAATCATCTTCGGCATCGCTTTCACGCGTTATGCCAATATGCGCCGCAATATGCGCAATCGCGCCGCTTCGATCTTGCTTTCGCAGAGCCACCTGATCGTCAAAACGGTCGCCCCAACGCTCGATCATGGCTTTCATCAGCCCGTCTTTGTTGCCAAAGCAATATTGCACCCCGCCTTTGGTGACGCCTGAAGCCTGCGCGACAGCATCCATGGTCAAGGCGACAATACCGCCCTCTGCCACGATCTTTTCAGCCATATCCAGCACATGATCCCGATCAATCGAACGGGGACGCCCGGTTTTTTGCAATTTGGCACTTTCCATACGAACGGATTTATATTATGTGACCCCGCCTGACAAGTTTAAATACGTATGTATTGAAAAGGTATAATCAGATGTTGCCGAAAAATCGCTGGCTCGTTCTCGCAATCGTTTCCAGCGCGCTCTTCCTGATCGTTGTCGATATGACAGTGCTCTATACGGCCCTGCCACGCCTCACCCATGATCTCGCGGCAAGCGCTTCTGAGAAGCTTTGGATCATGAATATTTACCCGCTGGTCGTGGCTGGTCTTTTGCCGGGTCTTGGCACACTGGGTGACAAGCTTGGCCATAAGCGCATGTTCATGAGTGGCCTGGTGGTGTTTGGCCTTGCTTCGCTATGCGCAGCCTATTCGCCAAACCCGGAAGTACTGATCGCAGCCCGCGCATTTCTCGCCTGTGGCGCGGCGATGATGATGCCTGCTACGCTCTCGATCATTCGACTGACCTTCACCGATGAAAAAGAACGCTCGCTTGCCATTGGCATCTGGGCTGCAATCGCGTCCGGCGGCGCGGCTATTGGGCCGGTCGCAGGCGGTGTTCTGCTTGAATACTTCTGGTGGGGTTCGGTCTTCCTGATCAATGTGCCTGTTGTTCTGGTGGCGCTCGTGCTCTCGGCTTTCAACCTTGAAAATCGCCCACTTGGCTCCAAACGCAAATGGGACCTAATCGGCTCGATCCAGATCATGATCGGCCTTATTGCGCTGACCTATGCTGTCAAGGAACTCGCAAAGCGCGATGCATCCATGACAGTTTTTGCAACCAGCCTGATCATCGGACTTGTAGCTACGACGATCTTCGTGCGCAGGCAGTTTGCAAGTGAAGAGCCGCTGATCGATTTCACGCTGTTTAACAACAAGCTGTTCTCAATGGGGGTGTTTGCAGCTCTGGTCGCATCGGGGTCTATGACCGGCATGGAACTGGTTTTCAGCCAGCGCATGCAGCTTATCGAAGGAATGTCGCCTTTGCAGGCAGGCTTGATGATTCTGCCAATTCCGCTGGCGGCGTTCGTCGCAGGCCCGCTTGCCGGCATCATGTTGCCGCGCCTTGGAACCGGCAGAGTGCTTTGGATGTCGCTGGGCATTACCGCACTGGGTGTGATCATCTACATCCTGACCTACAAGCTTTCGACGCCAATTTATCTGACAGGACTGGCAATTCTCGGCTTTGGTGTCGGCTGTGCAATGACCGGCGCATCCTCCTCGATTATGGGCAATGCGCCCGCCGAAAAAGCAGGCATGGCAGCATCGGTTGAAGAAGTGTCGTTTGAACTTGGCAATGCGCTGGGTGTGACAGCCTTTGGGAGCATCCTGTCGGCGTTTTACACCGCGAGCCTTGTTCTGCCAGCGGGCACAAGAATTCCGCCGGTTGTGCGTGATAGCCTCGATGAAGCCTTGCTTGCAGCGCAATCAATGGCATCAGAAGAAGCAGGAGCGCTGATAAAACTCGCCTCATCGGCATTTGAAAATGCCTATGTCGCCGTCATTATCGCGACAGCAGTACTGCTGGTTGTTGCAACCATTGCCACTTACACAGTGCAGCGCCGCAATGCACTTTGATAGAGCATTTCCAGCAAAAGTGCGTAGCGGTTTTGCGTGGGACAATGCGACAAAAAAATAATTAGAGCGTTTCTTGTGATTCTATCAAAATAGGAAACGCTCTAATTATGTGCCATCGCCAATGCGGCGGTGGCGCGACCTTCCACGGTCTTCTCGATCAGTAAAACAGCTTTCGGTCCTGACGCAGCCAGCGCTGCCGATTCTGCAACACCGTGACAACCAATAGCGACAAAGACCGCTTCCGACGGATTTTTGATGCGGGGTGTTTCTTGATCAAGCCGCGCCGCACCAAAAAATTGCAGCTCACAGCCATAATACGCAGCAAGTTTATGCCAGACCGGATCAGCCTGTTTGGTATCAATTGTTGCAATCACATCTGGCTTAATGGAGTTTGTTTTCGCCAGAACCACATCTGCCAATGAAATAAGCTCCTCGAAGCTTACGCCTGAGGAGCTGCCCATTCCCAGCACGATTAATCGGCTATCAAAGACCACAGGGAGATACTTGCTGCGCCTGACGCAAATCTTCAGCCGTAACCCCGAGCACTTCGGCAATACGCTTGATCATCGCGGTTTCTGACTGGTCGATTCGATTGTCAGCGCAAGCGATTCTCATCAGGTCTCGCAACAGCGAAGCCCGACGCTCCGGTGCCATTTCGGCAAGCATATTGGCTGCCTGTTTGGTCGTGGTTTCATATCCGAAATCCTTCAAATATTCCGTAACCTCCGGCAGTTCCTCTTCGGAAATTCCGAAACTTTCCAAGGCAATTGCTTTGAATGCAGCGATTTCCGCCGGGTGCCGGTCGCCATCGGCAAACACAACATGGAGCAGGAGAAGCAATTCCGAAGCGAGTGCCGGATCTTCGGCCACACGCTGCACAGCGCTCTTTTTGCTAAGAAACGCAGTAATGCGTTCGAAAATGCTTTCACTCATAAATGGCAGTCCCCTGTATGCGCTGATGTTCATTGTTATGATGCCCGAACCAGAAAACAAAGCAAGGGTAAGCTGGTTCCCGACACAACTTGTCTGGCATAAAAAAAATTCATGATCTATGTTGCGGCATCTTTTGCCGGACCCTTCCCCAATGCTTGAATTCTTCGACACATTGACGTTGCTGCTCACCATGGCCGCTTTTATTGCGGGCATTATTGATTCCATTGCTGGTGGCGGCGGCATGATTACGATTCCTGCGTTACTACTCGCTGGCATTCCACCGGTTGAAGCATTGGGCACGAATAAGCTGCAAGGACTTTTCGGCTCATCATCGGCAACCATCGCCTATGCACGCAAAGGCCATGTGAATATCCGCGAACAATGGCCAGAAGCCATTGCATCACTCATCGGTTCGGTTCTTGGCGCATTTTTGGCAACGATCCTTCCGGTCGACATTATGCGCGCCGCTCTGCCAATGTTACTGATCGCGATTGCAATTTACTTTGCCGTAAAGCCCAGCCTCGGTGATCTCGACCGCTCGCGCCGCATCGGGCACTTCCTGTTTGGTATGACGATCATTCCGCTGATCGGCTTTTATGATGGCTTATTCGGCCCCGGAACCGGGTCGTTCTTCATGATCGCATTTGTAGCACTTGCAGGCTTTGGCGTTTTGAAAGCCACCGCTCACACAAAGCTTCTCAACTGCGCATCCAATGTCGGCGGCTTTGCCACTTTTGCGCTGATTGGCGTTATCAATTGGAAAGTCGGCATCTGCATGGGTGTTGCGCAATTCATCGGCGCACAGATCGGCGCAAGCCTTGCTATGAAAATCGGCTCCCGCATCATCAAGCCTTTGCTGATCGTCGTCAGCCTTGCGCTTGCTGTGCGGCTTTTGATGGAACCCAGCAATCCGTTGCGCCAGTGGATCGGTTTCTAAACCCGCAAAGCCACCAGCACCACGGAGAGCTTGTCTACCGCTGATACGCGTGAAGCCTCACCAATCTGCAAAGCACGAAAATAGGCAAGCCATGATGCACCAATCGCAAGACCGGACAGCACCAGAAACACCCAAGATTTGGCAGAAACTTCACCGGGCTTCTGCCATTGCCCGGTTACTGTCAGAAACAAACACAGAGCTGCAATAATGACCAGCGTGCGGACAAGCGTAGCAAAATCCGAGTTGATACCCTGAATGCCAACCTTAGCGAAGATTGCAGTCAGTGCGGCAAATACCGCCGACATCAAAGCCCAGAATTGCCAGCTATCTAACATCAAAACTCAATGCCTTTTTGTGCCTTTACGCCAGAACGGAACGGATGTTTGATCAGTTCCATCTCGGTCACAAGATCGGCAGCTTCAATCAACTCATCCTTGGCATTGCGGCCCGTGATGATGACATGCTTCATTTCCGGCTTGGCTCGAAGCACTTCGATAATTTCCTCCACCGGCAGATAATCATAGCGCAGCACGATATTAAGCTCATCGCAGAGCACCAGATCATAGCTTTCATCAAGGATCATGGCTTTGGCCTGCTCCCACGCATCACGCGCCATGGCAATGTCACGCGCACGATCCTGTGTTTCCCAAGTAAAACCTTCACCAAGTGCCGAAATCGTCACCTGCTCCGGGAATTTTTCCAGCACCCAGCGCTCGCCCGTGTCCCATGAGCCTTTGACAAACTGTACGACACCAACCTTCATGCCATGACCAACCGCTCGAAAAACCATGCCGAAACCAGCGGTCGATTTGCCTTTGCCCTTACCGGTATTGACAATCACCAGACCTTTTTCATCGGTCTTGGTGGCCTGAATCTTGTCGCGGGCAGCTTTCTTCTTGCGCATTTTATCTGCGTGGCGGGCATTCATCTCCTCTTCCGTCATCGAAAGAAGTTTCGCAGATTTCTCAACCATTTAATGCCCTTTCCGGAATCATTTTATCAAGTTCAACAAGCGCTATGAAAGATGCCAGAACTTCCATGTCAGACTTTGCTTACAAACAAATTGAGGCCCATCACAAAGCCGTTTTTGTGCAGTGTTGCATCAGATTTTCAAGCTCGAACCGTGCAGAATTGGATCGCGGCACCCAGAAGCCGCGCTCTATCGCATCATTGAGTTTGGAAGCTGTTTCACGAAGTGCCGCCGGATTTTTCTCAGCCATGAAATCATGTACCGCTTTGTCAGCGATGTAAGCCTGATAGACAGTCTCGAAATGATGATTGCCGACTTTGCCGGTCGTGGCAGCAAAGGCAAAGAGATAATCAACGGTCGCTGCAATTTCCGCAGCACCCTTATAGCCGTGACGCATCACACCATTGATCCATTTTGGGTTGGCAGCACGGCCACGCACCACCCGCGACAATTCTTCTTCGAGCGTACGGATCACCGGCTTTTCCGGTCGCGAATGATCATTGTGATAAACGGTTGGCATTGCACCCGTGAGATTTTCCACGGTCGCAGCCATGCCGCCTTCAAACTGATAATAATCATCACTGTCGAGAAGATCGTGCTCGCGGTTATCCTGATTCTGCACCACCGCCTGCACGGAACGCAACCGCTCCTCCAGCAGTCCGCGCTCCGCCTGCCCTTCCTCACCTGCGCCGTAGGCATAGCCGCCCCAGACGAGCCAGGCTTCCGCAAGATCATCACGTCCGGCCCAACTATTTTCATCAATAAGGGCCTGCAAACCAGCCCCATAAGAGCCGGGCTTGGAGCCAAACACGCGATAGCCTGCACGACGGGCAGCATCCTGCGCATTAACACCCGATGCAACGAGCCGCGCTTGTTCATCGCGAATGCGCGCGGCGATCGGATTGTCTTCGGCATCCTCATCTAGAGCGCCCACAGCACGCACGGCCTTATCGAATAGCGCAATCTGGTCCGGAAAGGCATCGCGGAAGAAGCCGGAAATACGAAGCGTCACATCAACACGCGGACGGGCGAGCTTGGCAATCGACACAATCTCGTAGCCGGTAACGCGCCGCGAGGCCATGTCCCACAGAGGCTTCACACCGATCAGCGCCAAGGCCTGCGCAATATCATCACCTCCGGTACGCATGTTGGACGTACCCCATGCGGTGAGACCAAAAGATGTCGGCCACTCGCCATGATCCTGCGTATAGCGCGTGATCAGCAGTTCTGCCGATTTACGCCCTAGCTCCCATGCGGCAGGCGTCGGCACAGCACGGCTATCCGTGGAATAGAAGTTGCGCCCGGTCGGCAAAACATCTGGCCGCCCACGCGTTGGCGCACCTGATGGTCCAGGCGGCACAAAACGTCCCGAAATCGCAGACAAAAAACCTTCAATCTCACAGGGGCCGCATGCTGTCACCATAGGCCGTAAATGATCGTTGATCGATTGCAAAACAGCATTCGTCTGCGTCCAGTTTGCCGGGCAAACGACCTCGCCCTCTACAAACTGAGCCGCAAGAAGCTCAATCCGCTCGACAGTATCACCCGCAATACGCCAGCTTGCCGGGCTTGCTGCAACCAGCAATTCAGGCTTTGGCCCAATCCAAGGATCAGCCATCACGCAATCTAGCGGATCAAAACCTTCGCCAAGCCCTGCATCCTTAGCAATTGCCCGTTGCAAGCTTTGCTCGCCCGACAGACCACCAAGCGATAACGGAATGCCGCGTGGCACACGCGCAAGTGCGACGAGCAAATCGGTCAATAACCGTCCTTCGGGGGCAAGTCCGAAAATATGCAACCCATCACGGATTTGCATTTCTTTGAGATCACAAAGATAGGCATCGAGCTTCTGCAAAGCCATATCTTCATCATCGTGATCGTGAATACCTGCATCGCGATCAAGGCCAATATCACGCACCAGATCGAGTATCTGCACTTTCAACCGCAGCAGACGGCGCGGATCAACGCCCGACGCCTCGTAATATTCATCGACCAGCGCTTCGAGGTCTTTGAGCGGTCCATAGCTTTCGGCGCGCGTCAGCGGTGGCGTCAGGTGATCTATAATCACTGCACCCGCACGGCGCTTGGCCTGTGTGCCTTCACCCGGATCATTGACAATAAACGGATACACATGCGGCGTTGGCCCAAAGACCGCTTCAGGATAGCAATTTTCAGACAAAGCCAGCGCCTTGCCCGGCAACCATTCCAGATTGCCATGCTTGCCCATATGCACAATGGCATCGACGTTCGCCACGTCGCGCAAATAGGCGTAAAAAGCGATATAACCATGCGGCGGCACGAGATCGGGCGAGTGGTAAGTCTCTTTCGGATCAATGTTGTAACCACGCGCGGGCTGAATTCCGGCGATTGTTTCACCAAGCTTCATCAGCGGCAGCGCAAAGCCACCCACTTCGTCGTCATAGAATGGATCACGTGAAGGCTCACCCCAGCGGCTTTCAATTTCCTGCTGAATCGCATTGGGAAGTTTTTTGAAAAACGCTTTGTATTGATTGAGAGAAATCGTCTCGCGGATTTCCCGCCCATCGCGTGCCGCATTCGTTGGACCCGCCATGATAAGCCGCATGAAAGCATCGCTATCGGCAGGCACATCACCCACGCAATATCCCTCACCCGCCATAGCGCGCAAAACTTCTACCGTTCCGGCTGGCGTATCAAGTCCAACGCCATTGCCAAGCCTGCCATCACGGTTTGGATAATTGGCAAGTATCAGTGCAATGCGGCGCTCTTCCGGCTTCTTGCGCTTCAAACGCACCCAGTTGGCTGCAAGTCGCGCCACAAAATCCACGCGCCCGGCATCCGGCTCATGGGTGACGATATTCGCCTCAACCTGAGTATCAAATTGTCTGGCAGATTTGAAAGACACCGCACGCGAAAGCACGCGCCCATCAATTTCCGGCAGAGCTACATTCATTGCAAGATCACGCGCCAGCAATCCTTGCTGCGAGCTTTCCCATGTGGCCTTTGGTGTGCCGGAAAAAATCACCTGCAAGACCATATTGCCACGCGCATCGAGCACGGTCGACTTTCGTTCTGATCCCGGCGATGAAATGGCAAAGCCAGTGGCATTGAGTACAATATCCGGGCGGCAATCTTCAAACAGACCATCGACAACCGCAACCGACAGCCTGTCCTTGAGGCTCGAAACAAAGATCGGCAGCGGGTTTAGCCCTTGCGTCTGCAAGGCACGAACCAGCGCTTCAACAGGCTGCGTCTGCCCGCTCTGAACAAGCGCACGATAAAAAATGATTGCAGCAACCGGTCCATCCGCTACCTGCCACTGCTTTTTAATCAGCTCAACCGAAGGCGTGAGCATATCCGGCCACCAAAGCCCGGCTTTGAGAAGTGGTGCGGCCTCTTCCGGTTTTTCGTTTCCGTCGATCAATGCCGTGCAATAATCAAGGAATCGGCACGTATTCACCGCACCGCCTTCGATCAAATATTGCCAGAGCGCATCGCGCTCTTGTGCGGATATAGTCGAGAACCGCTCAAGCCCGTAGTCGGGCTTATCATCTCCCGGCAGCACCGCTAACTTGATACCATGCCCGAGCGCACAGGCATGAAGCGCTTCAAGCCCATAAGGCCAATAGGTCTCACCACCAATAATCCGCACCACGATGAGTTTCGCATGCTTCGCTGTGCGCTCGACATAGGCGTCGACCGACATGGGATGCGTGAGGCTCAAAAAATTGGCAAGCCTTAGACTTGGCCCTCCTTGCACGCCTGATCGGGCATGTGCAAGGCTGGCCAGTTCCGTATCGGCAGCGGAAAGAAACAATATATCGCCCGGCGTCTGGCCGAGATCGACGGCCTCATTGCCGTCGCTGATCGTTCCTTTTTGGGCAAGCAATAAGTGCATTATGAAACGGAAGCTTTCACGGCTTGGGTAATTGCCTGCTCGTCAATTTCATGCAGGCCGATAACGACAAGACGCGTGGCTCTTGTCTCATCCTTACCCCACGGACGATCGAAATAATGCTCAATCCGCGGACCAACAGCCTGAACAACCAGACGCATCGGCTTGCCCGGCACGTCAACAAAGCCCTTGAGACGCAGCACATCATGCTCCGCGATCACACCTTTGAGCTTTTCAGCAAACGCCTTCGGATCGGCGACGGAACCCGCTTCCACGACAAAGCTTTCAAACTCGTCGTGATCATGCTCATGTCCGTCGGCATGATGAATTTCGTGATGCGACTTGCGATTGGCAATATCGTCTTCCGTACCCACGCCAAGACCGAGCAGCACATCGGCACCGAGCTTGCCGAAACTTGCCGGAACCATGTTCACGCGGCGCGATGAACGTTTCGCCACATCCGCCTTCACGCTATCGAGTTTGGAAGGATCAATAAGGTCTGCTTTGTTCAGGACAATCAGATCGGCTGCATGAATCTGATCCTCAAAAAGTTCCTCTAAGGGGCTTTCATGATCAAGAGAGGAGTCCGCCGCGCGTTGCGCATCGACCTTGTCATGGTCGTCGGCAAAACGACCTTCGGCAACGGCTGCGGCATCAATCACCGTCACTACGCCATCGACAGTCACCTGAGTCTTGATTTCCGGCCAGTTGAACGCTGCGACCAGCGGTTGCGGCAGCGCAAGCCCCGAAGTTTCAATCACAATGTGATCGGGACGATCGGCACGATCCAGAAGCTTGGTCATGGTCGGAATGAAGTCATCGGCAACAGTGCAGCAGATGCAGCCATTGTTGAGTTCGATCACATCTTCTTCGCGGCAGGTTTCAATGCCGCAGCCTTTGAGAATTCCGCCATCGACGCCAAGATCACCAAACTCATTGATGATGAGCGCGATACGCTTGCCATTGGCGTTTTCCAGCAGATTGCGGATCAGCGTGGTCTTGCCGGAGCCTAAAAATCCGGTGATCACGGTTGCCGGTATCTTTTCACCACGCATTTTCTGTGCCTGCATAAAATTAACCCTTAATTTTGAGCGGCAGACCTGCCGCTATGAAATAAACTTCATCTGCCACTGACGCCACAGCCTGATGCAAAAAACCGGCATAATCACGAAATTCCCGCGCCATTTTGTTTTCTGGAACGATACTCAAGCCCACTTCGTTGGAAACGAAAACAACCGGGCCGGAAAGCTTTGGCAAAGCTGTTATCAGTTTTTCTGTTTCAGTAGCGACATTCTGCTCTGCCATCATCAAATTGGTAAGCCAAAGCGTCAAGCAGTCCACCAGCACAAAACACTCGGGCCGGGCGTGTTTTTCAAGCGCCCCGACGAGGTCAAGCGGCTCTTCCACAGTTTGCCATTCTGCGCTGCGCCTGTCACGATGAATGGAAATGCGGCTTTGCATTTCCGTGTCAAATGCTCGTCCTGTCGCGAGATAGACCGGCTGAAGTCCAGAATCTTCAACCAGTTTTTCTGCATAGGTCGACTTGCCAGAACGGGCTCCGCCAAGAACGAATGTGATATTTCCAGTTTCGTTTCGGGACGGAGCCATATTCATCAGCTTTCAACTTCCGACTTTGCGTAGGTCTGAATGAACCAGCCGAGTGCAAAACCAATAACGGCCCACAGAAAGAGATTGGTTGCAAGCGACGAAACCGCATATTGTGAGGCAAGCAATGCCGGGATAGGCGATGCAATATCCTCAGGATGCGGCGCACCATAAAGATGCGTTGCGATAATCAGCACCAGCCCAAGGATTCTGGAGACGATCTCGCCACGCAGAACGATCAGATAAAGGCCAAGACCGCTAAAAATAACCGTTACCAGCCACCAGAGCTGGCGCTGTGCGAGGTCAGCCGCAGGCATGGCAGGAAGCTCGGGCGACAGGCCGATTGCTGGCAGAAATGCCACGGCAAAAAACCCAGCCACACCCCAGTAAATGCCGTTACGCGCTGTAATGCGACGTCCTGCAAGAAGAGCTACACCACCAAGCAGCAGCGCAAAACCGGCACCCGCGACAAGATTGGCTAGTAATGTATTGCCAAGACGACCAAAAGGAAGCTCAGCACCGGCCTCTTCATCATCGGTAGCCACATCGGCCCCATGATCATGTGGAGCAGCCGCTTCCGCATCATCGTGGCTGTGGCCACCATCTGCATCTTCATAAGTTTCCGCCTGAATGATAAGCGGCACGGTTTTCAAATACATAACCGGCGTGACCAGAAGCCCTGCCAAAAGGCCCGCTGCAAGCGTGGCCAGTAAATAACGGATCAACATTTCATTCCCTCAATAGCCAAGATGCTCAAATGGCCGTCCACCATCAAGCTTTGCCCAAACTCTGATTTCCGAAAAAACAGTTATCTTAGAACGGGTGGCGGTTAATCGTAACCACTACGCTCGCTCTATCTATTTGTTTTTGCGCATGTCGTTATCGGAAAACTAATTCCCATTTTCCCGCGACATGCTTTTAGTGGCAAGGAAACCCGTAGGCATGACGCGTATCATGCGCGGAATCATGCAGAGTATCGGAATGCGCAAGACCCACGCCATAGATAAGAAAAGCGCCGAGCATAAGCGACACCACTGCTGTACCAAGACGAGCAGCAAGTGGAAGAGGGAGTGTGTTGGAAAGTGAATTTTCGTTACGCGCAGCCATGACAACCTCCGTGCAGGCAGCAGGGAAAACCTCCCATGGGGTGCGGACATAATGCCCTTCACGCAACAGGCAGGTCTCCTGGCTCACGGGTCGTAAGAAGTGAAACACCTTCCCAGAAACCCTTCGGTTTCCAGTGGTTGCCGGTTGCCCGGCTTGCCTCATCCCTCTCCGCTCTACAGTCGCGGGGTCGGCTGCGATAAAGACGCCCGAAATGGGTCCGTCCGTCACATTCCCTTTTGGTATCGCCGGGATTCGTCCGGGCAAAGACCTATTGCATAAAACGACACTAGGCCTTCACCGTGATGCCGTCAATCGAGTTCAAATAGCGCATCAATATCCAAACAGCTTTCCAGACCTTCCGCCAACTCATCCAATGCGTTTTCGATGCTCTCGCGATAATTCTCGCCCGAACCAATGACGCCAAGACTGGCCAGAAACTGATGCCGGAACGCATCTGCACTGAACACACCGTGAAGATATGTTCCCATGACACGCCCATTGGCTGAGATTGCACCATCGTCGTGATCACCAATACGGGCAAAGGGTCGAATTGCATCCGCCCCTTGAGTGCGCCCGATATGAATTTCGTAGCCCTCAAGATCGCTACCATAAACGATCGACATTGCCGCTACATTGCGCACAATTTTCTCAGGTTCCATGACAGTCTCAACATCAAGCAGGCCCAGCCCTTCGATGTCATGGACGTGCCCTTCAACGCCTTCTGGATCACGGATGCGATTACCCAGCATCTGAAATCCGCCGCAAATGCCAAGCACATGCCCACCGCGCCGCACATGTGCCTGAATATCACGCTCCCAACCATTTTCACGCAAAGCAATCAGATCCGCTATGGTCGATTTCGTTCCCGGCAAGATCACAAGGCCCGCATCATGCGGTATCGATTGACCGGGCGACACCATTACAACTTCCACCTGCGCTTCCGCTTTCAGTGGATCAAGATCGTCGAAATTCGCAATACGCGGCAGCATGGGGACAGCCACTTTCAACGCTTTTGCATCACCGCGTGTTGCCCGCTCCAAAACGACCGAATCTTCCGCAGGCAGGCGCGACACGGCTTTAAGCCAAGGCACCACGCCGAAAGATCGCCAGCCGGTGAAGTTGGTAATTGCCGCCAAACCATCATCAAACAGAGATATATCGCCGCGAAACTTGTTGATCAGAAATCCGCGCACCATGGCGCGGTCTTCTGGTGTCAGAATCGTATGTGTACCGACCAACGAGGCAATGACCCCGCCACGGTCAATATCGCCAACCAGCACCACCGGCACGTTTGCCTCAGTAGCAAAGCCCATATTGGCAATATCGCCTGCGCGCAGATTGATTTCCGCTGGCGATCCGGCACCTTCCACCAGCACCAGATCAGCCCCCTCACTGACCTTTGCAAAGGATTCCATCACCGCAGCCATCAATTGTGGTTTCAATTGCTGATAATAGCGCCCGCGCGCTTCGCCCCGCACCTGCCCGTGAACAATGACCTGACTGCCCATGTCAGTCTGCGGCTTTAACAACACTGGGTTCATGTGAAAGGATGATGGCACACCACAGGCCAAGGCCTGTAACCACTGCGCACGGCCAATTTCGCCGTTATCCTCGCTGACGGCTGCATTATTGGACATATTTTGCGGCTTAAATGGCCGTACTTTTAAACCGCGATTGCGTGCAACACGGCAAAGGCCT
This sequence comes from Brucella thiophenivorans, assembly GCF_002252445.1. Taxonomy (GTDB): domain Bacteria; phylum Pseudomonadota; class Alphaproteobacteria; order Rhizobiales; family Rhizobiaceae; genus Brucella; species Brucella thiophenivorans. The sequence continues at coordinate 56,590 of NZ_NNRJ01000006.1, forward strand.
GCAACAAGCACGCTTTTGCCGACGTCTGAACCCGTTCCCTGAAACATGATTGCGCGTGTCATGCACCGTGCCTATCGCAACTTCTCGCCACTGGCAATCGCTCCGCACACCCTCAGCGTCTATGCAAAAATGCGCATCAGTTTATTACAAAAGTGAGCAACATTATTCCAATAGGGCGTTGGCAGCCCACCGAGGTTATGATCTATTCGGGATAGGAGGCGCGGTGCTCATAGGGAGGAAACCATGGATACGGCGGACCAGAACCAGTTCGAACTCAACGAAGATCAGCTCGCCATTCAGGATATGGCCCGTGGATTCGCAGAGGATTTTGTTGCACCCCATGCGCTGCAATGGGATCGTGACAAGCATTTTCCCATCGACATAATCAAAAGCACCGGCCCTCTGGGCATGGGTGGTATTTATGTGCGCGACGATGTGGGCGGTTCAGCGCTCAAACGTTCAGATGCAGTGCTTATTTTCGAGGCGCTGGCCGAGGCCTGCCCGGCTTTTTCTGCATTCATCTCCATCCATAATATGGCTGCATGGATGATCGACTCATTCGGCGATGAAAACCAGCGCCAGGTGTTCATGCCGAAGCTCACCTCAATGGAAACGCTTGCAAGTTATTGCCTAACCGAACCCGGCTCTGGTTCGGACGCAAGCGCTCTTCGCACCCGTGCCGAACGTGATGGTGACCACTACATCGTCAATGGAACGAAGCAATTTATTTCAGGCGCAGGTGCCACCGATCTTTACGTTACAATGGTGCGTACCGGCGAGGACGGACCGAAGGGAATTTCTACCCTTATTGTGCCAAAAGATGCACCCGGCCTGTCTTTCGGAGCCAATGAACACAAAATGGGCTGGAATATGCAGCCCACACGCACGGTTATTTTCGATAATTGTCGGGTTCCGGTTGAAAATCGTCTCGGCGATGAAGGTACCGGCTTCAAAATCGCTATGGCAGGTCTTGACGGCGGAAGGCTTAATATAGCTGCTTGCTCATTGGGTGGCGCGCAATCAGCACTCAGCAAGGCATTGGAATATGCGGGGCAACGCAAGGCTTTCGGCCAGACCATTGACCGCTTTCAGGCGTTGCAATTTCGTTTAGCGGACATGGAAACTGAACTAACCGCGTCACGCCAGATATTGTACGCTGCTGCAAGCAAGCTTGATCGCAAAACCCATGATGCAGGCAAATGGTCTGCCATGGCAAAGCGCTTTGTCACCGACACCGGATTCGACATCGCCAATGACGCACTGCAAATTCTGGGTGGCTATGGCTACCTCCACGACTATGGCGTGGAAAAACTGGTTCGCGATCTCCGGGTTCACCAGATTCTTGAAGGCACAAACGAGATCATGCGGGTTATCATCGCACGCCATATGATTGGACGTTAATACACATTTCTTGGGAGGAAATCATGGCCACTATCGCTTTTATCGGCTTGGGTAATATGGGCGGACCAATGGCCGCCAATCTGGTGAAAGCCGGGCATAAGGTCGTGGGCTTTGATTTGCTGGCCGCGCATCTGGAAGAAGCAAAAGCCAATGGCCTCGAAATTGCAACCAGTGCTCTCGAAGCCGTTCAGTCTGCAGATGCCGTGATTACCATGCTGCCTGCGGGTAAACATGTTCTTTCGGTTTATGAAGACACTACGCCTTATGCCCGAAAAGATTCGGTTTTCATCGATTGCTCGACCATTGATGTCGGTTCTGCCCGCAAAGCTCATGAGATTGCAGCCAGGCACGGACAGCTTTCCGTTGATGCGCCGGTATCGGGCGGCACTGGCGGGGCTGCGGCAGGCACGCTAACTTTCATGGCAGGCGGCAGCGACGACGCCTTTGCTAAAGCCGAGCCACTTCTCAAGCCTATGGCAGGCAAGATCGTTCATTGCGGTGGCGACGGTGCAGGACAAGCCGCCAAAATCTGCAACAACATGATCCTGGGTATTTCCATGATCGGCGTCAGCGAAGCGTTTGTTCTTGCAGAAAAGCTCGGCCTTTCGCATCAAGCATTGTTCGATGTCGCATCGACCTCGTCAGGCCAGTGCTGGTCGCTGACAACCTACTGCCCTGTACCGGGACCAGTACCGACTTCACCGGCAAATCGTGATTATAGACCGGGTTTTGCCGCAGCCCTTATGCTCAAAGACCTCAAACTTTCACAGGAAGCTGCGAAAAGCGCCGGCGCGGCCACGCCATTAGGGGCGCATGCCGAAGAACTCTACAGCCGCTTCGACAATGAGGGTCATGGCGGCGAAGATTTTTCAGGCATCATCAACTTCCTTCGCGCAACGAAGGTTGCTGATTAAAATAAATAGTCTGCGCTTTCTCTTCAGAAAGTTGAAAAAACAACGCTTGTTTAGATTTGCTTAAGTATCTGATAACCGTACGGTAACGATGTTGAGCTACAAAGGAGCAAGAGACGGGTCAAACCTTCTCGACGCTCCGGATCAGGTACTGCGTACCGGAGCTTCAGTCTCTCCCACCTGTGTATTGTTTGGTGGAAGCGCCATGCGTAATTGGCAAGACCGTGCACCTGACGAGGCAGCGCGGTTTTTTGCCATTCTTGCGAAATTATAAATTATGCGTGATGATAGTTTAAGTTTTTAGTTCCATGATTGAAATCAGGCCATAATCCTGTGACAGGTATTTTACTTGGAGCGCTGTTTGTTCTATGCACCCAAACAAACGTTCGAAGGTCTAACGAATTTTAGTATCGTGTTTTTTTGAATGCGATCCAGATTTTGGGCAAGATTATTTTGACCACCCTCAAAGCCACGACGGCGCACACTGCCGATAAATCCTTTTTTGGCCTGCCGATGGCGGTGGTCTTTATCATTTGTTATTTTGCTTTTCAGGCAATTCTCGTCACGGTGGTGTCGAATGGCGCGGGCCTTGATGATGCCGAACAACTTGCAAATATAGGCTATCTCGATTGGGGATATGGCGGATCGCAGCCACCGCTTTATACGTGGATAACCAATATTGCCGCATCGGTGCTCGGTACATCTATGCTCACGCTGCAAATCGTCAAATTCAGCATGCTTGCGAGCCTGTTTTTGAGCGTCTTTGGCGGTATGCGGCTTTTGGGTTTCTCACGAATGGTCGCTTCGGCATCGATGCTGGGGTTGTTTCTGGTTCCACAGATTGGCTGGGAATCACAACGCGCACTGACCCATTCCATCGCAGGCACGGCAGGTTGCGGTTGGGCATTTCTGGCATTCGCATGGTATATGCGTGATCGACATGCCGTTGCTGCAGCAGTGCTGGGCGTCACGATGGCGGCGGCAATCCTCGGCAAATTCAACGCATCGCTGTTTGTGATCATGCTGATTGTAACCGGATTGTCAGTTGCGGAATATCGCAAGGTCCTGCTTTCAAAGCTTTCTTTCTTAACAATCGCTGCATTTGCGATCTGCTTCACGCCGACTGCAAACTGGATGCTGGCACACAAATCAAGTGTCATTGCACGCTCGGAAAAACTTCAAATCGGCGCATCCGGCAATCTGCTCTTTGATCGCCTTAATGGTGTTGGAAGCTTTATTGAAGCAGCATTCCTTTTCTCCATACTGGCGCTGGCGGTTGCAGGAATTATATCACTTCTTCATTCAGCCAGACGCACATCGCCAACAAAGCCCTTGGCGGCTGGCGAAGTGTTTATGCGTCGGCTTCTCATTGTGGGAATGCTCATTGTATTGGCCGGTGTGGTCGTTGCTGGCGTCAGCAATATCAAGGACCGCTGGCTGCAGCCAGTGCTCTTTCTAACACCTGCTGTAATTGCATGCCTGTTTGAACAATATCGCCGCAATACGCGTGCTCTTACTGAATTCGCAGGGGTTAGCGTTATATTCGCACTCATAGTTCCGCCAATTCTTGGCTATTACCTCACCTATGGTTCGAATACACCGCCCTACGGTCAGCTTGATTATCAAAGCCTTTATCAAGAAATGCGCAAAGATGGTGATTTCAGAACAATCCTGACGGACAATGCGCAAATAGCCGGTAATTTCAGACTTTTTGATCCATCGATTGAAGTCATTCACCCGGAAACACCCTATGGTGCAGCCGATGCTAGAAAGCCTGTGCTGGTGATGTGGTTTGGTGACGCAACACCCAATGCGCGTGTTTCGACATTAATGAATGAAGCCAGTATCGCAGCACCTCAAACCGGTATCAGCACGACATCCGCAATTTACAGAACCCGACCAGATAAGCATCTGATCGTGAGTTATTTCCTTCAGAAATAAAAAAGGTCCGGGAAATTCCCGGACCTTTTTTCTTATTACTGAACCGTTTCTTCAACGGCATTAGCAGTGCCCTTAACATCACGCCCAACACCACGCACCGTATTTGCGCAAGAGGCCAGCGTGAAAGCGCAGAGAATAATCGCGACAGGAACGATACGAGATAGCTTCATAGGGTCTCTCCATTGATTTCTGCAATTCTAAAATTTAGCCTCCCAAACAATCGGCCAGCCTTGCCGATATGCTGGTGGTGAAGCCGTTTCACGCGGCTGTCATAATAGAAACTAGTGCAGCTTTATTCGCTGGCAAGAGAACCGCTTACAAATTCCGAAACGGATCGAAACGACCGCTACGGCGATAGGATTCAAAAACATTGCGCAGGTGCTCGGCAACGACCTGAATATGCTGCCGCGCATCCGGCTTGATGATCATGCCAAGCTGATAACGGCCAAGTTGCGGCAGATTATGTTCAGTTCCAAGCGGCACGATCCCTTCACCCAAAAGCGTCTTGCCAAAAGGTGCAATTGCAAGATCAGCCTGTATGGCGGCACGTTGGCCAGTGGAATGAGAACTCATATAGGCAATTCGATAAGCACGGCCCGACTTTTCAAGTGCTTCAAGCGCATTGCCGCGCCAGGCACAGCCCTCTTCCCAAATAGATAGAGGCAACGGGTCGCGCCGATAAGCAGTGCCGCATTTGGCACCCGCCCAGACCAGTTCCTCATCAAGCAGTATCTCAATATCGCCTTTGCTCGGAACCGTGTGCGATAGATTGACCAGAGTGACGTCGAGCCGTCGTTCATCAAGGCGCTTGCGCAAATTTACACTCTGATCAATTACCACATCGACCGTCACGCCCGGGTGGGTTTCTGCAAACCGCTTCAAAACAAGCGGCAACACACATTCGCCCACGTCATCAGGCGAGCCGAGCCGAACAACGCCCGTCACAGTCGGCGCAACAAATTTTGCCACAGCCTCACGATTGAGCGCCAGCAGTCGCCTTGCATAACCAAGCAGCACTTCGCCGTCGCTGGTCAGCGTCACAGAACGCGCATCGCGCTCAAAGACCGCCACACCCAATTGCTCTTCAAGCTTCTTAATCTGCATTGATACAGCCGAAGGCGTGCGAAACACCACATTTGCGGCAGCAGAAAAGCTGCCCGTATCGGCAATGGCTGTGAATGTCCGCAACACATCAATATCGAGCATTGGCAAAGGATGCTGAACCGGCGCTGTCATGCTGAACTCCGCGACTTCCGTTAGTTCAATTTTTCTGATCTTATACCTTTCTATATTTCGTTTGATTGAACGTCAAGACGGTCGCAAACTCTTAGACAATGGAGTTCAGGAGAACGAAAATGAGCATTCAATGTGAATTACTGGAGAAACAGCAGACACCAAATCTGCCAGCCCTCATGATGCGATTGACCGAGGCGCGTAAAACATTCGAAAAATTCTATTCGGATTGGACATATAATCGTCGGATCAAGCGCAGCCGTCGTGTGCTGGAATCTTTGCCTGAACATATCCTGCATGACATTGGTTGGCCCAATGTCGATGATCGCCTTCCCAGCGTAGCCAAAAGGCAGTCGCGATAAGCGCACAAGAACACAATTGAGGACAGGTGAAGCCCTGCCATCAATTTAGCGACATATAGATGCCAATATACGGCAGGCATTTAGCCGCACTATGCAATTCTCATGTTCTATGTCTCAATATGCCTATCCTGTTTGCGTCATAGCCTACCCCATGTAAATCCAGGCGTGAGCAATAGGACCATCGGTCAGAAAACGACCGGATGACCGGGCCCTAACAGGGTTCCTGTGTCATGACGGAGGCACAAGGCCTGAATTGCGTCGGGAACCGCAGAACAGGCTTTCGAGAATGGGAACGGTCGGGCTATGAGCAACGCTTCTTTGATCAAGCGATCTATTGTCTTTTTTCTTGTCCCGGACTTTTCGATGATCGCATTTGCGACAGCAATTGAACCGCTGCGCATTGCCAATCGAATGCTGGGCTATGAAGCCTATCGCTGGCGCCTCACATCAACCGACGGCCAACCAGTAAAGGCATCAAATAACGTGGAATGCGCGGTCAATGCGTCACTTGAAGACGAGCGCCGCTATCTTCAACGCGAGCAGCGGCCATCCATGGTCTTTGTATGCTCCGGCGTTTACGTTGAGGAATTCCGCAACAAATCCGTCTTTGCCTGGCTGCGTGAAGAATATAATCGCGGCGTGGCAGTTGGTGGTCTTTGCACCGGCGCGCACATACTGGCTGCGGCTGGCCTTCTCTCCGGCAGGCGCTGTGCAATTCACTGGGAAAACCTGCCCGGTTTTTCCGAAGCCTTCCCAAAGGCAGAAGTCTATGCCGATCTTTTTGAGGTCGACGGCAATATTTATACCTGCGCAGGCGGAACAGCCGCGCTGGATATGATGCTGAAGCTGATCGGTGATGATTTCGACGACAATCTGGTCAATCGTATTTGCGAACAAGCGCTTACTGACCGCGTACGCAATCCGCATGACCGCCAGCGACTGCCGTTGCGCGCGCGCCTTGGCATTCAGAACTCGAAAATTCTGACCATCATCGAAATGATGGAAGCCAATCTTTCAGAACCGGAAACTCTCATTGATGTAGCGCACACTATTGGTCTTTCGCGCCGCCAGGTCGAACGGCTTTTCCGGCAGGAAATGGGTCGCTCTCCGGCGCGCTATTATCTTGAAATACGCCTCGACCGCGCCCGGCATCTGCTGTTGCAATCATCTATGCCGGTGGTTGAAGTGGCTGTCGCTTGCGGCTTTGTTTCCGCGTCGCATTTTTCCAAGTGCTATCGCGAACTTTATGGTCGTTCACCCCAGCAGGAACGAGCGGATCGGAAAATGCTCGTTGCAGCCTGATCGCTAGCTTTACAATCAACGCCGCGCCTTCAAAGCGCGGCTTTTTCTTTTAAATCATAGTGATAGCCCTGCCGGATGAATCAACTTTTCAACGTAGCGCGACGGTCAATCACTTGGCTTTCAATCGCGATGTCCAACGAAGTAATTTCGGTCGCCTCGGGCCGAGATTATGTCGTAGAATGACAATTGTCGCCCCTAGGCAAAGACTATGGTTCCATCAAATACAAAATGGGATCGCATAAAATGGCAGAGTTTCCTAAAAAGGCAAAAGTGGTCATTGTCGGCCTTGGCGGCATTGTCGGCGCATCTGTTGTCCACCATCTGATCGAACGGGGCTGGGACGACATTGTCGGTATCGACAAATCCGGCATCCCCACCGATATTGGCTCCACCGCACACGCATCCGATTTTTGCTATGCGACCAGCCACGATTTTCTGTCTTGCTGGACGACGCTTTATTCCATAGATTTCTATGAAAAGATGGGTCATTACGCCCGTGTCGGCGGCATCGAAGTCGCCCGCGTTGGCGACGATTCCCGTATGGAAGAGCTAAAGCGCAAGGTCGCTTCCGGCAAAGCCTTTGGTACCCGCGCCCGTCTGATGGAGCCATCGGAAGTCAAAGAAAAGTTCCCGCTCATTGAAGAAAGTCTCGTTCAGGGCGGTTTGTGGGACCCGGATGCAGGCCTCGTCATTCCCCGCTCGCAGACGGTCGCAGGCAAACTGATCGATCAGGCAGAAGCTGCGGGCAAACTCCAGAGTTTCGCCAACACACCGGCTCAGTCACTCGTCATCGAAAACGGCCGTATCAAAGGGGTTGTCACTCATCGCGGCACGATTGAGGCGGATTATGTCGTGATTTGCGCCGGTCTGTGGGGCCGCTTGATTGCCGAAATGGTTGGCGAAGACCTACCCGTCATGCCAATTGACCATCCGCTGACCTTCTTCGGCCCCTATAATGAATTTGCCGGAACCGGTAAAGAAATCGGCTGGCCGCTTCTGCGCGATCAGGGTAATTCCGCCTATATGCGCGATACAGGAGATCCGAAGACTGCCGAAGGCGGGCAGATCGAATGGGGCTATTACGAGGAAACCAATCCTCGCCTCTGCCATCCGCGCGACCTCCTTGAAAAGCACGAAGCACGCCTGTCACCTTCGCAGCGCGATCTTGACATGGAGCAGGTTCTTGAACCGCTTGAGCGCGCCATCGAACTGACACCGATCCTCGGCGAACTGGGTTATAATGAAAGCCATTCCTTCAACGGCTTTTTGCAGGTCACGACCGATGGTGGCCCTTCCATGGGTGAGAGCCAAAAGATACGCGGCCTGTGGTACGCAGTTGCCATCTGGGTCAAGGATGGCCCCGGCATGGGCAAACTCATTGCTGACTGGATGACCGATGGCCGAACGTCAATCGACCACCATGCCATTGATTATTCGCGCTTTTATCCGCACCAGATGACCGAACAATTCATTTGGGATCGCTGCACTGAAACCGCAATGAAGGTTTATAATCCTGCCGTTCATCCCCGCGAACCTTTCTCAAAGGGCCGCAATATCCGCCGCTCGCCATTCTATGAGCGTGAGAAAGAACTTGGCGGCCACTTCATGGAGTTGGGTGGCTGGGAGCGTGCGCATGGCTATGCAGCCAACGAACATCTGCTGGAGAAATATGGCGACCGCATTCCTGTGCGCGAAAACGAATGGGACAATCGCCATTTTTGGCGCGTTTCCAATGCTGAACATCTGGCGCTGAGTGAAGATTGCGGGATCATCAATCTCTCACATTTTGCAATGTATGACATTGAAGGCCCAGACCATGTCGAGCTGATGGAATGGCTTTGTGCTGCAAAAATTGGCGGCGATGGCAATATTGGAAAAGGCATCTACACCCATTTCCTCGATAATGAAGGCATGGTGCGCGCCGATTTCACAGCCATCCGCATGGCAGACCGCATCCGCATGATCAACGGTGCTGATGCTGGTCCACGCGATTTCCATTACATGCGTCGCGTGGCCGAAGATAAGGGTTTTGACGTTACCATCACCGATGTGACTGAAAAATATGTTACCATCGGAATCTGGGGACCAAATGCCCGCGAAAATTTGAAGAAAATCGTCGAAGACCCCGATGGTCTGAATGTCGAAAACTTCCCATTTGCGGCCATCAAGCCAATCCGTATTGCCGGTAAGGATGTAACTGCGTTCCGCATTTCCTATGTTGGTGAACAGGGTTGGGAATTGCATATGCGCTATGAAGACGCCCTCGCCGTCTGGGATGCGCTGCGTTCAACCGGGGCAATTGCAGTCGGTGTTGAGACCTATGCCAATACGCGTCGCATGGAAAAAAGCCTGCGCTTGCAGAATGCGGACCTGCTGACCGAATATAATCTGCTTGAAGCCGACCTTGCCCGCCCGAAGGTCAAGGAAGCGGATTTCTGTGGCAAGGCCAAACATCTTGAATATAAGGCGAGAGAACATCAGCCCGCCATGCTCTGCACGCTGGTTGTGAGCGAAAATGTCGATTCCAAAGGTGTTGAACGCTATCCGGTCGGCATTCTGCCGGTGCTAGATCCGGAAACCGGGGAAACCTTGGTCGATGAACTGGGTCGCCGTTCGTTCACGACCTCCATCGCTTATGGTCCAACGATTGGGAAGAACATCGCCCTTGCCTATCTGCCATGGTCCTATTGTCAGGAAGGCCGCAAGCTAAATGTTGAATATTTCGGCGAGACTTATCCCGTCGAAGTCGTCTCGATTGGCTATAAGCCGCTTTATGATCCTGAAAGCTCGAAGCCGCGCAGCTAAAAACAAAAAGCCGGGGCAAAACCCCGGCTTTTTCAATTCAAATCAGCGACTTACTGAAAAGTTGCCTTGCCACCCGAAAGGGTGATGGCTTCGTCGCCCTTCAGCGCCTCACGATCACCATTTGGAAAAGTGACAAAGCAGCCGCCATCGCAAAAATCGACAGTCTCACCGGGTGCTACCAGCAATTCGCGCTTTGAAGCACCTTCCGTCACCACAATAGTTTGCGCAGAAGCGTCATTGTTAGAGACGGTGGCTGCATAAAGCGCCGGTACCGAGAAAGAAAGCGCAAGCATCGCAGCTAGCCCGACTTTGCCAGCATGATTGATCTGAGTTCTGTTCATATCGTTCCGACGTTTCCGCCGCTCCCGCTACAACGCCGGAAACCCGGCCCCACTCTTCAAGGATGCATCACATCCCTGTCTATGCCTTTACTTATAAGACTTCAAAACTGAACTGCAACTGAACGCCCCGTTCATACTTTGTCGTCATGTTCAGATTTTTCAAGCTCGACTGGCTTTTCCTTTCGCGGCTTGGTCACAGGCGTCGCGTCCTTGTTGATCAGCTCGGAAAGCTTTTCGATTTCAGGTACTCCGAGCACCAGATCGGTGGAAGACGATGCCATCTGAATTCCTTCAGCATGGAATCGCTCGACAATCTGGAACCGCAGCTCGTTCTTGATCCCGCCTGTCGCTGTGATGTCTGCAACATGTGCATAGCAATCAAACACCATGAGCGAATCCGTCATGCTCTGAAAAGCAACGAACGGTTCGGGATTTTTGAGAATCGACGGATGAGCGCGTATGATTTCAAGCAGCAGCGCATGAACGCGGCGCGGCTCGTCGGTATAGGAAGCCTGCACATTTATATCGATGCGTCCAAGCTTGTTACGCAATGTCCAGTTGCCAACATTGCCGTTGATGAGCGTCGAATTCGGCACCACGATTGACTGCTTCTGGAAGGTTTCCACTTCCGTTGCTCGAACACTGATCTTTTTGACAATGCCGCTGACTGTTCCAGCCTCAACCCAGTCGCCGACTTTGAACGGACGTTCAGCCAGCAGGATAAGACCGGAAACAAAGTTTTGAACGATGTTCTGAAGACCAAAACCGATACCGAGCGAAAGACCACCGGCAATGAGTGCAAGGCTTGAGAGATTGAAACCTGCTGCGGAGACCGCAACCAATCCCGCAAGAACCAGTCCGACATAACCGACAACCGTTCGGATCGAATTGCGAACGCCGGAATCGACGCGCCCGCGCGCCATCACGCTGTTATCGAGCCAGTTCTGGAACCACCGCGTCATCAGATAAACGATGACGAAGAGTGCAAGCCCAGTGAAAATTCCCATCAGCGAAATGGAAATGCTGCCAATCTGGAAGCCAGTCATAAGCTGATAAAACGTGCTTTTAAGTTCGCTCCACTGGAAGCCAAACTGCATCAGCACGAGCGGTATCCCAACCAAAGCAACCGTCAGATTGATCAGAATTCCAACGGCAAGCCCTATTTGGTCGAGAATCGCGTCATTGAAATGAAAACGATCCCGCATCACCCGCCCAAATGGGCTGGAAGCAAAAGCCTGCTCTTCTGAAATCGCACGGGCCGTCAAGAAGCCGAGATACATTGCAACAAGGAAAGCGCCAGTAACGACGATCTGCTGCGCCATAAACCGCGCCATACCGATGAAGCCAAGTCCGGCTGCAACAATCGGCAAAAGCCCAAGAATAATGAGAAAGAACCGGAAAGCCTTCGGCCACGGCCTGACACCTTCTTCGTCTTTTTTCTCGATCGGCTTAAGCAGCGCGATAATCAGTATAAGGATACCAATCACGACCGTTGAAAGTAGGCTCTTTGCCATTGTCAGAGACAATGGCGACGACAGCACCTGATTAACCTTGCTGAAAAAGGAATCAAGCCCGTTTATCAGCGCCATACCCGTAATCAGCCACACCAAAGCCCGGCCCGGACCGGGTGCAATAGGCACCAGACGCCACGCAGGTGTATAAGGGCTGATACATGCAAAGGCCAAGCGGCTGATGAAAAATACGATGCCAAGAACAATGAATAGCGATTGCAGCAGGGCTGCTATATCGGGTCTCAAAACATTGAAATATTCGAGAGAGAAATAGGTGGTAGCAAGAAACACGCCCACAGCGCCAGACGGGATCGCAGTCGACCAGAAAGCCACCGAGAGGCGGCTTAGATAAGACGGCGTTTGAACGGTCAGATCGCGTTCCCACAGCGAACCCAGGACGCGGCGCGCACCAAGCTGAATAATCATTGCTGCAATGATCGCAAAAAACGCCGCTGCCAGAAATGAGTTCAGCTTAAATGTAAAAACAAACCGCCACCATGATTTGACGACGCGCCACAGCGAAACCATTTGGTCGCCTGCAGCAGCACTGACTTCCGAGCCAAGCGTAAGATCAAGACTGACACGCTGCGACAGGGTTTGTGCGAACAGATCTCGGCGCATATTGCCGATTTTCGACGACATCTGATTAACGGCAAGCGATGCATCTTCCGTCTCGCCAATGACTGCATTGATTTCGGCTTTTTCCGCAACCAGTCGCGCGCGCTCGTCAGCAACAATTGCAGGCTCTGCGGGTTGATCGCCCGAAGGTGCTGCACCCAGTTGCTCAAGACGGGTGTTGATTTCAGTCAGCCTTGGGCGAAACGCAACGCCTGCATCGAGCAGTTTCTTAGAAAGAGTATCGAGCTGGAGTTTGAAATTGGCAAGCGATTCATCGCTTGTTGAAGACTTCTGCAACTGATCGCTGATCGCCTTCGTCTGCTGCTTGAGATCATTAATAACCGGCTTTTGCTGCTGCACGACGCCCGAAACTGGCGCACTATCCGCAGCCGTCCCCGCAGCCGGTGCCGGTTGTGTGACAGTAGGCGGAGACGGTTGCGATTTGTTGTCCTGCGCAAGGGAGTTATCCGCCCCCACAAAAGACATAGCCAAAGCGGACACTACAAATATAAGTGTGCGAAACGTCGAAAAATGTCCCAATTTAAACTCTGCCAATTTCAATATTACGGTTCCAACATAAAGCGCGTTAAACCAGAAACAAGCCTTACTATATTGGCTAGGTCGCACACTCATAAACTGGGTTTTCAAATT
>NZ_NNRJ01000061.1 GCF_002252445.1 Brucella thiophenivorans
ATTGAGTGCATTGATCTGACCACGCTTGCGGGTGATGACACCGAGGGCCGTGTGCGCAGGCTCTGTGCCAAAGCGCGGCGTCCGGTGCGCGATGATATTCTGGAAGCCTTGGGGCTTGGCGATGCTGGTATTACCACCGGTGCTGTCTGCGTTTATCCGACCATGGTTCCACATGCGGTCAAGGCGCTCCAAGGTTCCGGCATTCCTGTCGCCTCGGTTGCCACTGGCTTTCCGGCAGGACTGACGCCTTTGCCGCTGCGATTGGCCGAGATCACCTATGCGGTCGAGCAGGGTGCCGATGAGATCGACATTGTGATTACGCGCGAGCATGTTCTGACACAGAACTGGTCAGCGCTTTATGACGAGATTGCCGCGATGCGCGAAGCCTGTGGGGAAGCGCATATGAAAGCAATTCTTGCGACCGGTGATCTCAACACGCTCACCAATGTCTATCGCGCTTCGATGGTGGCCATGCAGGCAGGATCAGACTTCATCAAGACCTCGACCGGCAAGGAAGATGTCAATGCGACGCTGCCGGTCAGTCTGACCATGGTACGGGCCTTGCGTGATTATGGCGAACTGTCCGGCCAGATCGTCGGGTTCAAGCCTGCTGGTGGTCTCAAGACGGCCAAGGATGCGCTGGCCTGGCTCACTTTGATGAAGGAAGAACTCGGCAATCGCTGGCTGGAACCCGATCTGTTCCGCCTCGGTGCTTCATCGATGCTTGGCGATATTGAACGACAATTGGAGCATTTTGTGACCGGACGCTATTCGAGCGCCAACCGTCACGCTGCTGCTTAAACTTGGCTTTTACGCATTCTCCGAACGCAAAAAGCTCACGCAGTTTTGCTGGAAATGCTCGTAAGGATACTATAAATGCGACCCATCAAGGACATTCTGAAGACCATGGAATATGGACCTTCTCCTGAAGCCAACGGCGATGTGAAGCAGTGGCTGGAGCATCATGGCCGCTCGTTTGGCCATTATATCAATGGTGCTTTCGTCAAGCCGGAAGGCCATAAGACCATCATAGTTACCAATCCTGCCAATGGCGACAAGCTTGCAGAGATTGCGCTTGGCACCGCTGACGATGTCGATCAGGCGGTGAAAGCCGCACGCAACGCATTCAACAAATGGTCGAAACTTTCCGGCCATGAACGTGCCAAATATCTCTATGCCATTGCTCGTCATATCCAGAAGCGTGAGCGCTTTTTGTCGGTTCTCGAAGCCATGGACAATGGCAAGCCGCTGCGTGAAACCCGCGACATCGATATTCCATTGGCCGTGCGTCATTTTTATCACCATGCCGGTTGGGCGGAGATGGTCGAAGATGAGTTCAGGGGCTTCTCGCCGGTTGGTGTCTGCGGACAAGTGATCCCATGGAACTTTCCGCTGCTGATGCTGGCATGGAAGATTGCACCGGCTTTGGCTGCGGGTAACACCGTGGTGTTAAAACCCGCCGATCTCACACCTTTGACAGCGATTGCCTTTGCAGAAATCTGCCATGAAGTCGGCCTGCCTGCGGGTGTGGTCAATATCGTGCAGGGCGATGGCACTACGGGTGCGAGCGTTTGCGGCCATGACAGCATCGACAAGGTTGCCTTCACCGGCTCAACGCAGGTGGGCCGCATTATCCGCGAGCAGATTGCAGGTTCGGGCAAGAAGCTCTCGCTGGAGCTTGGCGGCAAATCGCCATTCATCGTGTTTGAAGATGCGGATCTTGATGCCGCCGTTGAAGGCGTGGTCGATGCGATCTGGTTTAATCAGGGTGAAGTCTGCTGTGCGGGTTCACGCCTTCTGGTGCAGGAAGGCATTGCCGAGCGCTTTTATGCCAAGCTGAGAAAGCGGCTTGAGACTTTACGTGTTGGTGACCCACTCGATAAATCCACTGATGTGGGCGCGATTGTTTCGCCTGCACAGGTAAAACGGATTTCCGATCTGATCCAGAAAGGCATTGAGGAAGGCGGCCAGCTTTGGCAGACGCCAAACCCGCTGCCTGCCAAGGGTAATTATATCGCGCCCGGTTTCTTCACCGAGGTTGATCAGGCGGCAACGGTCTGTCAGGTGGAAATCTTTGGCCCGATTGCCGCTGCTACAAGTTTCCGCACGCCCGATGAAGCCGTCGCTCTCGCCAACAATACCCGTTACGGTCTGGCGGCTTCCATCTGGTCGGAAAATATCAATGTCGCGCTTGATCTTGCAGCGCGGGTGAAAGCCGGTGTTGTCTGGATCAATTGCACCAATATGCTGGATGCTGGTGCAGGTTTTGGCGGCTATCGCGAAAGCGGTTACGGTCGTGAAGGCGCACGTGAAGGCCTTTATGAATATCTCACTGCCGATTGGGAAAAAGCACTCGTCGCACCCAAAGCGACGACCGAGGCCTTTATCCCATCCGCTTTGCCATCGAGCACGGACAAGATCGTCATCAATGGCATTGACCGGACGATGAAGAACTATATTGGCGGCAAGCAGGCGCGTCCCGATAGTGGTTACAGCTATTCGGTCACCGGCAAAGGCGGTGCCGTGATTGGTCAAGCGGGCATCAGCAACCGCAAAGACATTCGCAATGCGGTTGAGGCAGCAGCCAAGGCATCAAGCTGGAGCAGTGCCACGGCCCATAACCGTGCGCAGGTGCTCTATTATCTTGGCGAAAACCTTGATGCACGTCGCAATGCCTTCATCAATGGCCTTGTTGAAAGCACCGGCATCAGCGACAAAAAAGCCACCGAGGAAGTCGAAGCATCGCTGCGCCGCATCTTTTATTATGCAGCGCAGGCCGATAAGTTCGATGGTGCGGTGCATGCCACCAAATCACGCCATGTGACACTCGCCATGAACGAACCATGGGGCGTGATGGGCATTGTCTGCCCGGATGAAGCGCCGCTGCTCTCGCTTATCTCGCTGGTACTGCCTGCCATTGCCATGGGCAATCGCACGGTGGTCGTGCCTTCAAGCCGTCATCCGCTGATTGCCGGCGATTTCTATCAACTGCTTGATACCTCGGATGTGCCGGGCGGTGTCATCAACATCGTCACCGGCGAGCGCGATCTGCTGACCAAGACCCTGACCGAACATGATGAAGTGGCAGCGCTTTGGTATTTTGGCTCCAAGGAAGGCAGTGGCATGGTCGAAAAAACATCGGCTGGAAACCTCAAGGCCACCTGGGTCAGCAATGGTCGTCTGCCCAACTGGAGCAACACGCAAGAAGCGCAAGGCCGTGATTACCTGCGCAGAGCCACACAAGTCAAAAATATCTGGGTGCCTTACGGCGCATAAACAATAAACAAAGCCCGCCAAATGGCGGGCTTTACCGTGTCGTTAAAACGCCAAGTTATAAGTTGATTCCAATTATCAAGTTATTTGTTCCGGCGCAAATAACTCATGTTTAAATTGCCTTACAGCTCCCCAGCATAAGAGATTACGCATGGGGGCAGTCTTGCATGATGCCAGACTTCGACATTCAGAGCTATTTTGCCAATGAAGACGGCACAAATCCGCTAAAAGATGCGTTTTCAAAACGCCGTGCGGTTATGCCGTTTCGAGGTACGTCAAAACTTGAATGCGATGATTTGCAACATGCATGGATTGATATTCTGTCAAAACCATCGGCGCGCGGCAAGCGTCTTGCCTATATCCACGTTCCATTCTGCGCCAATCACTGCCTGTTTTGTGGCTTCTACCGCAATGCCTATGTTCCCCAAACTGCGTCAGGCTATGTCGATCTGCTTATAGACGAGATATGCCGTGATGCTTCCAAGCCAGCACTGCGTGATAATCCCCTCCATGCGGTTTATCTGGGCGGCGGTACGCCCACAGCGCTTTCTGCTGACGAATTATCCCGACTACTGATCACCATACGCAAGGAACTGCCGCTTGCGCCTGACTGCGAAATTACCGTCGAGGGGCGCATCATCCATTTCACGGATGATAAGATTGATGCTGTCTTGAAGCGGGTGTGAACCGATTTTCAGTCGGTGTTCAGAGCTTTGATACCGACGTGCGGCGGCGACAAGGTCGAAAGGCCAGTCGCGAGGATGTGATCGGATTTCTGGAAGGTATTAGAGATCGTGATCAAGCAGCGCTGATCATTGATCTGATCTATGGATTACCAGGGCAAATGCTTGATGTCTGGAGACGGGATATTGAAACAGCAGCAGAACTTTGTCCTGATGGTATCGACCTTTATGGACTCAATCTTATTCCCGGCACTCCGCTTTTTACTGCAATTTCCGCAGGCAAATTTCCCGCAGCAGCCGGATTGGGTGACATCGGTATTCTTTATCAGACCGGCGTTGAATTTTTCCGCCGCCGCAACTGGCGGCAGCTAACCAACAATCATTGGGGACGAACCACCCGCGAGCTTAATCTCTATAATATTCTGATTAAGGAAGGTGCTGATTGCCTTACCTTTGGTTCTGGTGCCGGTGGTTCAATCGGGCCTTATATCTATGGTTTAAAAAGCGATCTGGGCAGCTATTCCGAGAGCTTCAAAGCAGGCTTTAAGCCGCTTGGCATGTTGAACAAAGCTGACGGCAATCAGCATCTGCGCAATTTTATAACGGCAAGTTTTGAAGTGGGCTTTCTCGACATTTGCTCAATTGTTGCAGCTTGCCGATCACAGGCTTTCATCGAGTGATGTTGTGCCGCTTGTCTTGCAGTCGCAGCGCGCAGGGCTGCTCACTTTTCACGATAACATTATTGAGCTCAGTGTCGCTGGACGTTTCTGGTACGCCAATCTCATTTCCGCTTTTCAGGACATTCTTCAGGGTCGGCTGATGCTTAACCGCAATGCCGCCTAACCACCTCAATGAATGGAGACAAACATGCAATCACTCAACCATGCAGAAAAAGTTCAACGTATCCGTGCAAGCATTGCTGAAAAGCCGGATGGTATTCTGGAAAGTCTCGCCACCGAATATGATGTGCCGATCCAGACTGTTATTGAATGTGTTCCGGCAGGTGGCGTCACGCGCATTGATGGCAGCCAGTTTGTCGATGTGATGAGTGATATTGCAGAGTGGGGTGACATCACTTTCATCTGCCATTCCAAAGACGCGATTGTAGAATTTTGCGGACCTGTGCCTCACGGCAAACCCGGACATGGCATGTATAATCTGCAAGGCGGATCAAGCGGTCTTTCAGGCCATCTGCGCCACGAAAACTGCAAGGCGATATTCCTTGTTCGCCGTCCTTTCATGGGCGTGGACACATTGTCTGTCCAGTTTTTCAATGGCGATGGCGAGACGATTTTCAAAGTCTATGTTGGCCGCGATGAAAAACGCCAGCTAGCGCAGGATCAGGTCGAGCGCTTCAATCAACTTGCAATCCGTTTTGCATCAAGCGCGGGAAATGCCTGAGATGTCCACGCTTCTGATTTTTGGTGCAAGCCGTGGCGTTGGACTGGAATTGGCGCGTCACGCTTGCGCTAACGGTCGGTCCGTCGTCGCGATGGTGCGGGCAGGTTCAGATGCCACAGCACTTTCGGAAACCGGCGCGCAAATTATTCGGGGTAACGCGTTTGCGTTGAAGATGTTGCGCGCGCCTTTGCGCAGTCTGGCGTAGAAATCGACGTGGTTTCGACATTGGGAGGGCAAGCCGAAGACGGACGCCGTGCGGATGATGACGCTAATATTAAAGCGATTGCTGCGGCAGTCGCAGGCGGGATCACGCGGCGCTTCGTGCTCACCACTTCAATTGGCTGCGGAGAAATGGCTCCATTTCGTTCGGAACGCGCAATTGTAGCATTCTGTGCCGCCGTTGATGCCAAAACGAAAGCCGAAGCCTGTCTGCGCAAATCAAAACTGATCTGGACAATCGTTCGGCCCGGCGGGCTTGTTTCAGAGCCTGCAGCCGGCAAGGGGATTTTGTCAGACGATCCGGAAATGCATGGCTTCATTCACCGTGACGACGTCGCGTTGCTTATACTGCGCATTTTGAGTGATCCGGCAACCATCGGCCGCGCTTTTGCAGTCGTGGATTCCGGGCGTATGCAATGTGCCAATCCAATCACTCTCTTCGCATTGGCACTTATTTAATCAGTTTTTTCGAGCTTAAGCGCTTCAGGAGTAACCAGAATGGATGCTGGTGTTGTTATGATTATCCTGACCCTTCTTTCAGGGGGGGGCTTCAACCTTCGTCAATATCGATAAGCGTGACGAATGTTTGGAGCGATTGGAACGCATTCTCCCTGTTTTAGAAGGCGGCGAAACCAAGCTTAAAGAAGCTGGTTGTTTTTACAGTTCCGCACAGTTCGATGATTTTGATCATTCGATGCCAGAAGACCCGCCGCGATACAGTTTTCTCGTGAGCTTGGATGGGGAACGTGCACTCATCCGTAAGCATCTAAGCGTCGAAGACTGCGCAAAATCCCTTGAGCAACTGCGTAAGGCCAATGTGGGGCAGAAGAATTATTGCACCACATCGACACAGAGCCTGATCGCTCACGGCGGGTGAGAGCGATCCATATATAAGCATAATTGGAGAGGTTATATGGCACAGACTTCCGGTGGGACGGAGCTGAAATCGATATGCTATAAACGCATTGCAGCCTTGTTGCTTTCTGCGTCATTTATCGGCGTTCGATCAGCCTATGCGCAGGAAACAGCGCCGATGACGTGGCTCGATAGGATTACTCTGGTCGGCACGCGAACGGAACTTGCGATCAAGGATAATCCGCGTTCTGTCGCGGTGATCGATGCAAAAGATATCGAACGTCGCCCCACTGACAGCGTTGCTGAGCTTCTGCGCGATATACCGGGTGTCGAGGTGAGCGATGAATCCGTTGCCGGAATGAAGCGTCTGCGCATTCGCGGTGAGAGGTCACGTCGCGTTACGATACTTGTCGACGGGCAGGAAATTACCGATCATAGCACCTATGGAACGCCTATTCTGGTTGATCTCTACACGATTGAGCGTATCGAGGTGGTAAAAGGACCTTCTTCCGTTCTTTATGGCGCAAAGGCAATTGGCGGTGTGGTCAATATCACGACCAAAAAAGGAGCTGATAAGCCTATTCAGGCAGAGGCCGGTGGCAGCTATTTCTCTGTAAGCAAAGGCTGGCAGAGCTGGGCTGCAGTGTCGGGAAACAAGAACGGCTTTGATTACCGCTTGTCGGCATCGACATACAAACATGGAAATCGTGTTGTTCCAAAAGGTATCTATTCATCGACCGGAACACTGGACGATACCTCCTATAATAATCGCGATATCTATGGTCGGTGGCAAGATTGTCTATGGCGCGAAAGCATTCAATGAGTTGGATGAAAATCCCGTGTCGCCTGCGATGCCAGACTGGTCACTGGTTCGTAAATTCGGTGGTTATGCAGCATGGGGTGAGCCGGATGGTGCTGGCAGGCACAGCCTTCGTCGAACTGCAATCTCGACATGTGGTTGTTCAAATAGTTGTGGCGTGCATGGGCATGATCATGCGAGCGCTTGGGGGTCGCATTTGCAGATTGCTGACCTTAAGGTTTTTTTGGCGCATTGGGGTGCGCTTGCTGGGCTGTGTGAGCTGGCGTTAGCACGGTCTCGCAAAGTCAGTGCATTCGCCTAAGATTCGGTGATCTGGCTATGATGCGGTGGGAAAACCCGCCGCATTTTTTTAAGCTTTTCTGATTAAGCTCCCAGTTTCCGGAACGGGCGAGGGAAGCTTTAGAATGAATGTTGGTGCTGAACGCGGCGAATTTGTCAGTTTGATTGCTCCAATACTGGAGCCGATGGCATCTGCTCTCGAGTTCTTTGGTGTAGCCGTGATCTTGATTGGTGTGGCGGTTGCAACGCTTGGCTATCTCAAAGACGTGTTTACGCTTTCCGGTGAAACTGCATATACACGTTACCGCGCAAATCTTGGCCGGGGCATTCTGCTTGGCCTCGAAATTCTCATTGGTGCCGATATTATTGCTACGATTATTTCCCCGCTTACATGGGAAAGCGTTGGCTTGCTGGGGCTGATCGTTCTAATCAGAACCTTTCTTAGTTTCTCTCTCGAAGCAGAAATCGATGGCGAATGGCCATGGAAGCGCCGACGCCGTGAGCGGGGTGCCGATTAGCTCTGGTTTGCTATAATCTGAGCTTCAATAAATTGCCCCCACACATAGTGGGAGCAGTTCGTCTCAATACATAATCGATTGGTGGAGGATGTCATTTGGAAGAAGGTATCTCCAGCAAATAGTTCTTAAACAGGCTTCAGCAGAAGGCGGGCAACAGGCTGGTTGTCGCCAAGATGAAAATCGTTGATTGTGCTTTGGTTCAATTGATCGGAATGAGTGACGCGGGCATGCTGGCGCTGGTGTTCAATCCAGCTTTCGACGATAAAGGCTTCAACAACACGACCGGGAACGGCAACATCTTCCCACACATCCCACCTTATTGCGTCATCGCGGTAGCGGACTGCGCTGAACTTGCGCAAGGCTGCTGTGAATTCGACAAAGCGCTGTGGTTCGATCTTATATTCGATCTCAATCAATACCGGCCCGCGATCACCTTCAGGACGAACAGCCATGACGGGTTCTGCACAATGGTTTGAAGGCGCGAGATCGGTTGTTGCGTCCTTTGGCAGTTGCCATATGCGAGCGAGAACCAATGAAATAACCAAGGCAATGGCAGCGACAACGAGAGCAGTTGTCACATTGAAGCGCGATGCAATCGTACCCCAAAGGATGCTGCCGCCGGTCTTTGCGCCCTGAAAGACCAGCAGATAGACGGCGAGTGCACGTGCCTTAACTCAGCCGGGTGAAGCCATTTGGGCTGCAACTTTGAGCGAAGTCAGCATGCCGATCCGTGCAAGGCCAGCAAGGAACAACACACCGCCTGCAATCCATGCATTTGGCACCAGAGCTAATGTGAGCGTTGCGAAAGAAAACAGCAGTGTTGCCCAGATGGAGATTGTGTTTGCCGTAACATTCTTGCGCAGTTTTTTGAGAAGAAGTGCACCTAGAACGGCTTCCGCACCCATGCATCCAAGCAATGCGCCATAGCCAGCCGCATCAAGCCCCAATTCGCGACTACCCACGAGCGGCAATATCGCTCAAAGTGCACTGCCAAATAGAAATAATCCAGCCGAGCGGATCAGAACAAGGCGCATGGCAGCCGAGTGGCGTGCGTAGCGATAGCCAGCGCGTAGTGCGCCGAAGAGATGCTCTGGCGGGAGTGCTGATTGAAAGGGAGTGCGTTTCCAGAAAACAAGGACGATCAGAACCGCAATTATAGAAACCGCATTGAGGGCGAAGACAGCAGGAATCCCGGCGATTGCAACAATGACACCGCCAAATGCCGGGCCGATGGCACGAGAGATATTGACGCCAAGCCTGTTCAGCATAACCGCATCGGGAAGCGCCTGTTTGTCGACGAGTTCTGGCACAATTGCCTGAAAGACCGGGGCGCTGAGTGCTGCAGATATGCCAAGCACAAAAGTGACACCGAGCGGCATCCAAGGGGGTGTCAGCCCATTGCGGTCAGCAATGCAAACGTTGCGGCAACCCTAAGCCCCAGAACCTGTGCGCTCAACAGCAGTTTTCGACGATTGACGATGTCTGCCATGGCACCTGCAGGAAGAGCGAGCAGGAACATCGGCAAGGTTGTTGCAGCTTGCACAAGTGCCACGAACATCGGGCTTGGCGAGAGTGAGGTCATCAGCCATGCGGAGCCGACATCGTTCATCCATGTGCCGATATTGGATATGATTGTGGCTATCCAAAGCGCTCTGAAAACGTGAAAGCTCAACGGGCCGGAGGAGGCGTCCTGTTTCGGAGAAGTGGCGGCTGTCATCTTGTTTCTTTCTCGAAAATCAGATGCATTGAGGGGAGGGATGCAGCGCACCTGCACATATTATGCGTGGTTTTCGGGGGGGGGTGTATAGAAACACCGGGTCATGTTTGCCCGCCTGAGATGCCGGGCCTATTCATAATTTAAAGTGCTGGCTTTGGAGCAAGTCGCGGCGCATTGTGCTGGCTGCGCCAGTTTGAGCCGTGAACCATCGTATAGGCATAATCGACGCCCATGCCATAAGCACCTGAATGTTCACGCTCGATGTTCATGACGGCATCATAGGTTTCGCGGTGTGCCCAGTCGCGCTGCCACTCAAGCAGAACCTGCTGCCATGTAACAGGGATAACGCCAGCTTGAACCATGCGGTCCATCGCATAGTTATGTGCTTCAAGCGAAGTGCCACCGGATGCATCGGCAACCACATAGATTTCGTAATCGGTATCATTCATAGCGGAAATCGCGAAAGTGGTATTGCAGACTTCAGTCCAGAGACCCGAAACGATAATCTTTTTACGGCCATCGGCTGCACCTTTTGCAAGCGCTTCGCGGACTTTTAGATCATCCCAGGAGTTCATTGAGGTACGCTCAAGAAGCGGAACATCAGGGAAGACATCAAGAAGCTCAGGATAGGTCTGACCTGAAAAGCTATCGGTTTCGACGGTGGTGATAACGGTCGGAATATTGAAAACCTTGGCTGCTTTTGCCAGTCCGGCAGTGTTGTTTTTCAAAACCTGACGATCATTGGACTGAACACCAAAAGCCATCTGTGCTGATGATCAATGAAGATAATCTGGCTGTTGAGTGGGGTGAGGACTTCGAGCTTGTTGAACTCAAACTAGTCGGATTTATAATTGACAACAATTGTGACAATAATTCTTATTATATTGCGTTATATGTAATAATGATGGAGTGGATCAAAACCGGAAATGCAAAAAGCCTCGATGCGCACAACGCACCGAGGTTTCATTTTTTTAGATTGGGCGCTTTTTATAATATGCCTGATCAGGCTGAGCGCAGGAAGTTTGTAAGGCTTTCAAGCTCAGCAGGACGGATTTCGTGCCCGCCCGGTGCGATAAGCGTTTCAACCTTTGCACCTTGCGTTTTGAACCAATCGATCAGGCCTTGCGAGAGCTTGAGCGGTGAGATCGGATCGGCATGACCCGCAGTAATCAAAACCCGTTTACCGGCAAGTTCAGGCTGGGGTTCCGGTGTCCACGGGATTAGCGGGTGCATGAGTGCGGCACGGTCGAATAATCGCGGATCGCGAAACAGCATGGATGCGAGAATATTGGCTCCATTCGAATAGCCGAGAGCATAGATTTCGCGCTCCGGGTTCTGCTGACGAATGTCGCTAACAAACGCCAGCATTTTCGCGGTGCGTAAATTAAGGTCATTCATATCATAGACGCCTTCACCAGTACGTCGAAAGAAGCGGTTCGCACCGAATTCTGAAACGTTACCACGCGGTGCAACAATGCCCGCATCGGGAAGTATTTGCTGGATAAGGCCGGTGAACTGATGCTCGTTGCCGCCAGTTCCATGCAATGCGATGACAATCGAGGAGCTAGCCACACCTTCTTGTCGGAAGGTGTGATAATCGTTTCTGCTCATGATGATCCTCCAACGGTAAAGGCCTCCGGCACAGCCGGAGGCAGCCGATTATTTTTCGGTTAGAGGGATAAGATTGGCTTCGATGCGATCGCGATATGCCTCATAGCGGCTCGGCAGTTTGAGTGCTTCGCCAAGATGTGCCGTATCTTCGTCGCGGTCAAAGCCGGGCTCATTGGTGGCCACTTCAAACAACACGCCGCCCGGTGTGCGGAAATAGATCGCCCAGAAATAGTCGCGATCAATCACCGGCGTCACGTTATAGCCGGTATCCAACAGCGCTTTGCGCACTTCAAGCTGTGCGGCACGATCCGGCACCGCAAAGGCGATGTGGTGCACAGAGCCTGCGCCCTGACGTGCAGCCTGCGCCGAAGGTAAAGCTTCGAGGTCAATCGTATCGGCGCCATTACCATTCGGGATGATGAAGCGGCTGACATTGCCTTGGGTTTCAACACGTTCATAGCCCATGAATTTGAGCAGTTCTGCACTGGCATCAATATCGTGAAGACGCACGCGCGCACCGCTGAAGCCCCGGATGGCGACATCTTCAGATACGCCAGCGCTGATCCATGGCGCACGCTTGTCATCGGTCGTCTCAACAAGCGCAAAACCATCGCCATCCGGTCCCTGAAAACGCAGACGTTCAGCACCAAAGATGCTGTCTGCTTCAAGTCCGGTTACGCCATTTGCAACCAGACGGTCTTTCCAGAAACCAAGCGATCCTTTTGGTACGGAAAATTCTGTTTCGCCTACTTCGCCGACGCCCGGACGACCGCGAACGATGTTTGGGAACGGGAAATAAGTCATGACGGAGCCGGGGGTGCCGACTTCATCGCCGTAATAAAGGTGATAGACACTTGGTTCATCGAAATTGACAGTCTTTTTCACACGACGCAGGCCGAGTGTGTCGGTAAAGAAGCTGTTGTTCTGGCGGGCATCGGCTGCCATTGATGTGACGTGGTGAAGGCCCTTGATCTGGTTGAGCATGATATTTGCCTTTCTGCGGTATGTCCGCTTCGAAATCTTGTTGAGGCAAATCTAATAAGATTGATCGTTAACAACAATTGATGCAATAATTTCTATTCTATTACGCAGGATGCAATAATTGATATGAATGAGCTCAAGGCGCTGAAAACCTTTCTGCTGGCCGCTGAAAAGCGCAATTTTGCGCAAGTTTCACGAGAATTGGATATGACGCCCGCCTCCGTGACCCGCACGATTGCAGCACTTGAGGAAGGGCTGGGTGTCCAGCTTTTCGTGCGGACGACAAGACAGGTTTCGTTGACGAGCGATGGTGCCGTGTTTGCGGCGCGTATCGAGCCTGCGGTCAATGCGCTGGAGGAAGCAAGACTGGAACTGATGAATGTGCACAAGGCCGATCAGGGACGGTTGCGGATCAATGCGCCTATGTCTCTTGGTCAGCAGGTTTTGCCACAAATCCTTTCTGCATTTCGAGAACTTTACCCAAGGATTGAAGTAGAGCTTTCTCTTACTGATCATATGCTTGATATTGTTGAGCAGGATTTTGATCTTGCGATCCGTATTTCAGGTGCGCCATCGGATAAGTTCACGATTTGGCGCAAGATCAGCGCGATCAAGCGTATTCTGGTGGCAGCACCCGGTACGCCTTATGTTGATGCAAGGCATCCGACCGAGCTTTCTACAGATGGCTGCCTTGGTTATAGTTCTGAAAGCAGGCGCGAAAACTGGGTGCTATCCGACGGGAATGCGACGATTACGGTTTCAGCTGGCCGCATGATCAGTGCAAATAACGGTGAGGTGCTGGCGAACATGGCGGCCGATGGGGCAGGCGTTGCTATGTTGCCGGTGTTTATCGTAGCTGAGCATCTGCGCACTGGACGTCTGGTTCAGATATTACCGGAATGGTCGCCGCCACAACTTTGGCTCACGCTTTACTATCCGCCGTTTCAGAAATTGCCGCCGCGCATTGCAACATTTTCGGATTTCTTTGAGCAGGAAATCAAGGCAATCATCACGCGGATGATTTAGCGCATGTCTGCCAAAGGTGGGAACCGGTTTTTGGAGACATGCTTAAAAACAGATGGATAGAGCGAGCGCGGTGGATACGATTAAGCGCCACGCGCTCTAGCTGTTATCAAAAAGCTTGTTCCGGGCGGAAGTAAGAGTGAAGGAATAAGGTGCCTCAACCATTTTTCAACGCTTCATCGCCGATAAATATTTCTATAGTATATTTTAGAATAGAATATTATGCCTTATTATCATTGGTGATGTAATTAATATTATCTCCGGGTTTTATCAATCTTGGAGATATTTATGGTGGGGAAATTAAATTTAAAGTCGCTGTTTTTCAGTGCTGTTGCCGCGATCACCTTTGCTGGTTCGGCCTCGGCATCTGATGCGCTCGTTAAAGCTGATTGGTTGCAGGATAATCTCAAAAGTGCGAATGTTCGTGTCTTCGAGGTGAGCGTCGATGCAGGTGTTTATGAGCGCGGACATATTCCGGGTGCGGCTCATCTGAACTGGCACACGGACCTTGTTGATCCGGAAAAGCGCGATATCGCCACGCGTGAATCTTTTGAGAAGCTTCTTCGCGATGCAGGCGTCGATAAGGATACAACAATTGTTCTTTATGGCGACAACAATAACTGGTTCGCGGCTTGGGGTGCATCTGTGGACGCCCCCTAGAATGCAAGACAAATTTTGATTTTATGGAGTGTAGTTGAGCACTGTCATCTGTCCGGCCTCTTTGTTGGCTTTTTAGATGCCAGGGCCAATATGGGAGTTCGTGGACCAGATCCAAATCATGGATGCGTGCTTGAGCACGATGCACCAAACTGGTTTTTCTGATCCCGTCTCATCAACTGTTACGCCATATAATCCTTTGTCTGTCCTACACCCTTACGACGGCTCTAACGGTGAACGACTACTGCATCACCGCCGGAGCTTTGTAAATTTCACCCGTTGCCATCAGTGCCCAGACAATCCGAGCCATCTTGTTGGCAAGGGCTACGACAACCAGCATACGTGGTTTGCACGCAATCATGCGCGCCAGCCACGATCCCTTTGGGGCGCCCTTACGCACTGCATGCATCACCACGGTACTCGCTCCGATAATGAGCAAACGCCGCAAGGTTCGCTCCCCCATCTTCGACGTGGCTCCCAGTCTCTGTTTACCGCCGGTCGATTTTGTAATGGCGTCAGCCCCAGCCAAGCGGCGAAGTCACGTCCCTTGGTGAAGATGGCAGGGTCAGGAGCAAGAGCCCTCAGCGTGATCCCATGATTGCAAACACAGCACGTGCGGCTTGCGGCAGCCCACTTGTGGGATCATCGACAACCGCGACAAGCCTTGCGACATGCGAAGTCCCCTGAGCAACGATCCAGCCATATTCGGCAAGCTGGCCCCGCAGCGCATTGATGAGCTGGGTGCGTTGGCGGACCAGTAAATCCCGGGCACGGAACACGGCAGAACCGCTTGCTGTTCCTCACTCTTGACTGCAACGAAGCGCATAGTCGGTCTCTGCGCTGCCTCGCAAATCGCCTCAGCATCTGCCATGTCATTCTTTTGGTGCTTTACAAAGGGCTTCACCTATTGAGGCGAAATCAGCTTGACGTTGTGGCCCAGTTTACCGATTTCGCGCGCCCAATAATGCGCACCACCACACGCTTCCATAGCGACAAAACATGGCGATTGCCTGGAGAAAAACTCAAGGACTTTGTTCCGCCGAAGCTGTTTGCGCAAAACAACAGCGCCAGCGGCATCAGCACCGTGAACCTGAAAAACATTCTTCGCCAGATCAAGACCAATTATGCTAACTTCCATTGCGGACGCCTCCTCTTCTCGTGGCTGTTTAAACACCACCCACTATGGCACATCGATGCCGCCGAGGGGCGTCAACCCCATCATGGATATTCGAAGTCTATGGCCTTGGTGATCAGGTAAAACTGCTTGATGGTGGACGTAAGCTCTGGGAGGCAAAAGGCCTGCCGCTCGATACGGCAGCGCACGATTATGCAGATTCAACCATCGAACTTCCCGAGCGTGATAATTCTGTGCGTGCACGGTTTGCAGATGTGGTTTCGGTTGCCGAAGGCAAAGGTGAAGCCAAGCTTGTCGATATTCGCTCGGCTGACGAATATTCCGGCAAGATATTCGCCCCGGAAGGCGTGAAGGAACTCTCTGTTCGCGCAGGGCATATACCGGGAACGGTTAACGTCCCTTGGGGCAAAATCGTCAACGAGGATGGCACATTTAAATCGCCTGAGGAGATCAAGGTGATCTATGCCGAACAGGGCATTGATGGTTCAAAGCCGGTCATTACCTATTGCCGTATTGGTGAGCGCTCGAGCCATACATGGTTCGCACTGAAAAAGATCCTCAGTTACGATGTCCGCAACTATGATGGCTCGTGGACCGAATATGGAAATGCTGTAGGCGTGCCGGTTACCAATCTCGCGGGCACTGTCTGGACCGGCAAGTAATTACGGTTCAATGCATCAGAATGGCTCGAAATGGACGAAGCCTTACGACTTCGTCCATCAGGCTTATCAAATGAATGGTTGTCGCATGCGCCTAGCACTCTCCCGGATGAGCGCGGTTTTTATCCTCGCAGCACTGGTTCTCTGGAGTATTTTTCTAGCAAGCGATGCGCCCGGCAGAGCGCTGTCGTTCTCGTTGCTGGCGGGATGCGCATTTGGCATTGTACTGCAAAGAGGGCGTTTTTGCTTTCTCTGTAATTTACGCGATTTTGTAGAAGATCGTGATCCCACAGGCATTTTGTCTATCATCATAGCACTGGCTGGCGGGATAGTTCTCTATCAGATCGTGTTGGGAGCATGGGTTCCCATTCCACAGCCAGACCGCCTGCCGCCCGGCGCGCATATCGGGCCGGTAGGGGTCGTGCTTGCTTCAGCATCACTCGTTTTCGGGCTTGGCATGGCTATATCGGGCTCATGCCTATCAGCCCATTTCTATCGACTTGGTGAGGGAGCTTTCGGTTCTATCGCAGCACTTATCGGTGCGGGTATTGGTTTTCTAATGGTTTTTTTGACGTGGAACAACCTCTACACATTGACCGTCTATAGTGACCCGGCCATCTGGCTCCCCGGCATTTTTGGCTATGTTTTTACGACGGTTATTTCTCTGGCTGTTTTGGCTTCAATCGCAATCTTTGTTCTTAAACGATCCAAGAATGACGACAGAGATCGTAGCAGCGCAAAGAATATCAGCAACGCCGAAGCCATTTTTGTGAAACGCTGGCCACCCATTATAACAGGACTGCTTGTGGCAGCTATAAGTGCATTCGCCTATTTGCGCGTTGCCCGTCTCGGTGTCACTGCAGAACTGGGAAGTCTCGTCCGAACTGCAGCTTCGTCCTCATCGCTCATACCCGAAACCCTTATTGGCCTTGATACCGTTCGTGGGTGTATCTGTGCTGTCAAAACTGCCCTGCTTTCTCCGAACGGGGTATTTGTGATTGGTCTTGTTTTGTCCAGCTTTGCTTCTGCTTTGATTGCCGGGCAATTCAGGCCGTCATGGCCATCGTTAAAAGGATTGGCAGAGCGTTTTATAGGTGAAGTCCCTATGGGCTGGGGTGCATGACTGGGTTGGGTTGCACCGTTGGCGTGCTGTTATCCGGTATTCATGCTGGTGCCTTATCGGGCTGGGTGTTTCTTGTCTTTTGCACAGCAGGTGCTTTGGCAGGTCTTCTAATGATTTCCCGCTTGAGAAAATCGGCTTGAAAAGAAGAAAGGTCAGCCGACCAAAAGCGTCTTTTTGCGATGCACCGCCTGTCGAATTCTTATTTTCCACGGTGTTTCAACGCTTGTATCTTCGACCAGAGCTTTATCGGAAAAGAAGTCGCTGACGGTTTGTTGTTTGATCGTTTTCCCACCGAGTGGCAGAATAACCGTCGCATTGCGCTCAACAAAATCCATGTCGTGACACACCAGAATGACAATGCGCCCCGATTGTTTTTCTTCCGCAATGATCTGCTCAAGACGTTCGGTCCACCCTCTGTCCAAGCCGCGTTGAGGCTCATCAAGAAGCAATATATCCGGGCTGTTGGCTAATACGCAGGCGAGCGTCAGAAAACGACGGCTCGCATAATCGAGATCAAGTGGGTGGTGGCTTGTGAAGGATGAAAGTCCTGTTCTTTCGAGTGCCGCCGAAACTCTTGCGTCAATCTGTTGTTGTTCCAGCCCGAATTGTTTTGGTCCAAAGGCAATCTCGTCTTCAACTGTCGAAGCAAAAAGCTGTTGTTCAGGGCTTTGAAAGACAGTGCCGATATGGCGAGCAATTTCGTGTATCTTAAGTTCCGACAGATTTTTACCATCAACGTCAACATGGCCGCTTAGTGGTTTCAGAAGCCCGTTCAGCAATCGCAAAAGCGTACTTTTTCCCGCGCCGTTTCTGCCGATGATTGCCAGAACGTCTCCGGGATAGAGTGTAGCGTTAAGATCATCAAATAGTGGGGTAGAGGATGGATAGACAAACCAAAGGCGATTAATTTTTAACATTGCTGAGACTTTCAATGAAAGCATCGAACTCTGCGGGTCCGATCGGAAGCGTTGTTGGGCTGGTTAATTTGTGTTTTTCGCCCAAAAAGGAAACAATCGCCTGCGTCACGGCGGGTAATCCAAGACGTTCTACAAGTTGCGGGTTGAATAAAACCTCACGCGCATTGCCTTCCGCAAAAATGGTCGAATTATCTAAAAATATGAAGCGCTCTGCAAGTGTTGCTGCGAGACTTGGGTTGGTTTCGAGCAAGATGATTGTCAGATCGGACGACAGTCCATCAAACACATTAAGCATGGCATCACGGGATTCAGGATCGAGATTCGTAAATGGTTCGTCCAGAACAAGTACTTGCGGTTTTAAAGCCAGAGACGCAGCGATGACAAGGCGTTGCTGCTCTCCGCCTGAAAGACTAAACGGACTGCGCTCTAACAAATGGCCGAGATTGGTGACATCGACTGCGAAGTCAACACGTTTACGGATTTCATGGGCGGGGAGACCTAAATTCTCTGGCCCAAAAGCAATTTCTTCTTCTACCGTGAAAGCCCGGCCTGAAAGATGCTGGACCGGAATTTGCCCCACGAGTTGTATTGCTGAGGCACGTTCGGAGCTTGAATAGTCCTTCCACGGACGTCCTTTGAAAAGTACATTTCCAGAGGTCGTAGAATTTACATTCCAGCCAGCAAGCAGGCGGCCAAGAGAAGACTTTCCAGAACCGTTGCCGCCCAAAATTGCAAGTCGCTCAGACTTATTAATCTCGAAACTCACGTCGTGCAGAATAGTTTGATCGCCAAAAGCCAAACTCAGATCTAAAACTTCAATCAACGCCATAATGCATAGCCAATTTGCAGGACCGATAACAGATAAAGCACACGGCGGAATTGCTTTTCACTACCGCTGTCTTTTTGGGCGTGAAGGGTTGTTCTATAGGGCAATGCGCGAAATCCGCGGGCGTTCAAAACGTCTGCGCGTTCATGGGCGTCCGAGAGTGCACTCGTGACCAAAGGCACAACCAGCATCGACAATGCATTCAGGCGCGATTTTACGCCGGATTCCGTATTCAGTCCTCTTGAACGTTGCGCGTCTTGGATGGCCTTGGCGCGCGCGCCGAACTCATCAAGAAGCAGGAGCGGGGAAGCCAGCAGATAGGAAACGCCGGGAGGAAAGCGTGCCACATCGAACGCCCGCAGTAATGTAGATGGATGTGTTGATGATACAAAAAGCAGGGAGCCCGCCAGCATCAGCGAAATGCGCCCTGAAAGCAGAGCCGCATGGGCCAATCCGTCAGCGCTGTATCTTAGATAACCAGTTGATATAAAATCATTCTGCGGGAGAATTAGTCCATGAAAAATGAAAACAGCGAGCACAAACGGCAGTGATAACAGAGCGAAGCGCTTGAGCACTTTTCCCTTAAAGCCGAACGGTATGGACAGTGCCACCAGAATGAAGCTGGATAGCCAGAGCGCTGGCCATGACAGCACGAATGACAGCGCAATGATCCAGACAAGCAAGGCAAGCTTGGTCAATGGGTTAGCCCGGTGGAGAATGCTCTCCCCCGGGCTGAAAATAAAGGAATTATGTGAACTCATGCTTTGCGGCTATATTTCAAATAGGAGTAGCCGGATGACAGGCGTTCGGGAAGCTTGCTGATGATGGCCCAGACCAGAAGCGCGCTGATGACCTTATCGGCGATATTGGCGGTGAATACTGTGACTGCGACCGAGCTTAACAAGGTCTGTCCGACATTTGCCAGATAGGCGATGAAGAAGTCAGCGCCTGAACCCGTCACCCCACCAAACAGATAAATACGGATAGGCACTGCAACCACGGTAAGAGCAGCGGCAATCACAACACCGGACAACGCTGCCTGCCAGAATGTTCTGAACCAGCCAGCACGAGCCAAAAGACCCGCAACAACGCCAATGACCAGTGCGACGGGTGCGAAAGCAGCAGCGACTGGTGCGAAGATCAGCCCGATTATAAGATTTGTGAGAAGACCGGTTAAGCCGCCTGCAATTGGCCCCGCCAGCACAGCCACCAGTATGGTGCCGATGGAATCGAGGAAGATTGGCAGCCGCAGCAGATCGTTGAGCTGTCCACCGACAATATTGATCACAATCGCCACAGCGATGAGCGCGAGTATCCGCGTATCGAAATGAGTTTTTGCTATAGCCGTCATCGGCTTACCCCCTGTTAAAATTTGCTTATTCAGATTGTTGTCTTGGTTCGACGATCAGTTCTTCCCAGCCGGACTTTGCGCATAATTCTCGGCGGAAGCTGAGGTCTTCGAGTTCAGCCAGAATAATTTCGGCTGTGGTGTAGACGGCTGATCCGACACCAAAATGAGCGCCGATTGTCTTGCCGGTTCGATCTGAAAGCGAAATATGAAGATGCTCCCCTTTTTCGTCGATTGTTCCGACGAGAGAGACGATTTCGAAATGCCCGGATACCTCGGCCCAGACACCCGTATTGGCATAACGCAGAAGGGCGGTATTAAGGCTGCCGACGACAGACACAATCGATACGGCCTTTAAACCTTTCGCATCAACGAAGGCGCGCAATTCTTTAACAACGTCATCCCCCGGCTCAAGCCGAATGGCATAAAAGCGAGCCTGACTGGCTTGCGCATTCTCGAATTTTGTCATTCACAACCTCAATTTCCGCAACAGTATCAGCCAAAAATCGATTTTGATTTTCGGGGAATATGATGCGTATATTCAATAAATTAGAGCGTCCTTCGCCCGTCCAGCAAAACGGGCGGCGCTCTGAGCGGAGCACGATGTTAGTTGATCTAAAAACCTACAAAATCGATAGATAAATTATACTAAAGATCACGTCGCAAATAAAAGACCTTACCGCTTTTCATGCGCCAGATGGTTTAAGCTAAACACGTTTGTGATACGCTTTTTCGACGTCTGAACTGGTTTATTTGCCTTGCGGGATTGCGGGGTGATTTGGTGTATGATTGATTTAATTGATCAAAGAGATAACTTATCTGCCAAGAAAGACAGAAGCGTTTCGCTCTCTCGAAGTCTAAAAAGATGGTGAAATTAGATAATCTATCCAGAACAAATTCTTCTGAAAATTCCATCTTTCATAATGCTGTAACATAAGCAAAACATATGAAACCCGTTGAAAACAATATTTTGAACGGGGCTGATCTCAATGAACAGAATTCTAGCAGCACTTGCGCTGTCAACGGCGATATTCTCTGTGCCGGCTTACGCAGAATTTAAGCTCGATAGCCGCTACGTTGATGCAGACGGTGATATGGTGGCTGACATTCCAACGGATGAAAGCAAACTCGTCGATCCGGACACGCTGGTATTTGCTTATACGCCAGTGGAAGATCCTGCTGTTTATGCCGATGTGTGGAAAGGCTTCCTTGACCATCTGGCTGACAAGACAGGCAAGAAAGTTCAGTTCTTCCCCGTTCAGGAAAATGCAGCCCAGATTGAAGCGATGCGCGCTGGTCGCTTGCATGTTTCGGGCTTCAACACAGGATCAAATCCTATTGCCGTGGCCTGCGCTGGTTTCCGTCCTTTCGCTATGATGGCATCCAAAAATGGTGAGTTTGGCTATGAAATGGAAATCATCACATATCCTCAGTCCGGCATTGAAAAGATTGAAGATATTAAGGGAAAAAAGCTCGCTTTTACCTCGGAAACATCGAATTCCGGGTTCAAGGCCCCTTCGGCTCTCCTGAAGGCCGAATACAATCTCGCCGCAGGTACTGATTTCGAACCTGTCTTCTCTGGCAAGCACGATAATTCGATCCTGGGTGTAGCCAATAAGGATTACCCGGCTGCGGCAATCGCCAATTCCGTGCTCAAGCGCATGGTCGCGCGTGATGTGGTCAAGGACGATCAGCTGGTTACGATCTTCACATCGCAGACTTTCCCAACGACTGGCTATGGCGTTGCCCATAATTTGAAGCCGGAACTGCAGGAAAAGATCAAAGAAGCATTCTTCTCCTACGACTGGGATGGGTCCGCGTTGCTTAAGGAATTCGGAACCTCAGAACCACCGCAGGAAGCCTTTATTCCGATTACGTTTAAGGAGCATTGGGCCGTTATTCGTCAGATCGACGATGCAAATGGCGTTTCCTACGCCTGCAAGTAATTTCTCTTAATTTTAGGGCACTGGATCTTTGACCCAGTGCCTCTCTTTATTTTTAGGCGGGAACGTTAATGCTCAGAATTACGGGGCTGACAAAAACATATAAGACGGGCGATAAAGCGCTCAATGGCATCAATCTGGAAATACCATCAGGACAGGTTGTCGGGCTTATCGGTCCGTCTGGTGCGGGTAAATCCAGTCTCATTCGTTGCATTAACAGACTGATCGAACCGAGTTCCGGTCAGATATTTCTCAATGACAAGGATATTGCGGGATTATCGCGCGGTGATCTACGCCTTGCGCGGCGCAAAATCGGAATGATTTTTCAGGAATATGCGCTCGTCGAACGCCTGACAGTTATGGAAAACGTGCTTTCAGGTCGATTGGGTTATGTTCCATTCTGGCGGAGTTTTCTGCGCCGTTATCCATCCGCATATGTTGAGAATGCGTTTGCGCTTCTTGATCGGGTGGGATTGAGCGCGCATGTTGATAAACGTGCCGATGCATTGTCGGGTGGTCAGCGTCAGCGCGTCGGCATTGCGCGCGCGCTTGAGCAGGACCCAGAATTGCTGCTGATTGATGAGCCCACTGCATCGCTTGATCCAAAAACCTCAAGACAAATCATGCGCTTGATCGTTGAAATATGCAAAGAACGGGACTTGCCGGCGATTATCAACATTCACGATGTATTGCTTGCTCAGGCTTTTGTGGAACGCATCATCGGTCTGCGTGCGGGCGAGGTGGTTTTCGATGGCACACCGGCGGACCTGGATACAGATGCGTTAACGCGTATCTATGGCGAAGAAGATTGGGCTGCGATGCAAAAGCAAGCCGAAGAAGATGCCGATGAAGAACGCCTTGCGGCCAACGAACTGGTACAGGTTGAAAATCGCTTGGCGCGCGTTCTGTGATGTCTCAGGCCAGTTTTGAAACATATCCCAAGGCGTGGAAAAGACCGCCCCTATTCATCCAATCCGCGACTGTTCGCTGGCTGGTTTATGGCGTGGCGATTTTATATTTTTTAGTGGCGACCGCTTCAATCGACGTGAATTGGGCGCGTGCTTATGAAGGAATGGATAGGGGATGGCGTTTTTTACAAGGCTTTCTCGTCCCTGATTTTACAACACGTTGGCGGGATATTGCGGCCGGGCTGCAAGAGAGCCTGACGATGACGTTTTGTTCCACGATTGTTGGAATTATCGTCTCTATCCCGATCGGCGTCGGCGCTGCGCGTAACATGGCACCGGCACCGGTTTATTACATCTGTCGCTCAATAATTGCCGTATCGCGTGCGTTTCAGGAAATTATCATTGCGATCCTGCTTGTTGCGATGTTCGGTTTCGGGCCTTTCGCAGGCTTTTTGACACTTGCTTTTGCCACAATTGGTTTTATCGCCAAATTGCTTGCTGAAGCTATTGAGGAAATCGATGAGAAACAGGCCGAGGCAATCAGGTCAACCGGGGCGTCTTGGTTGCAATTGATCAATTACGCCGTCCAGCCGCAGGTTGCGCCACGGTTGATTGGGCTTTCGCTTTATCGCTTCGACATCAATTTCCGTGAATCCGCAGTCATCGGCATCGTCGGCGCCGGCGGCATCGGTGCAACGCTGAACACCTCCATCGACCGTTATGAGTATGACAGCGCAGGTGCCGTGCTAATCCTTATCATCATTATTGTCATGCTCGCCGAATACGGCTCGAGCCTTATTCGCAAACGGATACAGTAAATGCCCACGACAATTCTGGCCAATGGCCGCAAGCATTGGCGAAAGCTTCAACCAAGTGCTGAACTGATCCAGTGGAGCGGCTGGTTTGTGCTCTTCGCATTCTTTGTGTTCTGCTGGCAGATCATGACGAAAGATACGATCTGGGCATTTGTTGAAGATGCGCCGCGACAAGGCGCAGATATTCTTTCGCGTGCCTTTCCGCCACGTCTTTCTTACGTTCCGGAATTGCTTGTTCCTTTGTGGGATACGTTGAATATGGCGACGCTTGGGACTGCAGCGGGCACAATTCTTGCTGTTCCCATCGCATTTTTGGCAGCACGAAACACAACGCCAAGCCTGTTGATATTCCGGCCATTAGCACTTTTCGTGATTGTTGCCTCCCGGTCGATCAACTCGTTGATCTGGGCTCTCTTGCTTGTTGCTATTCTTGGTCCGGGTTTGCTTGCGGGCATTATTGCCATCGCTCTGCGATCCATCGGGTTCGTCGGCAAGCTTCTTTATGAAGCGATTGAAGAAGTTGATCAGAGCCAGGTAGAGGCAGTTTCTGCAACAGGAGCGAGCCGGATGCAGGTGATTGATTACGCAATCGTGCCGCAAGTTTTGCCGTCGTTTCTCGGAATTACGGTGTTTCGCTGGGACATCAATATTCGTGAATCGGCGATTTTGGGATTGGTCGGAGCCGGTGGACTTGGTCTTAAGCTTCAGTCATCGCTAAGCATGTTGGCTTGGCCTCAAGTCACGACTATTTTTCTGGTTATCCTATCGACAGTTGTGATTTCCGAATGGATTTCTGCGCAAGTTCGTAAGGCGATTACTTAAGAGCGCATCCCAAAAAGTGTGAAACGGTTTTTGGACAAAGATACGCGTCAAAAAAATGATTAGAGCGCTGATTTTATTAAATCAGAAATGCGCTCTGCTACCATGATGGTAGGCATGTTGGTATTTGCACATGGGATGCTTGGGAAAATTGAAGCATCGCATATGCGAAGTCCGTCTATGCCATGTACGTAGCCCTCCGGACTGGTGACGGCAAGCGGATCGGAGTTGGCACCCATGCGGCAAGTGCAGGAGGGGTGCCATGTGCCGCCAACATGTTTGCGCACAAAAGTGGTCAATGCGGCATCATCCTCCAGTAGCGAGCCTATGCTGACACCCGACGTAATTACTGCATGAACAAGTGCGGTCCGTAACGGGCCTGCCACGTCGAGCATAGCTGAAAGATTGCCGCGCTGTAGCGCGTTCCATGTTCCGGGAACCGCCACACGCGCAACGCGTGGCGTGTAGCTTGATGGAAAGACCGTGCCAGCAAAATGACGCATGTTCCGGTCGGAGAGGATAGCGGCACCTTTTCGCACCGCATCTTTTAAGCGTGCGAGATCGCGCTCGTCGCTCAACATGCGAAAATCGACATTGGGTTCATCGCTTGAATCGGATGATGCAAGCGTGACTTGACCACGTGAGAAGGATTTATTCACCCAGAAGAACAGACTGCCGATCCGATTTCCGACAGAATGCCAGCCGGACCGAGCAAGAATGGCGGCATGCATGTCACTTGGAGGTGTATCTTTTAGGCCGGATGAGTAACGCCAGATTGCCTGTTCGTGATGTTCTTTTGCATTTTTGTTCCGTGCTGCGGGTGGTAGATATGCAGCAACGGCGATGGAAGGATGCTCCATCAGATTTTGGCCAACACCGGGAAGTTCGTGAACAACAGGTATTTCGAGGCTTGTCAGGTGATCGCCGGGGCCAATGCCAGAGCGCATCAGCAAGGTTGGCGAATGAATTGCACCCGATGAAACAATGACTTCATGTGCGTTCAATTGAATATTATCGGTTTGTCCATCCGCTTTGACGATGGCGCCAGTGGCTTTTTTGCCAACAAATGTGATCTTTACGGCTGTAAAGCCGGTCATGATTTGCAGATTGGGACGCTTTCGCACTTCGTCTGTCAGATAGGCTATGGAAGTCGGTAATCGTTCGCCTTGGTCGCTGACAGCAACAGCGCCACGATAAGTGCCATCGCGCCATTCTCCGTTCTGGTCCTTGCCGATTGGCCAGCCATTTTTGTCGATTGTTTGCATGACGCGATCAACGAATGGCGAAATTCGTTCATCATCGATACGGCGGATCGAAATCGGGCCGTCATGACCATGCAGTGGTCCGTCAAAATCACGATCAGCTTCGATCTTCCGAAAGTAGGGCAGGCAATTTTCCCAAGTCCAGCCCCGAGCACCGATTTCATGCCATTCGTCATAATCGGCAGGAGCGCCACGATTGGCCATCAGGGCATTGATCGCCGAGCCACCGCCTAGAATTTTGGCCTGCTCGTAGCGGCGGGAAGCTATACTTTCTCCGCTTTTGCCAAAATGGCCCATACGCGCCTGAAGCTTTTCCCAGATATTGCGCGTGTCGAGATAAGCGCGGCCGGGATAGCGACTGCGAATGGCATCGGGCATGTCGGACGCACTTATGTCGCGACCAGCTTCCACCAGAATAACGCGTCTGTTCGGGTCTTCGGATAGACGGGCGGCAAGGACGCAACCCGCGGAGCCACCGCCTAAAATGAGATGATCGGCAATCATGCTGCGGCCTGATCTTTACGCTGCCTGCCTGCGCTCAGTGCTGCGAGCATAACGACGATGAAGGAGACTGCGGTCAGTAGTGAACTGATCGACGCAATCGTTGGATCGATCTCGTCACGCAGGGCTGTAAACATGCGCTTTGTGAGCGTTTGATACTGGCCACCTGAAATGAACAATGACACTACCGTTTCATCGATTGCCGAAATGAACGCAAACAGCAGGCCGGAAATCACGCTTGGTTTGATCTGCGGTAGCGTCACGGAAAAGAATGCGCGAAATCGGTTCATGCCGAGACTACGCGCAACCATTTCCTGTGTCGGGTCGAATTTGCGTAAACCCACCAGAACCGATGTCACCACATAAGGAAGGCCGAGCATGATATTAGCGAGGATCAGGCCCGATAAGGTCGCCAGCAGCCCAACCTTCGCATAGACGAAGAAAACGCCAACCGCGGTAATGACGATGGGCACAACGAGCGGCAGCAACAAAACCACCTGCATGCTGCGGACAAGCCGGGAGGATGTCAGATTGAGTGCATAGGCGGCTGCGGTCCCGATGATGGTGGAAAGAATAGCGCTTGCCACCGCAACGATGAGGCTGACTTTCGTTGCCTGCATCCATGCGCTGCTGGCAAGATAGGCTTCATACCAGCGAAAAGACCAGCTTGGCGGCGGAAACGTGAGAAAGCGTGTTCCGGAAAACGACATTGGCAC
Source organism: Brucella thiophenivorans (assembly GCF_002252445.1). Lineage (GTDB taxonomy): Bacteria > Pseudomonadota > Alphaproteobacteria > Rhizobiales > Rhizobiaceae > Brucella > Brucella thiophenivorans. The sequence continues at coordinate 27,010 of NZ_NNRJ01000061.1, forward strand.
GATGATCAGGATCGGAATGATCAGCCAGATCAGGATCAGTGATACGACGGTGATTAGGATTGCGCGGGATACGGACATGGTCTTACCTCGTTCCCATAATGCGTTCAAACGGGATCAGCAGACTGGTTAGACGGAAAATCAGGAAGACGCAGATCAGCAATACAACACTGATTGACGAAGCTGCACCCCACTCATGATAGACCTCAATATTGCGCGAAACGAGCATGGAAACCATATAGGTTCGTCCGCCGCCGAGCAGTTCCGGCGTGATATAGAAACCCAGTGTCAGCACGAAAACCAGCACCATGCCTGCGATCATTCCCGGCAGCGACAGCGGCAGGAAAACACGCGTGAAGACATAGAAGGGTGTTCCTCCAAGGCTCGAACCGGCCATTGAAAGTTCACGCGGAATTTTCTGCATGGTTGCGTAAAGCGGCAGCACCATGAATGGTAGCAGAATATGGATCGTCGCTACCACGGTGCCAAATTCGTTATTGACCAGCAGCAATGGCGTATCAATCAGCCCAAGCGATTTGAGTGCAGAATTGACCAATCCGGTTCGTTGTAACAGGATCAGCCATGCGTAAGCGCGCACAAGAACACTGGTCCAGAACGGCAGAATAACCATTGCCAGAATGAGAATGCTCCATTTTTGTGGAACAGTGGCTGCGAGATAAGCAATCGGGTATCCGAGCAGAAGCGCTGCAATGGTGACGATGAATGCAATCTTGAATGTTTGCAGGAACGTCATCCAGTAGACGTTGTCGGTGAGAAAGCGCTGATAATGAACGGCTGTAAAGCCGCCATCCTGCCAGACGGATTGCCATGCGAGCCAGCCAAGCGGTACGATCAGCAGAACCGTCACCACTGCAAGTGCCGGAGCCAAAAGGAACAGCATCAGACGCATCTCTTTGCGTCGATAAAGTTCACTCGGATTTAGGGCCAGTCTGCTCATCTCATCACCATTAAAGGCTGTGACATTCAGTTAATGCCGGGCTTCGAAACTACGAAATGCGCGCACGTCGTTATGACGTGCGCGCTGCCAATTTTACTTCTGAATAAATTCAGCCCAACGCTTCTGAGCTTCTTCGCCTGCCGGTGAACTCCACCATTCGTCAGACACCAGAACCTGCTTTGCTGCATTGTCCGGCGAGCTTGGCATTTCGGCGGAACGCTCAGGTGTAATCTTACCCGTTTTGTAAGCGGCAGGATTTGCAGGTCCATAATCAATATAGGCTGGGAAATTGGCCTGAATTTCAGGATCGAGCGCGGCATTGATGAACTTAACGCCGGTTTCGAGATTAGGTGCGCCTTTCAGAATGCAGAGCGATGTATATTGCAGGAAGCCCTGATTGAAAGTGTAGCCAATCGGCAGGCCTTCCTTCACCACCGCGGAAACGCGACCGTTCCATGCCATGGTCATATCGACTTCGCCATCCGCCAGAAGCTGCGCGGATTGTGCGCCCGATGTCCACCAGACGGTGACGAATGGCTTGATTTCTTCGAGCTTTTTGAAGGCGCGATCAACATCAAGCGGGTAGAGCTTATCGACAGGCACCCCATCGGCAATCAGTGCTGCTTCCAATGTTGCAAGTGGATGATTGCGCAAAGCACGGGTGCCGGGGAATTTCTTGACGTCCCAGAAATCGACCCAGGTTTTCGGTGGATTATCGCCGAACTTGTCTTTGTTATAGGCAAGCACGCTTGAATAGAATTCGTAAGCGACAGAATAGGGCGATTTATATTCGGCTGGCATGTCTTTGACATTGGGCAGCTTTGAGAAATCGAGCTTTTCGATCATGCCCTGTTCGCCGCCGCGGATGCAGTCTTTGGCTGGCGTGTCGATAACATCCCAGACGGGCTTTCCGGTCTCTGTCTGTGTCTTGATGACAGGCCAGGCGTCGGGCGCGCTATCCTGATTGATGGTGATGCCAAGCTTTTCTGCAACCGGGTCGAGAATGGCTTTGGTCTGTGCTTCCTGATAGGCGCCGCCCTGCGAAACGAACGTGATCTGTTCTGCAGATGCGTGGCCGTTGCCAGCGACAAGGGCTGCGGACGACATGAGAAATGCTAGAGCTGGAATGCGCATGTTCGTTCTCCTCTATGTGGACTTCTTGGTCCATTCTTGTCTGCCGGATCGGATTGGCAACTGCCCCGGCACGCAGCTTTCGATTTCCCTCAACGCCCGATGGCGTCAAGAAACTGATACCAGCCTGCAACCACACGCACCGCAGGCGCGCGCAGGCCATAAAAAGGAATTTGCTTGAGCGGGAGTTGGGTCAGCAAACCAAGATCAACAGGCTGGCCTGCAACAATTTCAGCAACATGTTTGCCGATGTAAGACGACATGGCGACGCCGGTTCCGTTATAACCAACGGCATAGATCAATCTGTCATCAATACGCCCGACATGTGGCAGACTGTCGAGCGTCATGGCGACAAGCCCTGACCAGCGATGCGTGACCTGAACCGAGGCAAGTTCTGGAAACTGCTTCGCCATCGCTTTATGCAGGGCTGCAAAAGCCGCTTCGGAATCGGTTTTTCCGAAAGCGCCGCGCCCGCCATAAATAAGTCTGTCGCCTGATTTGCGAAACCACCGCATCATGCGGCGGGTCTCGGTATAGCTGCGTCCGTTTTGTAGGAGGTGCTCGCCTGGGGTTCCGGTGAGCGGCTCTGTCGCAATCATTGCAGAGCGGAAGGGAATGATCGATTTTCGGACAGGTGCCGTTGCCTTCGTTAGGTCGGAATAGGAATTGGTGGCAATCACCACCGTTTTGGCGCGGATAGTTGTGTTTTCTATTTCAACAACCACGCCGTTAGCATCGCGTTTGATACCTAAGACTGGCGTGTTTTCGCAAATCGTTGCGCCTTCTGCCTGCACACCACGCGCAAGACCCAAAACAAAGTTCAAGGGATGGATGATACCGCCATGGGTGTTGAGCATGCCGCCGACGAAATCATTGGATCCGGTTTCGGCTGCTACTTCTTCAGCCGATTGTATTGAGCAGGCTGTGTCGCCCAGTGCCTCGTTGAGCCATGCACATTCGGCCTTTAACGCATCAAGCGAGAGGTGATTGTGCGCGCAACGTAGCGACCCGGTCGAATGATAGTCAGCACCTTCAATCGCATAATCGCTGACAAGCTCGCCAACATGGTCTGCGGCTTCAATACTGATGTCATGCATGCGTCGGGCGACGTCGATGTCGAAACGGCTGGCAATATCGCGATATGCCAGCCGGAATTTTGCGGAAACAACGCCGCCATTGCGACCACTTGCGCCCCAACCGATACGGCTTGCTTCCAGCACAATTGAGGATAAGCCCGTGCGTGCCAGATAGCGGGCTGTTGAGAGCCCGGTATAGCCCCCTCCGATGATTGCAACATCATATTGGCCGTTGCCTGCAAGCGCTGAAAACTGAGGGCGCGACGCGGCCGTTGCCTGCCAAAGGGATTTGATGTCATCGAAGGGAGGGCGTGTCGACATGGTGCGTGACGTTTCCTTACTTACGCTGCTTTGGCGACAGAGGCTGCAAGAAGTTCAGCATCAATCGCATCTGCAAGCTGCTTCAATGTGGAGAAGTGGAAGTCAGGCTTTGTCACACCATTCGGTGTCGGCGTGCCGCCAAAACCGTTCTGTCCCTGACGGCGTTCGATCCAGCATGTAGTGTAGCCAAGCTCCTTGGCGATGCCGATGTCGTGATACTGGCTCTGGGCTACGTGTAAGATCTCCGAAGGCTTATAGCCAAATGCCGATTGGCGACCCTTGTTGTAAGCGAAGAAGTTCGGATTTGGTTTCGCATAGCCGGTTTCATCGCAGGTCACGCTGTCATGGAACGGGTTTTGGAGCGTTTCCGAATAAGCTGAGAACGTGGTTCGGTCGGCATTGGTCATGGCGACAAGACGGAAATTCTTACGCAGGCGCTTGAGTGCGTCGATTGAATCTTCAAAAGCAGGATGATGCAGGATCGCAAACTGGAACAGATTTGCTGAAGCCTGATCGCTATTGATGCCCAGTTCTGAAGCCATGTGAAGGTACACGTCCTTCATCGCAGATGATGAGCGTCCGTAGAACTTATCGCGACCGCGAATATAAGGGCCGAAGATTTCATCATCGTTGAGTTTGGCAGCCTTTTCGCCGCCGACCTTGCGCGTTGCATTCAAAACGCCGGTCTCAAAGTCAATCAAAGTGCCCACGACATCGAAGGTCATCACTTTAAAATCGGTGATTTTCATTGCTGTTTTCCTCATAGTGCTAAGCATGATGGTTAGTTGTTTTCTGGCACGATCACCGTGTCTTCAGGGTGCAGTGCGATTTCGATTTCTTCGCCGGGGGCGCGCAGTTGCGATCGTCCGGAATGATTGGCCGGAAGGCGGAAACTTAGTGTCTCACCCGAGCTGAGCTGCATGAAAACGCGAATGCTTTCGCCTTGATAAAGCGCTTCGATCACCTTGCCGCCCAGCCGGTTTATACCGTGATCTGCGGCCTGATCGCTCACGATCAGCTTTTCTGAATGAAGCGCCAGAAAGAGTTTTTCACCTTGAGGTATCGGATAGGCAGAATGCAGTGTGGTGCCTGCAAGCTTGACACTGTTCTCGCCATCTCTTGTGACAGGAAGCAGTGTGGCTTCACCGATAAAGCTTGCAACAAAGGAATTAACCGGACGGTCATGCAACATTTCAGGCGTATCGATCTGAACGATCTTGCCCTTGTTCATAATGGCGACACGGTCGCTCATTGTGAGCGCTTCGCGCTGATCATGCGTCACATAAACAATGGTCGCTCCCAGCTTGCGATGCAGCTGCTTAAGCTCGATCTGCATATTTTCGCGCAATTGCTTGTCAAGTGCTGACAGCGGTTCGTCCATGAGGATAAGGCGTGGCTCAAAGATCATTGCGCGCGCCAGCGCAACGCGTTGCCTTTGACCACCGGAAAGCTCGTCGATCTTGCGGTTTTCAAGTCCGGTCAATTCGACCATGGCCAGCGCATCGCGCAATTTTTCCGGCCAGTCCGCCTTTGGCAAATGTCGAGCGCGTAAAGGAAATGTGATATTATCGGCGACATTCATATGTGGGAATAGGGCATAGTTCTGAAAGACGATGCCGATGTCACGCTTGTGTGGTGGCTCCAATGTAATATCGCGGTCACCAAGCCAGATTGATCCTGACGTGGGCTGAACAAAGCCACCAAGAATTCCCAGAAAGGTTGTCTTACCTGAGCCCGAAGGTCCAAGAATTGAAACGAATTCGCCCGGAGCGACATCAAGGCTGACATTATCAAGCGCGTGAAAAGCTCCATAGGTCTTTGTGGCTGACCGAATGGAAACGCCCACGCTTGCTGACTTTATCGCTTTAGTCATTTGATTCCACTAAATAAATTATCGGCTTATCGGAAGATGATTAAGCACGATTTGCTGCATTCAATGGAAAAACCAAACACTTCCTGCGCACGTAAACGCTCTAACGTTTACAGCAGCCAAATGTTTTGTTCCCCTGACGACGATGAAGGATTTTCTCCTTTCTTGATTAGCAGGAGAACAAATTACCAAGCGACAAGCAATTGAAAAAAGCTTGATACGATGTTACAAAATGTAATGACAGCTTTACGGCGCGCAATTCCCTCTATGAACGGCCTCTTCACTTTGGAGGCTGCGGCGCGGCATGGAAATTTTTCAAAGGCAGCGCAGGAACTCAATGTAACACCGGCTGCGATCAGCCGTATGATTGGGCGATTGGAGGAGCACCTCGATGTGCAGCTTTTTATTCGCACGACCAGTGGTGTCAATCTGACCGAGTATGGCAGAATTCTGCATGACGCCATTGAGCGTGGTTTTGCGGGTATTGAGCAGGCTTTGCAGGAAATCAGCGACCGCAAGCAGGGGGTGCAGACGGTAACGCTTTCTCTCTCAACGGGGTTTACCACCCATTGGGTTATGCCGCGCATGGCGGCTTTCAAGAAAACCTTTCCCGGCGTTGATCTGCGTTTTGAGCTGATCATGGGGCCTTTGGCGGGCCCGGTAAACGATGTTGATCTCGGTATGCGTTTCGTCGAAGGCGCGGATGTCAATCATGAAGCAACTTTTGTTATGCCCGAAATTCTTTTGCCGATTTGCAGTCCGACCTATCAGAGAGAACACGATGAAGGGGACGCAGTTCTCAATCAGCCTGTCACGACATTGATAAATTTAAGCGAAGCGCAACCCAACTGGCCGGATTTCTTTCTGCCCGCGCGCGGGCGGGGTACGCATGACGAAATGCTTTTCTCTGACTATGCGATTGTCGTTCAGGCGGCTTTGCTGGGGCAGGGCGTTGCAATTGGTTGGCTAAATGTTTGTGCGCATTGGTTGCGGACCAAAGCGTTGATACCGGCGCATAACCGTTTGCTTCCAACACATCGCAAATGCCATCTTGTACGTTTGCGCGATAGGCCCGTTCGCCCCATAGTCACTCAAGTGCGTGACTGGATTATTGCAGAGCTGATGGATGACATTAATGCTATCAAAGCAATGTATCCGGCGCTGGGCCTTGATGACGCTATTTAGTTTTTAGGAAACCGAGCGGCAAAGCTTTCTGCAATCGCCAATATTGCTGCGTGAATTGGCCCCGCGGTCAGGCTCGGCATGACTGAACCGTCAACGACATAGAGATTATCCAGACCGCGTAAGCGCAAATTTGTATCAACGACCGATGTGTCGTCCTTTCCCATCCGGCAAGTCCCTGAGGGGTGATGATGGGTTATCGCTGCCTTCGCGATAAAAGCGTCGAGTTCACTTTCAGATTTGAGCGGACCCGGAAAAATCTCATGATCGCGCCACTCGTCGAGTTCTGCTCTGTGGCCAATTTCGCGCGCAGCATGTAGGGCGGTGCGGAAAAGTCGACGGTCATGTTCTGTTTGCAAGTAACAAGGATCTATATGCAAAGGATCCGTCGGTTGTGACCCGGTTATGCGAATTTTGCCCCGGCTTGTAGGATGCGTTACACCAAACAAAAAGGAATAGGCGCTACCCAGCGCAGGTGCATCAAAACACTCTGAAACAATGGGTGCAACCCCACATCCAACGACGATTTCCGGTTGGCCATCGGCAGTAAAGTCACCCGCGCGCATATAGGCCATGCTTTCGGAATGTTGCAAACGTGACGGTGCTACCTCTTTTCGCGCGGCATAAAGATTGCCTGCGCCGAGTAGGTGATCCATCAGATTGCGCCCAAGTTCGGGTGATTTGATACGGCAATTTACGCCGGCCTCACGCAACACGTCTTCTCGTCCAATACCAGAGCGCATTAAAAGTGCAGGGCTTTCCAGCGATCCGGCAGAAAGGATGATTTCATCGGCTGCGATTTTGCACAAACCATCCGGCCCTGCGAGTTCCAGCGCGCTAACGCGCGTTTTGTCGAGCTTCAGATAACGTGTCAGCGTGCCGGTCATGATTGTCAGATTTGGACGCGTACGTACTTCAGGCGTAAGCCATGCCTCGGCAACGGTCACTCGGTGACCATCTCGGATCATCAAGGAGTTGGGCGTGACACCGATCATTTGGCCGGTATTGTGGCCGCGGATGTGTGGCAGACCAAGTGCGGCACCAGCTTCGATAAAAGATCGTGCCAATGGACTGACATCCTTGTCCGGTATCCACACAGGCATTGGTCCGCCCGATCCATGTGTGCCATCGTCGCCCCATGAACGGTCTTCAATAGCTTTGAATGCTGGCAGCAATCCTTCCCAGTTCCAGCGATCGTCGCCGGTCGCCTCCGCCCAAGCAGCAAAATCAGCGGGATGGCCACGCATGTAACCCATGGCGTGCAAAAGACTGGAGCCGCCAAGCGCCTTGCCTCGTGCCCATGCGTGAACACGTCCGGCGGTTCCCCGCTGAGGGATGGTTTTGTAGTCCCAATCATAGTGGCGGTGCTGGATAGCAGGCCACATTCCAGGCTTTAAGATATCCGGGTCTGTTGGCTCGCCACCTGCCTCTATCAGCACGACTTTACTGGTGGGGTCTTCGCTCAAACGTGCGGCGAGAAGAGCGCCAGCAGAGCCAGCGCCAATGATTGCTACATCATAGTGTGCCATGGTCTTACTTCTGATCTTGCGGGATAACCGCGCCTTCAAGTGTCATGACTTCGCCGTCGAGCGATACCGAACAATTGCGAAGCGGGATGTCGAGATGACATGGTGTATCGCGATCTCCGCCTGCCTCTGTGTTGGGACCAGACGACCAGAGGAAGTTGCCTGCAAAGGATCGCGCATCCATGCCAAGCTGTGCTTCGGGATTATAGAGGCCAAGAACGGTCCAGTTTGCACGGTTCTCAAGTCCCCAGCCGACATGTGCCATGGCGTAAGCACGCGGATCGTTGAAGCTTTCCATGAACTTGCGCATGAATTCAGCGTCGTAGCCGCCCTTGATGTCGACGATAAAGCCTTTTTCGATGGTCACGGTGATTGGTGCGCGTGCATATTTCTTGAAGGGCAGCAGAATGTCGCCTTCATCAATGACGATTGTGCCTTCGGCACTGCCTTCATCGGGCCAGCGTGCCGAGAAACAGCTTGGCCAGTGATCCCAGCGCCCCGGTTCGTCTGCAAGGCCATATTGTGTGAGCACCGGATATTGGCCGAGGCGACAACGAAAATTCGTGCCTGCCTTTGATGTCACATGCATTTCTTTGGCCGCGCCTATTTTCTTTGCTGCGGCAAGAACACGCAACTTGTCTTCGGGACGCGGAATCTGGCGCATCATAATTGCAGGCGGTTCGACCGCGAGCAACATGCGTGTACCGGTTTTCAAAACCTGCTCCTGTTCTTTGGAAAACAGAAGCTGCAATGTATCAATGACAAGGTCGGATGCCTTGAGGCAGGCAAGAGCTGCCACATTGCCATCCAGAGGGGTCTTGCCGATATAGCCTGATTTGTCGGGTGAAATCGCTTTTTCGCTGTTCACTGGCGCGAGGTTTAATTCGGTGACAACTGCACCGAGATCAGAAGCCGCTAGCTTTGCAATATACGCGATCTGCTTATTGCTATCGTCGCTTGTGAGGATCGTTACCTGTTCGCCGGGTTTCAGGTTGCACATTTCAAGCACCTGTCTCCAGCCCTTCAAGAACTGCGCGTCACTGATAGACATATTATTACCTCCGTGGGGCAATGCCCGCTTGTATGTGGCTGCGACCGGAAGAGCTTCGGTTCAATTCAACGTGCTCTTTCTATTTAATATGCGGCGCAGGCGTTTCCCTCTGATTTTGATGTTTCTATAGCGCGGTCTGATTGGCCAGCGTGAAGAAGTTCCGATTGTAATGCAGCAGTGGCGATGTTTCTGGACCAAAGCGGATGGCCATTACTTTGCCAATGAAAATCGAATGACTTTCCGTTTCTGAAACAGATGCAATTTCACAGTCGAGATTTGCCATTGCATGATCAAGAGCGGGGGCGCCGGTCGCGAGATTCGTCCAGCCATAGGGTGAAAACTTATCTTCACCCAGCTCCCCAATCTGGCCTGCAAAACGCAGCGCAATTTCGCGCTGGGCATCGGCGAGGATGTTGACGCAAAAGCTTCCGGCAGAGGTAATTGCTTTATGTGCTTCACCGAAACGATTGACGCATACAAGCATTGAAGGCGGCGTGATCGACATTGAACAGACGGCAGTCGCCGTTAGTCCGCGACGGTTGTTGCCTTCGCCTGCGGTGATGATATTGACCGTCGCAGCAAGTTGGCGCATCGCAGTACGAAAATCATCGGTGAGTTGATCCGTTGCGGGCTGGGTCACAGGGTGCCTCCTTTTGCAGCGATCACGTTTTCGAGGAAGAGAGCAGCGTTACCAAGGCGCAGGTCTGCGCCACGCGCACCTACGAGCTGAACGCCGACCGGCAAGCCTTTTGCCCCCTTTGAAACAGGCAGGCAGATCAGCGGAACTTGCAATACGCTCCAGAGCCTGTTGAAGATCGGATCGCCTGTTGCCATGCCTTCAGGCGCTTCACCGGGAGCAGCCAATGTCAAAACAGCATCGAAGCGTGACAGGATCGAATCCATCAGATGGCGAATGCCGTGAATTTCGGTCATGGCTGCGCGATAGCGCGGTTCATCAATGCGGCCCTGGTCATCCAGCATGGTGCGGGTGACAGGTGTCAGTTCATTCCAGTGATGGCTGATTTCTGATGCAAGTGACTGGGTGACTTCCCAGCCCATAACGGCTTCATGAAGCTCAAAAATGCCGTCATACCACGCTGGTGCTGGGATAATCGTGACCTCGGCACCAGCAGCCTCAGCAGCCAATGCCAGACGATTGACCGCTTCAATCGCATAGGCTTCGGCTTTTTCGAGGCGGGTTCCCAAAAGCACGCCAATGCGCGACCGCGTTGGTGGTGTCAACGCGGCAAGTTCGGATTGACCGCTGAGTGTGGCGACACAATAGGCAGCATCGCCAATGTTGCGGGCAATCACACCAAGCGTATCAAGTCCATGGCACAGGACCTTGATGCCGACAGTGTTGATTGACCCAAAGGTTGGTTTGAAGGCGGTGACGCCGCAAAAACTGGCCGGGCGGATAACGGAACCAGATGTTTGTGTGCCTAATGCCAGCGGAACCATTCCGGCTGCAACTGCCGCACACGAGCCTGACGACGAGCCGCCCGGTGTATGTGCAGGGTTGTGGGGGTTGCGGGTCTTGTTGGGGCTTGCCATCGCAAGTTCTGTGCTGACTGTCTTGCCTAAAATCAGAGCGCCCGAATTCTTTGCGATTTGTACCGCTGGCGCATCCCATGGCGGCTGAAACCCTTCATAGATCGGAGTTCCATAGCCAGTTGGCATATCGCTCGTATCGATTACATCTTTGACACCGATGGGGATGCCTGCAAGCGCTCCCTTGGCACCGTTCTTATCCATAGCATCGGCATTCTTGCGTGCTTGCTCGATGTTGAGATATTGCCATGCCTTGATCGGCCCGTCAGTCTGCGCGATCCGTTCCAGATAGGCTTCTGTGACTGCGCGCACGCTCAATTGCTTAGTTTCGACGACGGAAGCGATTTCGCGAGTAGTCAGGGCAAGGATTTCCGTATTCTTCATAGAGTTTTCCTTAGCCAAAAACCGGTGGACGGCGGTTTATCCATGGGACTGCACGTTCGAGTTCTGCGGCCAGCGCAAAAAGCAATGCATCGTTGCCAAAGCCAGCCCCCATGTGCGAGCCAATAGGCAGACCTGTCGGGCTCATGCCGAGCGGAACCGACATTGCAGGACAGCCCGACGTGTTGAACACAGCCGTGAACGGCGAATGCGACCAGAACAGATCGTAAAATTCATCAAGCGATTTGTCTTTACCTGCTAGCTTGCCCAAAAGCGGCGCCGGTTCAGCGGCGGCAGGCGTGAGCATGATGTCATATTGGGTGAAGAATTTCCCCAATGCACGGGATGAGGCATGAAGCTGATTGATCGCCCAAAGATAACGCGTGCCGGAAACTTCCAGCGCTTCGCGGACCCATTGCTGATTGACGGGTTCGAGCTTTGCGGTATTGGCAGAAGCGGCATCGCCACCAGTCACCCCAAGCGCAACATTGACCCCAACAACGATACGCCACGCAGTTTTGATAGCTTCCGCATCATAGCCTGCATCTGCGACCTCTTCGACATAATGTCCCAGAGCTTCCAGTAGTTTCGCTGTTTCGCGAATGCTTGCGATCATTTCCGGCGCAATGGCACTGCCGTCTGGTGCGCCAAGGATCATAGCCACTTTGAGGGGGGGCGGGGTCTTTTCGAGTGCTGAAAGATAGCTGCCAAAAGTAGCAGGAGCAGCCCACGGATCGCCCAGATCGCTGCCGCGCGAAATATCGAGCATCGCTGCATTGTCGCGAACCGACCATGTCACAGCATGCGGCGTCGACATTCCGCCAATCGCTTCGGCAACGGTGGGGCCAACAGGATTAACCAGCCGCGATGGTTTGAAACCGAACAGTCCGCAATGGCTTGCGGGAAGTCTTGTAGAACCCGCTCCATCGGAACTGTTCGCAAGAGGAACCATGCCGCTTGCCACTGCTGCGGTGGAGCCGCCGGACGATCCACCAGCCGAACGATTCAGGTCCCACGGATTGCGCGTTGGGCCGAAAGCCACGGATTCGGTTGTGAAACTCAGCGCAAATTCCGGCGTGTTGGATTTACCTACAATCACCATGCCTGCGGATTTATAGCGTGCGGTAATGGTGGAATCGCGTTTGCTGACTGCATTGCGTAAGAGTTCAGAGCCGCTCGATAGGATCATGCCTTCGGCTTCAAAGCCGGTGTTTTTAAGAAGCATAGGCACGCCGGAAAGTGGGCTTTTTGCCAATCCATTTTTGATTTGTTGTCGCGCGAGATCAAAATGCGCATGCACAACAGCATTCAGTTGAGGGTTCAGGCGTTCTATTCGTGTGATGCTCGTTTCAAGCACTTCGGTTACGCTGATTTCACCTTTTGAAATCAGTTCGCCGATTGCGATGCCATCTTTTTTTGCCAGATCGTCCATCGCTTAGCTCATCTGCGCTTTGAAGAGATCAATATCCCACATATCTTTTGTGCCGGTCAGAAGACCATCCTTGATTTCAAAGATATGCAGGCCATCAAGCGCAATCTTGCGCGGCGTTGCATTTTCCTCGCGCGGCTTGCAGGTCGCGGTCATAAAATAAGGAATAGCAACCTGATTGGCCGCACGGATATAGCCACGACGTTCCCATGCAACATCAGGCAGCATGCGCCAGAAACCGACAAGCCCTTCGGCGAGCGCTGCATGGCCTGCGCGACGCTTACCCATAGCGACTTCTTCATGCCAGCCATCGGTATGATAAAGGGCAGCAGCAGCGTCCGCATTGCGTGATGCATAGGCTTTATAGAATTGGTCGATGAGCGTGGCGTAATCCATCGCATTCTCCAGATCATCCCGAAAAGAACCCCGTCCGATTTTGGCCAGACGGGGCAGGCGGGGTCTATTCGATGCCGGCAATCTTCTTCACCTGGGCAACATATCCGTCACGTTTGACTTCATTATAAAGTCTTGCGCGAAGGGCAGGCGCAGGGGTTGCATTGACGTTTTCAAACAGTGCAACGCGACCAGCCAGCGAACCGGATGTCATATCCCAGATGAAGTTCATCAGCTGCTCCTTGACCATGGCTGAAACACCATGACCCGGAAGCAGTTCATGCAGAAAATGCCCGACTTCCGGATTATCGAACGCCTTTTTGCCAAAGCGCATAACGAGCCCCTGGCCACACAATTCCTGAAGGATATGGATGATCTTCGGATAGTTTTCGATAGAGTAGAGCCGACCGGCTGTCAGCATACCGACATCGGGACGCATCACATCGCCTTCGGTCGGAACGGCAAGTGCTTCAGCTGCCGTAACGAAAGCACGAAGCGTCTGTGCATATTCGACAAGCTGTCCAAGCATCATCTGAACGGCAGGGATTTTACCCGTGCCAAGATAATCCAGCACCATCTGACCGGCACCAACAAACAGTTCGGCCTTGACCGCAAGACGTGTCAGAACGTGCCAGTGGGCAAACACGCAGACCGGGCCGTAATAGCTCATTGCTGTCGGATCACCGAGATTGAACAGACGTTCTTTCGGTACAAAAACATTATCGAAAACAATGAACTGGTCAGCTTCTTCGCCAAGGCTTGCAACTGGATGATCGAACTTGCTCGACAATGGCTGTGAGACCATTTCGCGCGAGATCATCTTGATTCCAGGAGTGTCGATAGGCACAGAACCCCAGATACAGGCATCGGCCGGTGTTTCCTGAATGCCGCCAAGATTGGTGAAGAAAATATCGTTGGCCTGTGCAGCAATCGAGCCTACGGTTTTCGCACCATAGATATAGACGCCGTCTTTGGTGACCTTGCGTGCTTTGAGAAGCGAAGCTTCCGAAGCCTTTGGCGACGAACGATCAGCCTGCGGTCCGGCTAGACTTTCGGATGCAGTCAGATTGTTGTTCTGGCCATATTCCATATAACGTTCGATATTTTCCGCAAAATCCGGATCGATGCCTTCAATAAGCGACTTCTTCTTCTTGAAGGTGGGGAGATAGGCATAGAGACCAACAACGATCGATGGAGCAAGATCCGGTGGACGACCAAACGTACCGGCGGTCTTAAGCGATGTGTATTCAATCATCCGGCGACGGGCAGCGAGATCTTCCTTTGTGCGCGGAATCTGCCATGAACGGCTCAGAACTGCACCGGCCTTTTCGTCGTAATAGGTGGTGGCGTCGGCATGTTCATCGGTAAACTGGTCATCGAACATCGACGCGAGAAGATCGATGCCCTTGGCGAGCGCCGGTTCGTCATAAACGGAATTCAGCTTTTGTCCGCCGACCCAGATCTGACGGTTGTCTTTGAGCGATTCTTTATATTGTTCGCCGGTTTTCAGCCGGTGTGGCTTACTCGCCAGTTTCGTTGCTGTTCCCTGTGTCACATGGGCCTCCTATTACAATTGGAATCGCGGGTGTTCCCCGAATTATTATTGAGCGTTTCCGGTATTAAAGATCAGGCGCTTTCAGCCTTTTCGTCACGCATCTGGCGGATGACTTCGGTGGCAACGCGCATTGAATCAAGTGCTGCTGGCACACCGCAATAGATTGCCGCCTGAAGAATAACTTCGACGATTTCTTCTTCTGTGACGCCGTTGTTCAGCGCACCGCGAACATGTATTTTGACTTCATGCGGACGGTTCAATGCGGTCAGCATGGCAAGGTTTAGAAAACTGCGGGTTTTGCGTTCCAGTCCGGGACGGGTCCAGATTTCTCCCCAACACCATTCTGTCACCAGTTTTTGCAACGGGGCCGTCAGGTCATCGGCGTTTGCAAGTGAAGGCGCAACATAGCCGTCACCGAGAACCTCGCGTCTAACCTTCAACCCTTTCTGGAATTGTTCACCGCTGAATTCAGGACGAGTCATGCATCTCTCCATTAAGGTAGGAAGTTCGGTAGCTTGGCCCCTCTGGCTTTGCTGTTCTGATTGTCTCAAGGTTAGACATGTCGGACTTGACCTGTCAATAGATTGTATGACAAGATTACGGTCATACTGAAAACTTCAGGCGAGATTGTTCTTTCAGCCAGGTCGGATTTGTTTCAGCAGACAAAGGTGCAAAGCAGGGGAATCATGGCGGGTCCGGCATCAGACATCGATGAGAAAATAGCACCGTTTGAGCTTTATGCCCTGCGTTATGCTACCCATCAGGGACGGAAGGCGAAAGACAATTTTCTTTATGCCGATCCGCATGAACAGGGTGAAAATCTCGATTATTTCATTTGGCTAGCCCGTCGGGGTGACGAGGTTTTCGTTATCGATACGGGTTTTGGTCAAGAAGCTGCCGATGCCCGTGGACGCACATTGTTACGCCGTCCTGTGGATGCACTCGCTTTGTTGGATGTCGATGCAAAGAACGTGTGTCAGGTGATTCTGACCCATCTCCATTATGATCATGCAGGCACGCTCGGAGAGTTTCCGGCAGCGCATTTTCATCTTCAGGTCGATGAAGCAGGCCATGCGACCGGGCCTTGTATGTGCGATACAAAGGCGCGTGCGCCCTTCGATGTAGAAAACATCGTAGCTTATATCCGCAATCTTTATGCCGGTAGAATTGAGTTTTATCGCGGCGACAAAGAATTGGTACCCGGCTTATGGCTGCATTCCGTGCCGGGCCACAGCGCAGGCTTGCAGGTCGTTCGCGCTTATACTGCGCGTGGCTGGGTGGTTATCGCATCTGATGCCACGCATTTTTATGCCAATATGGAGCGGGAAAATCCATTTCCAGTGTTGTTTGATGAAGCTGCGCTGATCCGGGGCTATGCGCGATTGATTGAGCTTGCGCCAAGCCTTGATCATATCGTGCCGGGACATGATCCAGCAGTCATGCGAGCCTATCCTGCCTTGTCACCAGCATTGGAAGGCATCGTGGCAAGGCTGGATGTTGCGCCGATGTTAAGCTGGCAGGAGCTTGCGCGATGAGCAATGGCGGGGGACGCGGCGTTCTAATCACAGGTTCAGCACTTGGATTGGGGTTGGAACTTGCGCGGGTCTTTGCAAAAGCTGGTGATCGGGTGTTTCTGAGCGATATTCGTTCTGATGTGCGCGATGCTGCACTGGTTTTGGCTGAAGAAACAGGTCAGCCTGTCGGTTCGCTTGAAACTGATTTATCCAAAGAAGGCGCTTCTGATCGGCTTGTTGCTCATGCAAGAGAGCATCTTGGTTCGGTCGATATTCTCATAAACAATGCTGTCATTCGCAAAATGTCCCCGGTGCAATCGCTTGCCGATTTGGATTGGGATCGCGCGATGGAGGTCAATCTGTCCGCGCCGTTCCGGCTGATCCGTGCATGTCTGCCGCAAATGCAGGCGCGGGGCTGGGGGCGGATCATCAATATGGCTTCTGTCTATAGTTTGATCGCGCTTGCGGGACGGGTGGATTACGTTACCACCAAACATGCGATGATCGGGCTGACACGCACGGTGGCGCTGGAGCTTGCTGCCACATCGATTACCTGTAATGCGATTTGTCCGGGACTGATGGCGACAGATTCAGCGCTTGGCCGCATTGAAACGCTGGCCACTGAAAACGGCTTAAGCTTTGATGAGGCAACGCAGCTTTTCCTTTCCTCCCGTCAGCCGGGTGGCAAATTTATTCCAGTGGAGACGGTGACGGCGCTCGCGCTGTTCCTTTGCGGCGCTGCCAGCGAAGGCATCAATGGTGCGGCTATCCCGGTAGATAATGGCTGGTCCTTCGCTTGAAAGCGGGGCCACGATAACAGGAGAGTGGAATGAGCGAAGTCGGTTTTGTGGGCCTTGGCAATATGGGGCGTCCGATGGCGGAACGCATGATCGGCGCGGGCTATAAGCTTGTCGTTAATGATCGGGCCCAAGCAGCGGTTGCGGCGCTGACCTCAGCGGGTGCTGAGGAAGCCTCTAGCCTTGATGAACTGGCAACCCGGGTTGAAACCATTTTCCTTTCATTGCCAACGCCTGATGTGGTGCTGGCTGTCGGGCGAAGTATTGCTGCAAATCCCGGTGTTGTGAAACGCGTTGTCGATCTGTCGACGACCGGACCAAAAGCTGAGATGGATCTGGCGGAGATATTGTCTGCTGCCAGCGTTTCCTTGATCGATAGTCCCGTATCGGGCGGTGTTGCAGGTGCTAAAAAGGGGACACTGGCTTTGATGGCCGCTGGTCCATCTGTGGATTTTGCCATTGTCGAGCCGATGCTTCTGACGCTTGGAAAAGTGATCCGCGTTGCGGAAGAGCCGGGCAAGGCACAGGTGATGAAGCTAATCAATAATATCTGCTCGGCGGCAGCCCTCGCAATCACATCGGAAGCAATGGTCATGGGTGCCAAAGCAGGCCTTGATGCAGATGTGATGATTGAAGTGCTCAATGCCGGATCAGGTCGCACATCGGCCAGTTTCGACAAGATTCCGCGTTTTGTCTTGCCGCGTGGCTTTGATTTTGGTTTTGCGATTTCGTTGTCACTCAAGGATATTCGGCTTTGCCTTGAGGAGGCCGAGCGTCTTGGCGTTCCGATGATGGTCGGTAACGCCGTTCGCATGCTCTTTTCGATTACCAAGGCCGAACTTGGACCGGATGCGGATATGACCGCAATTATCCGGCCTCTGGAACAATGGGCGGAGACGGAAGTGCGTGGCAAAGCTGCTGGCGTCTGACATGGCGGGTTTGAGCACATTCATTGCTGAATTTGTGCATGCGTCGCCGCAACTGCCCGAAGCGGTGCGTGCCGCCGGGCGTCGCTCCTTGCTCAATATGGTCGGCACGGCGATAGGCGGCTCGAATGAGGCTACAATTGAAAAACTGGTGGCAATGTTGCCAGCTTTTTCCGGTCCTGCAACTACGACGATCATTGGCCGTTCTGAACGTGCCGACATGCTCTGGGCTGCTTATATCAATGCGGCGTCGGCCAATATCTTTGATTATGATGACACGCATGTACCGACAGTTATTCATCCTTCGGCCCCTGTCGCACCGGCTGTTCTGGCGCTGGCTGAGACAATGGTTCTGGAAGGCCGCCCCGTGTCGGGGCAGGCGCTGATCGAAGCTTTTGTTCTGGGTGCAGAAATCACTTGCCGACTGGGTAACGCTCTGCATCCGGTGCATTATGCGCGTGGCTGGCATATTACTTCGACCTGCGGAACATTTGGAGCAGCGCTCGCAGCAGGCAGACTTTTGAAGCTTACGCCTTCGCAGCTTGTGGACGCGCTGGGACACGCGCTGGCGCAAGCCTCCGGCTCCGTTGAAACATTGGGTACAATGTCGAAAAGCCTATCCGTGGGGCAGGCTGCACGCGCCGGATTGATGTCTGCGCTGCTTGCAGCCAATGGCTATACCGGACCGCAAGCGCCGATTGAGGGTTCGCGTGGTTTCCTTGCGCTTCACGCCGAGGCCCCCGACGTTTCGGCACTGACTGAAGGGTTGGGTGAGCGTTGGGAGATACTGAAAAATACGTTCAAGCCTTACCCATGCGGCGTGGTGCTGAACCCGGTCATTGAAGCCTGCCTTGCACTTCAGGCTGAAGCGAGTTTCGTTGCGGACGATATTGCATCCATAACTCTCACTGGACATCCGCTTTTACGCCAACGTACGGATCGGCCTGATGTTGCCACTGGCAGATTATCGCAAGTCAGTGCGCAGCACGCCGTGGCGGTCAGTCTGCTATGGGGCAGGGCAGATAGGGAAGCTTTCTCCGATCAGGCTGTTATTGATCCGCATATCAGGGCACTGGGTAGCAAGCTGTCATTTTTAGATGATCATTCCTTTACATTCGAAGCTGCTGAAGTTTGTCTGACCCTTCAGGATGGGCGCAGGCTGTTGCGAAGGGTAGATGCTGCCAAAGGCGGATTGATTTATCCGATGACCGATGCCGATCTGGCGACGAAGTTTCGCGCGCAGGTTAGATGGCGCAGTATTGAACTCAAAAGTGATGCGCTGATCGCTTCGCTTGAGACGATTGAAGATGCGGTGGATGGAACTGCTTTTCTCGCTATGACGCGAGATAATAGGAATAGCTAAGGGAGAGTGCTATGAGCCACGGGAAAATTGCCGATCCAATATTCACTTTGACCACAGGACCGGTCGATGCTTATCCGTCCGTGCTGCGCGCGCTGTCGCGACCTGTGCTTTATGATTATGATCCGGCATTTCTTGCGTTTTATGAATCGGTCAATGCCAAGGTGCAGCACGTGTTTCACACCTCTACACCGCCTGTCATTCTTCAGGGCGAACCTGTTTTAGGATTAGAAGCTGCCGCAGCCTCGCTGATTACCAAAAATGATGTCGTCCTTAATCTGGTATCTGGCGTCTACGGCAAAGGCTTTGGTTCTTGGGCTGCACGCTATGCAAAGGACGTTGTTGAACTTGCAGTGCCTTATAATGAAGTGCTCACGGCTCAAGCGGTTGCTGACTTTCTAAAAAAGCGTCCTGACATTGCAGTTGTCTCGATCTGCCATCACGATACGCCGTCCGGTACGGTTAATCCGGTGGCTGAAATTGGTGCCGTCGTGAGGGACGCGGGAAAGCTGTTCATTGTGGATTCTGTTTCGGCTTTCGGCGGAATGGATGTGTTGCCCGAAACTTCTTGTGCCGATATTTTTGTGACCGGCCCGAATAAATGTCTGGGTTGCCCGCCCGGATTGACGCTTTTGCATGTGAGCGAAGCCGCGTGGGAAAAAATGACAGCAAATCCGGACGCGCCAAAGGCTTCCATCCTCTCGATTGTTGACTGGAAAGAGGCGCATAGGGCTGATCGGCCGTTTCCTTTCACGCCATCGGTTTCCGAAATCAATGCGCTGGATGCAGCGCTTGATATTTATCTCGAAGAAGGTGAGCAGGCTGTTTGGGCACGTCATGCGCTGACGGCAAAAGCCTGTCGCGCAGGTGTGCAGGCCGCAGGTCTAAAACTCTGGGCGGCACGCGAAGAAATTGCATCTGCGACCTGTACCGCCGTAGCTATTCCCGATGGAATAGATGAAGCAAAATTGCGTGCGTCCATTCGCGAGCGTTACGGCGTAGTCTTTTCGTCAGGTCGCGGCGTGACGCTGGGTAAGCTCACGCGGATCGGGCATATGGGACCAACAGCACGCCCGACTTATTCGCTTATATCCGTTGCAGCGATTGCTGGTGGATTGCAGGCTGCGGGTATCAAGGGGATCGATATTGGTGCAGGCGTTGCCGCCACGATGTCGATTATAGATGCGGCATAAGACTAAGGTTTTGCACCTAAAACAGGCAGGGCGGTAATCTGGTGCTTTCAAAACAAGCAATTAGCGTATAGTAATACGGTAATACCGATCCCCATAAACCGACGGGGTACAAATTTATGGCTGTATCTATGAACGGACGAACTCCGCCGATTGATTTTAAAGTGGTAAAAGCTGCCGCTCCCGTGCGTCATAGCGTGACGGAGAGTATCCGTAATTCGATTGCGGTTGGGTATTTTACCGCGGGACAGCGTATCACGGAACGTGACTTGTGCGAGATGACCGGTGTCAGCCGTACGGCTGTGCGCGAGGCACTTCGGCAGCTTGAAAGTGAAGGTCTGGTTGAGGTTGTGCCGCATCGTGGACCGATTGTGGCACGTCTGAAGCCGGAGCAGGCGGAAGGCATCTATCAGGTCCGTATTGAGCTTGAAGGGCTGGCATGCGAATTGTTTGCCCGCAATGCAACTGACGAAGATATTGACGCGCTTAAAGCCGCTTTTGAAGTGCTAAAGCAAGGCGACAAAGTCACCGATCCGCTCGAGCGCCTGCAAGCCAAGAATGCGTTTTATGATTGCCTGATTTTTGGTGCACATAACGAAGCGCTTGGCCATACGCTTTCTTCGCTGAATGCGCGCGTCATGGTCTTGCGTGCGACGTCGTTGGGCGCGCCGGGGCGTACGCGTGAAAGCCTTGCTGAACTTGAAGAAGTTGTCGGACACCTAGCCGCCAGACGTGGCAAGGAAGCGCGCAAGGCAGCCGCCCATCACGTCATGAATGCAGGCAAGGTCGCCATCGCCATCCTGCGCGAGCGGTTGGCCGAAGAAGCGGACGCTTAATTTTGATGCCGGGGATTTGTCCCCGGCGTTTATGTTTGAATTATATTCCCGGCGTTGCGCCACCATCGACATTGATGACCGTACCATGCACGTAAGCTGCGGCAGGACTGCATAAAAAGCGGACAACGTCGGCCACTTCTTCAGCCTCACCATAGCGTTGTATGCCCTGTGCTTCACGGATTTCCTCACGCGCCGCTTCAATGGAAATATTACGCTCTTTCGCAAGCACTTCGATGCGACGGTTCAAGCGGTCGGTTAGGATATGGCCGGGGCAGAGCGTGTTGATCCGCATGCCTGTGCCTTGAGCGCGTTTGGAAATAGCCTTTGTAAAATTGATGAGCGCGGAATTGACCGAGCCGCCAATTGTAAAATCTGGTTCAGGTGTATGCGCGCCGACACCCGATATATTGACGATTACGCCTTTGCTGTCCGTCAAAGACTGCCAGGCTGCTCTGCAGAAGCGCACTGTTGCATGGAATTTGAGCGCAAAACCCTCCTGAAAGTCCTCGTCTGTCAGTGATAAAAAATCACCGCGTTTGGTTGCGCCAGCATTATTGATGAGCGCATCAATCTGTCCGGTCGCGGCAAGCGTCTCGGAGATGACTTTTTCGGCTGCGCCAACTTGCGACAAATCGGCTGCAATGATGATAACTTGTGGTGAGCCTGCTGCGCGAGCAAGCTCGGCAGTCTCTTTGAGTGCGTCTGCATCGCGGGCACAAAGGCTTAGCGCGAATCCGTCTTTTGCCAGTGCGAGGGCGAAGGCTCTACCCAATCCACGACTGGCTCCAGTGACAATTGCTGTGCGCATTTTAACTCTCTCGCGAACGCTAACTGGGACTATTTTAGATTTTTCCCTTATTATCCAGTAGGATAAAAGATTTTTCCGAAATTTTCCAACAGTTGATTTTTCATTATTGTATTACGGTATGATCATGCTATCGTATTCTCGCACTGTCAATCGGGGTTATGGTTTTATGAGCCGCAGATCTCTCGGTGATCTTCCTCATAGAGCGACCCTTCCGAACGGAGGCGTCAGATGCAAGGCTGTAAGGGATTTAAAATCAGCTTGATTGAACGCTGCTATTTTGCAGCGCATCGGGTTGTCTTTACATCTGCTGCACAGCGCAGGCGGACAGGTTTTGGACTTACTCCGGCGCGGCGTTCCATTGGAATTTCTGCACGCGTGGCCCAATCATTGCCTTTATGCCCACACCAGACCCGCTGCACTGCCATCTCGTCGCCAACCGAATTTAATTGGAAGACTTTGCCCGATTTTACATCGACGCCAAAGCTGAAGGAACGGCTTGCACCGGGAGTGACCTCGCCAAGATCGGCAGAAAACCAATGCGCAATTGAAGCAGAGCAGACCAACGGCGTCTTGCCGCTGTTCTCAATCGTGATGTCAAATGATTGGTTGTTAACAGACGCTGATGCAGTGTTAAGACCAAGAAATGCTGTAGCAAGAAAGGCGATGTGAATTTGCATTTTGAAACATTGCTCCCGGTTTCTACTTCAAAAATCATCCGGGACTGAGTAAATAGTCAACAAAAATCTATAAGAGGGAACAATAAAATGAAAAAAAGAACAATTAGTAGTGCTGTCATTGCATTTGCCCTAAGTGGCATGATGGCCAGCACTGCTTTGGCGGCAGACATTGAATCCATCGCCATTCTGGCACCTGAAATGGGAACCGACATGGGTTGGAATCAGCAGGGTGTCGATGCTGCAAAGGCCGCGGGAGAGGCTGCTGGAGTCAAGGTTATCGTTGCCGAAAACCTTGGCTATGGCGATGTGCGCCCAACATTGCGCGAACTCGCTGAAGATGGTGCCGGTCTGCTGATTGCGCACGCTTCCGGTTATAATACCTCTGCGCCAGAAATCGGCGAAGAAATGAAAGTTCCTGTCGCTATTGTCGATAGCCCTGACAAGTTGTCTCCTGGCAAAGTTGCCGATTACACGGCTGCGGGTAGTGATGGTGCTTATCTCGCAGGCCGCCTTGCTGCCAAAATGAGCCGCACTAAGGTTGTGGGTATTGTCGTTTCGGGTGAGCCGCCATCGTGGAACAATATGTCGGTTGCTTTTGCACAGGGCGTGAAGGCGGAGAACCCAGAAGTTGATGTGCGTTATGCGGTGATCGGACCTGCTGCTTATGCGGATGCTGCGGGCGGAAAGCGTGTGACCGAAACGGTTATTGCGTCGGGTGCTGATATTATTTTCGGACAGGGCAACGGTTCGAGCTTCGGCATGTTGCAGGCGGTTGAAACCACACCAGCGACTGATGGCGGGAAAGCGTATTTCATTGATGTTATAGGCGATAAAACATCCATCGATAAGGGGCATCTGCTGTCGTCTGTCATCTGGGATCTGACGCCTGTTTATTCCGCGATGATCAAGGATGTGAAAGACGGAAAATACGGTGATCAGAACTATAACATCAAGCTCAGCGACGGCAGCCTTCGACTGTTGAAGACGAAGAACATACCGGATGATGTCTGGAAAGCGATCGAGGACCTTCAGGCCGAGATTGTTTCCGGTGCGATCAAGGTTGAGCCGAAGTTTGATGCGGCCAGCGTTCATGAGCTGGTGAAGACTGTCGCAGCCAAGTGAGTTAGCCTGCTCACAGTATTTCCAGCAAAAGTGCGAAACGGTTTTGCGTAGGATAATGCGTCAATAACAAGTTAGAGCGGTTCCAATGGCTCCGTTTTAACTGGAACCGCTCGAACCCGTCTCGTCGCTTTCGATTGTGCCACCGCTTTAGGTGATCGCATATCAATGTGAATGGTTCCAGGTAGATTGTGATGGATCGCACTTTGTAGCGATCTATCACAATGCGACGAGACGGATTTGCATGAAGGATAGTAAGATGCAGGCGACAACTGAAAAAGTAGCCTTTTCATCAAATTCCACGACCAAGCCTTTTCTCGGTCTGCGTGGCATAACCAAGCGTTTTCCCGGTGTGATTGCCAATAACAATGTCAGCACGGATATCTGGCCCGGCGAAGTCCATGTGCTTCTTGGCGAGAATGGCGCTGGCAAATCCACACTCGTTGGGATGCTTTCGGGACTGCAACAGCCCGATGACGGATGGATTGAAATTGACGGCTCGAAGGTTAGCGTGACATCGCCGCGCCATGCTTTGACATTGGGCATTGGAACCGTTTTCCAGCATTCCATGCTGGTGCCAAATTTGACGGTTGTTGATAATTTTACGCTGGGCGGCGTCTGGTGGCGCAAGCCTGACCGCAGAGGTCTCGCAAAACGCATCAATGAAACTGCAAGCCGGGTTGGTTTGCGGGTTGATCCGTTTGCACTGGTTTCCACCCTTTCGCTTGGTGAACGCCAACAGGTCGAAATATTGCGCGCGTTGATGCGCGGTAGTCGTTGCCTCATCCTTGATGAAGCGACTGCAATGCTCACCCCAAACGAAGCTGTTTCGCTTGGGGAATTGATGCGGCGTCTGGTTGCGGAAGGGCTTGCGGTCATCTTTATCACGCATAAGCTGAATGAAGCCCTTGCCTGTGGGGACCGGATTTCTGTTTTGCGGCTTGGCAAAAATGCTGGGGCCATCGCGCCTGATGAACTTCATGCCAATAGCGACGAGGAAAACACGGCCAATATTATTCGGCTTATGTTTGGACAGTCGGCAACCGGTGAAGATGCAAGCGCATTTCTTGGCAATCGTGAGCTGGGACCAGTCGTTCTGGAAGTGTCGAAACTCAATTCCAATGCAGGTCGAATTCCTGTTCGCGATGTTTCAATCGTCCTTAAATCGAAGGAAGTGCTGGGCATTGCCGGTATTGATGGCAACGGCCAGAAAGAACTGGCGGAAGCATTGGCAGGACAGTCTCCTTCTTCGGGAAGTGTAAAACTGCATGGTGCCGAGATTGCGCATTGCTCCGTCGGTGAGCGCCGTATTGCCGGTTTGCGATATGTCACAGACGATCGGCTGGGTGAAGGAACCGTAGGAGCTTTTGCCGTCGCAACTAATTTTCTGCTCAAAGATATTGGCTCATCGCCTTTCTGGCGCAATGGTCTCGAAAAGCCGAAATCCATTCGCTCGCAGGCGCAAGAGCATGTTCGAAATTTTGATATTCGCACACCGGATGTTCAGACCCCGGTTGGAACCCTTTCGGGTGGCAATATACAGAAGGTTCTGCTGGCACGCGAGCTCACGGGGGCATCAGAAGCTGTGATTTTTGCAAAGCCTACCTATGGGCTTGATGTGAAAAATATTCGCGCCACCCGGCAGCGTATTCGTGATGCGGCTGATGCTGGTAAGGCGGTCTTACTGATCTCAACCGATCTCGATGAGCTTCTGGAGCTTGCTGACAGGATCGCTGTCATCGACCAGGGCAGAATAGTTGGTACCGTTCAAAATGGTTCGGGCGCGCGCGATGCAATCGGTCGCCTGATGAGTGCCGGAGAAGAAGAATGAGTGATCAACAAGCCAGCACGGCTGGAGTGGCGAGTGCCACAATGAGATCCCCTTTTTCGGCTTGGAGCAAAATATTCGCCGTCAGCGTCGGGCCACTGGTCGCGGCACTGGTACTGGGAGGCTTGATCCTTCTCGCAATGGGCGTCAATCCGCTGAACTATTATGGCTACGTCGTGGAACGCGCAATATTGTCGCCATCAGGGTTGTCCGCAACACTCACCCGCATGGGACCGTTTCTGCTTATCGCAGCCAGCCTGATCGTGGCTTTTCGCGCTGGCATCTGGAATCTCGGCGGCGATGGGCAGTTTTTGCTTGCTGCGGTGATTGTTGCTGCCACCACGCCCTTGATGCATCAGGCTGGTTTGCCGATCTGGCTTAACCTTGCCATTGGTTTGGTGATAGGCCTGATTATTGGCGCGCTTTGGGGGCTGCTGCCTGCAATGCTGAAAGCTTGGCACGGTATCAATGAAATCATCACAACGCTGATGATGAGTTTCCTGGGCGTTTCGCTCGCCAATGTGCTTGTGAAGCTCGCATTTCTGGACCCTGCAACCACCACGCCCCAGACCCGTACGTTGCCTGTTGATGCGCGATTGCCGAAGCTGTTCGATACAACGATTTCGTCGGGCCTTATCATCGGACTGGTCGTTATCATTGCCATGCATCTGATGATGACGCGCACGTCGTTTGGCATGAAACTGCGTCTGGTGGGTGCTAATCCTCGTGCGGCGGTTCATGCCGGACTTTCGGTTCCAAAACTAACTATCGCGGTGTTTGCAATTTCTGCCGGTCTTGCCGGTCTTTCCGGTGCAGTGGATATTCTTGGAACACAGGGCAATGTGCGTGCCGATTGGAACCCCGCTTACAGTCTTACGGTCGTGCCGCTGGTTTTCCTCGCCCGTTTAAACGGGTTTGGCTCAATCGCTTATGTGTTTTTGTTTTCAGCACTCACAATCGGCGGTGAGAGTGCCGCTCGTCGCCTTGGTGTGCCGAGCTTCTTCTCGCTGGTCATTGTGGCACTCCTGCTGATCACACTGGCACTGGCTGAATATATCGACAAGCATCGTCAATATCGTGCGAAGTTCTGAGGAATAAAAAATGTCACTTTTTACAGAAAGTTTCATCATCACTTTGTTTCTTGGGGCAATCGCTGCTGGAACGCCCTTGTTGCTTGCAGGATTGGGAGAGCAGCTTTCCGAGAAAGCAGGCGTTCTCAATATCGGACTTGAAGGCATGATCCTGGCTGGTGCTTATGCGGGGTTTCTGACCGCGTGGAGCACGGGCAATATGGGGCTGGGCTTTGTTGGCGGTGCAGCGGCCGGTGCTTTTGTTGCAGCCTTCATGGCTTTGCTATGCGTACGGCTGGGCCTCAATCAGATCGTCATCGGCATTGCGCTGACTTTGGCTGTTCAGGGTCTGACCGCGCTTTTGCATTTTGTACAGTTTTCGCGCAGCTATCCGCGTCTGGATGGCGCATCCAAATGGCCGATCTGGCCATTATCGGAAATTCCGATTTTGGGGCCGATCCTGTTTAATCACAATCCAATCGTTTATCTGGCAATCGTTCTTGTTGCCGTATTCGCATGGATTTACCGGATGACACATTGGGGCACGGCATTGCAGGCAGCGGGTGATAAGCCAGCGGCATTGGATGCAACGGGTGTCGACGTTGTTCGCACACGAAGCATCGCCGTGTTGATCACCGGTGCGCTGGCAGGACTTGGCGGTGCATTTATGTCGGTGGCAGTGGCTGGCGTTTTTATTCCTTTCATGAGTCACGGCAATGGCTTTATCGCGATTGTTCTTGCCATGCTCGCGCGCGGGCGACCTATATGGGTTCTCGGCGGCGCGTTGCTCTTTGGTGCAAGCCTTTCTCTGGCGACCGCCTTGCAGGTGGCAGGCGTCAATGTGCCGACCGACATCATCCAGATGCTGCCATTTGTGATGGTGATGCTGGTACTTCTGATCGCAGGCCGAAAAGCCAGCCTGCCGCAGGCATTGGGCGAAAGCTTTGTGCGTGGCGCGAGATAGCAACAGGGGGAGAGCATGATTATTGAACGTATTTCTGCTTCATCTCCCGCAGTTGTTAAACCTGTTGAGATCGTACGGACTGGTATTCGGACAGATACCAGTCTGGCGGGGGCGGTGATTGCGTTGGGTAATTTTGATGGCTTTCACTTGGGCCATCAGTTCCTGATCAAAAAGGCGCATCAGATTGCACGCGGAATGCGCCCCGTTGCCATCATGTCGGTTGAGCCGCATCCGCGTCAGTTCTTTAATCCTGACACTCTGATTGAAAGACTGGCTCTGCCCGAACAAAAACACCGAACGGCTGCAACGCTGTGGCTTGATTTTATCTTTGAGCCGACATTTGACCGGGAATTTGCATCGCTGACGCCGCAGGCATTTATCATCGATATTCTGCATGGCAAGCTCGATGTTTCGCATATAATTGTTGGTGAAAATTTTCGCTTCGGCGCAGGCCGTAAAGGCGATTGCACATCGCTTGTTGAACTTGCAGGCAGTGTTGGCATTGGTGTTGATATTATCCCGCTACAGCGAGAATTTTCGTCCACTCGTGTTCGCGAGGCATTGATTGCAGGAGATGTGCGTCTGGCACAGAAATGTCTGGGCCGGGCATGGGAAGCAGATGTTATCTGGCGGGATAACGATTATCGTCTGGCCGAAGGACTTATCCGGCCTAAAGAAGGCCACTATGTTCTGGGCGATCCAATAGACGGGCATGTTTTCGTCGCGCATCTAACCGAGGACGGCAGAATTACGTCTTCCGTTTCCTGTCCGAATAAGGTTTCGTTTCTGACGCGCTTAGCCGAGTAGTGGTGCGAAGCCTGAAAACTCCCGCCTTCGAAAATGGAAAAGTCAAAAATTATACGATTGCTTAAGATTTCTGTTGCAGAAAATCGATTTTTCCACCAAGCTGATCAAGCTTTGTGGGAGGAGCTATGACTAGGAATATAATTCTCGTGGATCCGTTGCCGCGGACTCTGGACTTGATTATGCGTCCGGATGTGAGGGCTCGGCTTGAGGCGCTTGGTGAACTTGTCATCAGCGAAGACAAGCCGATGGATGACGATGTCATCGAGCAATATTTGCCTGATACGGTTCTTCTGATTGGCCAGACGGCCATGCCGAAAGAGCGGCTTGATCGCGCACCAAAGCTCAAGGGCATCTTCAACGTCGAAACGAATTTTCTGCCCAACATTGATTACCAGGCTTGCGTTGAGCGCGGCATATGGGTGCTTACGCCCGCCTCTGCTTTTGCTGGTCCGGTCGCCGAATCTGCCCTTGCTATGGCGCTTGATCTGGCACGCGGGATTACCACTGCCGACCGTGAAGTTCGTGCAGGCACAGAACAATATGGTCTTGAGGGCAATGTTGATACCGTCCGTTTTATGGGCGCAACGGTCGGCATAATCGGCTTTGGTGACCTTGGACGACAGTTCCGCGATCTGATCCGTCCGTTTCGCAACAAGACACTGGTTTATGATCCATGGCTGCCGACTGAAATTATCGAGCGGGCTGACTGTATCCCGGCATCGCTTGATGAGGTCGTGAAGGAAAGTCAGTTCATTCTGGTTTTTGCCAGCGTCACGAGCGAAAATCAGGGGCTGATTGGTGCGCGTGAACTTGCGATGATGCAGAAGGGCACAAAGTTTCTGCTGATGAGCCGTGCTGCTGTCGTCGACTTTCCGGCCATGCTTGAAGCCATTCAATCAGGTCACATTCAGGCTGCAACCGATGTATTTCCCGATGAGCCAGTTGCCGCCAATGATCCCGTGCGCTCTATCGACGGACTTCTGCTTTCGGCACATCGCACGGGCGGAACCCGCGATGCCTTTTATGAAATTGGTTCGATGACCGTCGCAGACGCAGAACTGATCATGAAAGGTTTGCCGCCGCAATTATGCCGCCGGGCCGATCCGGCAACGGCTGCGAAACTCCGGTCTAAGCCGGTATCTATTTCATAAACATAAAACAAGCCTACCAATATTTTCACGTTCTATGGAGGATAATGAACATGAAAGCCGGTAAATCACTCTTGTTGTCAGCTGTTTTTGCCGTCGGTGCGTTGATCAACGCATCTGCCGTTCAAGCTGCTGATTATGCTGTTATTCTGAAAACCCTTTCCAACCCGTTCTGGCAGTCGATGAAGCAGGGGATCGAGGATAAGGCCAAAGAACTCAACGTCGAAGTCGATATTTTTGCCTCACCCACCGAAGACGACACGCAGGCACAGCTTCAATTGTTTGAGGACGTGCTGAACCGCGATTATAAGGCGATCATGTTTGCACCGATTTCTCCGGTCAATCTGGTTCAGCCCGCGGCCCAAGCCTATAAAAAGAATATTCCGCTGATCAATATCGACGAGAAGGTCGATCTGGCTGCGCTTAAGCAGGCAGGCGCGAATATTCAGGCCTTCATAACTACCGATAACAAGGCCGTTGGTGCCAATGGTGCCAATTTCATCATTGAGAAGCTTGGTGCTGATGGTGGTGAAGTTGCGATCATTGAAGGCAAGGCAGGCGTTGCATCCGGTGAAGACCGCAAGGCCGGTGCCACTGATGCCTTCAGCAAGGCATCCAATATCAAGCTGGTTGCCAGTCAGCCTGCGGATTGGGATCGTCTGAAGGCGCTCGATGTTGCAGCCAATATTCTGCAATCTTCGCCTGATCTCAAAGCCTTCTATTGCGCCAATGATACAATGGCGCTCGGCGTTGTTCAGGCCGTGCAGAATGCAGGCAAAACCGGCGAAGTGATTGTTGTTGGCACCGATGGTGCACCGGAAGCGCGTGAATCGGTCAAGGCCGGACGTCTTGATGCGACGGTTGCCCAAAATCCTGCTACAATTGGTGCAGATGCGCTGGTTGCTGCTGTTGAAGCTGTTAAATCTGGTAAGCTGATTGCACCGGATGCCGAAGCACCACAGGTCAATATTGAATCGGTGCTTGTGACCAAGGAATAGGAATGCGGGGTGCGGTGTAAATCATTTGACCACCGCACCCAAATTCACAACAAAGCCTAAACCGGGAGAGTCTTATGCCGGATTCTGGCCACGAATTGTCACGTCCTCTTATCGAGATGCGCAACATTGCGAAGTCGTTTGGCGGCATTCAGGCATTGAAAGGCGTCGATCTCGATATTCATGCCGGCGAAGTTCACGTGCTTCTCGGTGAAAATGGTGCGGGCAAATCCACCCTGATGAAAGTTCTGTCGGGTATTTTTGCGCCGACAAGCGGTGACATCACCATCGGTGATGAAACGCATACGCGCCTCACGCCTGGTCAGGCGGCACAGGCCGGCATTTCGATTATCTATCAGGAACTCAGCATTATTGATGAGCTTTCCGCGCTCGAAAATTTGTTCGTCGGCAATCTGCCGGTCAAGCGAACGCTGCTTTTGACCAAGATCGACTGGGCGCAGATGCGTGAACGCGCGAAGTCCATTCTTGCCAAGCTCAAGATCAATATCAATCTTGATCGGCGGGCAGGGGATCTACCGATTGCACATAAGCAAATTCTTGAAATCGCTAAAGCGCTGATGGGGAATGTCAAAGTTCTGGTGATGGATGAGCCGACGTCGTCGCTGACGCGCGTCGAGATTGAAAGCCTTCTGCAACTGGTGAACCAGCTTCGGCAAGAGGGAATGGCAATCTTGTTCATTTCGCACAAGTTCGACGAAGTGCGCCAGATTGGCGACCGCTTTACGGTACTCAAAGACGGCAGTTCCAACGGCACCGGCATGATTGGGGATTACACCAATGATGAGTTGGTGCAGATGATGGTGGGTCGTGCGCTCATTCACAATTATACGAATCCGGCGCTTGATGATTTATCGCCGGTGGTGCTCAAAGTCAGCAATGTCAGCTCCGCCACCAATGATCGCGTGCGCGATGTGAGTTTTGAGGTGCGTGATGGCGAGGTATTCGGTTTTGCGGGGCTTATTGGTTCGGGCCGTACGGAATTGATGGAATGTCTTTTTGGTGCGGACAAGCGCTCATCTGGCAAAATCGAACTGAATGGCCGTGATATTACGCCCAGTTCGCCGTCCCAGGCTTTGAAGAACGGGATGGCCCTCATCACTGAAAACCGCAGGAAAACCGGATTCTTTCAGAATTTCACTATTTTGGAAAATATCATCATTTCCAAGCGTGTGAAGGATGCGCCGCTGGGCGGAATGGGTGCGGTGGTCAACAGACGCGATGATCGCAGACTTGCTGAAATCGAACGCAAGAAGCTGGCGGTCAAAAGCTCTTCCGTTGATCAGATGGTGACGGAACTTTCCGGCGGCAACCAGCAAAAGGTGATTGTTGCCAAATGGATGGCGACCGAGCCCGATCTCATCATCTTTGACGAGCCGACACGCGGTATCGATGTGGGTGCTAAAGCTGAAATCTACGCCATTATCCGACAACTGGCTTTGCAGGGCAAAGCGATCATCGTCGTTTCGTCAGAACTCGCGGAGGTGCTCGGTGTCTGTGACCGTATTGCGGTCTATCGCGATGGCGGCATTGCCACAATCGTCGACGGACACAGCGCAACCGAAGAAACACTTTTAAGCCACGCGATTGGTGGAGCAGCAGCATGAAAAAGTTTCAGGAAAACTGGGACAGATACGGCACTTTGTGCATTCTAGTCGTCATTCTCGTTCTGTTCAGTGTCCTTTCACCTGAATATTTCTTGCGTCGTCAGAACCTTGTTCAGATTATGCTGCAAAGCTCGATTACCATACTTTTGGCATTGGGTGAGTTCTTCCCAATCCTGATTGCGGGTATCGATCTTTCCGTTGGCTCCATTCTGGCGCTTGCCGGTATTGTGACCGGCAAACTGTTGCTTGCAGGCTTTGATCCTTATAGTGCGGCACTCATTGGCGGCGCTGGTGTCGGGCTGGCACTTGGTGCCTTCAACGGCCTTTTGGTCAATTTTACCGGCCTTCATCCCTTCATTATCACTTTGGGCACGAATGCCATTTTCCGCGGCATTACGCTGATTATTTCCGGTGCGAGCCCTGTCTTTGGCTTTCCCTATAGTTTCACAGAGACTTTTGCGGGAACGATTTTCTGGGTTCCAGTTCCGGTGATTGTGGCTTTCGGTATGGCCGCAGTTCTGTGGTATCTCACGCAACAGACGCGACTTGGCCGAAACATTTATGCAATCGGTGGCAATCGTGAAGCGGCGTTTTTCTCTGGCATCAATGTCAAGCGCCACACGCTGATTGTATTCATGATTTCAGGCCTTTGTGCGGGACTAGCAGGCGTGTTGAGTACGGCACGTCTGGGGGCAGCAGAACCCGCCGCAGGCACCGGCTTTGAAACCTTCGCGATTGCATCGGCCATCATCGGTGGAACCAGCTTCTTTGGCGGCAAGGGCCGTATTCCATCCGTGGTGATTGGTGGTCTTATCATTGGTACGATCAGCAATGGTCTTAATCTGATGCGGGTTCCAACGTTCTATCAATTGGTTGTCATGGGCGGTCTCATCATTGTAGCGGTTACGCTTGATCGATTGATTGCTACCAAAAAGTGAACAGGAGCGTTTGCCTGCCATCATGACTCGACAGTCCCCCCCAGATAACACGAAACCGGTCACTATTCAGGATGTGGCAAAGCATGCCGGTGTTGCCCCAAGCACTGTTTCCAATGTGCTGACCGGACGAAAGTTCGTGCATCAAAATCTCAGAAAAACGGTTCTCGCAGCCGTAGAGGAGATGAACTATAAGCCGAATTTTGTGGCTTCCAGTCTGCGGCAGGGACGCACCAATTCCATTGGGATTATCGTGCCCGATATTACCAATCCGTTCTTCTCGGAATTTGTGCAGCGTGCTGGCACGGTGGCAATGCAGGATGGAATGCAGCTGTTGCTGATGAACAGCAACGAGCTTCTGGCAACGCAGGCTGATCTGATTAATACCTTGATTGCAAGGCAGGTGGACGGCATGATTGTTTTCCTCAGCGACGAAGAAATTTCATCAAGCGGTGGTTCGCTTATCCGCTCCGTTCCCACTGTCCTTGTGGATCGTGGTGCAGAACTTCCCGATTTTGATACGGTTGCCATTGATAATATCGCGGCAACCCATGCCGGTACGTCCCATCTCGTTGAAATGGGACATCGCGACATCACCTTTGTCGCAACGCGTGATAGTCTGGTTCATATGAAACAGCGCGTTGAAGGCTATCAACGTGCCATGGCGGAAGCTGGTCTTTCGGATCACGTCCGGGTCATTTATGCAGGTGTGACGATAGAGGAATGCCGACATTCCTTACAGCATCAGGTTTTCAACCAAAAGCCGCCGACGGCCTTGTTTGCATCTGCCTATATCGTCACGCTTGGGGCGATTAAGGCGGCAAGACAGGCAGGGCTGGAAATCCCACGTGATCTGTCTTTGCTGGGTTTTGACGATTCCGACTGGATGACGGTTTTAACACCGACCATCAGCACGGTTGCTCAGCCGATTTATGCGATGGTCGATAGCGCATGGCAGCTTCTTATGCAGAGAATTGGCGAGCCGGATCGATCACTTTCACATGTTACACATATGACGGAGATGCGTGTTCGGGAATCCGTTGTTTCATGCAACAGCTCTAAATCCCAAACAGTTTGACCGGGAGGAAACTATGCAAAAAATTCGATTGGCGATGATTGGTGGTGGCGAAGGTGCTCTTATCGGCAATGTCCACCGCATAGCTGCACGTCTCGATAATGAGTTTGAACTGGTCGCGGGTGATTTCAGTTCCTATCCTGAACGCAATTTGAAGTCCGCAGCTTCATTGGGCGTTGCCCAAGACCGTGTTTATGACACGGTGGAAGATCTGATCAAAGGCGAGAAAAACCGACCTGACGGTGCAGAAGTCGTGGCAATCGTGACGCCAAATCATCTGCATTTTGAAGCAGTCAAAACCTGTTTGCAGGGCGGCTTTCACGTCATCTGCGACAAGCCGGTGACGTCCACCTTGGAAGATGCTGTCGCGCTTGTCGATATTGTCCGAAACGCGCCGGGATTGTTCTTCCTGACGCATAACTATACCGGCAATGCCATGGTTCGGCAGATGCGGGACATGGTGCTTTCCGGTGAATTGGGCGAGATACGGTTCGTCAATTGCGAATATGTGCAGGACTGGCTGAGCGAACCTGTCGAACTGCATGGCTCAAAAGCTGCCGAATGGCGCACTGATCCGTCAAAGGCCGGCGCGGGTGGTTCAATCGGAGATATTGGGACCCATGCCTATAATCTTGCATCCTATGTGACGGGGCTGACACCCGGTCAGCTTTGCGCTGATCTCACGTCCTTTATCAAGGGGCGTAGGGTCGATGATAATGCCTCGATCCTGCTGCGTTATGATAATGGTGCCAAAGGGCAATTCTGGATCAGTCAGGTTGCTATCGGCAATGAAAACCGGCTGAACTGCCGTATCTTTGGCACCAAAGGCTCGCTTGAATGGTCGCAAGAAGACCCGAACCGGCTCTGGTATTGTAAAGCTGGCCAACCGCGCAGTGTTCTCACACGCGCAGGCACTGGTGCGACCTATGGTAATACGCATTCCGCACGTGTTCCACCCGGTCATCCGGAAGGTTTTCTTGAAGCCTTTGGGAATATTTATAAATCCGCAGCCACTGCCATTCGCTGTCATCAGCAACGCGTGAGCGATCCGCGCAAGATCGCCTATCCGACAATCGAAGATGGCCTGAATGGTCTTTATTTTATTGATGCCTGCATCCGCTCCAATCAGGCCGCAAACGGTTGGGTCGATGTGGAAACGTGTGCGAGGGAGAACGCATAATGAATAACTATGACAATCTGATCGGCGTTCATGCACTGGTCTGGACCGGCGACACGTCCAAAGCTTCAATTGAGCTTGCTGCAAAGCGCAGTGTGGAAGCCGGCTATGATCTGCTTGAGCTTTCGCTGCATGATCTCGATAATCTCGATGTTGAACATGCACGCTCTGTTTTAAGTGCTTCTGATCTTTCGATTGTCTGTTCGCGTGGACTGGCTTTTGATGCCGATGTTTCAAGCGATGACACCGCCGTTGTGCGCAAAGGTGCAGAACTCCTGCATCAGTCGCTGATTGCAACTCATGGGCTTGGCGGAAAGCTGCTCACTGGCGCGCTTTACAGTGCATTGGGCAAATATGGCAAACCGGCCAGCGCCAAAGGGCGTGAGAATGCCGTTGCGGTTATCAAGGATCTGGCCAATGAAGCCAGCAAGCTTGGCATTACGCTGGGTCTGGAAGTCTGCAACCGTTACGAAACACACCTCATCAATACGGCGCGGCAGGCATTGTCATTGGCTGATGATATTGGTGCCGATAACACGGCTATTCATCTTGATACGTACCATATGAATATCGAGGAGGACAATCTGATCCGTCCGTTGCATGAGGTCGGTGATCGGTTGGGCTATATCCACATTGGCGAAAACCATCGCGGCTATCTTGGTTCAGGCCATATTGATTTCACGGGCTTTTTCCACGCGCTGGTTGATATTGGGTATAAAGGACCGATAACATTCGAGTCCTTCTCGTCCGCAGTGATTGCGGAAGGCTTATCAAACGATCTCGCCATTTGGCGCGATACATGGTCCGATGGGTTTGAACTGGCGCGGCACGCACGCTCGTTTGTCGATAACCATCTTTCTGTAGCCTAACCGCTTTTTGGATAAGTTGGCTCATAAATTTTAAGGGTTCCGCAGCTTAATCAGTTGATAGATTAGCGGGACTCTGATCATCCTCCATAAAGTAGGGATTTGGCGCATAACCTGAGAATGTGAAATAGTTTTCTTTTTATGTGCCAAAACAAGAAAAATAAGACGTGCCGATATGATCAGTACGTTTTCAGGAGGAGATCGCCAAATGTCAGCAGTGCCCGAATTGCGTGCCGATACGATACTTTATAACGGTACTATCTGGTGTGGATATGAAGAGGACATAGTTGACGCTCTGGCTATCTGGCAGGGCAAGGTTCTTGCAGCAGGCACGAAGGACCAGATTTGGTCGTTCAAAGGTGAAAACACGCGGCTGATTAATCTTGAAGGGCAGTTTGCCACTCCCGGCTTAAATGATGCGCATCTTCATCTCATATCCGTTGGGCTGACGCTCAACTGGATTGATGCGACGCCGCAAGCGGCGCCCACATTGGAAAAACTGCTTGACGCAATACGCCAACAAGCGGCTTTAGTGCCTGCCGGTACATGGATCAAAGCGCGCGGCTACGATCAAACCAAACTCGATATTGGTCGCCATCCGCATAAGTCCGAGCTTGATGCGGCTGCTCCAGATCATCCGGTTATGCTGGTGAGGGCCTGCGGTCACGTTTCGATTTTCAATTCTAAAGCTTTTGAGCTCGCCGGGATCGACGAAAAGTCGCCGGTGCCGGATGGCGGTTTGATCGAACAACAAAACGGTGTACTGACCGGCATGGTTGCCGAAAATGCACAAGGCGTTGTGCGTCAGGCTATCCCGACGGCAACCACGGAAGAAATGATCGAAGCGATTGAATCGGCAGGCAATCTGTTGCTGTCCTATGGCATTACCAGTGTCATGGATGCAGCGGTCGGGCATGTTGCAGGCTTTGATGAAATCCGCGCCTACAATCTTGCAAAGCTCCAAAAGCGCTTGCCGGTTCGCACCTGGCTGGTGCTTTTGGGCGATCCAGGCACTTCGATTGTCGATAAGTGTTATGAGGCTGGTCTCGTCTCGGGCGTTGGCGACGACATGCTGACAGTGGGTGCCGTCAAGATTTTCCTTGATGGCTCTGCAGGCGGTCGCACCGCATGGATGAGCAAGCCGTATCTTGGCGATGACAACAATATCGGTGTGCAGATATTGCCCGATGCGGAGCTTGAAGCGCTGGTGCTTGATGCCCACAAGAGAGGCTATCAACTCGCTTGCCACGCTATTGGTGATGCAGCGATCGGACAATTGATCACGGCTTATGAAAAGGCGCTTGCCGCCCAACCTGATCCTGATCGTCGTCATCGTATTGAACATTGTGGCTTCTCAACGCCCGAACAGCATGAACGCATGAAGATGGCAGGGATTTATCCATGCCCGCAGCAGGTATTCATTTATGATTTTGGCGATGCCTATATTTCGGTTCTGGGCGAAGAAAAGGCCTTGTCCAGCTATCCACTCAAGACCTGGAAAGACCTTGGCTTCAAGCCTGCAACGGGTAGCGATGCGCCCGTCTGTCATCCAAATCCCTATCCGAACATCTATTCGATGCTGACGCGCAAGACGGGCAAAGGCACAGTAATGGATGCGCGCGAGCGGGTGAGCATTGAAGAGGCGCTTCAGGTCTATACGGAATATGGTGCGTTTTCTCAGAAGCTGGAAGATGTCAAAGGCAAGCTTATCGCCGGGCAAGTTGCTGATATAGCTGTCTTTTCACGCAACATGTTGACTGCCAAGCCAGAAGAAATTCTCAACGATACGCATTGCGTTCTTACCATCCGCGATGGTGAAGTGGTGTTCGAACGTTCTTAATAAAATAACAGGGAGGATAAGATGGGGAAGAATATGAGAAAGTTTGCGTTACTTGCGGCATTGTCGGCTGCTCTAATGACCGGCACTGCTGCTTTTGCTGCGGATGAGCCACGTTCTGGTGGCGTCATCAATTTCGTAGCACCTTACGGCGATAGTTTCTCTACGCTCGATATTCAGGCGTCACCCACCACGCAGGATGAGTTTTATGCTAAGGCCATCCATCGCACGCTTTATGATTGGGATGCTGATCAGAACAAGCCTGTGCTGGGTTTGGCGACAGATGTAACTGTATCTGATGACAAGCTTGTTTATACTTACAAGCTGCGGGAAGACGCATTTTTCCATAATGACAAGCCGTTGACGGCTGACGATATTATCTGGAGCTTTACCCGGATAATGGACCCGAAAAAGGCTTTTCCTCCAGCGCGTTATATTTCCGAAATCAAGGGCGCTGAAGAATATACCCAAGGCAAGGCCAAAGAAATTTCCGGTCTGAAAAAGATTGACGATCATACGCTGGAAATCACACTCAAGCAGCCGATTGACCCCGGCTACCAGTTCATGCGCAATAACACTGCGATCTATCCGGCTGGGGAGGGTGACAGCGATGAATTTCAGCGTCATCCGATAGGCCTTGGACCGTATAAATTTGCCGAATATGTTCCCGGTTCGCGTCTGACGGTCGAGAAGTGGGACAAATATTACGAAAAGGGCAAGCCTTTCGCGGACAAGATCAATATCATGATCATGGGCGATGCCTCTGCACGCGATGTGGCTTTCCGCAACAAGGAAATCGATGTCGCAGTGCTTGGACCTGCGCAATATACTGCCTATCTTGCCGATTCTGAGTTGGCGAAAAACATGGTGGAAGTCGCGGAAGTTTACACGCGTACCGTGGGCTTCAATCCG
The DNA here is from genome assembly GCF_002252445.1 of Brucella thiophenivorans. Classification (GTDB taxonomy): domain Bacteria; phylum Pseudomonadota; class Alphaproteobacteria; order Rhizobiales; family Rhizobiaceae; genus Brucella; species Brucella thiophenivorans. Next base: position 65,897 of record NZ_NNRJ01000061.1, read on the forward strand.
GATTTCAAACCATTTCAGGACAAGCGCGTTCGTCAGGCGATCAATTATGCCATCGACAGCGATCTGATCATCAAGCGTCTTGTGAAGGATAAGGCCTATCGTGCGGTTGGCTGGCTGCCAAATTCATCGCCTGCTTTTGATAAGGATGCAAAGCCTTATCCATATGATCCTGAAAAGGCGAAGGCGCTGCTTGCAGAGGCCGGTTACCCGGATGGCTTCGAGTTTGAATTGACCGCGACCCAGAATGAAAGCTGGGGGCTGACCATCGTTCAGGCCATCATTCCGATGCTAGCTAAAGTCGGGATCAAGGTCACAGCAAAGCCGGTCGAGGCTTCCGTGCTCGCAGATGTGGTTCCGTCAGGTAATTTCCAGGCCTATATGTGGTCGCTCGAAAGCGGTCCTGATGCACTGACTGCGATGCAGTGTTTCTATTCCACGACACCACAATCGTCCTGTAATTATCAGAAGTTCGCAAATGCTGACTTTGATAAAATTGTCGATGAAGCGAAGCTTGCAAAAACCGAAGAAGAAAAGAACGAACTGCTGAAGAAAGCTAACAATCTGTTGCAGGAAGAAGCGCCAGTCTGGTTCTTCAACTACAATAAAGCTGTAATGGCGCATCAGCCATGGCTGCACGGTCTTCAGCCCAACTCGGCGGAACTTGCAGTTCAGTCCTATGAAAAGCTTTGGGTTGACGACACGGTTCCATCCGGGCGTTAAGCCTTTTTGACGAGGTTTGGCTCGCCCGTTCTGGGCGGGCCGCTGATCCGAAAAGAGGACTGTGTGCTCTATTTTATTGTCCGCCGTGTTTTGCAAATGATACCGACGGTCATTGCAGTGTCACTGCTGATCTTTGTCATTTTCAGCGTGGTTCCGGGTAGCATCGCCTCGGGGCTGATCGCCAATGGCAAGGGCATGAATGACCCAAAAATGGTCGAAAAGATCACGCAGGAATTCGGCCTCGACAAGCCTGTCCACGTGCGGTTCGGCAATTACATGGTTCAGCTTGCGCAATTTGATCTCGGGACATCTTACAGATCAAGACAGCCGGTCATTTCGCTGATTCAGGAGCGTATGGGGCCGACGCTGAAACTCGCATTTGCGGCCATGGGTTTTGCGATTCTTGTGGGCGTGCCGCTCGGCTTTCTGGCAGCGCTCAAACCCGGCAGTATTCTCGACAGCGTGACAATGATTGGCGCGGTTTCCGGTCTGTCGTTGCCGCAGTTCTGGCTTGGCTTGCTGTTAATGTATTTTTTCGCGCTGACGCTCGGCTGGTTGCCGAGTTTCGGCTATGGCGATGGTGGCATAAGACATGTGATCCTGCCCGCACTCACTCTGGGTGTGGCACCGCTCGCCCTTCTGGCGCGAACCACACGCGCAGCCGTGCTTGAAGTGATGGGCGCCGATTTTATCCGCACGGCGCGTTCCAAAGGCATGAGCAGTTTTCGTCTTGTAAAATGGCATGTCATGCGCAATGCGCTGGTGCTTATTATCACAACCATCGGCTTGCAGTTCGGCTCAATGATGGGGCAGGCCGTGGTGGTTGAAAAGCTCTTCTCCTGGCCGGGGCTTGGATCGCTTTTGATCGATAGTGTTTCGATGCGCGATATTCCAGTCGTGCAAGGGGCTATTCTCGTGATCGTGTTGTGGTTTCTTATCATTAATACGGTTGTTGATATTCTCTACGCGGTCATCGATCCGCGTATAAGCCACGAGTAGGCCTATGAAGCTGCGTTTCAATCTCGTATTCGGCGGCGTCATCTGCGCTATCATGGTGACAGGCGCGATTTTTGCGCCGTGGATTGCCCCTTATCATCCGGTTATGGATGCCGATCTTATGAATGCTGAACTGCCGCCAGACAGCCAGTTCTGGTTCGGCACCGATGCGCAGGGGCGCGATGTTTTTTCCCGCCTGCTTTACGGTGCGCAAGTCTCTTTGACCGTGGGTGTGGTGTCGCAATGTATCAACACGGTCATCGGGCTTTGCCTTGGCATTTCAGCAGGCTATTTCGGGGGCTGGTGGGATGATTTTGTAAGCGGTCTCACCAATCTGATGCTGGCAATCCCCTCGCTCATCTTTGCGCTTGCTATCATGGCGGTCCTTGGGCCCGGGCTTCCAAGCCTCTTGCTTGCATTGGGCCTTACAAACTGGTCATGGACATGCCGTATCGCGCGAAGTTCGACACTTTCGCTTAAAAAGCAGGGCTATATTCAGGCAGCCAAAATGCTTGGCTATAGTGATGCCCGCATCATGATCACGCAAATTGTGCCCAATATGATTGGACCGATCCTTGTCATCGGCACGCTTGGAATGGGTGATGCAATTCTCGCGGAAGCAGCGCTTTCTTATCTTGGCCTCGGCATCAGTCCGCCTGAGCCAAGCTGGGGCAATATGCTGAGCGACGCGCGCGAACTGATTGTGAACGCGCCTTGGGCTGCAATCTTCCCGGGCCTTGCCATTTTCTTCGCTGTGCTTGGGCTTAATCTTTTCGGTGATGGCCTTAGAGACTGGCTCGATCCGCATATGAGGACGCGCAAGGTATGAGCGAAAACGCACTTCTTGAGGTGGAAAACCTGCGCATCGATATTACGTCGGGCTCAACCCGGCATAATGTGGTTGAGGACGTATCTTTCAAGATTGGCGCGGGGGAAACATTCGGTCTGGTGGGTGAGTCTGGTTGCGGCAAAAGCATAACAGCGCTGGCGATGATCGGGCTGTTGCGCAAACCGCTTTCTGTGACTGGCGGTGCAATCCGCTTCAAAGGGCAGGATTTACGGACACTGTCATCGCGAGATATGCGTAAATTGCGTGGCAATCGCATTGCGATGATTTTTCAGGAGCCGATGACAGCACTCAATCCCGTCTCACCTGTTGGGCGACAGATCGCGGAAATGTTCGTGCTGCATCAGGGTGCAACATGGCATGAAGCGGAGCGTCAGGCTGTTGAAGCACTGGCAAGTGTGCAAGTTCCTGCACCCGATCAGCGGGTGAAAAACTATCCGCATCAAATGTCTGGTGGTATGCGGCAACGTGTGATGATTGCCATCGCACTTGCCTGTAATCCTGATTTGCTGATTGCCGATGAACCCACCACAGCACTTGATGTGACGGTGCAGGCGGAAATCCTACGTCTCATGCAGGAGCTTTGCACGGCACGCGGAACCTCGGTGCTGATGATCAGCCATGATCTTGGTGTGATTGCCAAAATGTGTCGCCGTGTCGGCGTCATGTATGCCGGGCATCTGGTAGAGGAGCGAGCAACAGCGGGTCTTTTTCAGCACCCAACGCACCCTTATGCGCATGGTCTTCTGGCATCACTGCCCCGGCTGGGTTCGCGCCAAAAGCAGGGACAGCACCCATTGCAGGAAATTGAAGGCGTTGTTCCGTCGATTTCTGCCTTTCCTCAAGGTTGCAGGTTTGAGCCACGTTGCACGCGTGCAACGGATATTTGCCGCGCTGAAAAACCGGGATGGACACCTTTGCCAGATGCAGGTTCGGTGAGGTGCTTTCATCATGAATGAGATGTTTTCCACCAAAGCCACAGAGTCTCTCGTCCGCATTGAAGATGTATCCGTTAAGTTTGCGGTCAGTGGCGGCATTTTCACCCGTTCCAAGCAATTTTTGCATGCAGTCAATGATCTGAGCCTCGATCTGAACAAAGGCGAGTGTCTGTCGATTGTGGGCGAATCCGGTTGCGGTAAATCCACGCTCGCCCTTTCAATTGTGGGATTGCAGAAGCCCAGCAGCGGAGAGATTTATTTCGAGGGCAAGCCGATTACCGGCACAAACGAACCGTCGCGTCTTGAACGCGCGAAAATGGCGCAGATGGTCTTTCAGGATCCATTCGCTTCGCTCAATCCCCGTCAGACGATTTATACGTCGCTTGCTGCACCACTCAAGCTTCATGGTGTTAAATCCCGCAGCGAAGTCGATGGACGTGTTGAGGAAATCTTGACGCTCGTTGGCTTGAAACCAGAGCAGGCTAAGCGCTTTCCGCATGAGTTTTCCGGTGGTCAGCGCCAGCGTATCGGCATAGCTCGCGCATTGTTGCTCAATCCAAAAGTCATCGTGCTTGATGAACCAGTCTCGGCGCTCGATGTTTCCATCCGCGCACAGATCATCAATCTGTTGCTGGAACTCAAAGAACGACTGGGGTTATCCTACATCATGATCAGCCATGATCTGAGCGTTGTTGAACATATGAGCGACCGGGTAGCTGTCATGTATTTTGGACAGATTGTTGAAACCGGGCCATGGGATCGGATATTCTCAAACCCGACGCATCCCTATACGCGTCGACTAATATCCGCCATTCCAGATCCGATTGCGGAGCTGACCGGCACGCGCCTCATTGATGAGAGAACTGCGCCTCTAGCACCGCAAGGCTATGCGTTTTATCCAACGAGCTTTGGTACGCATGATGTGCATCAGCCGCCGCCATTGACGCAATTGATGGATATTGGTGCCGGACATAGTGTTCGCGTGATTGAGGAGAGTTAAAGCGCGTTTAGCTCTCTGATTGGCGCAACGTTCTGAAAATCAGATCGCCAATTGGGATTGCTGAGGTTGCTGCCGGCGAGGGCGCATTGCATACATGCAGAACGCGCTTTGACTGTAAGAATTTGAAATCATGTATTAATTCACCGTCTTTGGAAACGGCCTGCGCCCGTATTCCCGCCCGATAAGGCAAAAGATCATCAACTTGAAGCGACGGGCAATATTTGCGGCATTTTTCCAGATAGCTCGATTTGAAGACACTGTCTCTCATCTCCTGAATACCGGAGCGAAGATTGTTGGAAATGACCTTCCAGAAGCCAGGGAACTTCGCATAGGTGGCCATGTCCTGAAGATTGATCGAGAATTTTGCATAGCCTTCGCGTGACATACCAAGAACGGCGTTTGGCCCGACGGTTAATCTGCCATCCATCATGGGAGTGAGGTGAATGCCGAGAAATGGCATGGCTGGATCAGGCACCGGATAGATCATGCGCTCGACGAGATTACTCAGTTCCGGCTTTAGCGCGTAATATTCGCCGCGAAATGGTACAATCTGGAAATCGACGGCCTGCCCTGAACGTCGCGCGAGCCGGTCAGCTTGTAATCCGGCACAGGCAATAACATAGCGGCTTTCCCATACGTCCTTATCGGTATGCACCCGGACGCTATCGGAACGCTCTTCGATGTGATCAACTTTGACGTCGAATATGATTGTGCCACCCGTAGCTCTGATCATATTGCCCATGGCTTTGGAAACTGCGCGATAGTCAACGATGCCCGTTTGCTCGACCAGCAAGGCACCAAGTCCGGTCACTGCGAGTTCCATCTCGATAAGCTCTGCGGCAGATAACTTGCGACAGTTGATATTGTTTGCGCCCGCGTTTGTTTCGAGGTTCGCGAGACGCTGCAATTCGATCTGGTTGGTTGCGACGACAAGTTTTCCGGGTGTGCGGTAGGGAATATTATTCTCGTCGCAAAATTGCTTTGTGATGCGCTCGCCTGCGCGGCAAAGCTCGGCTTTCAGGCTGCCGGGCTTATAATAAATCCCGGCATGAATCACCCCGCTATTATGCCCGGTCTGGTGAGCGGCGAGCGTGCTTTCTTTTTCTAACAGAAGAAGCCGAGCATCCGGCTCGCTTTTCACAATCTTTAATGCGGTCGCCAAGCCGACGATCCCGCCTCCCACGATACAATAGTCGAACATGTTTTGCGCTCGATATTTGCTGCCTGATGCATGACAATTATTCGTCGCATGTTGTTAAAGGGAGGTCAATTAAGCCTTGGTGAGTAACCCATTCAATGAACTGGCGGAGGCATTGCACCCGTCATGATTGCAACTGCGTCCGACATGGATACTTCGCCGGGTTTGACAATCGTTGCTCTTTTTCCAAGCCGGTGAATATGGATTCTGTCTGCAACTTCAAATACATGAGGCATATTATGGCTGATCAACACGATTGGAACGCCGCGCGCTCTCACTTTGAGAATAAGATCGAGCACTTTGCGCGATTCCTTCACACCAAGAGCCGCTGTTGGCTCATCCATGATGATGACTTTGGAACCAAAGGCCGCAGCTCTTGCCACAGCCACACCCTGTCGCTGTCCACCCGAAAGGGTTTCGACCGGCTGGTTGATGTTTTGGATAGTCAGAAGTCCCAGTTCTGAGAGTTTATCACGCGCAATGCGATCCATGGCAGGCCGATCCATGTGGCGCAGGAAGCGCCCCATCAGTCCTGACGTATAAAGTTCACGTCCAAGAAACATGTTCTCACTGATCGACAGAGCAGGCGAAAGAGCCAGCGTTTGATAGACGGTCTCAATGCCGGCATGTCGGGCTTCAATGGGTGAGCCGAATGAAACCGGTTTGCCATCGAGCAGAATTTCCCCGCCATCCGGTCTGACTGCACCGGAGAGTGCTTTAATGAGGCTCGACTTTCCAGCGCCATTGTCGCCAATGACGCCAAGGATTTCGCCGGGCATGAGATCGAAATCTGCCTGATCGATCGCAACAACACGCCCGTATCGCTTGGTAAGTCCTTTTGCTTCAAGGACAGGTCTGACAGCGTCGGTCATGCCGATACCTTTCTGATCCATTGATCAATCGAGACGGCGATGAGGATGAGCCATCCAATTGCAAAAAGTTGCCACAGAACATCCACGCCGGCGATGCGCAGGCCTGACTGGAAAACGCCAACAATGAGCGCTCCGACCAAGGGGCCGAGAATGGAACCGCGTCCGCCGAACAAGGATATTCCACCAATCACCACGGCAGTGATCGATTGCAGATTGCCTTCGAAGAAACTGGTGGGGGAAACCGCACCAAGTCGTCCGATTGCAGACCAGCCAGCGAGTGCGCAGATAAACCCGGCGACTGCATAGACGGAGAGGAGAACACGATCCGTGCGGATACCTGCAAGTTCCGCGGCTTCTCGGTCATCACCCACGGCATAGACGTGTCGCCCCCATGATGTGCGAGTCAAAGCATACCACAGCACCATGAAAACAATGATCAATAGAACTGATCCATAGCTTATATCCGTGCCGAAAACCGAAATCGTTTGGCCGAAGAATTTGAGCGACGGAGCCGTGGTGTCAATATCGCTGCCTCTTATGGATTGTGCGCCTGAGAGGTAGAGATTAAGCGCGTAAAATATGTTCCAGGTACCGAGTGTTGCGATAAATGGCGGTAGTTTGATGCGGGTGATCAGAAAACCGTTGAACAGGCCGATCAATGTACCGCAGGCAAAGGCAGCGGCAATTGACAGTGCCGGAGGGAGGCCGAGCTTGATGGCAAGATTACCGGCAACCACCGAGCTCAAAACCATGATTGCAGCGACCGACAGATCAATTCCGGCAGTTAGAATAACGAGGCTTTGCGCTGCGGCCAGAATGCCGATGATCGAAACCTGCTGAACGATCAATGACATATTGTAGGGCGTGAAAAACCGTTCGCCTGCAAAAATCCCAAAGCCTAAAAGCGATATTGCCAGAACGATCAAAGGAATTGTCGTGGGATAGGAATGCAGGAAACGTTGAATGCGACCAACGATGCCAACCTGTTCATCATCAAACCGGGCATAGCCGTGGTTCTGCGGCAGCGTATCCGCGGATGTCGAATTGGGGTCTTCTGTCATAGCGATGCCTTCTGCCCGACATATTCACTGGCTGGCTTGCGTTTCTAGAGCATTTCCAGCAAAAGTGCGTAGCGGTTTTGCGTGGGATAATGCGATAAAACAAATACTTAGAGCGCTTTCCCAGCGTCAATCAAAATAGGGTGCGCTCTGATCTGACATGCAAGGCCATAATGGCACAGCGGCCATCATAAAGCAGTTATTACGTCAATTTCCCGATTTCTGGCCGACCGCAAAGTCAGCCAGAATGTTGTTCGCTCCCGAAATTATTTAGCCCCAGCACTTCTTGAGGGCTTCTTCGGAGCTGATAGACTTGATGCCTTCAACCGGCTGGTCTGTCACAAGCTCAACGCCGGTGTCTACGAAATCAAGTCCTGATGACGGTGCAGGCTTTGCGCCGGTATCAGCAAATTGCTTGATGGCCTCAACGCCCTTTGCAGCCATGATGAGCGGAAACTGCATCGATGTCGCGCCGATTACGCCATCCTTGACGTTGCGTACGCCTGGGCAACCACCATCGATCGATACGAGTGTGATGTCCTTCTCGCGTCCCGCAGCCTTGATCGCCTCAAAAGCGCCTGCAGCTGCTGGTTCGTTGATAGTGTAGACGACATTGATGTCTGGATTGACCTGCAACAGGCTTTCCATGGCGGTGCGCCCGCCTTCTTCATTGGCGTTGCTGGCCTCGTTGCCTGCAATGCGTGGATCATCCTCGTCGCCAATGCGGGTCTTGTCTTTTATGTCGATACCAAAACCGGACAGAAAGCCCTGATTGCGCATGTAATCGACGGTAATCTGCTGCGCGTTGAGGTTCAGAAGTGCAATTTTGGCATCCTTTGCCTTATCGCCCATTTTGCCTGCAGCCCATTCGCCAATCAGTTCGCCTGCTTTAAAGTTATCCGTTCCGAAAGTTGCATCGGCAGTATCAATAGGATCCAGCGGCGTATCGAGTGCGATGACGATAATGTCCTGCTTGCGCGCTTGTTCTACGACCGGCACAAGGGCACTGGAATCGTTTGGCACCAGCAGGATGCCTTTGACGCCTGCTGCAATGCAGGATTCAATTGCGGCAATCTGTGTGTCGGCATCGCCGTCCATTTTTCCGGCATAGGTCATCAGCTTGATGCCGAGTTCAGATGCCTTCGCCGCAGCACCCTCTTTCATTTTTACAAAGAATGGATTGGTTTCTGTTTTGGTCACAAGACAGACCGAGACATCTTCGGCTTTTGCAGGCGTTGAAAGCGCGGCTGCGATAGCAAAACTTGTGATAGCTCCAACTGTAACTGCTCTCATCATTCCCTCCCTGGAATTTTCGGCAATTCGTCGATGATGCGATATCGATAGAGCACTTTCTCCTCCGTCGGCGCTCCTCATTATTCCAAACAGCAAAAGACATATCTGTCAATACATAACATCATATGATTTATTATCGTAGAAAAAAAATAGGAAAAAGCCGATAATTTACGTATTATGGAGTAATCATAGGGCCAGATTAGACAATCGGTATGATTTATTTATTTGACAAGCATTTGGATTTTTTCATACTGCGATGGAAAGTGGCATCAATGGTCATGGCTGGGAAGTTATAAACATGGCTATGCTTTCGGGAGAATGGGCTGCGTTGGATATGGAGAAAATCGAAAATTCGCACCAGAATCTGGCGGATCCCAGTCGAGGAACCAATCAGACCGGCATTAAGCTATACAATGAGCGTTTGGTACTTTCGCTCGTGCGTGCGCATGGTTCTCTATCCAAAGGTGAGATTGCAAGGCTGACCGGGCTATCCGCGCAGGCAAGTTCCGTCATTATGACCCAGTTGGAAAATGACGGCCTGTTGTTGCGTGGCGAGCCACAGCGCGGGAAGGTGGGCCAGCCTTCGGTGCCAATGTCTCTGAACCCTGAAGGTGCGTTTTCAATCGGCGTGAAGGTTGGAAGAAGAAGTGCACAAATCGTATTGATGGATATGGCAGGGCAGCAGCGCCATTCTCTGGAGCAAAATTACGCATATCCGACGCCGCAACTTCTGACAGAATTTGTGGATAAAGGTATCAACGAGATTATCGATAATATGACAAGGCTTCAGTTCAGCCGTGTTCGCGGAATCGGCATTGCTGTTCCATCAGAAATGTGGAGTTGGGAAGAAGAGGTTGGTGCCCCGCACGATGTGGTCGAGGCCTGGAAAGACTTCGATCTGGCGCGGACGCTGGAGATCCTGTTCAAACTTCCGGTTCACTCCTATAACGATGCCACCGCGGCATGTGCTGGCGAAATAGCATTTGGAGCAGGCCGCAATTACCCTGATTTCCTCTATGTTTTTTTTGCAACGCTGATCGGTGGTGGCGTTGTGCTTGATGGATCGCTTTATCCGGGGCGGCGTGGCTATGCAGGCTCTATCGGCTCAACGCTCGTGCCGTCCCCAATTGCGGGGCAGACTCCAAAACAACTTATTCAGTGTGCATCCATCTATCTGCTGGAGCGCATGATAAAAGAAGAAGGTGGCGACCCTACGGTCGTCTGGCACAAATCCGACGACTGGAGCCATCTCGGTCCAGTTCTGGACAGATGGATAGAACAGGCCACTGATAGCCTTGCCTTCGCCGTCGTTTCTGCAATCTCCATCATCGATTTTCATTACGTCGTCATCGATGGCGGTTTTCCCGCGCATGTGCGCTCGAAGGTTGCAGAACGCACGCGCGAGAAAATGGCAAATATGAATATGCAGGGCGTGGCGCCGGTTGAAATTGTGGAGGGGCAAACCGGCAGTGATGCGCGCGTTTTAGGCGCGGCGAGCCTGCCGCTTCTCGCGGAATATGCCAGAGATCGAGACATATTATTTAGTTGATTTATTGAGTTAGCGAATCGGAGAGCCGTTTTCTTTGAAAACGGCAAGGAGGAGTTGTGCATGTTAATCGGTATTGATTGGGGTGGGACAAAGATCGAAGGCGTGGCGATGGATGCCGATGGGCGCGAGCTTCTGCGTGTGCGCGAAGTGACCCCTCGCCACGACTATTTCGGATGTATTTCGATCATCAAAGACATGATCGATTCAATCGAGATGACGACTGGGTCAAAAGGTTCGGTTGGAATTGGTATTCCGGGCTCGCTTGAACCAGTAAGCAGATTGGGTAAGGGTGCTAGTTCGACGTGGCTTCTTGGTCGTCCGGTTGAACAAGACCTTCTCGCGGCATTAAACCGGGATTTGCGCGTTGAAAATGATGCTGATTGCTTTGCCTCATCTGAAGCCGTCGATGGTGCAGGCGCAGGGCATAATGTGGTTTTCGCGGTGATCTTGGGATCGGGTGCCGGTGCTGGTATTGCGATTGGTGGTAAGGCGCATCATGGTCCCAACAACAGTGGCGGTGAATGGGGGCATAATCCACTTCCTTTCCCAACGACTTCGGAGATTCCGGGACGTCCCTGCTATTGCGGACGTCATGGCTGTATGGAAACATGGGTTTCCGGCCGTGCATTCGAAGCGGAATATACGTCACATACCAACACAGAGTTGAAAGCGCGTGAGATCATTGAACAAAAGCGTGCGGGTGATCGATTGTCGACCATGCTTTGGGAACGCTATATTGATCGGGTCGCTCGCGGTTTGGCAACGGTTGTAAATACGCTCGACCCCGATGTTCTGGTCATGGGCGGTGGCATGTCCAATGTGGACGAACTGTACGAGGATTTACCGCCTGCATTGACGAAGCGAACATTCTCAACCGTGTTTCACACGCCGATAAAGAAGGCTGTTCATGGTGATTCAAGTGGCGTGCGTGGCGCTGCCTGGCTCTGGAAAAATGCTGCTGCGTGATGCTCGCAAGATGTCAAATCATCCCCATTTAAAGTCTGGAATTTTCACATGACCAATTCTTCCGATCTCCAAGCGCGTTATGATTATGCGCTTAAGCTCATTCGCGATGCCGGTGATCTGGCGCATGATTACTTCAAGCGCCGTCAAACGCTTGAGATTAAAAGTAAGGGATTGCAGGATATGGCCAGCGAGGCCGACTTGCAGACCGAACTGCTTATAAAATCCGGTTTAGAGAAAAACTTTCCTGACGATGCCTTTCTTGGCGAAGAAACTGGCATGACCGACTTTAATCCGGGTCAGGGCATTTGGGTGGTTGATCCCATTGATGGCACACAGCCGTTCATATCGGGTATGTCGAGCTGGTGTGTTTCGATTGCCTTCGTACTTGATGGGGAATTGAAATTCGGTCTTGTTTATGCGCCTGCACGTGATGAGTTGTTCGCGAGTGGTTTGGGCGAAGGCTCCACCCTGAATGGTCAGCCTATGGAGCGTCATCCGGCTCGCTCGGTCAAAGATGGAATTTGCGGTGTTGGCTATTCGCCGCGTGTTAAGCCGGATGAGTTTTTGCCGATGTTTGGTCGCCTTTTGCGCGCCGGTGGCATGTTCAGCCGCGAGGGATCGGGCGCACTCACATTGTGCTATGTCGCATCGGGGCGACTGATCGGCTATATCGAACCGCATATCAATTCATGGGATTGCCTTGGCGCAATAGCCGTTATCCGTGGCGCAGGATTGGTCACCAATGATTTTCTGGCGGATGATGGTTTAAGGGTCGGTAACAGGTTGATTGCTGGCAATGCTGACGTCTATGATGAGCTGATCAGCATATATGGCTGAGCAGGTCGCCAGACTAAAATCTGGCGACTTTTGTTTAAACGGCTTCTACATCGCTCAGAAATTTTGATACGGTCTGCATGCAGAGGTCGCGTTCCTCAACATGTGGCATGTGACTTGATTGCTTAAAAAGCACCCATTCGCTGCCGGGAATATTATCGACATAAGGTTTGACCACCAGGGGTGTTGCCTCGTCATAGTAACCGGATATGACAAGCGTGGGCGCTTGAATGCGATTGAGGCGGTCTTCAATCGTCCAGTCTTTCATTGTGCCGATCACATGAAATTCGGTCGGGCCGTTCATGTTGCGATAGACGGTATTGTCCTCGTCCATGATGGCAAAAGTTCGTGCGACTTCCTTGGGCCATGGGCTTACGCGGCAGACATGGCGATCATAAAACACACGAGACGCAGCGATATATTCAGGATCCGTCAGCGTGCCCGCGCTTTCGTGTTTCAACAAAGTTTCCTGCACATCGGTGGGAAGTTCGAGCCGCAAGCGATTGGCTTCCGCGACCCAAGTGTGCATGTTGGCGGGCGAGTTGGCGATTATCAGTGCTTTGAGCCCTGCCGGTTGCCGAACGGCATGTTCCGCACCAAGCATGCCACCCCATGACTGGCCGAGATAGGCATAGCGATCCTGAATGCCAAGATGGTTCAGCAAAGCATCCAACTCTTCCAGAAACAGATCGACAGTCCAGAAATCCGGGCCTTTTTCGACGAGGCGCGTGGAGTTTCCGTTGCCAAGCTGGTCGTAGTGAATGACCGCACGACCGTCGAGTGTTGCAATGTCCTTGAAGGCGTCCACATAATCATGCGTGCAGCCCGGACCGCCATGAGCGACCACGAGTGGAAGTTTTTCGGAATCGAGCGCGCCGGTAATGCGATACCAGGTCTGATAATCACGGAAAGGCACAAAGCCTTCTGTCTGCCTGATTGAAGCCAATTGATCCTCCATTTATCTGTTTTTGGAGAACCATAACGCCGCTTCTTTGCCTGCGGCAGCTATCATAACTTATAGGTCCTGACGTGCCTAGGCGTCGAGAAGGCGCGCGCGCGTTGCTCGCACAACCGCCTGTGTGCGATTTTTTGCACCGAGTTTCTTTGCCGCCGCATTCAGATGCATCACAACAGTGGGCACTGATCGCGTAATGATGCGGGATATTTCTTTTGCAGAGAAGCCCTCGGCTGCATAGCGCAGACATTCACGTTCCCGGTCGGTCAGATGCACCTTGCCAATGCCTCGCGTGCGCTCATCGAAAAGCTCGTAGGCGGTCTGGTGGAAAATTTGCGCCATCAGATTGAAATCGGCAACATAGCGCAAGGCGCGCTGTTTAAAATCCGAGCGTGTGCCGGAAAAAACGCCGGTGACGGTCGCGTAATCGCCATGCGGCATATGGATGGGGACGGTGACACCTGCGGATATATCGCGTTCGTGCAGGTAATGGGCGACCGGTGCCGTATCTTCCGTCATGAATTCTTGCAGCAATGATTCAGATTTTTCCTCATAGTTCCAGAAGAATGGAACTGACGCGCGGCAAGCGAGCCGCTGAACGGGATCAATACGAAAATAGCCTTTTTCGGCCCAGAACTCCGGCATGTCATCGCTGATATTGCGCAGTTTCATCAATGATGGCCCCATCATTTCGCCATTCATGTCGAAAGCGGACGGAGTATAATCGTAAATGAGAGCCTCGAAGCCAAGTGGCTTCATAGCCAGAAATATCTCATCAATGCGCCCGTCGAGCGTCTTATGAGCGGTAAAGTTCTGCCTGAAGTTTTCAATCTGGTCTCGCATCCCGCTCTCCGAAACTTCCTCCCGCCAAACTCTTTCCCCCAGAGTTATGAAGTGCATCCTATCACTTCTTATAGCTGGTGTAGTTTAGTTATTCGGTCCAAAATCAAAAGAAAAATGATGCTGACAATTCGACGCGGGAAACGAGTCGGAGCGGCGATCGGGGAACATATGTGGCGTGAGATGAAACCGGATGACCGGTATGAAGTGTCTGTGGGCGCTGATAAGGTTGTAGCCTATAGTTTTGGAACGGGCGATGATGTGGTCTTCTGCTTGAATGGCGGGCCGGGGCTGCCCTGTGATTACCTTCGAGATGCGCATTCCTGCCTGATTGATGAGGGTTATCGGGTTGTTGCGTTCGACCAGCTTGGCACAGGCGCATCTGACCGTCCGACAGACCCGGCTTTATGGACAATCGGACGCTATGTCGAGGAAACCGAGGCTGTTCGTCACGCGCTCGGTCTTGGCAAGGTCCATCTGCTCGGACACTCCTGGGGTGGCTGGCTTGGCATTGATTATGCGCTGACCTACCCTGAAAATCTCAAAACGCTTATTCTTGAAGATACGGTTGCGGATATGCCGCATCTGGTTAGCGAACTCGAACGGCTACGCAGTGCGCTGGGTTCTGAAACAGTTGCGATGATGCAAAAGCATGAAGCGCAAGGGACGCTGGATCATCCGGAATATGCCGCAGCGATTACTATTCTGAATTATCGGCATGTTTGTCGCCTGTCGGAATGGCCTGCACCGGTCACACGTTCGCTTAATGACTGGAATATGGGGCCATATGGCACGATGCAGGGGCCGAATGAATTTCTTTATACCGGCAATCTGAAAGATTGGAATCGCATACCTGACCTTGGTAAAATCGAAGTGCCTGTGCTGATTACGGTCGGCGAGCATGATGAGTTGACGCCTGCCTGCGCCTTGCGCATGAAAATGGCCTTGAAGAATGCGGAACTGCATGTGGTGCCAAATGCCAGCCATATGCCATTTTATGAAAATCCGGCTTATTATTATCCGGCCTTAAGCGGCTTTCTCAATCAACATCGTTCCTCTCGATAGACCAGATTATTAGGGAGAAACTGCGCAGCTCATGCATCGCTTTCAATTCGTATTACGTCGCCCGCTGCAATTATTGCCGGTTCTGTTCGGTATCAGCGTCATAACCTTTGTGCTGGTCAGGCTTATTCCGGGGGATCCGGCGCGCGTACTTTTAGGCACGCGCGCGACGCCTGCGGCGATTGCCAATATTCGTGCGCAATATGGTCTCGATGAGCCGATGTGGCTTCAGTATTTGTATTTTCTGCGCAACATTGCCAATGGCGAAATGGGCAAATCAATCCTCTATAAGATTGACGTATTGAAACTGATTGCCACGCGCATTGAACCGACTTTGATGCTGGTGATTTGCAGTGTTATTCTTTCAATCCTTATTGCTGTTCCACTTGCTGCAATTGCTGCGCGGCAAAACGGCAAATTAAGCGATCATGTGATCCGAACTGTTTCGACATTCGGCATCGGATTTCCGCCCTTCTGGCTGGCCTTGATGCTGATTATTCTGTTCAGCGTAAAACTCGATCTCCTGCCCGTATCTGGGTATGGCAATACGTTCAAAGAAAAGCTCGCACATCTGATATTACCGAGCCTGACAATTGCGCTTTCGCTTTCGACGGTACTTGCCCGCAGCCTTCGCGCAGCAATGATACAATCATTGAATTCCGATGTTGCAACGGCTGCGCGTGCACGCGGAATGCCGGAAAGTATTGTCTTCTGGCGTCATGTGCTGCCAAATTCACTGGTGCCAACGGTCAATCTACTCGCGGTCAATATCGGCTGGTTGATCGGCAGCACTGTGGTGGTGGAAAGCGTGTTCGCACTTCCTGGCATGGGACAGTTGCTGGTGCGCGCCATCTTCTCGCGTGATTATATGGTGGTGCAGGGTGTTGCCATGGTTTTTGCCTGCGCAACGGTTCTGGTCAACTTCATGGCGGATATTGCGACTGTTGCGCTAGATCCACGGGTGAAGCTATGAGCGCGCGCCTTTTGCCTTCGACCTTCATCGATTGGCGTCGTTTTCTCAGTCGTCGCACCACGTTGGCCATCGGAATTGGCGTTCTCGCTTGCTTTGTGCTGTTGGCTTTTGGCGCGCCACTGATCGCCCCCTTCGATCCTGTTATTCAGAATGCCGAAGTGCGATTGCAACCGCCATCATGGCTACATCCGTTTGGCACCGATAATTTTGGTCGTGATGTGCTGTCACGCGTTATCTGGGGTGCTCGGATTGATCTTCAGATCGCAATTTTCGGCGTGATATTCCCGTTTGCCATCGGCACTATCGTCGGCACGATTGCAGGCTTCTTTGGCGGCATTATCGATACGATCTTTATGCGTATCATTGATATTATTCTGGCCTTTCCATTTCTGGTCCTGATGCTCTCTATCATCGCAATTTTGGGGCCGGGCCTGACGAGCTTCTATATTGCCATGGCGCTGGTCGGTTGGGTCTCTTATGCCCGTCTCGTGCGGGCGCAAATTCTGGTTCTGAAATCGACAGATTATGCCGTTGCTGCCGAAAGCCTTGGCTTTAGCCGCTTCCGCATCATGTTCCGTCATCTTCTCCCCAATGCGATTGCCGGTTCGCTGGTTTTCGTGATGTCAGATGCGGTCCTCGTGCTGCTCAATGGTGCGGCGATCAGCTATCTGGGTTTAGGCGTGCAGCCTCCTGTAGCCGAATGGGGCGTGATGGTTGCCGAAGGTCAGCCATTCGTGACGACCGCATGGTGGATTACCTTGTTTCCAGGACTTTCGATTGTGTTTCTGGCTTTCGGGTTCAGCATGCTCGGCGATGGATTGGGTGAAGCGCTGGGAGTAAATGAATGACCAAGCCAGCTCTTTCCATCCACAAACTCGAAGTCGAGGCTGAACTGCCCCACGAAAATCGTCGGCTGATTGATAGCGTTTCATTCGATCTCAACAAGGGGGAAATCCTAGGATTGGTAGGAGAAAGCGGATCGGGAAAAAGTCTGCTCTGCCGCTCAATCGTCCGGCTTCTTCCGTCGTCGGTTTTAAAGATCACTGGTGGGTCAGTGATGCTTGATGGGGTTGATCTGATGCAGGCAAGCGAAGCCGAAATGCTTGGCGTGCGTGGTGGCAAGATCGGGATGATTTTTCAAAACCCCACCAGCCATCTTGATCCGGTGATGAGCGTTGGTGATCAGATTGCGGAAGGCATCCGTTTTCACAAAGGACTGGATAAAGCTAAGGCGCGAGCGTCAGCCGTTGAAATCATGGCTCAGGTTGGATTTACCGACCCGGAACGTCAATATAGCAGCTATCCGCATGAATTTTCAGGCGGAATGCGCCAACGTGCGATGATCGCTGTTGCCCTTGCATGCGATCCCGAAATTCTGATTGCGGATGAACCAACGACTGCTCTTGATGTGACCATTCAGGCGCAGATCCTTCAGCTTTTGATGCATATTCGTGATCAGCGCGGCCTTTCAATCATCCTCATTACACACGATCTTGGCGTAGTTGCGCAAACCTGCGATCGCATTGCGGTGATGCGTAACGGAAAACTGCTCGAGCAGGGCTTAAAGCATGATGTGCTGAGCCATCCGCATGATCCCTATACGCGCAATCTTATCGCAAGCCATCCATCGATGCCTGATAACGTTGTGCTGCATTCTCCGGCCAGTCCGGGCGAGGCACCTCTATTGCAGGTCAATGATCTGCATGTGCGTTATCCGGTTGCCGGTGGGTTTCTCAAAAGTCGCACAACAAGTGCACTCAAAGGTGTGAGCCTTGAAGTGCGGGCCGGTGAAACCATCGGTATTGTTGGAGAATCCGGCAGTGGGAAAAGCACGCTTGCACGTGCCATTCTTGGCCTGACGCCTATCGCGGAAGGCAGCATCACTTTTGACGGATTGACACTGAGTGCTGATCGCAAGGAGGCGCGAGCCGCATTGCGTCGTGATGCGGCGATGGTGTTTCAGGACCCGTTTAACTCGCTCAATCCGCGCATGACAATCGGTGATACGCTGGCCGAAGTGCTCCGTGTTCAGCGCAAGATTGATGTGAAAAAAATCCCGGAACGGATCGTTGAACTTCTCGATCTGGTGGGGCTTGATCAGAGCTTTGCAACGAGAAAGCCACGCAGCATGAGCGGCGGACAATGCCAGCGCGCAGGCATTGCGCGGGCTCTGGCTGCTGATCCGAAAATCATCATCGCTGATGAGTGCATTGCAGCGCTCGACGTGACGATCCAGGCGCAAATCGTTGAGTTGTTTCGCGAGCTTAAAAGCAAGATGCAACTCACATTGCTATTTATCGCTCATGATCTCGCTGTTGTCCGCAATCTCTGCGAGCGTGTCGTCGTGATGTACCACGGCGAGATTGTCGAAGAAGGGCTGAGCGCCGACGTGTTTGCCCATCCGAAAGAGGCTTACACAGCGGCGCTTATCGACGCGATACCCGATATTGATCCAACAAAATCGTTGTTTGAAGAGCGCGCTTTGGCGGAAGCATCCTGAACACACATCAAGAATGACGTGCACCAACCGAAAATAAAAGGGGAAATACAGATATGCTCAAAAAATGGATGAAAATCGGTCTCGTCACAGTCATGACGAGCATGACATTGGGTGCAGCGCTTGCTGAAGCCGCAGGTGTTCTGACAATCGGTCGCCGCGAGGATTCCTCGACATTTGATCCGATCAAAACGGCACAAAACATTGATAACTGGGTGTTTTCGAATGTTTACGACGTGCTTGTTCGCGTCGACAAGACAGGCACTAAGCTTGAGCCGGGTCTGGCTGAAAGCTGGATGATTTCGGACGATGGTTTGACCTATACATTCAAGCTGCGCGATGCGAAATTCTCGGATGGATCGCCGATCACGGCTGAGGATGCGGCGTTCTCGCTGTTGCGTGTTCGCGACAATCCGGCATCGCTCTGGAGCGACTCTTACAAGGTGATCGATACCGCGGAAGCTGCCGATCCCCAGACGTTGGTCATCAAGCTGAAAACGCCTTCGGCTCCTTTCTTGTCAACGCTTGCACTTCCCAATGTTTCTGTTCTTTCGAAGAAAGGAATGGAGGAATTGGGTGAGGATGCTTATGCCGAAAAGCCAGTTGCATCCGGTGCATTTGTGGTGGACGAATGGCGTCGTGGCGACCGCGTGATCCTTAAAAAGAATCCGCATTTCTGGGAAGCGGATCGCGTCAAGCTTGATGGTGTTGAATGGATTTCGGTACCTGATGATAATACGCGTATGCTGAACGTGCAGGCAGGCCAATTGGATGCAGCAATTTTCGTTCCATTCTCACGCGTCGCGGAGCTGAAAAAGGACCCTAATCTTAAGGTTCAGGAAGATACGTCGACCCGCGAAGATCACCTTCTCATCAATCATGAGCACGGCGCACTTGCCAAGAAGGAAGTCCGTCAGGCACTGGATATGGCCATCGACAAACAGTCGATTGTCGACACGGTAACTTTTGGCATTGGTCAGGTTGCAAATTCCTATATTCCAAAAGGTGCGCTTTATCATTATGCGGATAATCTTAAGCGTCCATATGATCCAGAAAAGGCCAAGCAGATGCTTGCCGATGCTGGTGCATCCGATCTTTCGCTCAATTATATCGTCAATGCCGGCAATGAAACCGACGAACAGATTGCAGTTCTTCTGCAGCAGCAGCTTCAAAAGGCTGGCGTTACGGTCAATTTGCAGAAAGTAGATGCGAGCCAAAGCTGGGATATGCTGGTCGCTGGTGATTACGATATTTCGGTTATGTACTGGACCAATGACGTTCTCGACCCCGATCAAAAGACAACATTCGTGTTGGGTCACGATACCAATATGAATTACATGACACGCTACAATAACGAAAAGGTCAAAGACCTAGTCGCTGCCGCGCGTCTGGAGCTCGATCCGAAAAAACGCGAAGAGATGTATATTGACTTGCAGAAAATGGCGAAAGACGACGTCAACTGGATTGATCTCTATTACAGCCCATACATCAACGTTACGGGCAAGAATATCGATAACTTCTATCAGAACCCGCTTGGTCGCTTCTTCCTGGAGGACACTGTAAAAAACTGATATTGAGATTTTAATAAAAGGCAGTGGGTTTAACCCACCGCCTTTTATTGATAAAATGAAGAGCCAAAATTGAATTTGTTCGCTGTTCTTGGTCTTTATGTCAGTAAAATTTGAAAGTATGGAGCCATGAGGAAACATGTCCTCATGGCATTTTAGTTTTGCGATTTTAACGTTATGAATTGATATTTATATAGTAACGGGCTCATCGAACCCAAAGCAAGATACCGGTTGATAGAGAAATGTTCACGCTCAGGCAGTTACGTTATTTCATCGCATGTGCTGAGCAAGGTTCCGTAACGCGTGCTGCACAGTCTCTGTCTATTTCGCAATCGTCGATCACCGAGGCGATCAAAGAACTGGAAGCAGATCTCAACGTCACGCTTTTCGAGCGCCATCCACGCGGTTTGATCGTCACCCATAGTGGCCATCAATTCATGCGCCATGCGACGAAGATTCTCGCAGACGTTTCTGATGCGCGGCGTTCAATATCGAGTAAGCAAGTCACCGAAAAGAGAACTTTGCATCTGGGTGTCACGTCGCTTGTTGCGGGCTATGTGCTGTCTGATTTACTGGCGCGCTATAGACGAGCATTCCCCGATGTGGTGGTGAGCGCCATTGAGGATAACGGCTCGTATCTAGAGCATCTGCTTATCGGCGGAGAACTTGATGTTGCGGTTGTGGTGATTTCCAGTCTGCGCGACCGCATGGCACTTCATGCAGAAATTCTGGAAACATCGCCTTACAGATTATGGCTGCCATTAGGGCATTCACTGGTTTCAGTTGATGGAATATCGATTGACGATGTGGCCAAAGAACCCTTGATCATGCTCACAGTCGATGAAATTGAGGAGAATACCGGTAAGCTTCTTGCAGCACTTGGCGCACGACCTCATGTGGCTTTCAGAACCCGTTCTGTTGAAGCGGTGCGCAGTCTTGTGGCGACAGGCGCTGGCGTCGCTCTTCTGCCGGATTTGGTCTATCGCCCATGGTCGCTTGAAGGCGATCGTATCGAAAGCCGTGATGTGTCAGGTTCATTACCGATTGTACAGATCGGAATGGTGTGGCGCAAAGGTTCAAGTCTTCCACAATCTGCCCGTGATTTTATTGCATTGCGGAAGCAGCGCGGTCTGGCAGGCAGCGATAATGCAATTTTCTGTGAGGAGAAAACAGTTCCAAGGTAATGTAATTATTATATTTTTATAGAGTTATTTTACGGTTTCCTTGCCTTTCTATTATATCAATCGGAAAAACCGATAGCAACATTCTTATAAATGAATTTGCGAATGTTTGCAGTTTAGATCACCTTCTCTTCAAGGAACGAAAAGCCGGAAAACGGCAAAATGGAGAGAATGATGAGATCACGTTTTATATTCTTCAATGTGTTGGCGTCGTCGCCTGCATTTGGTCTTGGTCATCGCCGTTAAGTATCGAAGAAACAAACTTTCCAAGCCTTCCAAAACTAACGATCTGAAAATTTTCTTCGCTTTTAAACCAGTGAAGTCGTGAGACGATTTGCGAAGTTTTGGCTTCGTTGTTGCGGATAGGGCACCGAACAAGTGTGTTCAAACGGAAAGCATCCATAATTTATGCCGGAGAATATAATGAATTCGGAAATGCTTATTGGTTCCCGTTTTGAACTTGGAACTGAAAATGAAGAACTCGTCCTTAATCCAAAAAATGGGGATGTGGTTCTGAAATTGCCGGAAGCTTCGCTAAGGCAGGTCGACAAGGCTGTAGAAGCCGCTGAAAAAGCATTTCAATCGTGGTCGCGCACAACGCCAGCAGAGCGCTCGGGTTATCTGCTCAAAATCGCAGATGCAGTTGAAAAAGACGCCGAGGCCTTTGCAGCACTTGAAGCTCTCAACTGTGGTAAGCCGTTGCACGCTGTGTTGAATGACGAAATACCGGCGGTCGTTGATTGCTATCGTTATTTTGCAGGTGCCGTTCGCAATATGCAGGGGCCACTCGCGGCAGAATATATTGCCGGACATACA
Organism: Brucella thiophenivorans; assembly: GCF_002252445.1. GTDB lineage: Bacteria > Pseudomonadota > Alphaproteobacteria > Rhizobiales > Rhizobiaceae > Brucella > Brucella thiophenivorans. The sequence goes on from NZ_NNRJ01000061.1 coordinate 88,060, forward strand.
TCGATGATCCGTCGTGATCCGGTGGGAATTATTGGCTCGATTGCGCCGTGGAATTATCCGTTGATGATGATGGCATGGAAGCTCGCGCCAGCTATTGCGGGCGGTAATACGGTTGTCTTTAAACCATCGGAACAGACACCACTCACCGCACTGAAAATGGCGAAAGTTATGGCTGATGTTTTGCCAGAGGGCGTCGTGAATGTTGTGCTTGGGCGCGGCGAAACCGTTGGTAACGCTCTGATTAATCATCCGTCTATCAACATGGTTTCGATTACTGGCGATGTTGCGACGGGCAAAAAGGTTCTGCAAGCAGCTGCAAAGTCGGTGAAGCGCACGCATCTTGAACTGGGCGGAAAAGCACCTGTAATCGTTCTTGCTGATGCGGATATTGATGCAGTTGTAGAAGGTATCAAAACATTCGGATTCTATAATGCAGGGCAGGACTGCACTGCCGCTTGTCGCATTTATGCTGACGCGCGCATTTATGATCGACTTGTCGCGGATTTATCGACCGCTGTTTCGAGCATTCGCTTCAACCTCGAAGACGATGCGCAGAACGAGATGGGACCACTCATATCGCGCCGCCAGCGAGACCGTGTTGAAAGCTTCGTCGCACGTGCCAGCGAAAATGCACATATCGAAATTACTGCGGGCGGAAAGACATCGGGAGACAAGGGCTTCTTCTTTGAGCCGACCGTTGTTGCTGGTGCATTACAAGAGGATGAAATTGTCCGCCGCGAAGTGTTTGGACCTGTTGTTTCCGTAACGCGCTTTAGTGAAGACGATCAGGCAATCGCCTGGGCCAATGACAGTGATTACGGTTTGGCATCATCTGTCTGGACCAAAGATATCAGTAAAGGCCTCAAGGCCGCGGCCCGCCTTCAATATGGTTGTACCTGGATCAACACGCATTTCATGCTGACCAATGAAATGCCTCACGGTGGTTTGAAGCAATCCGGCTATGGCAAAGACATGTCTATTTATGCGCTGGAAGACTACACGACAGTGCGTCACGTCATGATTGCTCACGGGCGATAGGATGACTAACACAATCCCCAAAAACCTCACCCCACAATTTGAAATCGACCGCCCGAAACTTGAAGTCTCGAAGACCGATGTGGCGATTGAGATCAAGAACATGCACAAGTGGTATGGTGAGTTTCACGTTCTGCGTGACATTAATCTGAAAGTTATGCGTGGCGAACGTATCGTGGTTGCTGGTCCTTCGGGTTCAGGAAAATCGACGATGATCCGCTGTGTCAACCGTCTGGAAGAACACCAGAAGGGCCAGATCATTGTTGATGGCATTGAACTCACCAACGATCTCAAGAAGATTGATGAAGTGCGCCGCGAAGTCGGCATGGTGTTTCAGCACTTCAACCTGTTTCCGCATTTGACCATTCTGGAGAATTGCACGCTCGCGCCAATCTGGGTGCGCAAGATGCCAAAGAAGCAGGCCGAAGAAGTGGCCATGAAATATCTGGAGCGCGTCAAAATTCCTGAACAGGCGAACAAATATCCGGGTCAGCTTTCAGGTGGTCAGCAGCAGCGTGTGGCGATTGCCCGTGCGCTCTGTATGAACCCGAAAGTCATGCTGTTCGATGAGCCGACTTCTGCGCTTGATCCGGAAATGGTCAAGGAAGTGCTTGATACAATGGTAAGCCTTGCCGATGAAGGCATGACCATGATCTGCGTCACACACGAAATGGGCTTTGCGCGTCAGGTTGCAAACCGCGTGATCTTTATGGATCAGGGCCAGATCGTTGAGCAGAATTCGCCAGCCGAATTCTTCGACAATCCGCAGCATGAGCGCACAAGACTGTTCCTCAGCCAGATTCTGCACTGATTTCAACTCGAACAAAAACATAACCGCACCAACGGAGGGTAACTTGAATAAATTCGTGGCACTTGCATCAGCATCGCTGTTTCTGATTTCCGGGCTGGCTCATGCCGGACCAACGCTTGATCGTGTGAATGAAAAGAAGGAAATGGTCGTCGCAACCAATGTGGGTTGGCCTCCACAAGGGTTTCTGGATGACAATAATGAACTTGTTGGTTTCGACATTGATGTTGCAAACGAGATTGGCAAACGGCTTGGTATCATGGTTCGTTTTGAAACGCCGGAATGGCCAACGCTGACAGGTGGCCATTGGCAGGGACGTTACGATGTCGGTGTTGGTTCGGTTACGCCGACCAAGGCACGTGCCCAGGCAATCGACTTCGCTGGCATCTATTATTACAGCCCTTACGTCTATGTCGTGCACAAAGACAGTCCAGCGCATTCTACCGACGATCTGAACGGCAAGATTATTGGTGTCGAGACAGGTACGACCTCTGAAGACTTCATTAATCGCCGTCTTGAAATTGATGCACCGGATCTGCCAGCGTTCGAATATAAAGTAACGCCGGGTGAAGTGCGGACTTTCGAAGATTCTATGATGCCGTTTGACGATCTTCGTCTGGGCGATGGCGTGCGTCTGAATGCGGTGATTGCACCTGAGCAGACTGCGCAGACGGCTATCAAGAACGGCTATCCGGTTCGCATTCTTGAGGGTGGTTATGCATTCCGTGAGCCGCTTGTCGTGATTGCGGAAAAGAACGATCCTGAGTGGACTGCAAAGATCGGCGAAATCATCAAGCAGATGAAAGATGATGGTACCCTCGCGACCCTTACGACGAAGTGGTACGGCGCGGACTACAGCAAAGACTAATCACCGCCAATAAGTAACCACTGATTTTGTCTCGGTAGAATTCAACGCCCAGCCTCACTTCAAGAGGGAGGCGGGCGTTGATCTGAGAACGAAGTCGGCAGGCATAATCAATCTGGTAGCAACATGTCCTATCCCGATACACATTATCTAAGAACGTTGGCTGACACCAAGACGCGTCCTTCGCTCGTTGGGAAGGAGGAGTGTGAAACACTCATCATTGGTGTAGGACTAGCAGGTCTGTCCGCAGGCTTGGAACTGGCAAGAGCTGGGCATTCTGTCATCATCATTGATGCTGAAAGCGTCGGTTTTGGTGCATCGGGACGAAATGGTGGGTTCGTCAGCCCCGGATATGCGACTGGCCATGATCAGATTGCCGGAAGGATTGGTGAGGACGCAGCCAGAAAACTCCATATGCTTTCTGTAGAGGGCATGGATTTTGTTCGCGAAACGATCAATGAACTCAATATCACTTCAGCCGATCCCAAAGCGGGCTTGATCAGCGTACAGCGCTACGAAGACGCGGATGCGTTGAAGAGCGAAGTGGATGAAGCCAAAAGAGATTTCAATTACGATCTCGAATATATGTCCCGTGATGCAGTTCAATCGGTGCTGAAGTCCGATCGATATTATCAGGCTATTCGTGATCCGAATGCCTTTCACATCCATCCGCTGAATTATGCGCGCGGAGTTGCGCAGGAGATTGAGCGTCTTGGCGGTAAGATCTACGAAAACTCTGCTGCCGAGGCGATTGAAGCCACGGGAGCACAGAAACAGGTCCGAACGAGCCAAGGGACAATTCGTGCCAAAAATCTGGTGATCACAACCGGGGGCTATACTGGGTCGTTGAGCAAGAAGTTGCAACGATCCTATTTGCCAATCGCCACCTATGTGATGATCTCGGAAGAGGCACCAGAGCTGATCAGTGAAGCGATCAAAACGTCTGCTGCTATAGGCGATAATCGTCGGGCTGGTGATTATTATCGCCTCGTTGAAGGTGGCAAACGCGTGTTGTGGGGCGGGCGAATTACGACGCGGGCTGCTTCGACAGAAGGCCTTGTGCGCGAGTTGCGCAGCGAGATGACGAATACCTATCCTCAATTAGCCGGACTAAAAACCGAGCTCGCCTGGTCTGGTCTGATGGCATATGCCCGGCATCTGATGCCGCAGATCGGCAAGATGCCGGACGGTGTTTGGTATTGCACTGCATTTGGCGGACATGGTCTGAACACGACTGCGATTGGCGGCAAGGTGGTTGCAGAAGCGATATTGGGTTCGACGGATCGATATAAGCTCTTTGCTCCATTCGGGCTGGTATGGGCGGGCGGTTATGCCGGACTTGCGTTTGCGCAACTCACTTACTGGAAACTGCAAGCTCTTGATTGGTGGCGCGAGCGCGCAGCCTGAAATCTGAAATACATTACAGAATATCGACATCCTTTGAGCCAACGGGTCCAAGGTGCACATTGAATTGAAGGAGACCGTTCATGCTTGGGCGATTTATTCTCAACTATCCCGATACTGCCCGCAGGCTTGGTGGTCTGGTGCTCTTTGCCGTTACGATGATTGCTCTTTATTCGATGGGGATCAGTGCAAACTGGTTTGGCTTTCTGTCGCCTGATCTCGCAGCCTGGGTGAAGGAAAACCCTGCTTTAGCTAAAGTGGCATCGGCGTTTTTGATTTCTATTGTTCTGTTTCTAAACTGGAAAATGCTAAAGCGGCTATCGCGAAACCAGCAGGTTGTTGCCGTCTGGGTTGAGCTTTTTGTGCTGCTGATGCTTTTCTTCTATTCATTTGATCTGTCTTTCTCGTTCATCGCCCGAAAAATCAGCTTCCTGATCACACAGGGTACAGTCACGACACTTTATATTTCCGCGATCTCCATTGTGATTGCGACAATTATCGCGCTGATTGGTGCAATTGCGAAGTTGTCGTCGAATGGTGTGATTTACGGTCTTTCAACTTTCTACACATCGCTGTTTCGTGGTCTGCCGCTGTTGATGCAGATCTACATCATTTATCTTGGTCTTCCTCAGATCGGATATGTGATTGGTGCAATACCTGCAGGTATTCTTGCTCTTTCGCTCTGCTATGGCGCTTACATGACGGAGATCTTCCGTGCAGGCATTGAGAGCATTCCGCGCGGTCAAACTGAAGGTGCAACGGCGCTCGGATTGGGATCGGCACAGACAATGTGGCTCGTTATTCTGCCTCAGGCCATGCGTATCATCATTCCGCCAACAGGCAATCAGTTCATCGCTATGCTCAAGGATTCGTCGCTCGTTTCCGTCATTGGTGTGTGGGAATTGATGTATGTCGCCAGAACGCAAGGTCAGACTGAGTTCCGTCATATCGAAATGCTGATTACCGCTTCTATGATTTACTGGATGCTCTCAATCTCGTTCGAATTTATCCAGTCCCGCATTGAGCGTTACTACGCGCGTCACAATAAGCGGTAAGTTTACAATCTGTTTTTAGTGCGCCCATGAAACGGGCGCACAAACTGCTACTAAGCCAGAACAATTTTCTATTGGAAGCCCCGATGTCTGACATGCCACTTTTTTCAAAAGCAAAGCTGCCTCGTCCTAATATCTCAATTGAGGACGCTGCCGAAATTCTTGGCTCGATCTATGGATTGAAGGGTGATTTACGGGAGCTTGGCAGTCAGCAGGACCGGAATTTCAAAGTTGATACTGCTACCCACGGCTATGTTCTCAAAATTTGCCGCATCGAATATCCTAAAGTGGAACTTGAAGCGCAGAATGCCATTCTGCAACATCTGGCTTTAAAGCGGGATAGCAATACCGACACGACAGTCGTTTTTCCTGCTTTAATCCCGTCTCTAAATGGTGAAAGCATCAGCACAGCCAGCGTTGGTGGTTTGGAATATTACGTTCGTCTTCTCACATTTGTTGAAGGCGATACGCTGACTGCGCGTAAGTACTTGAGCGCTAATGCTATCAGCACGCTCGGTGCAATCGCCGGACAGGTTGCACGGAATTTGGCCGATTTTACGCATCCGGGTCTTGAGAGAGGCTCGCAGTGGGACCTTGCATATGCAGAAGCCGTTGTGCCGTTTTTGTTGCAGGGCGATACATCCAGCGATATTTCGGCGCGAATTATTGCGGCTATGGAAGACGTCAGGCACCGGCTTGCTCCGGTCAAGGTAGGTTTACGTGTTCAGGCGATCCACCATGATATTACCGATGATAATGTTGTTGGCCGTCGGGATATTTCAGGCTCGATATCGCCCTATGCAGTGATTGATTTCGGTGACATGACGATGAGTTGGCTGGTTGCAGAACTTGCTACTACCTGTGCCTCTCTGTTGCATCACGGTGATAACGATCCTTTCTCAATTTTGCCAGCTGTCCAGGCTTTTCATGCCGTCTGCCCGCTGAATGAGCAAGAGTTGCTCGCTCTCTGGCCGCTTATTGTGGAGCGGGCATGCGTTTTGCTGGCAGCTTCCCAGCAGCAATTAAAGCTCGACCCCGGCAATGATTATGCCGCTGCAAATGCGGCACATGAGCAGGCCATTTTTGATACTGCAACATCTGTTCCGCCGTTACTCATGGAAAAGGCACTATTTCAGGCGCTTGGGATCGAAATCAGTGAAACCCATCGCCGTGAAGCGAAACTCTTGTTTCCCGACCTTGATTTGACATCAGCTAGTATTGTTGATCTCTCGACAGCCAACGACGATTTGGTCGCTGGCAATTGGGGAGCACGGGAGATTGAAAGCCAAATTCTTCTGGACGCAGCCGCTAAAGCGGGTTCCAGCTTAACGCGTTATGGCGAATATCGACTAACACGCACGCAGATCAACAGTCGAACAGAGCCAGAGAGCTTTGCATTACATATTGCAGTATGTGCATCTGCCCAAACGAGAATAGTTGCTCCGTTTGATGCGGATATTTCGTTCACTGATGGTGGCGTTATTCTTCAAGATGACAACGGCCTTCTGCATATCGACGGTTTGCAACTGGCGGATGGCCTTACAAGTTCAATTTCGTCAGGTGATCTGCTTGGAACAATCAGCAATGATCAGAATGACTTCGGCATCGTTCGGGTACAGCATTGCAATGTGGCATGTAACGAGCTTCCAAAATTTGCAAAGCCGACTCAATCAGCCGCATGGTCGATGCTATGTCAGTCACCGGCAGCCCTTCTTGGACTTGAACCTCAGCAGTCTCAAAGCAATGAGGCTTCCTTGCTCGAAAAGCGTTACAAAAACCTGGCCGGGACCCAGAAACACTATTACGCAACGCCACCACAAATCGAGCGTGGCTGGAAGGAACATCTGTTCGATGTTGAAGGGCGTGCGTATCTCGATATGGTCAATAACGTGACCACCGTAGGCCATGGGCATCCGCGTTTGGCGGCGAATGTTCACAAGCAATGGCTGAAGCTTAACACGAACTCACGTTTTCATTATTCGGAAGTTGCCGATTTTTCGGAACGGCTTGCGGCGCTTGCGCCAGACGGTCTCGATACCGTTTTTTTGGTAAACAGCGGTTCGGAAGCCAATGACCTTGCATTGAGGTTGGCATGGGCGTGGTCTGGTCAACGCAATATTCTTTGCTTGCTGGAAGCCTATCACGGCTGGACGGTCGGCAGCGATGCTGTTTCCACTTCCACGGCAGACAATCCCAATGCGCTGGGAACCCGACCGGCATGGGTGCATCCGGTTGTGTCGCCCAATTCATATCGGGGCAAGCTGACTGCGGAAGAATATGTCGAAACAGTTTTAAGCAAGCTCGCAAAGCTTGACCAAAACGGGGAAGGGCTGGCGGGCTTTATCTGTGAGCCTATCTACGGCAATGCAGGTGGGATACCGCTGCCAGCGGGCTATTTGAAAAAAGTCTATCGCGAAATCCGGTCGCGTGGTGGTCTTTGCATCGCGGACGAAGTGCAGGTGGGTTATGGACGCACGGGCCATTACTTCTGGGGCTTCGAGGAACAGCAAGTTGTGCCAGACATTATCACGATCGCAAAGGGCATGGGCAACGGGCATCCATTGGGGGCCGTGATCACGCGTAAGGAAATTGCCGATTCACTTGAAAAGGAAGGCTATTTCTTTTCATCCGCTGGTGGCAGTCCCGTTTCGTCAGTCGTCGGCAATACCGTGCTTGATATTATGGAAGATGAACAGCTGCAGGCAAATGCGCGCATTGTCGGCGATCATATCAAACAGCGGCTTGAACAGCTTAAGCAAAAGTATCCGTTGATCGGTGCCATACACGGTATGGGGCTTTATATGGGGCTTGAGTTCGTTCGGGATCACACGTCTCTGGAGCCTGCGACAGAGGAAACGATGGCCCTATGTGATCGTCTTTTGGAATTGGGCATCATCATGCAGCCAACAGGCGATCATCTGAATATCTTTAAGATCAAGCCTCCGCTTTGCCTGACAAAACAGAGTGCCGATTATTTCGTCGACACTTTGGAAGCCGTCCTGAGAGAGGGTTGGTAGAAAGACCATCTCATGAGATATCGAATAATCATCATGAACACATAAAATTAGCTTCAAATCGCGATGATTGAAGGATAAATTGTCCTGGGGTAAATTCCTGTAAATAGGACAATCGATGTCTTGTAATGATCTTGTGACTTTCGACGTGTGGCAACCCGTGCTGGAAATGCGTAAGGGGTCTACCAAACATCGGCTTCTGACCGAAAAGATCGTTGAAGATATTGAGAAGGGCGTCCTTAAGCCAGAAACCAGGATGCCAACGCATCGCGATCTGGCGCATAAGCTTGGGCTATCTGTTCAAACCGTAAGCATCAGTTATAAAGAAGCAGAGCGGCGTGGTTATCTGCGCGGTGAGGTTGGACGTGGCACTTATGTTTGTCATCGCGTCACAGAACGCGCTGATCGATTTATGCTTGATCGAGACCCGAGCGGCGCAGCCGATCTGTCCATTATTCGGGCGGTCTATATGGGTGCACATGAGCATGCTTCACGACAATTGTTCGAAGAGTTAAGCCAGTCTGACAATTCGAGCTTTATGCGGCCATGCCGTCCCATTGCAGGATTGGATCATCATCGCAACGTTGCCTGCGATTGGCTGCGCGGTTTGTCAGTTGCGGTCGACCCCGGCCGAGTGATTATCACCAATGGTGCAGCGCACGGACTGTTTCTGGCCGTCGCTGCCGTTGTGCAGCCTGGTGAACTGGTGCTGACCGAAAGCCTTACCGATCACGGCATTATTGGAATGGCGAATGTTCTCGGCTTCACTTTGCGCGGGTTGCCTACCGATCGTGAAGGCATATTGCCTGAAGCGTTTGAAACGGCCTGCGAGGTCGGTGACGTAAAAGCGCTGGTACTTATCCCGACGCTCGGAAATCCAACCAGTCATCTGATGGGTGCTGAAAGACGCATCGCTATTGCCGACATCGCCCAAAAATATGGTGTCTTTGTCATTGAGGACGAAGTGTACAAGCCAATTCTCGAAGAACAATTGCCATCAATGCCTGAACTTCTGCCTGAATTGGGGTTTTTCGTCACCAGTTTTACCAAGACAGTCATGACCGGTCTACGCACCGGCTATCTAGTGGTGCCAGCCCATTACTCCATTCGTGTTACCTCCATTCTGCGCGTGACGAGCTGGAGCGGTGTTAACCTGGTGGCGGAAATGGCCAGCCGCTGGATTGAGGATGGAACGGCCTCGCGATTGCTTGATATTCAGCGCAGCGAGTTGCGTCTGAGACAGGCATTGGTTAGCGATATTCTGGGAACACATGTGGCCGGAAGCAATCCGCTTTCACTTTGCGCGTGGCTGCATATCCCACGCAACTGGTCGGAAGATGGTCTGGTGCGGGCGCTCGCAAGTAAAGGCGTTGCGGTGACACCTTCGGAACCGTTTGTTGCCGGTGGTGATCGAGGAAATGGCGGTATCCGTATCTGTCTTGGCGGAAGGCTTTCGCGGTCTGCTTTGCAGACAGCTCTGGAGACAATTCGCGAAACATTTGCGCAATTGCCTCCGGTTTATGATGTGAGTTCTATCGCCTGACGTCAGAGTACAGACTGCAAAAACTCCTTGGTCCGCTCTTCTTTCGGTGATTGGAATATCTGATCTGGGGTTCCTTGTTCACAGATACGTCCCTTGTCGAAAAAGCAAACGCGATCAGATACTTCGCGTGCAAACCGCATCTCATGGGTGACCAGAAGCATTGTCAGATCGTGTTCCTGTGCGAGTGAGCGAATGACCGCTAGCACTTCTCCAACGAGCTGTGGATCAAGCGCTGATGTCGGCTCGTCAAACAGCAGAACCCGTGGACGCATTGCCAGCGAACGTGCAATCGCAACACGTTGTTGCTGCCCACCGGAGAGCTGTGATGGGTAATGATCTTTCTTATCGGTGAGGCCGACAAGCGATAAAAGATCAAGTGCGCGCGCTTCGGCTTCAGCGCGTTTCATGCCGAGCACATGAACCGGAGCTTCGATGATGTTGCGCAGAACAGACATATGCGGGAACAGATTGAAGCTCTGAAACACCATGCCGACATGTGATCTGATTTTGCGCAAATGTGCTTCGCTTGCCTGAAAATGCCCTTTGCCATTCGGTTCGTGATAGGGCATTTCAGCGAGCTCTAATGTTCCTTCCTGAAATGGCTCCAGGGTCATAAGGATACGCAGAACGGTTGATTTTCCCGAACCAGATGGGCCAATCAAGGTGACTTTCTCGCCCGTTTTGACCGAGAAATTGAAGCGATCCAGTACTGTCAGCGCGCCGAAGCGCTTTGTTACGTCCTGAAAGCGGATGATTTCCTGGGTCATTTGAGAGCGATCCCGTTCTTTGGAAGTGTGCGTTCAAGCCGGCGAATGAGTGCCGAGCAGATGAGTGTCAGGACGAGGAAGATCAAACCGACCATTGAGAGTGGTACGAGATATTCAAATGTCCGATCGCCGATCAGGTTGGCGAGGTTGAGCATGTCCACGATGCTGACGACGGATAAAACCGGCGTTTCTTTCAGCATAGAGACAAGGTAATTGCCCATTGCTGGGATGATGCGCGGCACAGCTTGCGGTATGACAATGTCTTTATATGTACGCCAGGGGGTGAGGTTTAACGCCCGTGCGGCTTCCCATTGTCCGCGTGGAATTGCTTCAATGCCGCCGCGATAAACCTCTGACGTATAAGCGGAATATTGCAGGCCGAGCGCCAAGGCTCCGGTCATGAAGGCTGGTAGCACGATCCCATAAACCGGCAGCACATAATAGAGGAAGAACAGTTGAACCAAGAGTGGTGTGTCGCGCAGGAATTCCACCACCACAACTGTCGGCCATGAGATGATTTTGTAAGGGCTGCGGCGCAAAAGCGCGAAGACAAGACCGAGAACCAAAGCAATGGCAAACCCAGCGGCTGCGGCTTTTAACGTAACCGTTAGGCCGATTGCTAAAATTGGCAGGATGGAGATAGCAAAGGAGAGCGTGGACGAGGTGTCCCATGCATAACCGTAAATCATGCGAAGCCTCCCGCCATTGTTTTGCGACGAAGGTGTCGTTCGAGCAAACGAATGGCTGATGCAAGCACGAGCGCCATGGCAAAATAGCCAAGCAGCGTCAGGGAATAGATCGTAACACTATCAAGTGTCAGATTGCGCAAACGCTGGGCCTGGAAGGTCAGATCACTAATCGCGATCAGCGATGCAAGAGCGGTATCCTTCAGATTGTGAATCGCAAGATTGCCAAAGGCCGGCATCATTTCAACGATAGCCTGCGGTAAAACGACATGAAACAAGGTGTGTGTCTTGCTAAAGTTAAGGGCGCGTGCCGCCTCGTGCTGTGCCTCTGGAACCGATTGCAGTGCACCACGCACCACTTCCGCGCCATAAGCCCCAATGTTCAGACCAAGCCCCATGATGCCGGTTGTGACCGGATCGAACGAAATGCCGATCAAGGGCAGGGCATAATAGAGCCAGAACAATTGCACGAGGAGCGATGTGCCGCGAAATATTTCGATATAAGCGACTGCAATCGCAGACAGAATCGGACCGCCAGCAAAGCGCGCAATACCTGCGGCAAATGCCAGTATCGTACCGATGGCCATCGAACTGAGCGCAAGGACAACCGTGACTTGAGCCCCTTTGAAAAGGGCGGGTAGATATTCCGTCCAGTGCATATGGTCCTCTCCCGTCTGAGATGAGACAAAGCCTGCCAGGCCGTTTTCAGGCCTGGCAGGCGTTAGGAAATATTATTTTGGGTTGCAGAGGCTGGCTGTATCAACGGTTCTTGCTGCCTCAACGCTTTCTTCGCTAAGTCCGTATGTCATAAGGATTTTTGCATAATCGTCGGTTTTTTTGAACTCGATTAGCTCGTTGTTGAAAGCGTCATAGAACTCCTTATCCTCAGGACGGAAACTGAAGGCGCCAAAGCTGCGCGCTGGCTTTCCATCGACGACAGGATCGGTAAATGGATGCGCCTGTTCAAGCTGTGGTGCGTTTTCGACAAGCTTTGCGACCGTCAACTCGGTTGCTGCATAGGCATCGGCGCGACCGGTCTGCACTGTCGATGGTGCATCGGCATTGCCCTGGATCATAATGATCTGGGATTCATCGATACCCATCCCATGCAAAAAGTCGATCTGGTCTGCACCGGAGACGATGGCTACTTTCAGCGACGGATCTTTCTTGATGTCTTCATAGGAATGGATTTTCTTTGGGTTTCCTTTTGGTACCAGAAGACCTTCGCCATAGCTGGAATTGGCAACTGAAAACTGAACCTGCTTGCAACGGTCTGGCAGAACATTCTGTTCTGCGGCTACAAATTCAAAGCGTTTTGCCTTAAGGCCGGGGATAAGCGAGCCAAATGGTGTCACAGTCCAGTCGACTTCTTCAATGCCGAGCTTCTTGAAAATAGCCGCGGCAACATCCGGGCCGATGCCTTTGGCTGCACCGCTGGCATCCATATAGCCATAGGGCACCTCATTGGCGGTCGCCCCCCGTACAAAGCCAGCACTTTTCAGATCGTCAATTGTGCCAGCCTGCGACGGAATGGTCATGACGATAAATGCTGCTGCCGAAAGCAGAGCTGAGATCGAAGTAAGTTTCATGCGCATGGTGTTCACTCCTCTTTATGAATGCCGGTTGTTTGTTTTCCGGCTTGTCAATTTATTGATGTTGAATAGTCTATCCCGAGGTTGGTTCCTCGCTGTTTGTGGCGATAACAGACAGGCAATCGCCCATCTTGATGAGACCCGGAAAGTGGCGGGCTGCGAGTATTCCGTCGAGTGCAGCGCGATATTCCTGTGGCGGGCTTCCGGTGCGTGCAACTTGATGAACGCGTGCAATAACGTCACCTTTTCGAAGCGTAGCGCCTAAATCAACCAAAGGTTCCAACAATCCATCAGTGTCGGCAAATCCGAAACATTCGTCTGATGGCATATCCAGCCATTTGGTCGGTGATGTCTCGATCTCACCTTCCAGTATTCCCGCGTGAATCAAAATATTGCGAATACCGCGTTTGGCGATTGCCGCTGTGTGGGCTGTGATTGTGCCACCACCCGAAAGCTCGGTCGTTACAAAAACCTTGCCAGCCTCTTCAGCGGTGGTGTCGTACATTCCCACCGCATCTATCTCGATCATCCGCATGGAAAACGGTGCGGAAAACGCTTTGACCGCAGCAAAACAACGGGCTTCCTGTGCCGTGTCTGGCAGGGCGTGTGCAGCAGCATAAGGCAAAAAATCCAGTGTGCGACCGCCTGAATGAAAATCCATTACAATGTCGGCTGTTGGCAGCAGATAGCGGGTGAAATAATCTGCGATCTTTTCCGTAACCGTTCCATCGGGACGTCCGGGAAAACTGCGATTGAGATTTCCTTTGTCTATGGGGGATGTCCGCGTTCCAGCTATGAAAGCGGGATAGTTCATTGCGGGAACAATAATGACGCGACCGTTGATTTGCTCGGGTTTCAAATTGGCAGCAAGATCATAAAGTGCCACCGGCCCTTCATATTCGTCGCCGTGATTGCCGCCGGTCAATAGAGCCGTCGGTCCATCGCCATTGCGGATCACGCAAATCGGCAACATCACAGATCCCCAGGCGGAATCGTCGCGCGACCATGGCAGTCGCAAATGGCCATGCTGTATGCCGTCGCGGTTCAGATCGACAGTCGGTGTGATTGGTGAAGGCCGGGAAGGAGGCAAGCTGTGCATCATCATGAACCGTCCTTAATCCTTCACGACCAGCTTGCGTGGCACGTTTGACAGGCACTCGACGCCGGTTTCGGTGATGACGATGCTTTCGGTAATTTCGAGACCCATCGTCTCAAGCCAAAGGCCCGTCATAAAGTGAAACGTCATGCCGGGTTGTAGCTCCGTCCGATCGCCGGGCCGCAGGCTCATGGTGCGTTCGCCCCAGTCAGGCGGATAGGACAGACCGATTGAGTAGCCGGTTCGGTTATCCTTGATAATCCCGTATTTTTTGAGCACGCCGAAGAAGCCATTGGCAATATCTTCGCATGTGTTACCCGGGCGTGCCGCTGCAAGCCCGGCTTCCATGCCTTCTAATGTTGCCTTTTCCGCATCAAGGAAGGCCTGCGTCGGTTTGCCCAGAAATACCGTGCGCGACAGCGGGCAGTGGTATCGCTTGTAGCATCCGGCAATTTCGAAGAATGTGCCTTCGCCTGATTTCATCGGCAGATCATTCCAGGTGAGATGCGGTGCGGAGGCATCTGCACCCGATGGCAAGAGCGGCACAATTGCCGGATAATCGCCGCCAAAGCCGTCAACGCCGCGCGTACCTGCATCATAAATTTCGGCAACCAGATCGCATTTGCGCATGCCCGGTTCGATCTTCTCGACAATTCGCTGGTGCATGACTTCGACAATGCGGCCAGCCTTTCGCATATAGTCGATTTCGGTCGGACTTTTTATCGCGCGTTGCCAGTTGACAAGGCCCTGCGCGTCTTTGAATTTCGCATTCGGCAAATGCTTCTGTAACGCATGGTGGGCGGCTGCGGTGTACCAGTAATTATCGAATTCTACGGCAATCGTTTTGTTGCCAAAGCCTTTGTCTTCGAGGATAGAGGCCAGCAAATCCATGGGATGGCGTTCGAGTGATTGCACATAATGATCGGGGTAACCGATGATGTTATCAAAGCTGATCCATGCGGTGCGCTTGGCGCCATTGCCATCCTGACCGCGACCATACCAGATCGGCTCACCATCCATCGCCAGTACGACACATTGGTGAACATAGAAGGACCAGCCATCGTAACCTGTCAGCCAATGCATGTTAGAAGGATCAGTCACGATGATGACATCAAAGCCCGCCTTCTCCATGGCGCGCCGTGTTTTGGCAATCCGCAGATCATATTCTGCGCGCGTGAAATTAAGTTCCGCACTCATCGGCTGGCTCCTGCGTTTTTGCTTGAATCAATCTTTGCGCCTGCATCGCGAAGGCTGGCACGTTGTGTAGTAAGATGGGCAATCGCCGTGTCCTGAACGCCTGTGCCCGTCAGATCGCAAATCGTAATGGCGTTCCGATCGCGTTGGGTTACGTCGCCTTCAAGAATGATCTGACCAAGCTCCTGAAAGGCTGCATCGGCCTCGACAACACCTGCTTTGATGGCGTGGTGCAGTTCACCAAGCCTGCGGGTCTGGTTTAAACTGTCGGCTATATAGATGATCGGGCGCTCGAAAGTCGCTGGATCAAGCTCGTTTTTGTGCTCTGCGTCCGAGCCCATTGCGGTGATGTGCTGTCCCGTCTCCAGCCAATCGGCCTTGATGAGCGGCGTTTCAGAAGGCGTCGTTGTGACGATAATGTCAGCACCGCGACAGGCTTCCTGTGCATCTCTTAACGCATTGACCGGAAAGCCAAATTGTTGAGTTAAATCACGCGCAAGACGTTGCGCCTTCTCAAGATCGCGCGCCCATATGCGAGCCTCGGTAATTGGACGCACAAGCGTTAGTGCCTTTAGTTGTAGCTTGGCCTGCATGCCTGCCCCCATGACAGTGGCGATTTGTGCATCTCTACGTGCCAGATGTTTTGCAGCGACTGCACCTGCGGCAGCGGTGCGCACATCGGTCAGGTAACCATTGTCCAACAGCAGCGCTTCGATCAGCCCGGTCTTTGCAGAAAACTGGATCATCAGCCCATTGGTGGAAGGCAGGCCAATGGAAGGATTGTTGAAAAATCCCGGGCTGATCTTGATGGCGAAACTATCGAGACCAGAAATATAAGCAGTCTTGACATCGACTTCGCCGCGTTCTGCGGGAATATCGAGCCGCAGAATAGGCGGCATACTGACTTTTCCGCCTGCAAGTGCGCGAAAGGCATCTTCAACACAAGCGATGCTTTCCAGATCAATCGATATGATCTCGCGTAGATCGGCCTCAGTCAGAATTCGCATTTCGGCCATCAGCCAGCCCTCCGATAGCGTTCTTCCATGATTGCGCGGTGTTGTTCAGGATCGATATTACCACCGGATATGATGAGGGCGGTTGGTCCGACAGGACGGAATTTACCGCTCAACAGTGCACCAATGCCAACCGCCGCCGCACCCTCAATGATCTGTTCTTCTTGCAAAGCGGCATGCTTGATGCCGGCAGCGATTTCTTCTTCGTCAAGCAGGATGACTTCATCCAGCAATGCCTTGCAGATTGCAAATGTCCAGCGATTGCTCGTCCCAATGCCCCCGCCAAGAGAGTCTGCCAATGTATCCACCTCTTCGACGTCAATGGGTTTACCCGTCTTGAGGCTTGCATCCATGGCCGCGCCACGTTGCATGGAAACACCAATAATTCGGGTTTGTGGGCGTCGAGCTTTTACCGCTGTGGCTATGCCTGCCGCCAGTCCTCCACCTGAAAGGGGAATGAGAATGGCTTCGACTTCGGCTAGATCGTCGATGATTTCCAGTCCTATCGTTCCCTGACCGGCGATGATGCGCGGATCATCGAAAGGCGGAACGGCTTTCATGCCTTCTTCCGTGACAAGACGTGCGACTTCTAGCATGGCGTCGTCTTGAGATTTTCCAATAACGCGTATGTCTGCTCCAAGATCTCGGATTGCCTCGATCTTGTTGTGGGGCACAAGTGAGGAAAGACAGATTGTTGCAGTCAGCCCCTGCGCTGACGCAGCATGGGCCAATGCGCGGCCATGATTGCCGGTGGAGGCGGTAACAACGCCATTCTGCGTTTCTTCCGGCGATAGGCTCAGAACGGCATTGGTTGCTCCGCGCAGTTTGAAACTGCCGGTCGGCTGAAGGTTTTCGAGCTTGAGAAAAACAGGTGCGCCAGAATGTTGGCTTAAGCTTTCAGAGCGCATAAGCGGTGTACGCTCAATTTGACCTTCGAGCCGGTCACGCGCTTTTTCTATCTTATCAACGCCAATAATATCAGACACGTTGTCTGCCTCTCACAGCTTTGTAACAGATGGAGAAACGTTGCATCCCGTTATCGGGCTGCGTCATAAACGAGCTGACATAAGGCGCAATAAAGCACCGTCTGCGGCCGCAAAGCCACATTCTCGTTCCCCATATGCTTGATTATTATCGTTATGACTATGATTGTAAGACGAGATTGATCATGTCAATAACTATATTGGATCATTACAATTATGTACTGTCACGACTTTTGGTGCTTCAGTCTTGAACGGCGCGCATCACCGTGCCAATGAGTATGGTGTAACTGCTGATGTATCTGGAAGGATCGAATGAAATCCGCTCTCAAGCTCGACGCTGTTGATCTTCGCATTCTTGAAGCTGTTCAGGAAAATGCGCGTATCACCAAGATTGCCTTGGCGGAAAAGGTTGGTCTTTCTCCAACACCCTGCTGGCTGCGGCTGCGCAAGCTGGAGGAAGCGGGCATTGTTACGGGTTATCACGCGCGGATCGCCCATCGAAAAATTGCGGCCATCGCGCATGTCATGGTACAGATTACGCTCGGCAACCATCGGCAAAGCGATTTTGACCGCTTTGAGCGGGCGGTTGCAGCCATTCCAGAAATCATCTCGTGCTGGTCGGTTGGCGGTGGTGTCGATTATTTTCTGATGATCATGACGCGTGACATTGATGCCTATCAGCGGCTGGTTGATCGGTTGCTTGATCAGAATATCGGCATTGAGCGATACTTCACTTATATCGTGACCAAACTGGTGAAGGATGAAAGAACCGGCACGCCGCTTTCGATCATGGCAGACGATGTTGAATAGTCTAAACCGTCTGTTTGACTGACGAAGTTTAGCCCAATCATACTGTTCGCTCTCGCATATTTGGTCTGAATAGATGTCGAAGCTATGAGATGGTTCTTCCAGAATTTGGGAGAAGCACAATGAATGCCGTTCTGGATCATCCGCTACAACATGATGGGCTTAGCAGGCTTCGGGACAAACATCTTTTTCGCGAATTAAGTTATATCAACGGGCGCTGGGTCGCTGGCGACACAGCTGAGACATTCGCCGTTTCCGATCCCGCTACGGGAAAGCGACTGGCGCGTGTTGCAAGCCTGAGCGAAGCACAAACAATGCTTGCCATTGATGCGGCTGAAAAGGTTTTCCCAGCTTGGCGCGATAAGTTACCGCAGGAACGCTCTGCAATTCTGCGTCGCTGGCATGAGCTTGTTCTTGCTCATCGTGAAGATCTCGCTTTGCTGATGACGCTTGAGCAGGGTAAGCCACTCAATGAATCGCGCGGCGAAATCGATTATGGTGCAGCGTTCATCGAATGGTATGCAGAAGAGGCCAAGCGACTGAATGGCGAAACCATCGTGAGCCATCTGCCCAATGCGGAAATGCTGGTGCGTCGCGAGGCGCTCGGGGTTGTCGGACTTGTAACGCCATGGAATTTTCCGAACGCCATGATTACCCGCAAGGCTGCGGCGGCCATCGCCGCTGGTTGTACGGTCGTTGTTCATCCGTCGTCTGAAACACCGCTATCCGCATTGGCTTTAGCCGAGCTGGCAGAGCGTGCGGGGATGCCATCAGGCATTTTCAACGTGGTAACAGGCAAAGCTGCACCAATCGTTGACGTGCTTTGTCGGGATGAACGCACGCGGGGATTGAGTTTCACGGGCTCTACTGAAATCGGCAAGATGATTGCCACAAAATGTGCAGCTACCGTCAAACGTCTGGTGATGGAGCTTGGCGGGCACGCACCTTTAATTGTCTTCAATGATGCCGATGTTGACCGTGCAGTCGATGTTGCTATGGCGGCTAAATTTGCAACCTCGGGACAGGATTGCCTCGCAGCGAACCGCATCTTTGTCCAGCGTGATATTTTTTCAGCGTTCACGAAGGCATTTGCCGCACGCATTCGTGGTTTGAAAACAGGCAATGGTCTTGATGTAGATGTCGAGATCGGTCCGATGATGCATAGCCGGGCGGTCGATAAAATCGAGCAACATGTGCGCGACGCAGAAAAGCGCGGCGCCAAGATCGAAGTCGGCGGCAAGCGCATCGGCGATAACACGCTTTTCTTCGAGCCGACTTTGCTGACCAATGTTTCAGATGATGCAGACATTATGCATGAGGAAACGTTTGGTCCGGTCGCAGCCGTCACGGTTTTTGATGACGAGACCGAAGTCCTCAAACGCGCCAATGCCACGCAATATGGCCTTGTGGCCTATGTAGTGACATCGAATGGTGCGCGGCAATTGCGGATGGGACGGGCGCTCGAATACGGCATGATTGCTATTAATCGTGCAAAAATTACCGGTGCGCCGATCCCATTTGGCGGTTGGAAACAATCCGGGCTGGCCCGCGAAGGATCGCATCAGGGCATCGAAGCTTTCACCGAACTCAAATATCTCTGCATTGATACCGCTGCGTGAAAGCGTTGCGACAGGAAAGGAACAAACCGATGTTGAACAACAGCAACGAACTCACTGCCTGGGATCGCGATCATTTCTTCCATCCTTCCACGCATATGGGAATGCATGCGCGCGGCGAAACGCCCACGCGCGTACTGGAAGGCGGCGAGGGTGTCTATATTGCTGATGTCAATGGCCGTAAAAGTCTGGATGCCTTTGCGGGGCTTTACTGCGTCAATGTCGGTTATGGCCGAACCGAGATTGCGGATGCAATTGCCGAGCAGGCGCGCAAGCTTGCCTATTATCATGCCTATGTCGGTCATGGCACCGAAGTGTCGATCACGCTTGCAAAGATGATTATCGACCGTGCGCCAGATCATATGAGCCGCGTCTATTTTGGTCTGTCCGGTTCGGATGCCAATGAAACCAACATCAAGCTGATCTGGTATTACAACAATATTCTGGGTCGCCCGGAAAAGAAAAAGATCATTTCACGCTGGCGCGGCTATCACGGTTCGGGTGTTATGACGGGTAGCATGACCGGCCTTGCGACATTTCATAATGCCTTTGATTTGCCGCGCGCACCGATCCTGCATACGGAATCGCCTTATTACTTCCGCCGTGAAGATCGTTCGATGAGCGAGGAACAGTTCTCGCAACACTGTGCTGATAAGCTTGAAGAGATGATTCTTGCTGAAGGGCCAGATACAATCGCTGCTTTTATTGGCGAACCTGTTCTGGGCACTGGCGGTATCGTGCCGCCACCAGCCGGATACTGGCAAAAGATACAGGCAGTTCTTGATCGCTACGACATTCTGCTTGTTGCCGATGAAGTGGTGACTGGCTTTGGTCGTCTTGGCAGCATGTTTGGTTCCGATCATTACGGTATGAAGCCTGATCTGATAACCATCGCCAAGGGCCTGACATCGGCTTATGCACCGCTTTCGGGTTCAATCGTTTCTGATCGCATGTGGCAGGTCTTGGTACAGGGATCCGACCAGATGGGTCCGATTGGCCATGGCTGGACCTATTCCGCTCACCCTATTTGTGCTGCTGCCGGTGTCGCCAACCTCAAGCTGATTGATGAACTCAAACTAGTCGAAAATGCAGGGTCGACCGGTGCATATTTCCGCAAAGCGCTTAAAGATGCTGTTGGCGATCATAAACATGTCGGTGATGTACGCGGTGAAGGCCTGATGGCAGCGATCGAGTTTGTTGATGATCGTGATGATCGCAAATTCTTTGATCCGTCATTGAAGGTTGGCGCGCAAATTTCCACTGCACTTCTTGCGAATGGCGTGATTGCTCGTGCGATGCCAGAGGGTGACATCCTTGGCTTCGCGCCGCCACTTTGCCTGACACGCGAAGAGGCGGATAAGGTCGTTGATGCAACGGCAAAAGCTATCGCGACCGTTTTTAAATAGTCGCCCAAAGTGTACCTTCACCATCCCATGCATGGTGAAGGTACAAAATTTGGGGCCGTGCCTCTGATTATAGTTTCCGTTAAACTAGCTGCCTACAGACCCAAGCGGAGACCCTGATTTGATTCGATTCCTTGGTTTATCCGTCGCCATTTTGGCTATGACTGCGCCGACGCTTGCGCAGGATGACGATTTCAACCTGACATATCATGTCGAACGCACTCCCTCCAGCAAACTCACTATTGAGGAATGCGGGGATGTTGTCACCGAAACTGCACAGAAAGCCGGTTTAAGATCGGATATACAGGATTTTCCCGGACAGCTTGTCGTTGTAACAGGCGGCGTCAAAGGAAAAGGCGCTTTCGTTGTGCAATGTATCAATGTCGACAATGTTACAGTCAGTGTTGTTCAGGGCATAGATTATCGCCAGCAAAAAGGAGTTTTAGGAAAATTTGCCGACAAAACTTTCGAAGCTTTGAAGGCAGCGATTAAATAGACCTTGATTGCGATTTTACGTAATTTTCAAAAAATAAACTTACGAGAGAGCTAATAGCGCCTCTGCCGCATCGCCATCTATGATCAGGCCATTGACGATGCCGCTTTTCAGCAGTGCTTTGGCTGCAGCGGCTTTCTCTTGGCCCGCTATCAAAAGCACAACTTGCACTTTTTGCAACTCCGCAAAACCCAGAGCTATGGTGCGCTGGTTCATCTCATGGTCGATTTGATGGCCTTCCTTATCGAAGAAAATGCCGTTGGTATCACCAATTGCGCCTGCTGCTCGCAGGCTTTCCAGTTCGGTTTTGCTTAACATGTTCTGACGACGCAGCAATGAATCCTCGGTCAGTTCGCCCGCGCTGATAAAACACACCGATACTGTACGAGCGATCTCCATCGCACGAGCTACGGAGCGTTGAGAAATCAAAACTTTTCGGTCTTCAGCGGAATCAGCGATAAACGGAACAGGCAAGAAAAAGCCTTGTCCGCCTGTGCGACGGGCCAACATGTGCACGACTTCAAACGGATTATAGGCCGAATTTGCCGTCAACGACCCCATTACCGAAATGAACCGGGCCTGCGGTGCACGTACACCTGCAAGTTGCAATGTCATCTGTTCGATGGTTCGTCCCCATCCGGTGCCAACGGTTGCTTCCTGATTGTCAGCCAGAAAATTTTTGAGATAGGTTGCAGCTGCAACACCTACAGCTCTGAACGAAACCTGTTTACGGATTTCAGAGGCATTATCATCAGCCATATCGAAGCCAAATGGCGGGGTAGTAACGCAGAAATTCAATCCGTAGCGTCGCATTAGCTCGTTTTCAACAGGCAGCGTACCGGCATTCTGATGATCGATTGAAATACTCACCAGCCCGCTTTCGCGGGCTTCGCCCAGAATCTTGTTTACACGGGCACGCGTCAATCCAAGTCTGGATGCCGTCGCCTCCTGGTTGAATCCTCCAACGTAATAGAGCCATGCCACGCGTACCATCAGGCTGTCTTCGGATTCGCTCATTGGTTCCTCATTCAATCCACTGCCCCAAAATTACAAATGTATTTTTATTTGACATTTGTAATTTGTCGACGCTTAATATCATTCATTGCGACGGACAAGAGCGCGAATGAGTGATCGGGTCAATCGGAATGCGAGACGGAAGTGATAGCGAATGAGGACGTCTTTCTCTGGAGGAGCAGAGACAGACGGCGTTATTGCGGCAGTTTTGGAGGAGCGGCGGGGGAACGCGTAGCTTTCGCCGAAAGCGTCTGGGGAAGATGTGACATCAAACAAGATGTCATCATTGGTCCTCAATGCGGAGGTTCAACAATGTGAAGCAGGACAGTGGAGCCAACCACGTTGCTTCTGGGAGGAATAAATGGGATCGGGATTTTTCAAGAAATCTATCGCTGTTGCAGCTTTGGCCGTGCTGATGGGTACGGCAAGCGCATCGGCTACGAATGTTGCGTGGGTGCATTCGAATGCTGCCGCGCAGTCTGAACAGCGTGCGAAAGCGGGCTTTGATGCATGGCTCAAGGACACCGCTAAGGACTGGAATGTGAGTGTTCTTGATAGCGGTGGTTCTGGTGAGCGCACCGCATCCAATATTCAGGATGCGGCATCGCGTGGTGTCGATGCAATTATCGTCAGCATGTCGGATTTGCGTGCTTCGCGCGCCGCCATTGATGCCGCCGTTGCTGCAAAAATTCCAGTTTTCGCCATTGATAGCGGTCAGGTCGATGGTGTTCTCGTCGATGTTACGACGAATAACTGGGCGATGTCGGCTGCAGTATCCCCCTATCTGCTCAATGAAATGGGTGGGAAAGGCAATCTGATTTTCCTGCGTATGGCAGAGCATCACGGCACGCGTAAACGCGGCGACGTCATGGCCACAGTGCTAAAAGAATATCCAGAAATCAAAGTTCTTGCAGAGCACAACATTGATTATACTGCGTTTTTTGAAGACACCACCAGCTCCATGCAGGATTATGCGTCGCGCTTTGGCGAAGAAATCAATGCAGTCTGGGCACCATGGGATGAGCCTGCACAAGCTGCGATCAATTCTCTGAATGCAGCCGGTTTGAAGAATGTCAAAGTGATTGGTATTGACGGGCATCCGCAGGCAATTGAAGAAGTCTGCAAGCCAGACAGCCTGATGATTGCGACTGTTTCGCAGCCCTTTGAAAAAATGGGTGCGCAGACAGGTGAATGGATCGAAAGCATTGTTGTAAAGAAGGAAGATGCTGCAACAGTCATTCCTTCCAAGACAGTCTATCTCGATGCGCCGCTCGTCACAAAGCAGAACTGTAAAGACTTCCTCCCGAAGAAATAGGCCACCCCGCCTGCAATTGGCCGGGGCGTGTTCGTTCCGCGTTCCGGCCTTTTTTGAAGCTTGAAAATGCAATTCACGGGAGTTTGTCGATGGCCGTGAGCCTTTCACAGATCGTCATGTCTTATCCCGGAACGCTGGCGCTTGATCAGGTCAGTGCAGAATTCCGGTTCGATGAGGTGCATGGCCTGATCGGAGAAAACGGTGCCGGGAAGACGACGTTGGTCAGTATTCTCGGCGGCAGCAAAAGCCCGTCCTCTGGTAATATCACTATTGATGGTGTTGAGGTGAAGCTTGCAAGCGCGGGTGACGCTTTGCGCAAGGGTATCGCGCATGTTTCGCAGGAAGGGAGCCTTGTTCCGGGGCTGACGGCTGCGCAAAATATTCTGCTGGGCGATGAACCGCGCATGGGGCTTGGCATCATAGACAAGAAAAAGCTTGTCGCTCGCGCAGAAGAACTTCTCAAACGCTGGTTTCCGCAAGTTTATATCGACCTTGATGAGCAGGTTGATATGCTGCCGATGGCAGATCAGAAGATAATCGAGATTGTCCGTGCTCTGCGTGGAAATGTTCGGTTGCTTATCCTTGATGAGCCAACAGCAACATTGCCTGCGCGCGAAAAAGAAAGCCTTTGGGAGATCATCAAAACCTTGCCGCAACACGGTGTTGGCATTGTACTGATCAGCCACTTTCTCTCTGAGATTAAAGCGCTGAGTGACCGTATAACTGTCCTTCGTGATGGAAGGCATATAGCAACACTTGATGCTGATAATTCAAGTGAAGCGCAACTGATCGACCTGATGCTGCAGCGTTCGGGAAGAACGGATGCGCCGGAGAATGAAATCCAACATAACCGCAATCTTGGTCCGGTGGTGTTGGAGGTCAGTGATTGGCAGGCTGGGGGTGTTCGTGCCGATAACTTTATCATTCGTGCAGGCGAGATCGTAGGACTGATCGGTTTGACTGGCGCAGGGCATTTTGGCTTTGCTCGTTCACTTTATGCCGCGAGCGGCGTGACAGGCGGCAGTCTTCGCTTTCAGGGCGAAATCGTAAACAGGGTCGATGCGCGAACCATGCAGAAAAAGGGTGTGGCGCTCGTACCTGATCATCGAATGGAAAACTCCCTCATAGGCGATTGGGATGTACGTGAAAACCTTGCAATGGTGCATCCATCTCATGCGACCTTGGGCGGTACAGGCATTTTGTCCATGCGTCGCGAAGCCGGTGAAGCAGACCGCACAATGCAGATCATGAACGTGAAGGCGCATTCACGCAGCCAGTTCGTCAAAGATTTGAGCGGCGGCAACAAGCAAAAGGTCTCGATTGGAAAATGGCTTTACGGAGCTGATGATCATTACCGTCTGATGATCTTCATCGAGCCAACCGAGGGTGTGGATATTGGCGCTAAGCGCGAGATTCACGCGCAGATGCGCAGGCTTGCCGACAAGGGCGTCGCTATCCTCGTTACCTCATCTGACCTTTTGGAAATAGCCGACGTCGCAGACCGCGTTATCCCCTTCGCAAATGGCAGTCCGGGGCCTCAGATTGAGCGCGGCGAATTTTCCGAAGCGAAATTTATTGCCGCAATGGCAGGAGTTACCCCATGAATGCCCGATCTTCAGCGGTGTCACCGCAATCATCCCGCCATGCCCAAAGCTTTGGCAAAAAGCTGAAAGGCGAGTGGCTGCTTAAATATAGCACACTCTTCGTGCTTTTCCTGTTGTTTGCAGGCTTTTCGCTAACCGTTGACCGATTTCTGACGGCAAACAATCTTCTCAATATTATCCAGCAGATTTCGATGCTTACCATCGTTGGCGCAGGCCTCACATTTGGCTTCGCGGCGCGTGAAATGGATCTTTCGGTCGGTTACATGGTCGGCATGGCAGGCATTCTTGTGCCACTTATGCTGGTTGCAGGATTTCCTTTGCCCGTGGCCTTGCTTGCTGGCCTCGGTGCTGGATTGTTGGTTGGTTCGGTCAATGCAATTCTGGTTACATTTGTCGGTGTGCCATCGCTGATTGCCACTCTTGCCATAGGATCGATCCTTTATGGCATCAATTTTCTGATGACCGGTGGGCGGGCAATCTATGGCGGTCTGCCAGCAAATTATCTTTGGCTCGGTCAGGGGCAGTTGTTTGGAATTCCGGTGCTCGCTTATGCCATGGTGATCGTGGTTTTATTCGCCTGGTTCCTGATGGAGCGCACTGTTTTCGGTCGATACATCTATGCGGTTGGCGGTAATCTCAAAGCCGCGGAGCTTTCGGGTGTGAATGGTCGGTTTTATCGTGCTGCCGCTCTTGTCGTGTGTTCGATTTTTGCAGCGGTTGCCGGTGCGCTTCTTGCGGCACGTCTTGGCTCTGGTCAGCCAAATGCGGGCGAACGCTATCTGCTCGACGGCCTTGCAACAGTGTTCATCGGAATGACGATGTTTCGTCCGGGGACGGCCACGATAGCGGGCACATTCTTTGGCGCATTGTTTATCGGTGTCATCAATAACGGCCTCAACCTCATCGGCATGGACACATATATTCAGAGCATCGTGAAGGGTCTTATCATTCTCGTCGCGGTCGCGGTTGTTTCGCGCACCACCAAACTGAAGCTCCTTTGAGAGCACATGCAAGGCTTGAACTAAACATCATGAAACATTTGCAACAGACAGGTCTGTCGGAGGCGCACGTGCAAAATCCGAGTAACTCTAATCTTCTCGAACTATACCGTACGATGCGGCGCATCCGTACCTTTGAAGAGCGCGTCGGCGAATTGTTCGTGCGCGGCCAGACAGCGGGTTCGATGCTTCATCTGTCGATTGGTGAAGAAGCCGCAGCCGCCGGTGTTTGCGCTGCCATGCAGCCGCAGGACACGTTTACAACGCATCATCGTGGCCATGGTATTTTTCTGGCACGCGGCGCTGATCCGAAACAGATGATGGCGGAAATCGGTGGTAAGGAAACTGGCTATTGCCATGGCAAGGGTGGTTCCATGCACATTGCCGATATGGCGCTGGGTCATCTTGGGGCCAATGCGATTGTCGGCGGTGGTATTCCTTCGGTCGTGGGTGCAGGGCTATCCAGCAAGTACCTCAAGAAAAATTCTGTTTCGCTCGCATTCTTTGGCGACGGCGCTATGCAGCAGGGCATTTTGTATGAAAGCATGAATATGGCGGCTCTCTGGGGCCTGCCGGTGGTGTTTGTCTGCATCAATAACCAGTATGGCATGGGAACGCGTGTGGATCAGGCGACGGCCAATACGGCATTTGATCAGCGCGCACATGCTTTCGGCCTCAACGGCGCGATTGTCGATGGTATTGATGTGGAAGAAGTAAAAGCCACAGCGCAAGGGCTTATCGACGATGCTCGTCTTGGAAAGCCCGGCTTCCTATCCGTAACGTGCTATCGTTTCTTCGGTCATGCCCGCATGGATAAGAGCCCGTACCGTGCGGAAGCGGAGGAAGCTGAAGGCCGCAAAAAAGACCCGGTGAAATTCACGCGTGACCGGCTGGTTTCAGAAGGTTTTGCGCAGGAAACAGAGCTTGAGGCAATGGATAGTGGCATCACCGCCGAAATGGATGCGACCATTGATTTCGCGGTCGAGTCCAAGGCGCCGCCACTCACTTCAATGTTCAAAGATGTCTATGCGGTCGGTGAGTCTGAACCAGAACCCCTCCGCACCCGTATTGATCGCGTACTTTCCAGGGATGAAGCATAATGGTTGCCATGACTTACCGCGATGCGCTGCGTAAAGCGCTGGATGATGCCATGGCTGAAGATAACACCATTGTCGTTATAGGCGAAGAGGTTGGCCGTTATGGTGGAGCTTATGGTGTAACGAAAGACCTGATCGGCAAATATGGCGCTGATCGGCTAATCGATACGCCGATTTCTGAGCCGGCAATCATTGGTGCGGCTGTCGGCGCTGCGATGACTGGTCTTCGTCCCGTTGCAGAGCTGATGTATATCGACTTTCTGGGCATGACCATGGATCAGCTTGCCAATCAGGCGGCAAAAATCCGTTACATGTTCGGCGGACAGATTGGCGTGCCAATGGTCCTACGTACGCAGGGCGGCACCGGACGTTCCGCAGGTGCACAGCATTCCCAGAGCTTAGAGGCGTGGATCATGCATACGCCGGGCTTGCGGCTTGTCATGCCTGCTACCGTGCAGGATGCCTATCATCTGCTGCGCCAGAGCCTGACAAAACCTGATCCGGTGGTATTCATTGAGCACAAGGCGCTGTATACCCGCAAAGAAGAGGTTGACCTTGATGCTGAGCCGCTCGAATGGGGCAAGGCTGCGGTGCGTCGTACGGGCAAGGATCTGGTTATCGTTACCTATTCGCGCCAGCTTCATTATGCGCTGGATGCTGCCGAAAAGCTGGCCGCGAAAGGCATTGAAGCGACTGTCATCGACCTTCGCACGCTTAACCCGCTCGACTTTGATACGATCCGCGAACATGTTGAACGTGTCGGCAAAGCGATGGTCGTATCTGAAGGTGTAATGACTGCTGGTGTTGCGGCCGAGCTTTCGGCACGTATTACGGAAGAATGCTTCGACTATCTGGAGCAACCTGTCGTGCGTGTTGCGGGCGAGGATATCCCGATTTCTGTTTCGCAGGATCTGGAAGCCGGAAGTGTACCGACAGCAGACCTTATTCGGTCGGTCGCGGAGAGAATGCTGTCATGACAGAGCGAATTCTCAAAATGCCGCGCCTTGGCGAAACGATGGAGGAGGGCAAGATTGTCGGCTTCCTCATCAATCCGGGCGACAGTTTCAGGCGCGGTGATTCAATCATTGAGATTGAAACCGATAAGACGGTTGCCGAGTTTCCCGCGCTTGGCGATGGCACTCTGAATGAGTGGATTGGATCCATTGGGGATCATGTTGTGGTTGGTGCGCCATTGGCGCGCATCGATATAGGCAATGGTCCTGACTGGACGGAGGACGGTAGCGAGAGCAGCTCTTCTCCGAAAGAACCGGTTGCACCAGCCCCCGCGAATGCACCCGGTTCACAGAATAATCAGGTCGTGACCGACCTTGATATGCCGCGTCTCGGTGAAACGATGGAAGAGGGGCGTATCGTCCGCTGGTTGAAAGCTGCGGGAGACGGTTTTGAACGCGGCGAAGCCATTCTTGAGATTGAAACAGACAAGACGGTTGCCGAGTTCCCGGCCCTTGTCAGTGGTAAGCTTCTCGAGGTTCTACGTGCTGAAGGCGACATGGTAAGCGTTGGCGATGCTATTGCCCGCGTTGAAGTGGCAGCGAATTCAATCACACAAAAGATCGAAGTCGAAATGCCAGCGGAAACTGCTAAGGAGCCCACAGCTGTGCGCTCTGCAAAGACATTGAGCCATGATCAACGTACGCGTGCGACCCCGCTTGCACGCAGGCTTGCGCGGCAGAAGGGCATAGACATCAACACGCTTTCAGGTTCGGGTCGCCGTGGTCGTGTGGAGAAAGAAGATATTCTTGCTGCGTCGGGCAATTCGGCAGCAAGTGCTGATGTGAATTTTGTTCAACTTGCAGATGGTCGTGTTGCTTATACGGATATCGGTCCTGAAAACGCACGGGTTTTCGTGCTGTTGCATGGCTTTTCTGGTGACCGGACAACATGGAGCAATGTTGCATCCGGATTGCGCAGGGCAGGCTTCCGGGTGGTTGCGCCTGATTTTCCGGCGCATGGATTGACGACGATCAATGCGGCAAATTCAGACCAGTTAAGCGCGTTTCTCCCTGCCTTCTTAGATGCGCTATCGATTGATAAAGTAGATGTGGTTGCACATTCTCTTGGTGCGGTCGCTGCGAGCGTGTTTGCTCTTGATCATTCTGATCGTGTTAAAACGCTTACACTTATAGCTCCGGCAGGTCTTGGTTCTGAGATCGACGCAGGATTTATCTCTGGCATGGCGCAGGCAACGACAGCTGGCGAGATAACGCATCTTCTGCGTCGCATTTCGGCAAAGCCAGTGGAGCTTTCACCTGCGCTGGCGGCAGAGTTTGCCGCAACGATGGCTAAGGGACGACTGAAAGAACTGGCGGACGCGGTAGTCGGATCGTCAGTGCAGCGCACGGACATTATTTCATCGCTGGAAAAGCTTTCGCGTTCAATGCCTGTCCGCGTCCTGTTCGGCCTTCAGGATCGCATTATTCCATGGCAACAAGTGACCTCGTTGCCACCATCAATCGGCGTTCACTTTCTGGCCCAGTCCGGACATATGCCGCAATGGGATCAGGCGAAGGAAGTGATTGATCTTGTTGTGAATTTTGCGGGAGGTCCCAATGACTGATGTAAAATTACGTCTTAAGGAAGCCCAGTCGCGACTAGGTACTTTTGCAAAAGCTTCGCCCGAACTCATGTCCGGTTTTGCCAAGGTCAGCAAAACTGCAACGGCTGCGGGGACATTTTCTTCTGCACAGCGCGAGTTGATTGCGGTCAGTATCGCTGTTGGTAAAGGCTGCGAAGATTGCATTCTGTATCATGTGGACGCTGCCATTCGTCATGGTGCCACTGAAAAGGAGTTGGTCGAAGCGCTTGAAATTGCTGTCGAAATGGGTGGCGGTCCGGCTGTGGTTTATGCGGGAAAAGCACTAGAGGCATTTCGCGGATTAATTTGAACCAACGCACGGTGATGCATTTCGAGGACTGGAGGCGTCTTCGGAATGGCATTTTGGGAGGACTTGAATGGCTTATTTTCTGACCGCCGATGGAGGCACGGAAAGTATCCGCGCGCGGGTCTATGATCTTTCCGGAACATGTCTGGCAAGTTCTGCGGTGCCCTATGAAACGAAGTTTTCAATTGGTGCGCGTGCTGAGCAAAACCCTGAAGATTGGTGGTCTTCCTTCGTTCAGGCTGCACGCAAAACCATATCAGAATCTGCAATCGATCCTGCCGCAATTGAGGCTATCACGCTTGCAACAACCAGTTGCACCGTGGTGGCTCTTGATGCGGATGGCAAACCACTGCGCCCATCAATCATCTGGATGGATGTACGGGCAAGTTCAGAAGCGGATGCCGTCCTTGCTACGGGCGATAATGCGCTTTTGGCGAATGGAGGCGGACATGGCCCGGTTTCGGCAGAGTGGATGATCCCCAAGGCATTGTGGATTGCACGCAATGAGCCTGAAATCTTCGAGAAGGCAGAAACCATCTGCGAATATCAGGATTTCATGACGCTGCGTTTAACCGGCGAAAAGGCTGCGAGCCTCAATAATGTTTCCCTTCGCTGGCATTATTCTACAGATCGTGGAGGTGTTCCGACGACGCTTCTGGAGAAACTGGGCCTTGAAGCGCTGTTGCAAAAATGGCCCTCCCGCGTGGTGGCACCCGGCGAAGTAATCGGTACGCTTTGCGCATCAGCTTCTTCTGAACTTGGTCTTAGCCCGACAGTAAAGGTGGTGCAGGGTGGGGCGGATGCATTGATCGGCATGATTGGTCTTGGCGTTGCCAAGCCAGGGCAACTTGCTTTGATAACCGGCTCTTCGCATTTGCAATTTGGTGTTTCAGACAAGCCTTTGCATGCGCCCGGCATATGGGGAAGCTATCCCGACGTGGTCTATCCGAAACGTTATATCATTGAAGGCGGCCAGACATCGACAGGTTCGATAATTGCCTGGCTGGGCCGCATGATGAATGGCACTATGGATATGGAAGAACTCAACCGCAAGGCGGCAGCGCTTGAGCCCGGTGCAGATGGGCTTCTGGTGCAAGATCACTTTCAGGGCAATCGCACGCCTTATACCGACCCGCTGTCGCGTGGAGCAATTGTTGGCCTCACGCTCGCACATGAACCACACCATATTTTTCGTGCGATCATGGAGGGTATCAGTTTCGGTACACGCGCTATTCTCGATGCCATGGCGGACGCTGGTTATCGTGGGCAGGAGATTACTGTCGGTGGTGGCGCGAGTGCTTCGCCGCTCTGGCTGCAAATTCATGCTGATACTGCTGGGTTACCCGTCTGTGTGCCACAGTCGCGAGATGCGCCATCGGTAGGAGCAGCCGTTCTTGCTGCCCAGGGTGCTGGTCATTTTGCAACTATTGATGATGGTATTGCAGCCATGGTCAAGCCCGGCACACGCATTGAGCCACGCCCGCGCGAAACGGCCATCTATAATGAGATTTATCTGCAATATCGCGCGCTCTATCCAGCTTTGAAATCGGTTCGTGGAACGTGAGATAGTCATGATGAAAGACTTCCAACTGACAGGTAAAAGCGCTGTCATTACCGGCGGTGCGAAAGGCATCGGACGCGCAATTGCTGAGCTTTTTGTCGAGGCGGGTGCCAATGTTATCATCACCGACCGCGATGAAGCCGCTGGCAAGGCGACCGTTGCCGAACTCAATGTGCTGCGTGTTTCGTCTGCGCGACTATACGTGCTCGACGTAACGGATAAGAATGCTGCTGAGCGAGTTGCAGAGGCAATTTCCAATGAAATTGGCGTGCCGGATATTTTGATCAACAATGCTGGTATTGTCAAAAATGCTGCCGCAAGCGATGTCACCGAAGACGATTGGCGGGCCGTTATCGATGTCAATTTAAATGGTGTTTTCTATTGTGCGCAAGCATTTGGAAAGCAAATGGCTGCTGCTGGTCGTGGCTCAATCGTCAATATCTCATCGATGTGCGGTGAGATTGTTGTCTATCCGCAGCCGCAGGTAGCCTACAATGCCGCAAAAGCTGGTGTTAATCTCGTGACTAAATCGCTGGCTGTTGAATGGGCAAAACGGGGCGTGCGCGTAAACGCGGTCGCACCTGGCTACACCGCAACGGAATTAACGCTTGCAGGTCGAAGCAATGATGAATGGTTTTCGATGTGGCTGGCGATGACACCACAGGGACGACTGGGGGAACCACGTGAGATCGCCAATGCTGTTCTTTTTCTTGCATCCGACGCCGCAAGCTTTGTCACCGGCACAGTGCTGAATGTTGATGGGGGCTATACCGCCCTTTGATTTCTGGAGGATAAAATGACTGAACATGCAAAGACAGCGCTGGTAACAGGTGCGAGCCGTGGCATCGGACGTGCCATTGCTATCGGCATGGCCAAGCGCGGATTTGACGTTGCTATCAACGATATTGAACGCCAGAAAGAAGCTTTGGAAGAGGTTGCAAAGGAAATCGAAGCGGTCGGTCGCCGTGCCTTGCCTGTTTTTGCCGATGTCAGTAGCAAAACCGATGTCGAAGCTATGGTGCAGAAAACCATGCATACGTTTGGCAGGATTGATGCTGTCGTCAACAATGCGGGCATTCTGATTGCCAGCGATGTTGAGCGTCTTAAGGAAGAGCATTGGGATAGCGTGCTTGATGTAAACGCTAAAGGTACATTTCTGGTCATTCAGGCTGTTTTACCTCACATGAAAAAGCAGAAATACGGTCGCATCGTGAATATAGCATCCATTGGCGGCAAGCATGGTGCACCGGAGCAGGCACATTATTCAGCCTCGAAGGCTGCAGTAATGGGCTTCACACGTGTCTTAGCACAGGAGGTTGGCACTTTCGGTATCACCGCCAATTGTGTCTGCCCGGGAATCATTCTGACTGATATGGGCCGTGTGAATCTCGATGATCGGATTGTTCGTGAGGCATGGCAGGAAAAGACTGCGCTGCGTCGGATTGGAGACCCTGAGGACGTTGTAGGGCCAGTGGCATTTCTAGCCTCAGACGACGCTGCTTTTGTGACCGGTCAAAGCCTCAATGTCGATGGCGGTATCGTTTTAAGCTAGGTTTTCTTCTTAAAACATACCCAATATTTTCTTTGAAAGTATCTATGGCAAAACTAGAGCGTTTCCCAT
The DNA here is from genome assembly GCF_002252445.1 of Brucella thiophenivorans. GTDB lineage: Bacteria > Pseudomonadota > Alphaproteobacteria > Rhizobiales > Rhizobiaceae > Brucella > Brucella thiophenivorans. Next base: position 121,544 of record NZ_NNRJ01000061.1, read on the forward strand.
TTTGATTGGATATAGAGAACCGCTCTAAGTATCTGTTTTGTTGCATTATCCGGCGTGAAACCGCTACGAAGTTTTGCTGGAAATTCTCTATACGCTGCTTAGCAGAATGCTGGTTTCGCTATTCGTTACGCCTTCGATTGTTCGCACTTCACGTAAGACACGGTCAAACTCGTGAAGACTTTCTGCATGTATCACTGCTACCAAATCCCATGATCCATTTGTGGTATGAAGCGTGCGTATCTGTGGCAGTCCGCGTAAGAGTTTTATGACCTTTGTAGTCGAACGGCCTTGCACCTCAATCAGCATGATCGCGTGCACAACACCATCATCATAATCTTGTCGCACCCGGATGGTGAAGCCCAGTGCTGCACCTGTTTCGAGCAGCCGGTCGAGGCGTGCCTGAACGGTCCCGCGTGAAACACCCATAATTGTTGCCAGTTTTGAGAGCGGCGCACGACCATCCTCTCTTAAAATAGCAATGAGCTTATGATCCAGTTCATCAAAAATATGCATAGCATTATTTACATTTTGACTGTGCAAATTGCTAGAACTTTTACATTTGACCCAGCAGTTTTACAATTTTAACTGACTTTATGCTCTCTTAATCTGCCTCTTAGAGTTCTGGTGGAGGAGCGTGTTACGATGTTGAGAGAGCGGGAGAAAAGTCCGATCAGACTGCAGAGTATTGCGCCGACATTTTTTTCCATCGGCAAAGCAAAACGTACTCTAAACCTTTGTTTTTACGCATGTCTTTCACGATATGCTTCAGCAGTGAGCACCGTCTGAGAATGAGCAGGCCATCTGTACAAAGCCCAAAATCGGTCGTTATGATCCGGCCACACCATTTTACGCCCAATGCGCAAACCGCAAAAGACAATGCATTTCAGTCCATAGACGAACGCCGTTCGGCTGAAGTTCTGGCCAGAGCAGCTTTTGACGAAGTGACGGTCATGGCCGAAGGATTGGCCGATGCGGGTGTAACGGTACATCTGTTTGAAGATGAAACGCAGGCACTGCCGGATTCCGTTTTTCCGAATAATTGGTTTTCAACCCATTCGGGCGGGCATGTCGCTATTTATCCGATGTTTTCGGAAAGCCGCCAGAAAGAACGCCGCCCGGATGTTATCGAGATGCTGAAACGGGATTATCGCGTTCAGGATGTTATTGATTATTCGGGATTGGAACGAGATCACTTCTATCTTGAAGGCACTGGTGCCATGGTCCTCGACCATATTGGTCGCGTTGCCTATGCAGCTCGCTCGAACCGCACGAATGAAGTGGCATTGGAACGGTTCTGCACACATTTCAATTTTGAGCCGATGGTTTTTAATGCGCTCGATTCGTCGGGAAAGCCGATTTATCACACCAATGTGCTGATGTGCATTGGTGCGGATTACGCGCTTGTCGGCACGGATATGATCACTGATCCGGCACGCCGTCAGGAGATTGTTGATCGCTTGCAGGAAACAGGTCGCACGGTCATCCATCTGTCCGCTGCACAGATCGGTGAGTTTGCCGGAAATGCCATTGAACTGGAAGGCCGGGATGGCCGGGTTCTCGCTCTTTCAGCACGCGCTTATGCTGCTCTGAGCAAGGCGCAGATTGAGACAATAGAGCAGACCGCAAAGCTGCTGCCATTCGCTGTACCAACGATTGAGCTGGCAGGCGGATCTGTTCGCTGCATGTTGGCCGGTATTCATCTTTCGCGCCGCACAACAAATGGCACACATTTGCTTTACGCAACAACAAGAGCCAGCTAGATAGGCTCCAGCTTAAATGAGGGTAACCTTCAATGTCTTCTAACAGACCCGTTTATGAGTTTAATTCGATCATCGTCCGTGAGCCTTCGCGCTCGGTGGTGAATGGTCTTCGTGCGCTGGATAGCGGCAATCCGACCTATGAAGGCGTGAAGGCCGAGCATGACGCCTATATTGCTGCCATGCGCGCAGCCGGCGTCGAAGTCACAATCCTTCCGGCACTTGAAGAATTCCCTGATTCCATCTTCGTCGAGGATCCAGCACTCACTTTCACAGAAGGTGCTATTCTGCTGCGTCCGGGTGCTCTAACGCGCGTTGGTGAAACAGCTTTGATCGAACCAACGCTTCGCAACATGTTCGACACGGTTATCGATCTTCCAGAACCGGGTTTTGCTGATGGCGGCGACGTTCTGACAACCCAGAAGAGCGTGATGATCGGCCTTTCCGCCCGCACTGACAAGGCGGGCGCTGCGGCTCTCATTGCAAGCCTCGAAAAGATCGGTCGCAAGGGTGAAGTTGTTTCGACACCGGAAGGTGTTCTTCATTTCAAAACTGACTGTTCGCTTGTTGATGACGAAACCGTTCTTTCCACGAGCCGCCTTGCTAAGTCCGGTGTGTTTTCGGGCCTTCGTCAATTGATCGTGCCGGAAGGTGAAGAGGCGGCTGCCAATGCACTGCGTGTCAATGACGTTGTGATGGTTGGCTCTGACTTCCCACGTACCATCGAATTGCTGGACAAGAGCGGCTATAACGTGGTTCCACTTAAGACCACGGAAATCGGCAAAATTGATGCTGGCCTTTCCTGCATGTCGCTTCGCTGGTATCGCAAATAATTCTGATGGCTCGGGGGCACAGGCTCCTGAGCCATTTTCTTTCTGCATTCCTCGTGCCTGTTATCATCCAAGTGCAGGCCGCTACAAAAATATAAGGAGAACGGGAACATGGTTGGTTTTAAAGGGAAAATTGCTGGCGCGATTGCGCTTGTTGCATTGGCCAGTGGTGCTGCTCAGGCTGAAAAACTTCGCCTCGGCATGACGCCTGAGCCATATATGCCATTCACGCAGGTCAATGCGGCAGGCGAATGGGAAGGGCTGGAAGCAGACCTTTCACGCGCGCTTTGCGATAAGCTTGCAGACAAGTGCGAGTTCAAGTCCATGGCTTGGGATGGCCTCATTCCTTCGCTGACCGAAAACAAGGTGGACTTTATTATTGGTGCGTTTTCGGTCACCGATGAGCGTCGCAAGGTCGTTGATTTCAGCACGCCTTATTATACCGAAGGTACGGTCGTTGTGGGTGCAAAGTCGGATACCGACAAGGTTGGCACGGTCGCTGCAAGCGACGGTTCCGGTGAAGTTGTCGATCAGGCAGCCCTGTCTGGCAAGATTGTCGGTGTTCAGACATCAAGCGTGCAGTCGGCTTACATGACCAAGTATCTGCCGGATGTTTCCCTCAAAAGCTACGATACAGCTGATAATTCGGTTGCTGATCTTGTTGCGGGTCGCGTTGATTATGTTCTTGCACCTGATTTGTTCGTGCAGAACTTCCTGAAAACCCCACAGGGTGCAGATTACGAAATCAAGCTGGTCACACCGAAGAATGTTGTTTTGGGCGAAGGCGTTGCCTATGCAGTTCGCAAGGGTGACACGGAAACGCTTGGAAAAGTCGATGCAGCACTCGCTGAACTCGACAAGGACGGCACACTTAAGGCGCTGGTCGATAAGTGGATTTTCGAACAGAAGTAATTTTGATTGGAAGCGGACGCCGGCAACGGCGTTCGCTCTACAGCATCGGCCAAAAATCGGAATCGTTTTTTCAGAGCCCGATGCGTAGGTTCAAAAATTCATAGCTTTTCTGCGTTTCGATACGAATAGAAAATCCTCTGAATTATTTTCCTGTTTGATCGGATTATTGTCCATGGATTCTTATTGGCAACTGCTAGCCTGGGGAAGTGAGGGCTGGGGAGACGAGTTTGCGCACGGACTTCTGATGACCTTGCAGGTCTCAGCTGTGGCATTTGCAGTCTCGTTTGTCTTTGGTCTTACTGGTGCCTCCGGGAAGCTTTCGCGCAATCGCTTCATAAAAGCCATTGCCGATTTATACACGACAGTTGTACGCGCTCTGCCGGAGCTGCTTGTTATTCTGTTGCTCTATTTTTCTGTCGCGACAGGTGCCGAAAAGCTGCTCAAAGCGACAGGTCTTGTTGGAAACAACTTCCAGTTCAGCGCCTTTTGGGCTGCGATCATAGCACTCGCATTCGTCAATGGCGCATTTATGACGGAAGTGCTGCGTGCCTCCTATCTGGCTATCCCACGGGGGCAAATTGAGGCTGCACTTTCCATTGGAATGCGCCGACGTCAGATATTCCTACGTGTTACTTTTCCGCAAATGATGCGTCATGCGGTTCCCGGCATTGGCAATCTTTGGCTGTCGATCACCAAGGAAAGCGCCATCATTTCGGTTCTCGGATCATTCCACGAATTGCTCTATACGGGCTACCGCGCAGCCGCATCCACCAAGCAATATGTTTTCTTCTATGGCCTCACAGCATTTCTGTTCCTGTGCATTACGCTGGTTTCGGTTCTGGTGATCATACAGCTTGAAAAGCGCCTGAGCAGGGGGCACGGATGATGGAATCGATCACAAAAATTATTGAGTTCCTGCCTCCGCTGATTAAAGCACTGCCGCTGACGCTGCTTTTGACAGCGACCGCCGGTGTTATTGGCCTGGTTTTTGGAACGCTGAGTGCACTGGCACTGCTTTCGAAACGCCGAATTCTGAAATGGCCGGCTTTCAGCTACACGTTTATTTTCCGGGGCACGCCGCTTCTGGTGCAGCTTTATCTGATCTATTACGGGCTAGGGCAAATCCTGCCGGGCACATGGGTCAGGCACAGCTTTCTTTGGCCCTACATGCGTGATGGCTTGTGGTATGCAGTCTTTGCACTAAGCCTTAATCAGGGTGCCTACAATGCAGAAGTCATTCGCGGTGCCATCAAATCAATCCCACGTGGGCAGATTGAAGCAGCTCTCTCCATTGGTATGAGCCGTTTCAAAGTGTTGCGCCGCATAACTTTACCACTGGCATTTCGTCATTGTATGCCGGTTCTGACCAGTGATCTTATTATCCTGCTCAAATCCACTTCTCTCGCTTCAACGATCACCATCATGGAAGTGATGGGTACGGCGCGCGCCCTTCAGCGCAGTTCCTTGTCGATTTTTGAACCACTGATTGCGGCAGGCATTCTTTATTTCACCGTTGTGTTCATCCTTACCCGGATCATGAATGTGGTTGAACGGCGCATGAGTGGCTCACGCGCGTCGATGGTCTGATCTGATTCAGGAGCAATTCAAAATGAAGCCCATGGCACTCAAGGTCGAAAATATTCATAAGAGCTTCGCTGGTGTTGAAGTTCTCAAAGGCATCTCATTTGAAGCCAGAAAAGGCGATGTCATATCGCTTATCGGTAGCAGTGGTTCCGGCAAAAGCACTTTGCTGCGCTGCATCAATTATCTGGAAACACCGGATAAGGGTGAGATTGCAGTGGCGGACGAAGTTATCCGCACCAAAGTTGATCGCGATGGCAAATCTCATGCTGCCGATCTGCGACAGCTTGAGCACATTCGCACGCGCCTTGGGATGGTCTTTCAGAGCTTCAATCTGTGGTCTCATCGCACGATCATTGAAAATATTATCGAAGGCCCAATCCATGTTCTGGGGATGTCCAAAGCCGAAGCAATCGCCGAGGCAGAGGTTTTGATGGAAAAGGTGGGCATTACCCCCAAACGCGATCAGTATCCGACCCAGCTTTCGGGCGGTCAGCAGCAGCGCGCCGCGATAGCGCGTGCGCTGGCAATGAAACCCGAAGTTATGCTGTTTGATGAACCGACTTCGGCACTCGACCCTGAGCTTGTGACGGAAGTTCTGCAAGTCATCAAGAAACTTGCAGAAGAAGGCCGGACGATGGTGATGGTAACACATGAAATGTCGCTTGCACGCGATATTTCAAGCGAAGTTATATTCCTACACCAAGGGCTGGTTGAGGAGCGTGGTTCACCTGATATTGTGATGCGTGATCCGAAGTCGGCACGACTGCGCCAGTTTCTGCACATGAATTGAGTGGGGGTATCATGACCGATAAAAATCTGGGTGGATTTGCCGACGAACTCAAAGCGATCCGCAGACACTTGCACAGCATTCCGGAACTGGGATTGGAGGAAGTGGAAACCTCCGACTATATAGCAGCTCGGTTGCAGGAATGGGGCTATGAAATGAGCAGGGGTCTTTCAAAGACCGGCATCGTGGCATCCCTTCGTCGTGGCAATTCAAATCGTTCTATCGGGTTTCGTGCGGATTTCGACGCGCTGCCGATTTTGGAAGAAACCGGACTGCCCTATGCAAGCAAAAATGCTGGCAAAATGCATGCTTGTGGCCATGATGGTCATACCGCAATGCTTTTAGGGGCGGCGTGGTCGCTTGCGCAGGATGAAGATTTTTCCGGAACCGTTCATTTTATTTTCCAGCCTGCCGAAGAAAACTATGGTGGTGCGCAGATCATGATCGAAGAAGGGCTCTTCGAGCGCTTTCCCTGCGATCAGGTTTTTGCGCTGCACAATTGGCCAGGTCTGGAAGCTGGAAAGTTTGCCTCCAAGGCTGGTCCGATAGCTGCTTCCATTGATGCGTTGACATTGACGGTAAAGGGCAGCGGCGGACATGGAGCAGAGCCTGAAAAGACGATCGACCCGATTGTGGCTGCATCAAGCATCGTTATGGCATTGCAAACGATTGTTGCCCGCAACGTCCCACCGCATCAGGCAAGCGTGATAACTGTCGGTGCGTTTAATTCCGGCGCGGTTTGCAACGTTATACCGGATACAGCCAAGCTTGAAATCTCGATGCGTGCGACTGATCCTGTCATCCGCAAGATGCTGCGTGATAAAGTCGAGCAAGTGGCAAAGATGCAGGCCGCAAGCTATGGCGCTGATGTAAGCTTTGAGTGGATGACGGGTTATCCGGCTACCATCAATGATGCGGCAGCATTCGAGCAGGCAAAAGCGACTGTTTCCCGACATTTCGGCGAATACGCTTTTGAAGAGCTGGATAGGCCATTCATGGGCAGTGAAGATTTTTCTTTCATGCTCGAAAAGACGGCTGGCGCTTATCTCCTGATTGGAAATGGCGATAGTTCTGGTCTGCACACCGCGACTTACAATTTCAATGATGAGATTCTTGAGCGTGGTGTATCCTTCTTCAGCCATCTTGCGAAAGACATACTCAGCGCCAAGCTCTAACTTGTGACTTCGTCCGTCAGTCTTTGGTGGACGAAGCCATTGCCTGCAATATGATAACCGTTGATGCTGCACCGGGATCAATGTGTCCAAGGGATCGTTCACGAAGGCGTGCCGCGCGACCCTTCGTTGCGATCATTGAGCGGGTCGAATTGGCACCGTTGGTTGCAGCCTGAACAACTTTTTCCCAGAACTCGCGGAAGTTTTGATTTTCGGATGCGGCAGTTTGAGCGGCTTCTCCTGCTGGTAGCCAGGCATCAAGCATCGTCTTGTCGCCGCGCTGGCCTTGGCCGCGCTCACGAATGCCAACCCCAATCGCTTCGATGATGACGGCGCAGGTTGCAGGATCAAGACTATCGCGACCCGCTGTTGCTTGTGCGGCGCGGCGGAACCCGGTTGCATAAAGTGGGCCGGTTGATGCTCCCACGGCGTTGATGAAGGCAGTTGCAGCCGTATTCAGAACCTTGGAAATATCGGCTTCATTCAGATCAAGCTGAATGAGCTCGCGCCTCACTGCCTTAAACCCAAGGTCCATAGTTGTTCCATGGTCGCCATCACCGATAGCGCCATCGAGTTCAGACAGCCGATCTTTATCAGTCTCAATCGCCGTCGAAACCGCATCAAACATGTTTGCAAGGCGACGAGCTACCGTTTCCGACATGATATTTCTCCTCAGGCCTTACAACGATAATCCGCATTTCTCATCATAAGGCATATGCTAATTTACTCACAGAAAGACAGGAAAATACAATATAAACAGCGTGTTAGCCAATTTTAAGGTTTGCTGTTTTACAAGGATGCAGCAATAGCTCTGTTAGTTCCTGGTCAAGATGAAGGATAGATATTGAAGCACCGACCATGTCCAGAGACGTGCAATAGTGCCCTATCCAATTGGCTTCGATATGGATATTTTTGGCCTCTAGCCGCTGCGCCACACGTCGATAGAGAACATAAAGTTCCATCAGCGGTGTCGCTCCAAAGGAGTTGACCAGAACGGCAACACGATCACCGGACACAGCCTTCATTTCGTTGAAGATCCTGTCCATGATGCTGTCAACGATTTCATCAGCCTGTCGGATACGATCACGCGATACACCCGGTTCACCATGAATGCCGACGCCGATCTCCATGTCGTCAGGACCGATCTCGAAATTATGCCGTCCGGTTTGCGGCAAAGAGCCAGGTTCCAGTGCAACGCCGATTGTGTAGGTTCGCGCGTTGGCTTTACGTGTAGCGACTTCGCAGGCTTCGAGCGAAAGCCCCTTATCGCAGGCCGCACCCGCTATCTTGAAAACAAAGAAATTACCTGCCACACCGCGACGTCCATCCTTGTCGTCTATGGGTGATGAGGCGATGTCGTCGGTTGTCAGAACAGTCCTGATCCTGACTCCTTTTTCTTCGGCCATTTCCGCAGCCATCTCGAAGTTCATCACATCTCCCGCATAGTTGCCATAGACGAAGAGAACACCCTCGCCATTGGATGCAGCGAGTGCACATTGAACAATGGGATCTGGCGGGGGAGATGAGAATACGTTGCCGACGGCCACTGCGTCAGCAAGTCCCTTGCCGACATAGCCGAGGAAACATGGCTCATGTCCAGCGCCCCCGCCAATCACAAGCCCAACCTTGCCTGGGCGTGGACCGTCACGCGCAACGAGCGCACGATTGGAGTCGCCGATTGGCTGGAGAAACTTGCCATGCGCCCTCACAACGCCATCGAGCATTTCCTCAACCACTTCATTTGGGTTGTTGAGCAGCTTTTTGACACGCATACGGAAGGCGGCAGGGATCTGACTGGCTTTGGGGCGCTGCGAAAGACGGGTATCAAGATCAATGACGCTATCCGCCCGCAAAATCCCGAGGCCGGTGGCCGCATCTGTAACCAGCACGTTGATATAGCCACCACGAAGTGCTGCCAGAAGTGCTGGTACTTTGTCAAAGCCACCAGCGACCGCAATACGTGTTTGTATCAGGCGCAGCTTATCGAGTGATATGCCGATTGTGCGGCCATCAAGCGGACCGGCAACCGGCTTTCCACGCTCATCGATGAAGCGTCCGCCGACAACGCCAACTGCTCCTGCTGCAAGATATTGCTGTAAGGAAACGGATTCAAAAAAGCCGCTTGTATGAATGGTGGAGTTTGAACGAAGCGAAGCAACGCCAAACAATATGCGATTGGCATTTTCGAGCGTCGCGAATTGCTCCTGTATCAAAGGTTCTTCAAACAGTACATTTTTTACGGTTGGTGAGCGAACCATCGCGGGTGCAGTGATATTGACGCAACGCGCAGCTACCGCTTCGGCAAGTACTGCGGCACAGCGCTCAGGCGTATATGCAAATGATGCAGTTGTGCCGCCTGTTGCCTGCACAACGGTTACATCTTGCAGTGCTGCAATATCGGTATGCTCAGCCACTGCCAGAACCGTTCGTCCCCAGGCGACAGCGACGGTATCGCCTGATTTGAGCGTTTTGTTGAGTGCGTGTGCACCGGCAACGCCAAGGCGGTCAATCAAAGGCCGGGCATTGTCATCATGCGGGATGATAAGACAATCCGTCAGGCCAAAATGACGTTTCAACTCCTGAGCGACGGACAAAGATTCAAGCCAGCCGCCACCGATGGAAATATTGACGATGCCTTTTTCGCGGGCTTCAGCCAGATAGCTGTTCACGGTCGCACGTGAGATGCCCATGACATCGGCAATCTCGCTCTGTGTGAGACCGTCTTCGTAATAAAGCCAACAGGCCCACACATAGGGGTCATCGCCATAACGCATCGGAATCGTGAACGAATTCTCGCTGGCATTTGCTTTGGGCTTGCCGAGCTTGCGCGATGTGTTGGGTTTGAGCGTCATGCGATTTTCTGTTGCCTCTCTCCTGCGCAGCAAACATGAAAGTGTTCAAACGCAAATGCAACATAGGCAAGCAAATTAGGCGTCTGAACGTGTGAACCCACACAGATTTCAGACGCCAAATTCAAAATCGAGACAGAAAGCCTAGTGCAAGCGGCTTTTTGCTTGTGATGCAAGGTCGTTCAGAATCAGCGCACAGGATGTAGCACCCGCATCAAGAACACCCACCGAGCGTTCACCAAGGCGGCTTGCGCGTCCGATTTTTGCAACCAAATTAAGCGTCGAGTCACGGCCAGCGTCGGCTGCTGCTGACAATGCATCCAAGCTTTCAGCAAAAGACTGACCTTTGCCATTGGCTTCGTCAAAAGCATGAATCGCTGGGATCAGCGTGTCGAGCAGTGTCTTGTCGCCAAGCTTTGCCGAACCGATTGACTGGATTCCTTCCAAACCCGCATGAAGCATCAAGCTGAAAGTCGCTGCATCGATATTTTCGACGCCTTCCAGCTTTTCCGCGAATTCATTGAACATCACGCCATAAAGCGGACCCATCGAGCCACCAATCTCGGTCAGCAGCACTGTTCCAAGCGTATCCAAACCTTCGGCAAGTGTAACGTCTTTGCCGCGTAGGCGTTCGGCTGCGAGGCCGAAACCCTTGGCCATGTTCACACCATGGTCGCCATCGCCGATCTTGCCGTCAATTTCACTCAGATAGGCTTTATTTTCGATAATCCGGTCTGCAAGTGAAAGAACGATTTCACCCGATCCGGCATTTTTAAATGTCTGCATGATGTGTTTCTTTCTTACAAAACCGCGGTGCAGCGGGATTCTACATCGAGCAAAGCTTTCAACTCATCATCCAAAGCCATGATTGTCAGCGTCGCGCCAACCATTTCGAGCGAAGTAAAATAGTTGCCGACATAGGTGCGGTAAATCTTGAGACCGCGTGCGGTGATTTCCTGCTCGATGGTATCGTTTAGGATGTAAAGCTCATTGATCGGCGTTGCGCCCAGCCCGGAAACCAGAACCGCAACTTCCGTGCCTTCGGCCAAATTGTGATCGTCGAGAACGATCTTGGTCATATCCTTAGCAACTTCATCAGCACGCTTGAGCGGCTCAACGCGCACACCAGGTTCGCCATGATGACCAATGCCGACTTCCATCGTGCCAGGCTCAATCTGGAAATTTGGATGGCCAACGGCTGGCAATGTGCATGGACCAAGACCAACGCCGATGGAACGGCAATTGTCGATGGCCTTCTGCGCTGTTGCCTGAACTTCCTGAAGGCTTGCGCCCGATGCAGCTTTTGCGCCGCCAACCTTCCACATGAAGATTTCGCCAGCAACGCCGCGACGCTTTTCGCGTTCTTCGATAGGAGCGGAGCAAACATCATCATTGGCGACAACCGTCAGAACTTCAATTCCGGCCTTGGCCGCTAGCTTGATGGCCATTTTGACGTTCATGTTATCGCCGGCATAGTTGCCGTAGAGACAGACGACGCCCTTGCCGCCATTGGCTTCACGAGCGGCGTCGTAGAAGCTCTTGGCAGTCGGCGAAGAGAACAGTTCGCCAACAGCTACAGCATCAAGCAGGTTTTTGCCGGTATAGCCGATGAACGCTGGCTCATGGCCAGAACCACCGCCGGTAATGACGCCAACTTTGCCCTCAATCGGTGCATCTTTAGCGACAACCACGCGCGGGTTTTCCGTCGACAAACGGACAAGGTCCTTATGCGCCTTGACGAAACCCTTGACTGTATCTTCGACAACTTCATCCGGGTTATTGATAAATCTTTGCATTTTGCACCTATGAAAGGCGAGAGGTTAGTTCCCGCTCTATAATTGTAAAGCTTAGCTCGCGGCCCCGGGCCGTTTGGTTTTTAGAGCGTATTTCGATTTGATTGCATCAAATCGGCGCTCTAAATATTTGTTTTAACGCGCATCTTTGTCCGAAAACCGTTTCACACTTTTCGGGATGTGCTCTAAAGAATTGTGTAGCCACCGTCGATCAGAAGGTCGGCACCATTTATCATGTCCGCACCGCTTGAACTTAGAAATACTGCTGCGGCTGCAATTTCTTGCGGGTATGCAAAGCGTCCGGCTGGAATGCGCTTCTTTGCTGCTTCGCCCTTTTCACCGCTCCAAGCTTTTTTACCCAGTTCCGTAAGAACAATGGTCGGCGAAATCGTATTGACGGTGATGCCGTATTTTCCCCATTCGGCGGCAAAGGTTTTCGACATGCCGATAACACCGAACTTCGACGCGCAGTAAGCAACATGCTCTTCAATCGCAACAGTACCGGCCTGCGAGGCGAGATTGACGATCTTGCCGCCTTTGCCAGCAGCGATCATCGCACGGCCCACTTCCTGCGTGACGAGGAAGCTGCCCTTGAGGTTGATCGCAATCGTGCGATCCCAATCAGAAATAGTCAGGTCTTCCGCGGGAGCAAGAAACACCACACCCGCGCTGTTTACGGCAATATCAATCTGTCCAAATGTTTCGACCACACCCGATATAGCTGCCTTAACCGAAGCTGCATCAGATACATCGCATACGAACGGCTTTGCATCCTCTCCAAGCGCGTTTGCTTTAGCTCGTGCCTGATCCGCATTTATGTCGAGAACGGCAACCTTTGCGCCCTTGGCAGCGAAGGCTTCAGCGACAGCCGCGCCAATACCGGAAGCAGCACCGGTTACCAGAGCAACTTTGCCATTAAGCGGAAAGTTCAGGTCTATTTGGGGAGATTGATCGGACATTGTTTAATCCTCGGTGTTGAGGGTAACGGAAATATATGGGGTGCGGGACGAGCAGGGGTCTGCTCATCCCGCGTGTCTGTTACTTACGTGCTTCCAGCAGCTTGTCGACATTGTCAGCGGTGACTGGTGTCCAAGGAACATTGTATTCCTTGTCCTTGCCGTCGTTGAACGGCATGTCAGGATACTGAGCCCAGATTTCGGACTGTGGCTTGTAGTCGCCCTTCTTCGCGTGGAAGATTGCGAGGTCCATTGCGCCTTGCGCCTGCGCATGTGCATCCTGCAAGATAGAAGTCATGGTGCCAGCCTTAACAGCGTTAAGCGCATCGGTCACACCATCGATACCGGCAATTGCAAAGTCATCAACCTTAAGACCTGCCGATTTGATTGCTTCAATCGCGCCAAGAGCCATTTCGTCATTCTGGCCGATGACGCCGTTGATCTGGCCCTTATGCGATGTCAGCCAATTTTCCATCAGTGTCTGTGCTTCCGCGCGCGACCAGTTTGCAGTCTGTTGCTCCAGAACCTTTACGTCAGGGCATTCGGCCAGAGCTTTCTTATTGCCTTCAAGTCGTGAAACCTGCGCCGATTGACCAATTGGGCCTTCTATGATCACGACATTACCCTTGCAGCCAATCTTGTCGAGAACGGTTTTGGCTTCCATGTAGCCGGATACCGCATCGTCCGAACCGACATAAGCGGCCAGAAGATCGGAGTTTACACGGGTGTTGGAGCCGACAACGGGAATGTTTGCATCAGCAGCCGCCTGAACGGCAGTCGCACCGGCCTCAACATCGATAGGTGCAAAAATGATCGCATCAAACTGCTGCGTGATCATGGTGTTGAACTGTTCCTGCTGAACGAGCGCGTCATAACGGCCATCGAAAACAGTGAGCGTAACTTCGCCACTTTTGACGGCTGGATGTTCTTTCAGCGCTTCAGACCAGATCTGCATAAATTCTGCATTCAGGCCGTAAGGTGCAGCGCCAATCTTGAGCTTTTCCTGAGCCTGTGCGGCACTTGCAAACAGAGCCGTAGCCGATGCTAAGGCAATCAGCAATTTATTCATAACTCTTCTCCTCCACATTGTCCGCAATTGTTAAAAATGCGGGTTTCATTGCGCCATAGGACTGGCAATTAGAAACTTTTAGAAATCAGGCATTCTGGTTGCGCTTCTGATCGAGCATCACAGCGCCGACGATCAGCGCGCCTTTAAGAACCTGTTGGTAGTAAGATTCGATACCCATCAGATCGAGACCATTGTTCATCACGCCGATGATCAGTGCTCCGATCAGCGTTCCGGTCACGCGTCCCACACCGCCCGCAAGGCTGGTGCCGCCGATAACAACCGCAGCAATTGCATCAAGTTCGTAAGCAATACCGGCCTGTGGCAGTGCCGATCCGGTACGGGCTGCGAGCATCATGCCAGCAAGGCCCGAAAGTGTGCCGGAAATGACATAGACGGTGAAACGGATACGGGTGACATTGATACCCGATGTCTTGGCTGCATGTGGGTTGCCGCCGACTGCATAAATATAACGACCAAAGCGGCTACGCGAGAGCACCCACCAGGCAACTGCAAACACAACCGCCAGAATGATAACAGGCATTGGAATGCCGATGATTTTCTCAGTGCCGATCCAGCGGAAATCTGGTGTGAGCGCCGGAACAGGCTTGCCGCCGCCATAAATGAGAGTAAGGCCACGTGCAGCCGAGAGCATGCCAAGTGTCGCGACAAATGCCGGAACCGAAAAACGCGAAACAATCCAGCCAACCAGTGCACCACACGCGGCACCAACTGCTAGACCTGCGGCAATAGCCACAATTGCGGGGTGGGGGCCGCCTGCAACACCAGCGGTTGCCGACGTTGTGGCAAGGCTCGCTGCAACAATGCCCGTAAGCGCTGCAACCGAGCCGACAGAAAGATCAATGCCACGCGTCAGAATGACAAAGGTCATGCCAATTGCCAGCACACCATTGATTGAGGTCTGCAAGAGAACATTTGAGATGTTGCCGGTTGTCAAAAAGTAAGGATTTGACACGGAGAGAATGAAGACCAGAAGCAGGAAGGCGAGGAAAATGCCGTATTCCTGAATGATCAACCGGCGCTTCTCGGAAGCAAACCAGCTGCTCGTTTGTGTTTTTTCGATGTTACTCACGTTTTCCAGCCTCTCAATGTCAGGCGTAATCTCAAACAGGCGCTTAATTCCGTCGCTTAACGCGCATCAGGTAGACAGATGCACCAGCTTTTGTGCGTCGGTATCGGCTCTGTCGTAAACGCCAGCCGACCGGCCTTGCCGCATCACAAGGATACGGTCGGACATGCCCAGGACTTCGTCGATTTCAGATGAAATCATTACGACAGTGCCGCCTGACGCAGTGAATTCGCAGATGATGCGATAAATTTCGCGCTTAGCGCCCACATCCACGCCTCGCGTCGGCTCATCAAGCAATAGCAGCCGTGGATTACGCAGGAACCATTTACCCAGCACGACTTTCTGCTGGTTGCCGCCTGAAAGGCCCGAAACCGACATGGTGTCACTTGCTGCCTTGATGCCAAAATGCTCGATCATTTTCGCGCTTGCCGCTGCTTCCTCGCGCTGGCGCATTGCAAGTGCCGGGCTCATTTCAGGGAGGCTTGCGAGACAAATATTGGCACGCACGCTGTCGCTTAAATTAAGACCGGTCAGCTTGCGATCTTCGGTCACAAAGGCAACGCCTTCAGCCATCGCATCTGCAGGTTTGCCCACTTTGAGCGTGCGCCCCTCAAGGCGAATTTCGCCTTTGCTTGCTTTGTCGAGGC
This sequence comes from Brucella thiophenivorans, assembly GCF_002252445.1. Classification (GTDB taxonomy): domain Bacteria; phylum Pseudomonadota; class Alphaproteobacteria; order Rhizobiales; family Rhizobiaceae; genus Brucella; species Brucella thiophenivorans. The sequence goes on from NZ_NNRJ01000061.1 coordinate 136,987, forward strand.
CAAAGATGCAGTTGAAAATTTCTGAACGTCCAGAACCCATCAGCCCGTAAATTCCAAAGATTTCCCCCTTGCGAACCGAGAATGAAATATCTTCGATCTTGCCTGGCAGAGAGAGATCGGAAACCTCGAAACCGATCTGATCGGTCGGTTCGTTGGTCTTGATGAATTCTTCGCCTAGCTCGCGTCCGACGATTAGACGGATCAGTTCCGGGCGATCAATATCACTCAACGCACCCGAACCGACATAGCCGCCATCGCGGAAAACCGTATAGGAATCTGCAATCTGGAAAATCTCGGACAGGCGATGCGAGACATAGACAATACCCTTGCCCTCAGCTTTAAGGCGCTCAACGGCTTTGAACAGATGCTGCGCTTCCTTCTCACCGATGGCCGATGTTGGCTCATCCATGAAGATCACATCGGCATTGTGGCTGAATGCTTTGGCGATTTCCACGAGCTGCATCTGGGCAACTGATAACTGACTCATTACCTGCGTCGCACGAATGTCGAATTCCAGACGATCCAGAAGCGTCTGCGCTTCACGATTCATCTTCTTGAAGTCGATGCCGCCAAAGCGTGTGGAAGGCTCGCGACCAAGAAAAATATTCTCCGCAACGCTCATATGCGGAACAGGGCTGAGTTCCTGCTCGATAATTGCGATGCCAGATTTAAGGGCTTCCGCAGGTGTCGAATATTTAACTTCCTTGCCGCGAAGCCAGATTGTACCGCCGTCGCGCTGCTGAATACCCATAAGAATCGAGAGAAACGTAGATTTGCCTGCGCCATTTCCTCCACACAGAGCGTGGACCGAGCCTGCATGGAGTTCCAGCTGACCATTGCGTAAGGCCGCAACTCCACCGAACGATTTTTTCAGGCTCTCAACTTTCAATAGCGTCTGCACGGCATCCTCCTTGACCACGCATGACAAAAATCGCCAATTATTCGACATATGTCAATACGGATGAATTACATTTGTCGAATTATATCTATCAAATGTCGAAATAGGGATTTCTTAGCGACCGAGGTCAGGAGTTTTCTGGATTTTGGAAAGGTGGGAAAGTGATAATGGTGTCCTTCGGCCTAAGGCGAAAGACGCCCAAATAGGCGATTAAATTCCAACACGCTCCAACAAAGCGGCCTGCGTTCTTCGAGATAGGTAACGTGCTCCACCCATCGCTTATGCTAGTGTACAAAAGACGAAGCCCGCCATTTGGCGGGCTTTGTTTATTGTTTAAGCGCCGTAAGGCACCCAGATATTTTTGACTTGTGTGGCTCTGCGGAGGTAATCACGGCCTTGCGCTTCATGCGTGTTGCTCCAGTTGGGCAGACGACCATTGCTGACCCAGGTGGCCTTGAGGTTTCCAGCCGATGCTTTTTCGACCATGCCACTGCCTTCCTTGGAGCCAAAGTACCAAAGCGCTGCCACTTCATCATGTTCGGTCAGG
>NZ_NNRJ01000062.1 GCF_002252445.1 Brucella thiophenivorans
CCTCAAATGGGGTCCTTATTCCATGCTTAATGACACGTTGTTAACAACCTACACCGATTCAAAGCTGCATGATCGCCCGAAGCGAAGAAAATCGTGGAGACATGACCCTCCACTCTGTCAACGCCTGCAGTTTTTGCACCATCTCAAATCAAAATATGGCGGCCGCATTCGTTCCTCCATCATGTTCAATGTCCGTCACTCAAAACCAAAGCTTGCACAGGAAGAAACATTGCCTGGAGCCGAAGAATCATGGCGTGGACCAAACCAACCGTGTCAACCACATGGAGGAATATCCAACGTCCGGTGCCAATGTCTTTCGCGGCTAGTGCTTCGTAATTATTAGTATAAACATTAGCGATACAACTTCCACCGGGTGGTACACCTTCTAGCTGCTCGACATAAAGCGGTTCCAGATAGGCAGTGATGGATCCAGGTGATCCGATTTTCTGAACATCGATCAATTCGTCTGTCGGCCGAAACTGTCCAGTAGCCACGACATCCTGAACCAAGACTACCGCCATTGGAATAATAGTGAACGGTTTACTTATACAAGTCGCTTCGGCAATCATTCCGGCCTTCAGAACTTGAGATTCGATCTGACCAAACCCCGCCACGAGAGCGGTCCGACCCGCCTCAGTCGGCACCAGAATACCAGCTGGTCGAAAATTCGTTACCACGTCGCCTGGTCTTAACGTAAATTGCTGCAAAGTCCCCGCTATACCAGCGCGCACAAGTCTCTTGTCTAATTCTACTTGCTCCTGCGCAAGGGCCGCCTGCGCACTCTCCTTTTGGGCAGGCAGAAGCGTGGATATCTGTGTCTCGAGAGTCTGCTTATTCGCTTTGGCGGCATCCACGGCACCCTTAAGGCCGTCGACAGAAACCTGTAAGCGTTCGATTTCACGAATGGCAACCACATTAGCATCACGCCGCATTAATTGCTGCTTTGACTTCAGTTCGTCCAAGGCTTGCTGATAAGCTCCTTGCGCCTGCTGAATGGTCCCGTCCGCAGCCCGCAGCGTGGTTAAAGTCACAACGATCTGAGCATCAACTTCAGCAATCTTGCGCTTGGCAGCCTCCGCTGCTGCCTGCTGTTCAGAGTTGTCGAGCTGAAACAGCGGCTGTCCAGCCTCGACCTTGTCATTGGTATTGACAAACACCTTTATTACTCTTCCTGTTCTTTCGGGCAGGATTGAAACTGTGCGATACATTGCGGTGGCGCTCTTGGTCGACGGATGGTAGTAAAAAATCAGTGTGATCAAAGATATTGTCAGAATCACACAAGCACTTATGCCCCACCGTAGTTCGTACCAAACTGTAAAGAGAGTGATATCGCGACCAATCCGCTTGTTCTGGATATAACGGCGAATAAGATAGTCGGGAAAAATCGTCAACATTGAACACATCAACAGCTCAAACATCGCTTAGTTTCCCTCCTTCAACGCATAAGTACCTGACCCCTCTACCGGCGCGTGCTCTAAGTTTTCACTATTTACTACCAACGCTGACTGGCTGGGCGGTTCAGTGGGGACTTTCGTGTTGTCCAAGTTTAGTGGAACGTCGGCTAGAGCTCGGCACTTCAGGCATTCATCTTGTTGCCCGGCGATCTGTGCAACAGAGCCAGCGATCATTACTAACGGGGTAGTAAAATCGGGAATACGGATCAGTGCTAGCAGCAATCCAGCGATCCAAAAAAAGTGGTTGTGCGTGAATAGAGAAATCAGGACCAGAACCGCAACTACTTCCATCTGGACCAGGTTGGTCCTGTGTGCCATTCGCTCTGGAAGGGCATGTAACTGAAAATAGAGATTGCCGACGACCAGGATCACTACCAGCATGAAGGCGACCATCCCGCTGAAGAGGACGTCAGTTTGGCCAGGAACGGTGATGAAAAATGGTAGATGCTCAACATCAATTTGATGAATTCTTCCGTCCAAGGAGATAGCCTCTCGAATTTTCTAATTTGATTTAATTAAGCGTCTGTCGGTTAATTGTCTTGCCATTTTACGCCAGAGCTCCGGCCTGTCGCGAAGCATATGCGAAATATGTACAGTCATAATCGTAGGGGTACCAACTGCCAGCACAGGCTAATACATAAAACAACAGAACATCAAAAGCCTTCGGAGCGCCAATACTTTAGCGTCGTCAATAATTCGTCATTATTATGCGCGGATTGATGGAGAGGTCTGATGACGACATAGATACGCGCTCGTTAGTGCACACCTACCTTTGGACGGGCCTCGGAAAGAGGCCTGGCCAAATTCTTATTTTACAACCAAGGTTACTTTTGGACGGAAATCAACCCGTTTACGTGGAGATTTTCCGCTCCGCGTCTTGGTTTCTTGTTATTTTAGACCACGGTCAATCTCACAAAGCGCTCCGCGAGACGAATTCCTCTCTTAAGAACGGTCGTTCTTTATCGTGCAACAAAATACGGGATGAGAAAATGGGTGCCCTTGAATATGTGTTGCACTGGATAAAGTCACATCAAACATATGTCTCTTCATCTGACGTTATACTCAGCTCAACATAATTCGAGGAATGGCCTTACATAAGCTGGCGGGATCAATCGAATTGTATGACCGCAATGATGACTGCTGGAACACGCTTCCATGGCCGCATCCTCCTCAATGGTGCTCAACACACTCATTCTGCCAAATGAAGGCCGTCAGAGGGGCGCCCATCCCATTAAAACCATATCAAACGGTTAGAAATGAAATACCAGCCCTAATATTGGACCTTGTTGAACCACGTCATAGATAAATCCATCATGGCTATAATCCACTCCGAGTGCACGATAGCCGGCTACTGCTGACAGATTGTCTTTGAACTGATAGCCGAACGTAGCGGCCAGGTCCCAATCGATCTTGGCTTGACCCGCACCGACAACACCCCAGACACTAAAATACAAAGTATCCGTAAGAAAATACTTTCCTCTCAGCCCTGCAACGGCATCAATCCATGCAGCACTATCACGTCCACTGTGCCCACCTAACAATCCACCATCGAAAGAAATTTCAGTGCTTACATACCAAATGCGCCCACCAGCCACGACATCAAGACGATTTGCACCGTCTTGAAGCACACTATACCCGCCGCCAAAAAAACCGGAAAAGGTTTCTGAACTAACGTCCACACTCGTGCTCATTACTCCAAGAGGAGTCTGACCCCCGGCAGATATTTTTGTATAAATGATATCGCTAATCAGACTGTAGCGATCGTAATGTCCCTCCATGACCCCCATGAACGAAAAATTCAGGTCATCTAAAAGGTTGCCAAAGTCCATGCTCATTTTTGTAGGCGGCAAGCCAAACTGTCCGGCAGTGCCACTGATGCCAGCAGCCCAAAAATATGGGCTCGCGCTAAAACGCCATTCGTCCTCTACAACGACATGCTTTTCAAGCTCCGATGCAACCGGCACTAGCAGAATATCGGCTGCAACAGCACCGTATTGAGTAACCATCAAAGCAGTGAATGAAATTGCGAATAACTTATAGTGACGCATTGTTTCCTCGAAATTAGATGTCATGGCTGCCGAAAAAATGCCAATGCTAGTGGGACGAAATCAGCTCTTCTTCAAAGGCACAGTCGATAGTGGGAGCGCTCGCTGCCTCCAGCTCTTTACGAGCAGCTTGAATATCAGCAACGAACTCAGGACTGGTGTGAAGTTTTGCAACCGTTGCTGCCCCCATAATGCGACCCGCATCAACATCGCTTTGCCAATGCGCATTGCAGATCACCCGACTTTGTCCGAACGACAATCCGCGCTTGAACAAACTATCAGCTCGCTTTGGATTGACTTCTGCCAGAGTGAGCGCCCATGCCCAGCCCGCAGCGGTATGTCCCGAGGGATAAGAGCCGTCCTCACGCAAAACGTCCTCATCATCTGGCTGACACGTACCTTCATCGTGCACGACAAATGGGCGGGTTCTATGATATTCATTCTTCACCCCATAAGTAGAAAGCCCGGCATCGGTCAGTACGCGCTGCATCAGTCCATAAAGATGGGGCGTCTTCTCTTCGCTAATCTCTGCGCCCATGGCACAAGAGAAGTTCTTTGCAGGCTGAGGGAAACGCAAGTCTGCATCTTTGCGCGCTAGATCCCAGCGTGCTTTTCCGCGCAGAGCAATTGTTGCTTCTCTTGCGGCCTCATCCCGCGCAAGGGCAGCACTTCCGTCAGCTGGAGGCGGCCCAAGCAAGACGCGACTATCAGGCAAATCCTTCTGTTGTAGATAGCCCGAAGCAAAGTGAAAACTTGGATCTGTAACCTTGGGACCTACTAATGTTTCCGCTAAAGCCGGCCATGTGGCTTGGGAAGACAATGCTAAGATAGTGACTATGGCCATTTTACAGATCTTCAACAACTCACCTTCTCCTCGAGAATAACGTAGGTAACTATTCGTCCATACTTGCTCAGCGCATTTGCCAATATGGCTAGAGCGGGCCGCACTTAATCCTAACCACTGCGCTCGCTCTATTTTTTGTTTTCACACATGTCGTTATTGCAGCGAAGCGGGATCAGAAATCCGTCCAGTGGACTGATTTCTCCGCGAAGGCGACTCCGACTTTTCAGAAACATGTTTTAGTTGAAGGGCTTAGCCTCTGGGAATTTCCACTCTCCGTCGAGAATGGTCTGATCCGGGCGATAAAGCCTTACGGTGTAGTTCCAGCCATCAACAATCGGAAGACAATTTGCGATTTTTCCATCACAACCACCGAACTGGGCAGTTAC
>NZ_NNRJ01000063.1 GCF_002252445.1 Brucella thiophenivorans
TGATATCGTTACATTCATTATGATTCAGGCTCTAAGGTCTATTTCAAAAAATCGCATTTCTGAAAATACTTTGGCACAAATTGGCAAGATGTTGCTCTGTCCTTGCAGTAAGAAGTCCAGATCGTTAGCGAACCAAGCTGTGCGGATGGGGATCTCTTATTCGCTTTTACAGGATCACGCGACACATCAGCATGCTCGTCGTCATGATGTGCGTTGACAGAAAGGCCGGCTATGCGGATGAAAACCGATTTTCGACCGGAGCTCATGCATGCTGACATGATTTATGTGCGCGGCGGTACTTTTCGGATGGGGTCAGATCATCATTATCCCGAAGAAATGCCAACTCATCTTGTAAGTGTCGAAAGCTTCTTCCTTGATAAGACCCCTGTTACCAACGCTCAGTTTTCTGAGTTTGTAGCTGCGACTGGATATCGAACCTTTGCCGAGTTCGCACCTGATCCTCGAGATTACCCTGGCATATTAACGGAAATGCTATATGCGGGTTCACTGGTCTTCCAGGAACCAGTTGAGGCGGTTGACCTAAGCGATTGGTCGCAATGGTGGACATTTCTAAAAGACGCGAATTGGCGCCAGCCTTATGGTCCACACAGCAGCATCGCAGGACTGGATGACCATCCAGTGGTCCATGTCTGCTCTCATGATGCGATGGCCTATGCCCGGTGGAAGGGCAAGGACCTCCCAACAGAGGCCGAGTGGGAATTTGCGGCCAGAGGTGGTCTTGAACAGGCAGAATTTGCCTGGGGATCGGATCTCACTCCCAATGGTCAACATATGGCCAATACCTGGCAAGGACAGTTCCCCACGGTTAATCTTAATCTCGACGGATATTCCCGCACGTCCCCCGTCACTGCTTTTCCACCCAACGGTTATGGTCTTTACGACATGATCGGTAACATCTGGGAGTGGACATCGGATTGGTTCACTCCAAAACACGAAGCGGATGCGACGAAAGCTTGTTGCATACCCCAAAACCCTCGCGGAGGGCACGAATCCAACAGCTATGATCCGTGTCTCCCACACATAAAAATACCGCGGAAAGTACTAAAAGGTGGGTCGCATCTGTGCGCGCCCAACTACTGCCGCCGCTATCGACCTGCCGCCAGACATGCCGAAGCCATTGATACGTCAACAAGCCATGTCGGGTTCAGATGTGTTGTTCGAAACGGAGAAGTAAATGAAAAAGGCTCTTAGATACCGATTTAGAGTTCGCTGGTTAAGCATGAGCACGGCGTTGCTATTGTTGGGATCACCAGTTGCAGCCCAGGAAACGCTCCCGTTTCCGCCAAAGCCTTCGGGAAGCAAAGCCGGACCAACGATAGCTGAGTCAACCTACAGTCCTTTACCAGCAAAGTCACATCTGCCCGCTAACGCACCAAACATTGTGATCATCATGCTCGACGACGTTGGTCCAGCACTTCCGAGCACTTTCGGCGGAGTAATCGATACAAAAACTTTAAGCCGCGTGGCCGGAGACGGCATTACTTATAATCGGTTCCACAATGCCGCAATGTGCTCACCCACTCGAGCTGCGTTGTTAACGGGCCGCAATCATCATCGCGTCGGCTATGGCCAGATCGCAGAACTCGCAAACGACTGGGATGGTTATTCCGGCCGCATCCCACGTACGTCTGCGACAGCTGCAAAAGTGCTTGGCTATTATGGTTACGCAACAAGCGCCTTCGGTAAATGGCACAATACGCCTGCTAATGAGACTACGGCCGTCGGCCCTTATACGAACTGGCCGGCCGGGGCGGGGGTTGGCTTTGACTATTTCTACGGCTTTCTTGCAGGCGAATCCTCTCAATGGGAGCCTGCAGTCGTTGAAAACACAGTCCGGCTCAATCCGTCCGAAGGGAAGACAGAATATCATTTTACCGAAGATATGACTGATAAAGCTGTCACCTGGATGAAGCAGGTCCATGCACTCACACCAGACCGGCCCTTCTTTATGTATTGGACGCCGGGGGCTTCGCACGGCCCGCATCACATTTTCAAAGAATGGGCAGACAAATATAAGGGCAAATTTGATGCAGGCTGGGACGTTATGCGTGAGGATGTGTTTAACCGACAGAAAGAACTCGGCTGGATTCCAAAAGATACTGAACTTACGCCACGACCAGATTCCCTCGCCGCCTGGGCGGATATTCCAGAAGATGAAAAGCCATTCCAGCGTCGGCTGATGGAAGTATTTGCCGGATACACCGAACACGCAGACGCGCAGGCCGGACGGTTACTTGATACTCTCGATGAACTTGGCATTCGCGACAATACACTCGTGTTCTACGTCTGGGGTGACAACGGCTCAAGTGCGGAAGGACAAAATGGCACTATCAGCGAGCTATTGGCTCAGAATGGTATTCCGTCCGAGATCAAGGATCATATTCGCACTATGAATGAGCTCGGTGGTCTGGATGTGCTTGGATCTCCAAAAGTCGACAATATGTATCATGCCGGGTGGGGATGGGCGGGTTCTACCCCATACAAATCAACAAAGCTGATTGCTGCACATTTTGGCGGCACACGTACCCCGCTTGCGGTATCATGGCCAAGCCGGATCAAGGCCGACCACACACCGCGTCCGCAATTTCATCATGTGAACGATATTGTACCGACTATTTATGAGATTCTGGATATCCAGCCGCCGAAACTCGTCGACGGTGTCAGCCAAGACCCGATAGATGGAACGAGTATGACTTATTCTTTTGGGTCATCCACAGAGCCGGATCGCAAGAAGGAGCAGTACTTCGAAGTCATGGGTAGCCGCGCCTTTTACAAGGAGGGTTGGATCGCTTCAGCATTCGGGCCCCGAGTGCCCTGGCAAACGGGCGTTGACCCTTCGATCATGCAGTGGTCGCCGAAAGCTGATGTTTGGGAGCTCTATGATCTCAACAAGGATTTCTCGCAGGCGAAGGATATCGCGGTCGCAAATCCGGGTAAGCTTAACGAACTGAAGGTAGATTTCGAGGAAAGCGCGGAAGACAATAAGGTATATCCGGTCGGTGGCGGCTTGTGGTCAGCAATCTTCCATCCGGAAGATGCGCCGTCCAATCCCGCCAGGTCGTTCAGCTACACGCAAGAGGTTGTTGGTGTTCCAGAGTTTACCGCACCAAAGCTTGGATCACGAAGCAACCTCGTGACAATCGACGCGGATCTGCAAGTGGGATCAAAGGGGGTTCTCTACGCACTTGGCGCAGTTTCAGGAGGTGTAGCTCTTTGGGTTGAGGACGGGAAGCTCTATTACGAGTACAATCTGTTTGAAATCGAAAGAACACAGTTGGAAACATCAACCCCGCTTCCGACAGGAAAAGTAAAAATTGAAGTCGAAACACGCAAGGTAGATGGCATAAGGCCCGCTCCGCTTGATGTCGTCATTCGTGTTAATGGCACCGAGGTCAGCAAGGGACGAGTTCCGCGCGCAGCCTCGCTCACGTTTACCGCTAATGACGCCTTTGACGTTGGCCGCGATAGCTATTCGCCAGTCTCTCTTAACTATTTCGACCGCAAGCCCTTTGCATTCAATGGCACAATCCGGCACCTGAAGGTCGATTATCTGGACTAAGACGCGAACAGCAGGAGCTGGCGAGCGGCGGTAAAAATGGTCGCCGCTCCCGGTCAATAGCATTATTGGTCTATCGACGGGTTACCCGAGCGCCCTATCCAATCAATAGGTATCCATCCTACCAAGTCTGCCTAGAAGGAGAATTGTTGCACAGATCGTCGATGAAATGATCGAGTGCGCTTTTCATCGCAGGATGCATTTGGGGTAGTGTGCATCTGAAACGCGACAAGGGGCCGCCTCTGATGTGTCCCTCCGTCGGAGACAACTTTTTAAGCTAACCATCGAGGCGTGAATGTATCATTCTCATATGACAGACGTTGAAGCATTATTATTAGGCATAGCACTAATAGTCGTGATCGCGCTTATGGTTCTCGGCTGCATATCTAAAGGAAGTCTCTGACCAACTTTGGTACATGAATATCGTCGAGAGCTTTCACTAGATGCTGCGACGCAAGTCTGAAGAATGTCTGTGGGACATGATGTGGCGGAGCTTATCATTCATATTGCCCTACCTGCGGTTCCGTCTGATTGATGCGAGAGGACAATCAGCGTTCAATGATTGTTTGCATGGTGGTTGAGAGAAATATAATATTCAGGCCGTGCCAGCCTACATGTCAGAGTCAAAATCAGACACTGACCTCATATCATCACCTCATTCTCGATGTTGCAAATGGCCAGGCGAGGTTTATTCATTTTAGAATGCCAAATTAGGTCGTGCACTCATAAATAGTCTAGCTATTTGAATGGATTAGTGATTCAAATGCTTCGTAACAGGACGTATTTGATGTCGCGTCGCCGTTATGAGCTTACCGAAGGGGAATGGTCGATTATTGCGCCGCTGTTGCCGTGCAAACCTCGCGGCGTGCCCCGCGTTGACGATCGCATGGTGCTCAACGATATTCTGTGGCGGTTTTGCACCGGATCATCATGGTCTGAAATCCCTGAGCGCTATGGTGTTGCAACGACCGGCTACAAAAGGTTCGTTCGTTGGCGACGTGCTGATGTCTGGGATCAACTGCTAGAGGCCGTCTCTCAAGCCTATGACGGTGATATCGATGATCGACAGCACCTGTGTTCGTGTTCACCGGCGCGGAGCAACAGGAAAAAAGGGGATGCCGACGATGGTTGCATGGTATGTTCCCGGGGCGGCCTCACAAGCAAAATCCACGCAATTGTTGATACAGAAGGCCGCCCGATCAATCTTTGCCTGACGGATGGTCAGGTTGCTGACTACTCGCAGGCTGAAGGTTTAGCGGCGCATGTTAACGAAGGCGGCACGCTGCTTGCGCACAAAGCTTACGATACCGATGCGATCCGGAAGACAGCAGCGGAACGGAAAAACTGGGCTAATATTCCTCCCAAATCCAACCGTAAGGACGTCTTCGCGTTCTCGTCATGGGTATATCGGAAGAGAAGTCTGGCCGAGCGCTTCTTTAACTGCATCAAGCAATATCGCGGCATTGCAACACGTTACGACAAGAACCCGGACAATTTTCTGGCAGCTATCAAACTCATCGCTATCCGTGTCTGGTGCGTCAGTTTATGAGTCTACGTAGAATAATTGCCGTTTCTCAGCAAGAAACAGGTTATGCAAAGACTTTCAACCACGCAGCCCTGCGACGACGCGAACGCTAAGCTGGTCGAGGGCGTCGCTCATGGCTTTGACCTGAGCGCGCGTAGATCCATCCAGTGGCCATACTGTAATATTGGCATGCATGGCTCCACTTGCCCCTTTCCTTCGATAGTGCACCTGCCACTGCGCTATCAGCACCACTGCGCCTGTAGCATCAGCATCGAACCGGGTGACCGAAAGCTCCAGTGTGCCGGCCTCCTTACCGGTTACGTTTTGGCTGGTTGTGACCAAGGAACCTTCGGGCAGACGCTGTCGCAAATTTTCAGCAAGCACACGCTGCACCATACTACTTAGTGGTTCGCCCCAGCGTTCCAATTCGGAAACACCAAGTTGTACGTCATCGGAACGGCGGACGAGTTGCGGCCGGTCAAGGTACTTGGCAATATCGACGGTTTCAATCGAAAGCGAAATGGGTCTGCCCTGGGCGTGCTGCCCCTTCTGGACGGCTAGCATGTAGACCTTGGCGTTGGGCGAGGCACAGGCAGCAAGCAGAATCATAACAAGAAAGCCTGCGCTGCGGCCAAGAAGGCTTAAAGAGAACAATGACATCAGTTATTTCCTGTCGTCTTGCCCCGAATGAGGGCCTCAGGGTGTTGCTGGAGATAGTCGGCAATCACACGAAATGAACGCATCGTGTCGTTAATTTGCGATATCAGGCGTGTCATATCGCGCTTGAAACTTGATGACTTGCCATAGCCCTGCTCAAAGGAGTTAAGGCTCGTATTCATACGTATCATCGCTTGCTGCGCGCGTTCGAGAGTGGGAGCCACCTTTTCTAGTGCAGGTCCAAGGCCAAGCTTGGCTTGTTGGATCAATTCGCTAGCTGACCCAAGGGCCTCGGTCAGCGAATTCAAGGAGTCTTTAATCTCCGGCCTCTCGGCCACATCCTGAACCGACTTCAAAGTGTCTGTGGCTTGGCTGACCAACTGATCCAAAGGCATTTTAGATATGCGGTCGAGAATGCCGTTGACCGAGCGCAGCGTGGAATCGAACTGGCTCGGGTCGGTTGGAATAACCGGATAAGTATCACCCGTGCCAAGTTCATCCTGGTGTGCTTTAGAATCCATTTCCAAGGCAACAACGGCCTGTCCGGTGAGATAGTTGCTAGTCCTGAGTTGGGCACGCAGTCCCTTGGCAACGGCAGACTTTATGAGCTCTTCCGGATCAATGGAATCGTCTGCGCCGACAATCTCGGCGCGTTGAGGCTCAATTTCGATCAGCACCGGCGCACGCAGAGTGTTGCGGGCAAGATCATATTGCAGTTTAACATCTATAACTTGTCCAATCTTTAGGCCGTGCCACTCCACATTGGAACCGGGAGCAAGACTGTCAATCGGCGTTTAAACGGAACCCCTTATCGGCGTCCAAAAAGTACCCCTCCTTTAGGTTGCAACGTTTAGCGTGCGCGGGCCCGGAACTTTCAATTTAGTGCAGGGTTTGCGCGCGCGGATCACTAGCGTTCTTCGGCTTTAGCTTTGAGAGCGGTTTTTGAAGCGCCACGATTCATTTCCCGTTTCAACGATCTCGCAATGATGGGTAAGCCGGTCGAGCAGAGCGGCGGTCATTTTTGCGTCGCCGAAGACAGTCGGCCATTCGCCGAACGTCAGGTTTGTGGTGACGATGATTGAAGTTCGCTCGTAGAGCCTGCTGATGAGGTGGAACAGCAACTGTCCGCCCGCTTGGGCGAACGGAAGATAGCCAAGCTCGTCCATAATGACGAAATCGAGCCTGGAGATAAAGTCGGCAAGACGCCCCTGCTTACCATTACGCGCTTCCGTTTCAAGACGATTGACGAGATCGACGACGTTGTAGAAGCGCCCGCGCGCGCCGTTGCGGATCAAGGCACGGGCAAGTGCGATGGACAAATGGGATTTTCCAGTGCCAGTTCCTCCAACGAGAACGACATTGTGCTGCTCGGCAAGGAAAGCTCCGCTCGCGAGCTGGCGCACCAGTCCTTCATTGACCGGCGTGTCGGTAAAGTCGAAGTCGTCGATGTCCTTGGCCAGCGGCAGCTTTGCGACGGTGATCTGGTATTTAATCGAGCGCGCCTGTTTCTCGGCGATCTCCGACTGCAACAGGTCGCCGACAATGCGCGGTGGTTCGTGCTGGCGTTTGATGCCAGAGGCCATGATCTCGTCATAGGCGCTGCGCATGCCGTAAAGCTTCAGCGTGCTCATCATGTCGAAGATTTGAGATCGTTCCATATCAGCTTGCCCTCCTGAGGCTGTCATAACGTGCGCAGTCTGCCACAGGCTCATGGGTCAGGCGCAGCGCATCGGGGATGGAAAGAATGGCGGCGGGCTGTGGATCACGCTTGCGAGCCAGAATGTTGATAATCACAGCGGCGGAGAATACGCCTTGATCAAGCGCCTCCTGGCAGGCCGCTTCGACTGCAGGAAGGCCGTCGATACCGACACATTCTAGGATCGACACCATCTGCCGGTCCCCATCATGCATGGCCTTGAGCTTTCGCCGAACATGCTCCATGGAGGCTGGCAGGACCCAATCAAGGAATGGTGCACCGTTCCTCAGTGCTCCCGGCTTGCGCGTCAGGACCGGAACATAATGCCATGGATTATAAATCGTCTCGCCACGGCCAAAGCAGCGTTCATGCTGGCCGATCTCGACACCATTTTGCCGTATGACGATGCGGTCGGCATAAGCATGTATCTCGGCCGGGCGGCCAACGGCAGTCGATAGCACCGAATATTTGTTGTTATCAAAACGCACGAGGCAGGTTTTGCCGATCGAGGCCTGTATCGTGTGGAAGCCATCGAATTTGCCCGGATAGCCGACCAGATGGGCCTTCTCCTCTTCGAACACCTCCCAGATTGTGCGCTCCGTCTGATCGACATGCTTATGAGCGCGGGCGTAGCTAATGCATTTATCCAGCAGCCAGCCGTTCAACTCATCGTAAGATTTGAAGCGCAGCCGCGGCGTGAAGAAGCGTTCCCGGACCAGATTAACCTGGTTCTCGACCTGACC
>NZ_NNRJ01000064.1 GCF_002252445.1 Brucella thiophenivorans
GGTTTTCGTGATGGCCAGATAATTGTCGGCGCTCAGTCCACCGACAAAGCCGTCCGGACCCGCATCAAACAACCGCGCCACGACCTTTTCCTGCCGTGGATTGATTACATTGCGGAACTGGTCATAGAAATGTGCTTTGGCGATATAGAAACGCACCCTCTTCAGGGTGAGCTCTTGCGCATCCAGAACGGTTTGCCCAAACCACACCAGCCATTCTGTCACATCAAGGGTGCGCTGATGCTGTTCCAGCTGCGCGTAATAGGCCTTGCGGTTCTGTTCGATGGCAAAACTCAGCAGGATCAGACTGGGTTGGCCTAGCGACTGCGCGAGCGCTTTTTCCGCTAAGGCACGGCCAAGACGCCCATTGCCGTCTTCAAACGGATGAATGCTTTCAAACCATATATGGCTGAGCGCAGCGCGTGTCAGCGCGGGGAGGGGAGACGGGCCATTGGGTCCCGTCTCGTTGAACCAGGCAATGAAACGGTCCATTTCGGTGGGCACCAGACTTGAGGGTGGCGCTTCGAAATGAATGGTTGGGCGCTCCAGGTGTCCGGAGACGATTTGCATGGCATCCGTATGCGTCCTATAGGCACCGATGGTGTCGAGATGCCGGTTGCCGGCCATCAACATGGTATGCCAGCGAAACAGGGTCGCGTCGTCAAGTGGCGACGCGTAACTGCCATACACATCAATCATCAGCTCGGCGATGCCGTGTTCGCGCGGTTGCACTGCACGCCGATCCGTTGCCAGACCCAGCTGCCGTCGCAGTGATGACTGCACACTGAGCCGGTCCAAAGTCTCGCCTTCGATCGCACTGGTTTTTATTGCCTCATCACTGAGCAGTTCGATGCGCAACTGGTCGCGCTCTTCTGGGTTGATGTGGCGAACTGCACCAATCACCTCGCCGGACGACAGCAGGAACCGTTGCTTCAGACTTTGTAGCGCCGCAGCGTCATAGCGGAAATTGGGCCAGTTTGGTTGCGTCCAGTTCCAGGTCATGAGCGATAGGGTCCCTTTCTATAACTCATACTATCACTTACTATGATTAATAGAAACGCCTCTATCGCTCTTTATAACAGGCATACATGAGCAATAGAATGGATATCCATCGCTCAAGCTGGCCGACTAGGATATACTCGTAATGGCGGCTTTGCGCGCAGTGTCGGACGTGCGAGCTGCCGAAAAGTTTGCTGAAAGTGGTTGTTTCGCTTTTCATATTACTTACGATCGCGAAGGGCTGGAGAACCGGAACGAACTGCTTTGATACGCCAGGCGAGGTGCTCCTTGGGATGTTCCGGGGCTCAGATGTGATCGCGCTCGGCGGGTTGAATATCTCCCTATATCAGCGACGCTCTTACTGGACGCCTTCGGCACCTCTATGTTTTGAAAGCCGAACGTCGAAAGGGATACGCTACCGATCTTGTACACGAACTGTTACGAAGAGGACGTCCATCTTTCCAAAGTATTAGGCTTTTCACAGACGCCACCGGCGGTTCAGCCTTCTATGAGACCTTGGGCTTCGCTCGAATATCTTCGTGTACCGTTTCGCATGAACTGAAAGCGATAGCATATGAGAACCGTCCATCCGCCCGAAGACCGCTTTGATTGTCCGCCGACTTTGAGCGCTATAAGCGTAATGGGATCGAAAACTTACGTCTGAGAACCCTAAAAATGAGCCAAGCAATATATGCAGACCCCGAGTGATTTTCCGACCGCTCGGTTCTGGGCAGCAAAACTTAGTAGCTACTGTCATTAAAGGTACCAGTGTTTAGGGCTCAAATATAGCCGAAAATCAACATCTATGGAGCAGCCGTGGAGCGACCCGCGGTCATAGCTTTGTTCGCGCCCCGGGGTCCAATCAACAGTCTGCGCCTTAACCACTGGACCAAGAAACATTACAAATTGTGCAGCGCTGTAAATACGACAGCGAGTTTTGTTTGGATGTCACAGGTTTGGTTAGTTTATGATGTTACAAAATAGATTCTATTGGCGATCCGTTGCTTAATCGGAACCAGAACCACTTAGAATGGATAGCTCGTCAGCTGAAAATATCATTGTATATCGATACTGAGATGAATCACGGTCACGGCCATGAATGGCAGAAGCAACGAAACTAATTTGAAGACTACCATCAGCAGTGGTTTCTGTATGAGATTTATCGATGGTTTCGTCGTAGATTACAGCAGTATCTGCCCATTCACGCCTTGCCGCGCCTACTTTGACAATCATGGATTCTATCCTTTTTTATATTCGCGCAATAAGTGTAGCGTACAATAAGATAAACGTCATCTTTCTGATCTAGTCGATACGCGTGGGTGCATTGCCTCAATGGCGTGTCTGCTTTCTCCTTGTGTTGACTGAAATATTTACACAACCCTGTTTTGGCTCTTTATTTACAGGGAGTGGATCAGACGAAAGGCGTGATGGCCTCTCTCAACTTTTTGTGGTTCTTTCTTACTGGAGAAAGAGCAGTCATGTCGGATCATCATTTCCGAGTTTTATAACGCACGTTTTAGCTGTTGAACTTGGCGCATGAACTATTTCGAAAGAAACGCTTTTTTAAAAATACGAAATCAGCCGGCAAGGCAGCATTGGATAGATCGGTGGTGACTAACAACATTGCAGCGCTTCGACAGGAGCTTATCATCGAGGTGATGATGCGGGCGATCACTGCCAGCGATGTGTCGGTGCGGTCGGACAACAAAACCACGCCATTTTTGCGCGAGTGGCTATAGCTGCTGTAGGTACAGCGATTGCGGTGTGCGCAAACGAAAACTGTGCGCAGCTATCCAAACATAATTATGGATATGCATGGAGCGTGATCGGTAAGTTTTAAGTACAATTAGTGTATGTTTGCCGTAAATGTCTGAAAAAGGCCTGACGCACTATGCATCAGGCCAGCGTTCATGTCTCGGCGCCAACCACAACAATAACACTGCGACAATTAATGGCATAGATCCTCCAAGGCCTTTTGGACGGATTTGATTAAGATGAAAACCGCTGCGATTGCGACGATTGATCGGAAGTTTCTTGCTGTTTTCTCGCAACGTAAAGCGACACGTTTGAACCGTTTTGAGCTTCCCCGTCATTTGTTCGATACGTGCGCGGCCTCCATGAAGTGCTACGGCAGAATGTTTTGGAATATTCCGCCTGTTTGATCTGTAAGGGATGACTGTAATAGCGCCAGCCATTCGCGCAGTCTCTCGATTGTCATCGCTATCACAGCCCTTATCTGTCAATTAGCGTGCAAGTCAGGCCGGACTGTCCGCTCCTGCTGTTACTGGCGAAATAACACCGGACGCAAGCGCCTTACGACGCCATCCATAAAGCTGCGAGGGATCCAGATCTTCAGACCAGGTTGCCGCCGTGACATTGGCTCCGGGCTGCAATGACTCAGCCACAATCCTCGCCTTCTCGTTTTGCGTCCAATCGCGCGGCCTATTTCGGTTTCGTACGGGCTCCGCCGTCAAAACCTCAAATGTCCGGCACTGATTCATACTGTCTCTCACAGGATTCTCCACATCATTCATGCAGAAAATCGCCTATTACACCGACGGACGACACGTGGAAGAGAATTACCGCTTAGCATTAAATTGCTTGAATAACGCGAAATACGACGCTCATCCTGTCGGAGGGCGGTTTCAGTCCAGGTTATCGTGATCTCCATCGCACGTCAGAAATCCGATTAAATCATAGCCTGCTGAACTTCCTCAACCCTATTTGAAACTGGCTTTTAAACAACTAATCTAGGGCAATGATTGGGATTTGTAGTTACCGCATGAAGATAAATTCGCTCAGCATTTTTTCGTTCAAGTACGGTAAAAACTCTTCCAACGATATAAACGACAGTTATGCGTGAAGAGTAACTGAGCAGTTTGTCGGCTCACATATGTCGCCGACTGATGTAAGAATACCAACTATATGGAAATGAAGTTTTTTGAAGCATGTGCGACAAGATTGCGTTGGACTTTTCATCATTTCGCTGTCTTTAAAATGGCATGTGTATTTCTCTGGAATATTAGAGGATTTACACTAAGTCTGAGAGTTATATGATGATGTGGCGGGGGAGCGCTAAATTGTCGATAGATATTACAAAAATTAATAGGGCAATGGATCAACTTTCTGAAGACCCATTAAATCAGTTTTTATGGGAAAACAGTCTTATTGAGCTGACCGAAGCATTTCGTGCGCGGGGGCTTAATATCATTCCTTTCACTGAAGCAACGAATATGTCTGTTATGTTTACTCCTTCATTGTCAAGGGGATTTGAAGAGTATTTTGATGATGGTTGGAGCGAAAATGACTGGCATTCCAAAGCATTACCATTCTTAACACAAAATGGGGTCGTCCGCGATATTCAATATACAACGCGTGACGAATTCGAACTAAATCAGTTTTATCGTTTTGTACGTAAGCATGGCGTTGGTCATTCCGCTTTCATTGAATGGCATTTGTCCACGAAGGACAGGCTCATTCTGGCGATACACCGCAAAATAGGGGATGATGCATTTACTATCGAAGAAGAAACGATACTACAGGCCCTGAGGCGCCGATTTCAGGACATCGGCTATCTCATGTATCATTTATCTTTCAGCAAAATCCGTGGCGCTGCGGAAGGGTTAGATATTGTTACAACGCCTGCAATCTTTTTCAACAGATTTTGTAAGGTGGTTTATGTGAACCATTCTGCGCAATTGCTGCTGGGACCTGATTTGCAGGTTTCAGATGGCGAACTGCTTTTACGGCGCGATACAGAGAAACTACAATTCCTTATGCGCGAGATAGTTGCGCCGTTCTCACTAAAACCCGACACACTGCTGGCGCCTTTTCTGATAGAACGCGAAGACAAACCGCCGTTGCATTTGCGAATTCAGCGATTGCCAGACAATCTACCAAATATGCTTTCTGCCGCAGTAGGTGTATTAATACTTTCCAGTAAAGTTATGCCAAAAGTGCAGGATACTGATTTTTTACTTTCCCGCTATGGTCTGAGTGTTCAAGAAACCGCAATTGCGCTGCATCTTTATGATGGTCTTTCGGCGCGAGAGATCGCTGATAAAACATCGCGCTCCTACGAGACTGTTCGCACACATATCAAATCACTTTTTCAGAAGACAGGCACTAAACGTCAGGGAGAGCTTCTTACATTGATCAGAAATCATCAGAGGGTAGATTAATGCTGACGCTCGAACTGAGCCCGTCTGAAAATATGCATGCCAATCCTAAGGTCCTTTTCTTTGCCATGCGGGTTATAGGTATCGTCCGAAGAGTGCTCGTGGATTGCTATCAGAGCATTCAATCTTTGTTTGTGTCGGGGCGATAAAACAAAGTGCCTCAGTTAAGAAACCGGCATATCCCATATTCTATTTTGCCTGTGTTGCAATTTAAGCGCGTTATTCCCTCTTTGAGCGGTTCTCCAAAGAAATGGAGTTAGAATACCCCAATTGAGGTATTTTGGCGCGCTTTAGCCGGTGTTACTCAAAACCTAATCGTATACTGGGGCCATAGCCGATTCATTTGGGAAACAACCATTCGGCGAATTTAGGATTTGGGGGATTCAGCGTGAATCATTTTTCGTCGAACAAGCAAGCTGTTGGTACGTCTCGCTTAACTAGCGATGAGACAAAAACGCGGCTTATACATCTTCTTTCCGGAACCGCGCTGACGGCTGGCATGATGGCCGGATTATTTCTGACGCCAAGCGATGCCTTGGCCGCTTGCAATGGTTTTCTCTCTATAACCTGTACGGGCAACACCACGACAACCAGTGGTAATCGTGGGAAAGTCGTTCCCATCACGATCGGTTCAGGCGCTAACGTTACGGGGTATGGCCTCGGGACTACTGCAATTATCGGTGGAGCAACGGTCACAAATAACGGCACTGTGAATAGTACCATTTCTGGGGTAAATGCGCTCGACATTTCCGGCAGCTCGGCCACTTATCGAGGAAGCGGTAGTGTCAGTGGCGCCAACAACGGTATCGTTCTTAACGGACTTAGTAACACGGTTAATAGCACCGGGGGAACAGTAACTGGTAATGCTGGAGATGGCATCCGAGCAACAGGTATTCTTGGCGCACCTGCTGTGAGCAACACTATTACACTGACGAACACGAACGTGATCGGTGCTAATCATGGCGTTAACCTCAACGGTGCTACGAATACTATCTATGTTACTGGGGGTTCGATAGGCGCTACGACTGGAAATGGCATAAATGCGAGCAGTTCCTTGGGCTCCGCATTGACGAATTCCATCACTTTGAGAAACACGAACGTTACCGGTGGCGACCATGGCGTCAGCGCAATGGGTGCCAGCAATGTTATTGAGGTAACCGGCGGTTCCGTAATTGGAGCCTCAGGTAATGGCATTGTGGCAAACGGCCTTAATAACGAAATTACTTTGACGGAAACAGTTGTAAGCGGAAACAGCGGTGTTGTCGCTAATGGTTTGAATTCCACGATTAACGTAACTGGCGGCTCTGTCACTGGCACAAACGGCAATGGCATTCAAACTGTCTCAGGCGGCGTTCTTGGTCAAGGCGCTGCGACCAACATCATCGTAACAAATGCCGACATCAGCGGCACTCAGGACGGTATAAACGCGCTCAATATTGGTCTAGGTGCGAATGTCTCAACAGATGTTACCGCAAATGGTGGAACAGTTTCCGGCGGTTCCGGGAGCGGTATTTCTGCGATCTCAGCCGCGCTTGGTTCCGGTTCTTCCAATAGTGCGCAAACCGTCGTCGTAGGTGATGCGGATATTTCCGGTGGTCTTTCTGGTGTTCTCGCCGGTTCTGCTTCTCTAAACGGAAATGCGACCACCACCATCGTCGTTTCCGGGGAGATTGTGGGCGATAATGGCCTAATTGCCGTCGCGGGCAGCGTCGATGCGGATCCTAGTTCATTGCTCAACGTCATCAACGATCCGACCAATATTGGCAATCTTGCAGGCCTTCTGGCCGGTGACGGCAAAGCAACTGTCGATGTGACAACGAATGGCGAGGTAACGGCGAATAACGGCATTGGCATCATCGCTATCGGACTTGGAACAGACAACGAAGTTTCGGTCGATGCTAAAGATACAATCACTGCGCGGAACGGCATCGGCATTATTGCAGGATCTGTTGGCTCGAATGGTAATGTCGGTGTAACCGTCCACGATATAACCGCTGGATACGCCGGTGCCATTGCCTTCAATACAGATGGTAATGCTTCTGTCACCGCGACAGGGGATATTGACGTGCTAAACGGCGTGCAGAATGGCGGTATTGCAGGCATCGCGGCAATCGCAAACAAAGGCGACGCAACTGCAACGCTCGACGATGATGGTAAGATTTCGGCTGATGGCGCACTCTCCGGTGTCGCTGCCATCTCCATCGGTGGAGATGCAACCATCAACGTTAACGGTCGTATTGACCCACCGCTGATTGGCGGTTTTGCCGGTGCTTTTGGCAACGGCACTGCTGAGGCCAACACATCTGGCAATATCGATGCGGATCTTGCTGGTGTCGTCGCACTCAATGTCGGTAATGGACGTGCGGAAATCAATTCGAATTCGGCGCTGGAATCGTCGAACGGTGCGGGGTTAGTTGGTCTCGCTGCAGTTAAGGTTGGAGATGGCAGCAGCAGTGCAAACGACGTATTTATCCACAATAGTGGTAAGATCGGCGATTTTGGCATTTCAATTGCAGGCCTAGTTGTCGGCGACGGCAATGTGATGGATATTCGTAATCAGGGCGAGCTGAATAGCGGCCTGGCGGGTATTGCTGGCGTGGTCGTTGGCGATGACAATATCGTTGGTGTCAGCAATCGTGGTTCCATCACGACTGCCGGTGTTGGCATTTCGGGTGTCGCAACGGGCAACGACAACAATGGCGGGTATTGCTGGTGTTGTGGTGGGCGCCAATAGCACGCTCAGCATAACGACAGAAGGAACAGTTACATCCGCTTCGGGCGTTGGCGTTTTTGCAGCTTCCAATGGCGACGACAACATCGTTACAATTAAGGCGATGGATAGCATTACAGGTGAGACCGGTATTGTCGCAGCTCTATCGGGCGACAACACAGCGCTGGATATCACAACAGACGGTGCCGTATCCGCGACGAACGGATCGGGTATTTTCGCTGCAACTATTGGAAAAGATGGTTCAGTCGACATCACCACCAATGGCACAGTTGATGCCGCCGGATCAGGCGTCGTTGCGCTTAATACCGGTGGTTCTACCAATATACAGATCGGTGACAAAGTTAACGCTCGTGGACTGTTTGGTTCATTTGCACTTGGCGGAGGTACAGGTTTCGCCAATATCGAGATCGATGGGGGTATCATTGGTGCTGACGTCGGTGCTGCCGCCGTCACTATAGGTTCGGGCGATGCTACAGTCACAGCTAATGAGCAGGTTTCTGCGGGTGCACTTGGACTGGGTGCTCTTAATATTGGTTCGGGCAATGTCAGGATCACAAACACCGCGCGAATTCTTTCAGACGGTATCGGCATTGCTGCTGCCAAGTTCGGAACGTCCGGTGACGTTACGGTTAGCGTCAATGATGATATTGGTGGTTTGTCGGGCTCCGCAACAGGCGGTGACGGCGTGTTGGCGATCTCAGCAACGTCAGGTGCGGGCGCTGTGGATGTGACAGTAGCAGATGGCGTCTCTATCACATCTGACACGATTGCTGTAAATGCGCTAAAACTTACTGGTGAAGGCGATGTAATGGTGAGCCTTGGAAAGGGTGACCGCCTACAAGCTGGTGCCGTTGGTGTTAATGCAAGTAGCCTGCTGGGTGATGGCAATGTACGGATCAAGCTTGACGAAGATGTCGGCATCGAAGCAACTGCCGGTATTGTGGCAACTAAAGTGGCGGGTTCGGGTGAAGTGGATGTCCTTATAGGCGACCGTTCCACAATTTCAGCAGGCGTCGGCGTTGTAGCTGCCAATTTGGCAGATGCTGGCAATGTGAGTGTGATTACAGGTCAGGAATCTGAGATACAGGCTTACAATGAAGCGATTGTTGCCCTTTCTCGTGATGGTAACACCAACGTTGAGACCGGCGGAGAAAGCCTGACTGTTTCACTTAATGCCTCGGCGATTGTAGCAGCGGGCGCTAGTAGTGTCACTGTGACCACGGATGGTACAATTGCGGGCGCGGGTGAAAATGACAGCGCGGTGGTCGATATCCTGTCCGGAAATGGCGCTGTGTTTACCAATAATGGCTTTGTGTCCGCCCTTGACGAAGACGAAAGCAAACTTGCGCTGAATGCTCAAGGTGGATCGGTCACCGTTAACAATGACGGTCAAATAGTCGGCCGTGTGGGCTTGTCAGCGAATGACGATACCCTGATCAATAATGGCAACTGGTTTGTTTCCGGTATCAGCGATTTCGGCGCGGGTTTTGACCGCCTGTCTAATCTCGGCGGTATCCGGACATCGTTCACTGGAAATGGTGGAGAATATGCCGAGTTTGCCAATCTGGATTACTTCAATAACAACGGCATACTGACCATGCAGGGTGAAACTGCAGGCCTCGCATTTAACGCTGCGCGGGACCTTACGGTGGCAGGCGGTGATTACACCGGCACCGGCAATTCAACGCTGGCAATTGACGCTTATCTCGGCCAGTACGGTTCTACTTCGGACGTCTTACGGGTTGAAGGCAATACCGCCGGTCATACGCTGCTTAATATTCGCGATATGAACACGGGGCCGGGCGCATATAATCCTGAGGGTATATCAATTGTAGAAGTCTCTGGCCTTGCTTCTTCGATCACAGATTTCACCATTGACCCGGCAAGTGCAAATGCCATTCGTGGCGGTAATCATGTAATCGACAAGGGGCTATTCTTCTATGACGTTGCTCTCGTTGATGTACCCGTGCCAACCGGAACCGGTATGGCAGCGCGGTTCGCAGCTCCAGGTGGACAGGAGTTCCGTCTCATCGGAGCAGTTGATCATGAAGCGTTTGAGTTGCCAGTTCTCGCGACAGGCGCGCAGACGATCTGGAACGAAACATCGGGTATCTGGTTGGATCGTCAGGGCGACCTGCGCAGCCAGCTTGGCAACGCGGAGACGCTGCCGGAAGGTTACGTTTCCAAAGACGGCCCTGTCACAGCACCTCCTGCAAACGGCGTTACGCCGGGCGTCTGGGTCAAAGCTGTCGGAAACTGGACAAGCCGCGATGCCGGAACGCGCTATTCGATAGCGAACAACACTTATAGCTTCGATACGAGTTACAAGCAGAACACGTTCGGTCTGATCGGTGGGGTTGATTTTGGCACAGGCGATGTGCTGGCAAACGACGATACACTCATCTTCGGCCTGCTCGGCGGCTATTTGAAGTCTTCACTGGATTTCCGTCATTCGCCGACAAGCTTTGAATATTCGGGCGGAACTGTAGGCGCCTATGCAACCTATATTAACAAGGGCTTCTTCATCGATACCCTTTTTAAAGCAGACCTGCTGAAGGTTGAGTACAATACGCCGACGCTCGGTTTCGACGAAAAACCGAAGGCGAACACCTACGGCTTCCTAATGGACACAGGATATCGCTTTGAGTTGCCGAACGAGTTGTTTATTGAACCTGTTGCGACGCTTTCCTATGCCCGCACCAGTATAGGTGATCTGAACGATATTTCGGGTGCTGCAATCAGCTTCGGGCATGAAGAAAGCTTCCGTGGAAGCCTCGGTGCACGGTTTGGCGGTCAGGTTCTACAAACTGAGAGCTATCGTGTAGAGGCCTCTCTCACCGGACGTGTGTGGGACGAGTTCAAGAACACCAACTCGGCTTACGTTCAGAACATCGGCGTGCCACTTACTGTCGAAGATAACTTCAAAGGTGTCTTTGGCGAAGTTGGCGGTACTGTGAACGTCTTTGATGCATCCGATAAGTGGTCGAGCTTCGTAAGCGGAACCTATAAGTTTAACGGAGATATCAAGTCCGGTACTGTGCGTGGTGGTATTCGTTTCCACTGGTAGTATTTGATTGGTTATAATGCAAAGCGGAGCGTTCATCCTGATTATGGGCAGGATGAACGCTTCTTTTTCATTGGGTTGTACGTATGTGACGTCGTGCCAACGCGCGGCTTTTGCGATTTAAGTTTACGTAGAACGATGTCTGTTTGTGATGAATTTTTGCCAGAAGACCTCTGCAGACGTTTTGTACCCCAGGCATTCACGCGGCGTATTATAGAGCCGATTACAATTAAAAGCTTGATCTCGATGACCGAGTGTCAGCGGATCAAGCTTTTCTGGGAAGCCAGTGTCTTGTGCGTCTATTGGTATTCTCAACAGGGCCTTTCTGCGAAGGTGACAGCGGATCACAGAACCATGTTTTCGATCCGATTCCATTCTGCAGATAAGTCCATTCTGTGACTCAATGCCACGATCAAACGTATGGAAGCGACAGGCCATCTGGTGCGGGGGTTGGAGCACCTCCGGGCCCACCATTCAAATATTAAAATAATGTTTTTATTTAGTTTTTTTTGATTTTTGTCACGCTTTTCCGAGAATCCGCTTGTGGTGGGATAATTCTGTTCTCCTTATGCTCCAGCAAGAAATTCTCAACAGAATTTCCTCAGAATGGCTTGCTGACGCTGTCAATCGGCGTTTAAACGGAACCCCTTATCGG
>NZ_NNRJ01000065.1 GCF_002252445.1 Brucella thiophenivorans
CACCAGCTTAGGATCACCGATAAGCGCCATTGCCGCCGACAGTCGCTGCAACTGTCCACCCGAAACCTGATGCGGATAGCGGTCACCGATTGTTTCGGGATTTGGCAAGGCCAGCGCCTTAAACAGTTCAATCGCCTTTCTACGCGCCTCATCCTTTGACATCAGCTTATGGATTTTGGTCACTTCGATGACCTGATCCATGATGCGATGCGCAGGATTGAAGGACGCGGCAGCACTTTGCGGCACATAGGACACTTCGGTACCACGCTTTTTTGAACGTTTGCGCTCGGAAAGCGTAACGATATTCTGTTTCGCAACGTCGATGCTGCCGCTAACGATCCGGCAACCCGGCCGCGTGTAGCCCATCAGCGTCAAAGCAATCGTCGTCTTGCCAGAACCGCTTTCGCCGATAAGGGCAACGATTTCGCCTTCCGCAATTTCAAAGCTTACGTCACGAATAATTTCTACGGTGCGGCCTGAATCGGTCTTTGCATCAACACGCAGATTTTTGATCTCAACAAGATTGCTCATTCATTCACTCCTGTCGCGGATCTTCTGCGGTAGATTATCGATCAGCAGATTGACGCTGATCGTGAGACTTGCAATCGCGATAGACGGAAACACAACGGCAGGAGCTGCAAAGGACAGACCACCAATGTTTTCCTTTACCAAAGCACCCCAATCGGCAAATGGCGGCTGCACACCAAGACCAAGGAACGACATGCTCGACAGAAGCAGCACGATAAAGACAAAGCGAAGACCAAAGTCGGCCAGAACCGGGCCGATAATCCCCGGCAGAATCTCCGAACGAATAAGGTAACCGATCTTTTCACCCCGAGCGCGGGCGACCGTCACATAATCCATGGTGTTGATGTTAATCGCCAGTGCACGCGCAAAGCGATAGCTACCGGGCGTATAGATAACTGCCATGGTGATGATCAGGATCGGAATGGACGAGCCAACGCCCGCGACAATCACAAGTGCCAGAATCTTACTTGGAATGGATGTTAAGGCATCGAGAAAGCGGCTAAGCGCTGAATCGAACCAACCGCCGATAACCGCTGCCATCATGCCGAGTGTTACACCGAAAAAGCAGGCGAGAACCACCGCCGCCAGCGAAATGCCAACGGTAAAGCGCGCGCCATAAATGATGCGCGAGAGCATATCGCGACCAAGATAATCTGTCCCCAGCGGGAACTGCGCACTCATCGGGCCGAAGAAGTCGAAGTCCACAATCTCGCCAATAGGATGCGGTGCAATCCACGGTGCAAATATCGCAACGAGCGCCCAGCCAAAGATAATCAGGAAGGACACAGTGCCAACCAGATTAACCCGATATCCGAAGCGCGGAGACTTTGATTTTCGCTGACTTGAAACGGAAACGGTCATGATTATCGCAGCCTCGGGTTGGAAACGATGGCGATAATGTCCGCTATCGTAATGAGCAGGAGATAGCCAAAGCAGAAGATCATCGCGCAGGTCTGGATCAGAGGAAGATCGCGCGTTGCAACCGCATCAAGCATCAGCTTGGCTATGCCGGGATAATTGAAGATGGTTTCGACAATGATGACACCGCCCAGCAGATAGGACAATGAAAGTGCTACCGCATTGACGATTGGTCCAAGCGCATTTGGCAATGCATGAACCATCACCATGCGCGAGCGCGATGCGCCTTTGAGAAGCGCCATTTCAACATAAGGTGTGTTGAGCGTTTCAAGTACGGCTGCACGTGTCATGCGGATCATCTGTGCTGAAATCACAAAACTCAAAGTAATAACCGGCATCGCAAAAACCTTGAGAAGCCCCCAGAACGATGTCACCTCATTGGCCATCGACAGTGCTGGTAACCAGCCAAGATAAACAGCAAACACGATCACGGCGATGGTCGCGACCATGAATTCAGGCACCGAAATGACCGAGATTGTGATGATGGAAACAACCCGGTCATAGATCGTGCCGCGCATGATGGCGGCAGTGATACCGAGAAACAATGCAATCGGAACCGAAATCGCCGCCGTCACACCGGCAAGCTTCAACGAATTAACGAGCCGGTTACCAATGAGATCAGAAATCGGCACATTATTGGCATAGGATACACCAAGATCGCCGGTCAAAAGATTTCCCAGCCAATAAAGAAAGCGCAAGAACGCTGGCTGATCGAGGTTCATGGCGTGACGAAGTCCGGCAACAGCCTCCGGTGTAGCTGCCTGCCCCAGAAGAATTTCAGCCACATCACCAGGAAGCATCGCTGTTGCAAAGAAAATAGTGAACGCAACAATGAGCAGCGTAAAGAATGCAACGACGAGGCGTTTAGCGAGTGGTTTGACGATGACAGATTTCATGACAAACCTCGAATATTCAAATTAAATGTGTCAACATCAAACGTCGGCAACATAAATCTTATGTTGCCGACCAACACGACACCAGATGAGAATTAGATATCTACTGGCTCTGATGAAGTGTTCCCGATTTGGTTTGAAACTGAAGGGCGTTATAAGTCCGAGCAGCTATCTCTCAGGCCTCAAGCTTCATCTAACCAGATGTACTCAGCAAACGAATTACCCATCAAATTTCCACTCGGCATCGGGCGGATACCTTTGACCTTTGAATTGTGCGCATCAAGGCCTTCGTAGAAACTAGGAATAATTGTTCCGGCTTTAGTGCTGATTATGCCCTGCAATTCGCCGTAAATATCCATGCGCTTGGCGTCATCCGTAATGCCTCGTGCTTCAGTTAGCAAGGCATCGAATTTCTCATCTTTAAACTTACTCTCATTCCATGCCGCGTCCGATTTATAGAACTGCGAAAACATTGCATCAGGCGTAGGACGTGGATTGATATTCCCAAAACATATTGGCGCTTTATTCCAGTAATTTGACCAATAACCATCCGAAGGCACGCGCTGAACATCAAGCGTAAGACCAATCTGACTGGCGGCTTGTTGCAATACCATAGCTATTTCTACAGATTGTTGTGCCGCAGTCGAAGCTACAATTGGGATGGCCTTGCCAATAAGTCCAGCGTCAGCAAGAAGCGATTTTGCTTTTTCAGGATCGTAGGCAGTAGGCATCAAGTCCTTGCGATAAAAGCGGCTTGATGGGGAAATTGGTTGATCGTTGCCCGCTTGCCCAAAACCGCGAAATACCGCCTTATTGATAAGGTCGCGATTGACAAGGTGCTTCATTGCCTGGACAAAATTGAAGTTTACGCCAGGATCCTGATCAAGACGAATGATAAGGTTTGTATACTGCCCTGCGACCGTACGAAGAAGTTGATGCCCTGCACCGGTTACTTGTGTCGTCGCACGCGGATTTACATTGGCGATAATGTCCACATCGCCAGCGAGCAATGCATTGAGGCGTGCAGTTTCATCCTGAATTGCGAAAATTTCAATCTGGTCAACATAAGGACCGCTGCCTTGCTTCCAGTAATTCTCGTTAGCGACCATAAGCGAGCGGGTGCCGGGACTAAACTCTGTTAACTTAAACGCACCGGTGCCAATACCCTTGTTGAAATTATCAGTGCCATTTTTTACGATCAAGAATGCCGTGGTTCCCAAAAGCGCAGGTAGATCGGCGTTCGGCGCATTTAATTCGATTGTAACTTCGTAGTCGCTGGTCTTTGTTATCGACTTTATCTGGTCAACAACAGATTTCCCGCTTGACGCAGTTGCAGGGTCTTTATGCCGCTGCAATGAAAACACAACATCGTCGGCGGTGAAATCTGAGCCATCGTGGAATGTCGCACCCTTACGTAATTTGATAACCCACTTCTTAGCGTCATTCGTTTCAAAAGATTCAGCGAGTTCCATTTGTGGCGTTAGTGTATCATCAAGACGTGTAAGCCCACTATAGAGACTGTTTACACGGATATAATCAATGTTAAAGATAGCGCGAGCCGGATCAAGCGTATCAGCTGTACTGCTGGCATAAGTCGCGACGCGAACCTTACCACCCTTTTTAGGTGTTTGAGCATATGCACGCGTGGCGTTCGTCACTATCGAACCTGCAGCCGTCGCAGCCAAACCTGACGCGAGAAGCATTTTCAGAACATCGCGACGAGATGCTCCCGAACGTAAATCTTGATCAAGTTTGATCTTATCATTTACACTTAAATTCTCATAAGACGTTTCAAATTTCGACATATCTAATTCACCCTCTCTTTTTGTTTTGAAGTTTATAGCGAGACGCTAAGCCGAAATGCATCCTGAATTGCAGAATATATATCTCGGCTGGAAATAGCGTCGCCAATGCGGTGTATTTCGAAAGCATCTTTCGACAAAATGGCATTGGCGTTTGCCGCTACGACACTGTCGAAATGCGTCTCACCGAGGTTTGATGCCTGATCTCTTAACGCCATGAACATATCAGCCAGAGGTAGCGTGCCATTATCGACCACAATCTGCTTCGCATCACGGGTTGTCAGTTCATCTGTGAGTTCATTCTGGAAATGAGCGCGCAAACCATTATCTTTTCGCTCAACTTTGATAAGTCGAACATCGACGGTTCTCGGAATGTTGAGCTCAGCGAACTTCTTACGATAGCCAGACTTGTCGGTATATGACATTTCAAACGCGAGCATTTCATCAAGCATAGCGTAATGAATCTTCTTGCCTTTAGAGACAAGGTTGAGTGCGCAGGACGCGGGGGCCTGGCGTCCCGTTCCATCATAAATCAATATATCATCAGCGGCAGGTACTGCCGAGGTCAGGATATCCCATAAACTGGTGCAGAGATCGCCACCTTCAATAAATTCGGTGTCGGGAATGCCACCCGTTGCTACGATAATCACGTCTGGATTTTCGCTAAGCACATCACTTTCTTCGACATAGGAATTAAGACGTACATCAACACCAAGACGATCAAGTTCCTCAGTACGCCAATCAACAATACCAAGGAGATCGCGGCGCTCATGTGCCGCTGCCGCAATTCGTATCTGGCCACCCAACTCAGAAGCTGCCTCAAAAAGCACAACCTCATGGCCGCGTTCCGCACAGACTCGCGCTGCTTCTAAGCCTGCGGGCCCACCACCGATAATAACCACCTTCTTAATTATTTCCGCTTTGACTAATTCGTGCGGCAAAATGGTTTCGCGTCCGCTCGACGGGTTATGCACACAGTGCACCTTTTTATAAAGGCAGTAAGATGCGCCAACACACGGACGAATACGGTCTTCTTCTCCCCTCAGAATTTTGTTCACAATTTGCGGGTCCGCTATGTGCGCACGCGTCATTCCAATGAGGTCGACAATGTTCTCGCGTATGGCATGCCGGGCTGTCGCTACATCACGGACACCTGCCGCATGTATAAGTGGCAATTTTACCGCGCCGCGAAATGCTTCCACTTCTTTCAAAAATGGAGCGCTTTTTTGAAAGAGACCGGGCATATTGTGTTCAGATAAAAAGAGATCGGAGTCCATACGGCCATAAACACTATTGAAGTAATCAATTTGGCCTTCTTCTTCGAAAATTTCGGCAATCTTCGCGCAATCTTCTGCAGTCAGGCCGCCTGCACCGCCTTCGTCGATAACAAGTCTTATACCAACAATAAAATCGTCACCCACAGCTTCCCGGATTGCCTCGTGAACCATAATGCCAAAACGGGCTCTGTTGCGCAAAGAGCCGCCAAAATCATCAGAACGCGTATTCGTGAGAGGCGAAAGAAACTGACCAATCAGATGGCCGCCAGTTACGGTTTCAATTCCATCAAGTCCTGAATCACGGCAACGGCGAGCGGCTTCCGCATAATCCGCAATTATCCGCTTGATGTCGTATTGATCCATTTCTCGCGGAAAATTGCGGTTTCGCGTTTCGCGAATACGTGATGGTGCTACGACAGGCAACCAAGCGCTCGTGAAAGCCGTAGCGCGTCGGCCCAAGTGTGAAACCTGAGACATGATTGCGCAGCCGTGTTTATGAATTCTCTCGGCCATTGCTGTCAGATGAGGGATGATAATGTCAGAATGTACGTTGAGCTGACCACCACCCCAACTGGAATCACGTGAGGACATAGCGGAGCCGCCGATCATTGTCATCGCAACTCCGCCTTTTGCCTTCTCTTCATGATAGCGCTGATAGCGCTCAAGAGGCATTCCTCCATCATCCATCATGGATGCGTGTGACGTGCTGATGATACGGTTTTTCAAAACCAGATTTTTTAATCGGAAAGGCTGCAACAGCGGATCGCGGTTTATCACGGCGTCCTGGGACAGTTCAGTCATCGACACGACACTCACGGACTTGCTCCATTCAAATTCAGTAGCAACTCCGAACTGCATTCTGATTATGACAATCAAACATGCCAGTTTTGGGTGAGTACCCTATAGGGAGCCTGCCTAGCTCTATTCTCAATGAAAATTTAATGTTGTGTAGCTTGAAAAAACGTATTCATGATATACGCTGAGCGCATGACAGAAATTCTATCTCGTATGATCCCATCACCTCGCGCACTGCTCGTATTTGAAGCTGCGGCCAGACATGGAAGCTTCACAGGCGCCGCCGTCGAATTTAACGTTACCCAACCATCCATAAGCAGAATTATTGCGCAATTAGAGGATGAGTTAGGTTTTCAGCTTTTTGAGCGCCACTCCAAAGGATTGATCGTCACACGTGAAGGGCAACTCTTAGTTGCTTCTGTGCGTGAGAACATGACATCTATGGGTAATGTTATTAAAAGAATTAAGGAAAATGCAGGTAAACGATCTGTAACAATGTCGATGTCCAGCTCGTTCGCAACCCACTGGCTTATTCCAAGGCTCGGTGACTTTAACGAGGCTTTTCCCAACGTCGATTTAAGGTTTGAGCTTGCTTCAGGAATGATGCGAGAGATCACAAATGACGTCGACATAGCCACCCGTATCGTCGAAGATAATGATCCCCGTTATGCGATATGGGATTTTGCGCCAGAAATCATCATGCCTGTTTGCAGCCCGCAATATTTAGCACGGTGCGGCGCTGTGGATGATATAGCCTCTCTGTCACAACAAGTGTTTTTGCATTTAATCGACCATAAACGAGACCAGTGGTCTCCCTTCCTAAGTGAAACCGTTCTCAATACCGGCGAAGTCGGGACGTGGAACCAGTTTTCTGACTATGCAGTGATTTTGCAGGCCGCAACTCAAGGCAAAGGCGTTGCTCTGGGCTGGATCAGCGTAATTGCAAGCGCCCTTAACGAAAAAATGCTTGTTGCTGCCTCAAGTAAACCACTTAAGACTGGGCGAATGCACCGTCTTATCGTTCCTAAACACAAAGCAAGTTCTGCCATGATCTTGGATATATGCGACTGGCTTCAACTAAAGATGGCTGAAGATTTGGCTAAAATAAGTTTATAGTATTCTCTGCAATATCGTGTGGCTACGTGTCTCGTAGTGCCTATGCAGAAACTAATAGAATGCTTCCTATTACATTTCAGCCAATATAATACAAAGCCAATTGCCATAGCCAGAAACCCGCCCTTCTTGGTAAAGACTTCGGGCGAAGGTTTCAGAGTGCCAGTCAGAAATTCGCGACTAGTACTAACCGTTTTCAGATGTCTGTTGGTTAATCGTTGCGACAAAGCACAATGAATGTGTATGAACAGCTCAATCGTGTCTTTTGGATTACCCAACCGTCGGCCGTGTGAGGAACTTTTACAACTTGGCTAAAAATGAGTTCTCATAAATTTTGTCGCGACGTCTGTCTGGAACGTGGTGAGCCTATGCTGGGGGCTGGTGGGACCGCGCCACGTTACGCGCTCCTCCATTGGCCCCGACGCCACTGGCGTGTTCCAAGAACGAATGCGTTTGACATGTCCAAAGCACTTTCTCAGGCAATGATGACTGCCAATCAGGCTGGTATCCATGTGGCTCTCGTAGAGGGAGATGAGATCGCTCTCTCATGCGACAACATTATTTTAAGAATAGCCACGACTGACATCCTAACCGAGCAATTGCTGGTTCTGGCATCGGGAGGTAAACTCTGCGGAGAGCGCGATGAGCGCATTACCATCCTGTGCTGTACAGATGGAAAGCAGGATCCCTGCTGCGCACGTTATGGCTTTGCTACCTGGAAAGCGCTGCGTGATCAGGCAGACCCGACAGTTTTCCGGGTTCTACAGTCAACGCACATCGGCGGATGTCGCTTTGCCGCGTCGCTGCTCGTTTTACCACAGCGCGCCAGATATGGCCGTCTCGAACCAAAAGACGTTTCCGATTTCCTGTCATGCCTTAGCAAAGGCGTTCCATTCCTGCCTGCTTACAGAGGCAATCCTGAACTCGACGCCTTTGAACAGGTCGCCGAGCACGCCGCGCTTTCATTTTGGAATGAGATTGGACCACAGGAGAAAGTTGTTCTTGAGCGCAAAGCAGGGAACACGAATGAAGTTGAAGCTGAGATTATTGCCTCAACTCAATCTCAACAGTTGCTGATCAAATTGAGGCTGGATCAGTTTGACGTCAATACACGCTGCAGCACGCTAGAGCCAGACGGCAATAGGGATCAGGTTGAACGCTGGAGTGCAGTTTCAATTACGCCGTTGACCTGACAACCTATTAAGGCTTCTGCCGGAGGATTTCCCGCTCGCCGATATGCGATAGAAGCAAAGTCGCAGAACCAATCAGGCCTTCCATCGTTTCGCCGTAGCGACTACGATTAAAATACAGAAATTGACGATTACGAACAGCAAACAGATTGCGCCACTGGACAGTCGACCGGAAGGCGCGCATTTCTGCCTCTTCGTCGAGCATTTCTTCGTAAGTGTCGATGATGATATCACTGTCAAAGTCGGAAAGGCGTTCTAAGCTATAGGGTATATCGCTTTCGCTATTCTCATAAGCGGGAACATGACCAAGACCAAAATCTTTTATCACCTGTTCCATGCCACCACGCCCGATAATCCTGAAACCGTCGCGATAGATCTCCATCGGTGTCACTGTGATTGAAGCGGGTTTCTCTACGCGCCTTCCGAATTCACCGACTATATCCTGATATTCCCGATGTAATTCATCATAGCGATGACGCTTACCAACAAGATCAGCCAATTGCTCTGAATAGGTTAATATGCCTTCTTCACGTAAAGGCAGCAGTACAACGGGCGTAATTGCTGAAAGCTTATCGCGAAGCGCTGCGTGATAAGACAACCCTACGATCAGGTCTGGCTTCAATGCCGCAATTGTTTCAATATCAGGAGCCTGATGTGTTCCGATATATTGGATTTCTGACGTATCGTATCTCTGCGATGCCCCCCTATAAATTGTATCCGCAAGCAAGCGCTTGCGGCCCGATGAACCACAAGGCACAACCCCAAATTCCAGCAACTGCGTTGTCAGACTGAAATCGTGCAATGACACCACACAGCGTGGGTGAACTGGCACCTCAACCGAGCCGAAACGATTGGTAAATGTTCTTGTTTCTTCTGCATGAACACTAACAACAAAGCCGAAACTGCATATAAGAATAAACAAAGCTGACGCTGTTCTGGTCATCGGGTCGTTCCTTTTCGCGACAGCAGATAAAGAAGATAGGGCGCGCCAATCACTGCAACCACAAGTCCCGCCGGAATCTGAAGCGGGGCGAAAACGGTTCGGCCGATTGTGTCACTGACAAGCACAATACTTGCGCCAATCAATGAAGACAGAGGCAAAAGCAATCTATGCCTTTCCCCTACCAGAAGCCTTGCAGCATGAGGGGCTAAGAGGCCAATAAAGCTCATTGTACCAACGTTCGCGACCGCAGAAGCAGTGAGCATCACACTCAGCAAAAGTGCGATGATCTGAAAGCGCGCAACATTCAGGCCGCGACTTGCTGCAACCGCGTTTCCAAGCTGAAACAGATCAAACTGGCTGGAAAACAACAATATGGGAACACCGGAAAGAAGCAGCCACAAAAATTGCCCCCGCACATTTTCCCACCCTGCCCTATGCAGACTGCCTGCAAGCCAGAGCAAAGCCGATTCAACATGCTCGATCCGACCGTAGGTGATAAGCAGGTCTGCTAATGCACTGAGCATCGCTGTTACACCAACACCTACCAGAATGAGACGCAAGGGCGAAACCCCTTTGTTCCAGGCAAGAGCGATAACAAACAACGCAACCAGCAGCCCACCAAGCAAAGCCGCGAGCGGATAAAGCTCGACAGCCAGCGCAGATGGCCAGAGAATGAGCGCAGTCAGCACTGTGATACCAGCCCCTGCCTCAACCCCCACCAATCCGGGTGCAGCCAGTGAATTGCGTGTCAGTACCTGTAATATCACTCCGGCAAGAGCCATCGCCATACCAGAAAAAATGGCAAGCAATATGCGTGGCAGACGCGTGTGAAACACGATGTTACGCAAAATACTATCAGTGCTTTGGGGCGCTATAACTGCCTCGATTATTTCAGTTAGTACAACAGGATAGCTGCCGAGCGTTATTGCCAATAATCCGGCTATAACAAGAAACACAGCGGCAGCAATCAGAATGAACCGGCCACGCGAAAACCGATTGCGGGTGTAATTGGTGATATGGGTTTGCACTGCCATTATTTCACTCTTCCCAGAACGAGAGCAATAAAAATGGGCCCGCCCACAATGGCAGTCACAATACCCGTATTGATCTCCAGTGGACGCAATGCCGTGCGTGATACGATGTCACCGGTAACAATAAGCAGCGCACCTATCAGAGGTGCTGCGGGGACGAGGAACCGATAGTCATTACCGAAAAAAATACGCCCAATATGCGGAGCAATAAGACCGACAAAGCCAATAGGACCAGCTATTGCAACAGATGATCCGGCCAGAAGCACGATCGCCAGAAGTGATGAAAGCCGCATCCTCAATACATTCAGCCCCATCAGCGCCGCCGATTGCGATCCCAATCGATGGAGATTAAGTGCGGGAATGTTCGCTACTGCAACGCATCCAGCGAGAAGGATCAATGGAAAAGTCTGCCAGCGGGCCACTGAACTGTCAAAAGCAAGCGAACCAACAAGCCAGCGCCGCAAAGTTTCAAGCCCCTGCTGGTCAAGCAAAAGAACCATAGAGGTCAGGGCACTGAACAGGGCCGCAACCATCACACCAGACAAAACGAGGCGAACCGGATTGGGGTCCGATCCGCTGTTCAGAAGAACGATCGCTGCTGCAACAATCGCCCCCGCAAAGGCGAGAAGCGGTATCATGGCAAGCGTATTACCGGGGAGCACAAGCAAACCGAAAACGACAAAGAAGGCAGCACCACTGTTCACCCCCATCAGCCCAGGATCTGCAAGCGGGTTTTCACTGACCGCCTGCATTAACGCGCCTGCAAGACCGAGGGTTGCACCGACGATTACAGCACTGATCAAACGAGGCATGCGCATTTCCATCACGATATTATGCAATGGGTCTGCCGGAACATAGGCGACAAGTGCTTGCCAGACCACGCTCCAGTCAAGCTGACGCGCACCGAACTTCAGATGAAGGATTGCAGCCACGATTAGCAGCACAAAAAGGACGAGGAACTGAAAAGAACGCAGATAAACTGACAAAGGATCTACCCTTCACGCCCAGGAAGAAGCAATGCACATTGCAATTCCCGTTTCCGGATCATCCAGCATTCTTGATCGCACCGAAAACACTTTATCTATATTAGGCACATTGAAAACGTGCTGTGTCGCGCCTTCTGCGACCACCCGCCCATCTTTCAGCATGACAAGTTGATCTGCATAACGTGCCGCCTGATTGAGGTCGTGAAGGATTGCAACCACTGTGCGTCCTGCATCGCGCAAGACCGACAGCAGATCAAGCAGGCTTAACTGGTTTGCAACGTCCAGAAATGTCGTTGGCTCGTCGAGCAGAATAACTGGTGTATCCTGAACCAAAGTCATTGCAATCCATGCCCGCTGCAACTGGCCACCTGAAAGGCTCTGCAATGGTCTGTCGATGAGTTGTTCAATGCCGCAAAGTGCAACGGCACGCGAGACAGCGTCTTCGTCTTCACTTGACCAGCCACCGAGCCAGCTTCTCCACGGAAACCGTCCCTGTGCAAGTAGTTCACGCACACTCATTCCGACCGGCGTATGGACATGTTGCGGCAAGAACGCCATTTGCCGGGCCAGTTCGCGTCTCGAGTATGAAACAAGCTGCTTAGATCCAAGCTCTACATGACCGCTTTGTATCGCGACCGTGTTCGCCATGCTGCTCAGAAGCGTTGACTTGCCAGAGCCGTTCGGCCCGATCAAAGCGGTAAAACGCCCCGGAAGAATTTTCAGATCAATGTCATGGAGAATATGCTGAGTGCCACGATAAACGTTCACTCGCTTCATTTCGAACATAGCCAGCACTCCGTGCGCAATTGTAAGAAGCGGCTCTGACAGGCTCTTCCAATCGCGTCATATCATCCGCGCGACAGTGAGCGCGCTGCAATTAGTGTGTTGTGACACTTTTTTAATTTATTCAAAGTGAATCACATGATAGCGAGAGCATATCTTTGTTGACTGTACTTGTCATGTTTATGCGACGGCCTCCCAGCCTCCACTAATTCATGCATCGCTATTGGGGAATTCTATGCCGGTAAACCATCTGAAATCGAATATCGGCAGGCTGCCCTACATGTCAGCATTGCCATATAGCATTCCACTCGCTTGCGCGATGATGGCGCTTGCAGCCAGCAGTGTTTCAGCACAGGAAACGAATGCTGGAATTCAGCTACAAACGATTGTCGTGCAGGATAACGCCAGCTCAACCGAATCTGTTAAGGGATATGTGGCTAAGGTCAGCAGCAGTGGCACGAAAACGGATACACCTATCCTGCTTACGCCCCAATCAGTGTCGGTAGTCTCAGCTACCGAAATCAAAGATCGCGAAGCGCAAACTCTTGCTGACGTGCTTGCTTATACACCAAGTTTCACGGCACAGCCCGGCCCATTCTCGCGCGTCGCTGACCGGTTCAGAATTCGTGGATTCGACGTCGAATCGGGTACCGGTGGGATGCTGCGCGACGGGATGAGGCTGCAGAACAACTCTTATGATGGTACGCAGGAGCCATTTGGTCTTGAACGCGTCGATGTTGTACGCGGTGCGGCTTCGGTTCTTTATGGCCAGCTTTCGCCGGGCGGCTTTGTGAATGGCGTCAGCAAACGCCCGACATCCGAGACTCTGCGTGAAGTCTCGGTTCAGGGCGGGCTTCATAACCGTAAACAGCTTACTGCAGATTTCAGCGATGCCATAACCGACACATTGTCATATCGTTTGACTTTTCTTGGTCGCGACAGCGACACCAACGTCGAATACATGAACAATGACCGCATCTATATCGCCCCGGCTTTGGAATGGAAGCCTGATGAAGACACATCGCTGACCATGCTTGGCTTCTACCAGAAGACCAGCACACGTTTCCCCGCTGCCTTACCCTACGAGATTGTGGAAGGCATCGGTAATGGCCCATTCATCCTCGACCGCGACACTTTTATTGGCGAGCCGGACTATGACCGGATGAAAACTAATATGGGTGCGCTGGGCTACGAATTTACCCATCGTTTCGACAATGATATTCGGTTCTCGGCAAAATCACGCTATTACGAATCCGACCTGGACTGGCGTTATATGATGGCCCAGACGAGCGCCGAGGCCGTTAATCAGGTCGCACAGACAGGCATACTGGCTCGCCAGTACAGCGACCGTCATGATCGTGCGAAGGGCTTCACACATGATATGAATGTTGCATTCGATGTGGATACAGGTCCACTCTCACATTCATTGCTCGTCGGTTATGACTTTTACGACACAACATATGATTCAGATAATTTTCGCGCAGCTGCTCCATCAATCGACCTGAACAATCCCGTCTATGGTGCAAGCTTCACAGTAAATCGTGACCCTGCTCGTAACCGTGGTGCGAAAACAACAACCGTACAGCATGGTATTTATCTGCAAGACAAAATCACCTTTGATGAACGCTGGAACGTACTGCTTGGCGTAAGACACGACTGGGCT
Organism: Brucella thiophenivorans; assembly: GCF_002252445.1. GTDB lineage: Bacteria > Pseudomonadota > Alphaproteobacteria > Rhizobiales > Rhizobiaceae > Brucella > Brucella thiophenivorans. Next base: position 13,923 of record NZ_NNRJ01000065.1, read on the forward strand.
GATCAGGATTTCGGCTATCACGCGAACAACCAGTCGATCAGCCGCAATTCTGAAAAAACAACTTGGCGCGCTGGGGTGGTTTACGAAGCTGAGAATGGACTGGCTCCCTATGTGAGTTATGCACAATCCTTCTTCCCGATTTCTGTGGCTGAATATGTCGAAGACATGAATTTCTCTCCTATGACGGGAGAACAGATTGAGGCCGGCATTCGTTATCAGCCGCCCGGCACGAATATGTTGTTCAGCGCAGCCGTCTATCAGCTTGATCAGAACAATATCGTCACCCGTACACTCGCAGATGAGCTCACACAGATCGGTCAGCGGCGTGCGCGTGGATTTGAGCTTGAAGCCAAAGCCGAGCTGACTGATTATCTGACCATGGTGGGCTCATATTCATACACAGATGCCCGGATCACCAAGAGTGAAGAACTTTTGGAACTTGGCCAACGCAGTGAAAACACACCCTATCATCAGGCTGCTCTCTGGATGACTTATGATGTAACTCAGTTGGGCATCGACGGACTGATCGTTGGAGGTGGTGTACGATACACCGGATCGACCAGCGCATCAGGCATAGATAAGCCAATACCAGGCTACACGCTTGTCGATGCAATGGTTCGCTATGAAGTGACCAAAAACATTACCTTGTCATTGAATGCCACAAACCTCTTCAAGGAAGAATACGCTATTTGCGAATTTGCAAAGTGTCTTTACGGAGATGGCAGAGAGGTTATGGTATCTTCCAGCTTTAAATGGTGAGACCGATTTAAGGGCTGTTAGGAATTACAGAGTAACGTCTATTTCTAAGAATGATCCCCTATTTTCAACCGCGAGAGCAATGTTAGACCTGTGGTGAGGTCTTCCATACCAAGCCCGCCCAGACATAGCCGGATACCCGTCGCATTATCGTTTCGATCAGCGCGCACGGCGTCCGGCTCTGTAACAACAACGCCAAGCGTAGCCGCTGCCTTTTCGAAGGCTTCGGCTTCCGTATGAGGCATTGGCAGCCACGCATGAAAAGCACAGTCATCGGTCATGATTGTCCTGTTATCGAAGAATGACCGGGACAGTTTTGCTCTTTGCCGCGCCTCGGCACGCAAAGTGCCCCTCACCGTTTCCATAACTCCACTGGTAAACCACTCTTCAAGAAGCGCATAGTCTACTGGCGAAGAAGACAGTGGCAGCGCACGTAAGGCTTCCTCGGCATATTCCTCCCAGCCTGAAGGCAACACCAGAACGCCCAGTCGCAATCCTGGACTGAGTGACTTGGAGAGGCTCGTTACATGAAAGACGCGATCCGGTGCCAGGGTGACGAGTGGAGGAAGATTGGGAGAGGCGCCCAGTGTATAGACACCATCTTCGACAATCGGGACGTTTCGCTTATTGCAGACGTCCACAATTTCCTTTCGCCGGTTTGCTCCCATAGAAATCGTCGTAGGATTATGGAGCGTAGGGGTTAGATAAACAAGGCGACGGCGCCCGCTGTTCTCTTCTTCGCATAGCACACGATCGAGATCATCCGGCACCATACCCTGGTCATCAATATTAACGCTCCGCATTGGATGGCCGCGATAGCGCGCAAGTGCAATAGCTCCCGAATAGCTGAGACGTTCTGTGACAATCAATCCATTGCCACCGCACAGAATATCGAAAGCAAGCCACAGTGCCTGCTGCCCGCTTCCAGCTAATATGATCCTCTTTGCTTCCGCCTCAATGCTCAGGGTTTCGAGCCAGCGTGCCAACAAACGCCGATGCTCATCGTGGCCTGCAGGTGGGGGATAAAGATTGACGTGGGCTGAATTTATTTTTCTTGAAATTGCAGAAAGTGTACCAGCCAACAGTCTATCACTTAACATAACGGGCAAGCGATTGACCGAGAAATCAATTGCAGGGCCCTTTCGTGATTCAAAGACGGCGACGAATGTACCACTGCCCTTTATACTGCGCGCCAATCCGCGCCGCTCAAGCATCGCATAGGCTTTCGTAACTGTGCCTACTCCGAGGTTCAGTTTCCAGGCCAAATCCCGATGGGCAGGAAGTCTGTCGCCGCCAAGCAAATGCCCCGAGAGAATGTCTTCTGACAAAGCTTCTACCAGCCTGTTTGCGGGGGTATTGCCATTATCTGAAAGACGAGGAGTCCATGGAGACTGAAGGCGCATGCGTATAACCCATCAGATTGCTCGATATAACACACCTAGTACAGCCACAAGACATCATTGGAAACCCGCTTTAGCCTCGGTCGAGTATGGAAAAGCCTCTAATTCTTAAAGCGATGGCTCCCATCCCGGCGAAGCGGCTCAATCCGAGCTTCGAGATTGAAGGAGACGAGCATGTGTTGGTCACACAGTTTATGTCGGCAATTCCGGTGCCGGTATTAAAGAACCCAGTCACAAACCTTTCTGCTTCACATGACGAGATCGTATCCGCGCTCGATATGGCGTTTCACGGGTTTTGAACTCTACCGTTCAATTATTCAACCGGGTGACAACATTGATAACCAGCCAAGATTCTTGCTGATTGCCCTCCTCAACGGCAATATCGCCCGTCTATCTTGGAGAGAAGCGAATTGGCGCCCCGTTGATCCCAGAAATAAAGTTTGAAGCTTAGCTCGTAGGAATCATATCTGGCCATTCCCGTGCGCCATGAAGTACGCGGAGGATACGAACGGCCGATTGTGTTACAGCATAAGCCACGACGTATGGGGTACCGTTTATCACCAGTTCCCGCGTCCCGGCAATTCTGCCAACCCGACCACTCGCCGGAAAATCAATTAAGCGACGAGCAGCCGCGACTATCCGTTCGTCGACCAAGATTGCAGATGAGGGATTCTCCGCCTCAATGAAAGTGAAGATGGCGTCTCGATCTGATAACGCAAATGCGGACCAGGTGAGCTTCACGACTTGAGCGCCGCTGCTTTAAGGCGCGCTGCCGCCCGTCGTCTTTCGAAATGAGCCGTGACTTCATCATCCGGCACGTCGGGTCGCGTGTCGCGAAGCGCTTCAAGAACCTTGCTGCGAAACCAAGCATCGTGCGCTTCGCTGCCTGATATAAGTTCGAGCGGTAATGCCCCCTCATTCGCCGTCCGTGTGAGTAAGATACGAACTACGTCCGACACCGTAAGACCCATACTTTCAAGCACCGCAGAGGCACGATCTCTAACTTCGGCATCAATGCGAGTTTGAACGAGTGCGTTAGAAGCCATAAGTTTCTCCAACTTAAAGCTTATTTGTAATTCATATGAATTACATAGTCTATAGAAAATTTCTGTATGCACCAAGTCACCGCATTTTCCGCCTTGGAGCGATAAGATCCACTCGTCCCTATCATTGGCCGACGTACTGATTGCCAATCAAGAATATTTTAATGAGCGTGAATAGTGCACTTGGGGTAGCTTTGCCAAAGTAGGCGCAGAACTTAGCTCAGCAATGACTATGGACTTGCAAAAAAACCTCCGAGTATTGGCATCCGCAGCTCAACGCCCGCACAGAACTGGTTATGGCTTCTTGAAAATCCTCTTACTAAACCGCCAACAAACCCATGAAAATATCTCTGTACTGAACTACGGAAATCCCTGGTATTTTGGAACCTTGATTTCGGCTGCTTTACGACCGTTCTTGAATCCAAGTTATGCGTTTTCGTTCAATAGTACGCGTTGATCTATGAGAGTGAAGCTAACGAACGTCTAAAAAGCTGTAGTTTAATTTACGAACCAGATGTTGAGACTAATCGTTCGACTTTTTGACGAAAGCTAAGAATGCACGAACCGTCAAAAGGTCCGTGCATCAGTTTTAATGTATTGTTCGGTTGGTGGAATTTACTTTTTACGGCATGGCATGTCAGTACCTTCAGCATTGATAGCAGTGCCTTCAGCGGTTTCAATGCCGTAGAGGAGTTTCGAACGCGCTTCGATTGACGCAAGCAGTGCTTCACCAAGATCTAATGCTCGTTCTGACTGACTAACGCTGTAATCGGTCAAATATTTAGAAGCCAGCTCGGGCTTTTCAGCCGTGTAAAGGATGTCAGCTGTCGCCTGAACTTCAGGAATGTCATCGATTTGCTTAGCTTCGAAGGCTTCAAGGGCTTGGGTTATTTCAGGCATGAATGTTTCTGGATTTGCGCACGCATGGTACATAATCCGCTTAAACAAGCGTCCCGCAAACTGTGTCGCTTCCTGCGACTGATATTCGGCATTCAGGAAAGTGGAACCAGCATCGCGAAACAGGTATCGATGAATGCCATATTCTGGCATGACCTTGTTGATACCTATATGGTAAGGCACAAAGGGCGCTGTCACCGAACCTGTTGGTGCAACCCACAGCAAATTCAAACCTGAATGCGTTGTATCACGCAGCTGAGCAACTTCACCATAACCGGAACGCTCAGTTGATACACGCGGATCACGGACCAGTTTCATCATTTTTTTCAGTGTGACCGGCGCCATATCGTGGAGTTCTTTTTCCACGGTTTCAATTGTCCAGTGCTTTTGACCGGTTCGCATAGGGCGGTCTTGTTCGCTATAGACGGCATGAACATTAAACGGTTTATCGCCATCACGTTTCCACCAACCCTGCTCGATGGCGAAATCATAAAAATTCGGGGAAGCCATGTAGTCCTTGTTGTCAGTGATGTCGGCTGGAATATCGCCAATATAACCAGGATATGAAACGCGCACATCATCTGGACCTAAGCGCTCAGCGACCCATAAGCCTTTGCCGCCCGCGAACTGCAACACTACCCAACCTTCATTCTTATCGGCAGTCAGGTGCGAGTTACCGCCGTAAGTCGTATAACCATGCTTATTGATAAGATCGCCGATAATCTCGACGGCTTCACGCGCCGTTTTAGCACGCTCCAAAGCAATGCGTGCCAGATCGCTGTATTGTGGACCCGTTTGCGGGTTTGGTGTCATTTCAACCAGTTCGTCGCGTGAGTTCGACCAGATATCCCGCACTGCAACGCCGTACTCGTTCAAACCACCATTAGTCAGCGGTGCTGGAAAGCCTTCGAAATCGCTATAATTCATGTTTATGTATTTGAAAGTTTCAGGAACCTGAGGAATTTCAATGAGTTTGCCTGGCATATAGGCCTTATCAGTTGCTCCTACAGACATTGTCGCACCTTTAGGATGGTCTTTAGCTGGCACAACAGTCAACCAATGTCCAGAAACTTCCTCACCTGTACCGCCAATCAGTACAGATCCATCTTCAGTCAGATTTTTTCCAACATAAAAACCATAACTAGCAAACGCATTCGAGTACAATGAAGATAATATCAATACATTCAAAGATATAATTTTAAAAGATTTTCTTTTTTTCATCATTTAAACTTTCATTGATAATTTCTTTTGCACATTGATTAAACGCCGTCAGTCAATTATGTGCTCGTCACAGGATTGTTTATATCGAAATAATTGTAATTATTAAATGTTTTATCGACAAAGAACTTATATAACTTATTGGAGCGTTGTCCGGTCTGACTGAGGTGGCTTCGGATTGCGGATGCGATTACGCGATTTACCAGCTTTGATTTATCGTCACGCTGCATAAGACAGATGCGCACAGATGTAGGGCACGCTTGCTCCGCCTGTTCCTAACTGCGCAAGCCGTTCGGGCTGAGCGCCCAGTCTGGCACCTGCTCTACAATGCGTCGGCGGGTCTGCAACACATCACGGGCAATGGTCAGAGCGTGACTGGAGGAACGAAGATCGCGCCCCGCGTCATGCAAAATGAGATCATGCATCCGGACAAGTTCACCATCCAGCCACAGCGACGCACAGGTGTCAGTAAAATGAATGAGACGCCGAACTAGCGGCGGCGCCTCTTAGTATGGCAAGACAGGTATCACCAGCTCTTTTGAATGATTTCTCCCGATGACGTGCAAGCATAGAAACCTGCTGTGGGCCCATATGCGTGTGTTGTTGCCAGAGCTACAGCAGGGCGTGCACCCTCTTCAGGAGAATGCCCGAGTCCGTTTCCTGTCATGTCGGTCGACGTTAGACCAGGGTCCACTGCGTTCACTTTGATCCCTTCCCGATCCAACTCCTTCGCGAGCTTGACGGTCAGCATGTTCAATGCTGTTTTGGAGGCGCAATACCCGCCAAAGCCAACCGTCCACGTTTCGCTCCGCATGTCGAGGGCATCTGTCAACGAACTAAGGCCACTGCTCATCATCACGATCCGGGCAGCCCTGGATTTGCGCAACAATGGCAAGAAAGCTTGAGTGACCCGCATCACCCCTAATACGTTAGTATCGAACATTCGCCGCATCTCATCAATTGACTCCTCGGCAAGTGAAGGCGGTGAGCCGAACATGAGGCCAGCGTTGTTGACCAATACGTCCAGACGGCCTGCCTCACTCTCGACAGCTTTTACGGCGTTGGAAACACTTACACCGTCTGTAACATCAACTTGTACAGCACGAGCATCAACCCCATTGTCACGCAGTTCGCGAGCGGCCTTCTCACCGCCTGAAATGTTCCGACAACCCAACCAAACAATATGTCCGGCTTTGCCTAGTTGCCGCGCAATGGCGAGACCAATCCCTTTATTTGCTCCGGTAATGAGAGCGATAGGCGATGTGTATGTCATCGGAAAGTCCTTGATCGTTTCGATGACAGGGGTATATTACGAATTTCGTATTATTCAAATGTCGTAATTTGCAATTTGCTGCGTCAGTCGCAAAAAACTGGTCTGGTCAGACGGATCGAGCGCCTCAAGCATTGCCTTGCAAGAAGCCCGATATCCACCAATATAGCCTGCAACTACTTGATGCCCCTTATCGGTAAGAAATAAGGCAACCGATCTGCGGTTCGTCTCGGGCCGCTGCCGTTCAATTATCTCCCGACGAACCAACCGGTCGACTGAAGACGACATTGTTGTCAGAGCCACCTGGAGGTGCCGAGCAACATCTCCCAAATTACAGCCAGGATGCTCATCGATGTAAATGAGCGCCTGAATGTCTAGGGCGTTGAGCGAATTTTGCATCGCTGCCGCAGCCTCCGCGACCTTGAAGCGGCGGGTAAATCGCTCAAACGCAACAGCAAGTTGTTCGATCTGGTCGAGTGTAGGTTGTGTCATTTTTGCTATTAAGCATTTTCGGTCACTGGATGTAAGCCGTTTAAGCCGTTTAAGCCGGAAGAAGTACTCCGTGAACTTGCGTAATGTCTGCTAATCCCGCGAAATGGTCATGAAATTACAAAGGATGATATTGGCGGATAGCAGTCAAGAATCGGCGGCTCTCTCAATCACCTTCCGTGACTCCGGACTGGAGTTCAGCAAATTTCACAGCCATGGTCGGATTACCACGTGTGAGGCGCTTGACAGTCAGGTCCTCAGCCTTGTCATTTGCAAGCCGAAGATTGTTGGCTGACTTGTGAAGCGCTTCTTTCGTCTTTTCCAAATCTTTGATTGCTTCGTCGATACGCTTGATTGCTTCTTCAAAACCGTCGGAAGCCAGACGCCAGTTTCGCCCGAACGCTGATTTGAAATCGTCGAGCTGAGATTCAAAGTTGGTGATGTCAACGTTTTGCGCTTTCACCAGTGCCAACTCTGTCTTGTATTTCAGCGAATTCATCGCCGCATTTCGTAGTAGCGTGATGATTGGGATGAAAAATTGCGGACGTACCACGTACATTTTCGGATAACGATGAGATACGTCTACGATTCCTGTGTTGTAGAGTTCGCTCTCTGGTTCCAGCAATGAAACCAACACTGCATATTCACAACCCTTAGCGCTGCGATCCTTGTCTAACTCTTTGAAAAAATCTTCATTCTTCTTTTTGGTAGCGGTCTCGTCGTTCTCATTCTTCATCTCGAACATGATAGAAACGATTTCAGACTCTCCGTCATCGACATCGCGGAAGATAAAGTCCCCCTTGCTACCGTTGCGCGCGTCATTGTCTTTTTCAAAATAAGCGCGCGGGAAAGCGGTCGCCCGAAGACGGTCAAACTCGGTGGCACAGTGTTGTTCGAGTGTTTCGCCGATCATCTTTGTCGACAGCTTCGCCTTCATATCCCTCAAACGTTCAATCGCGTCATCGCGATCACGGAGCTGTGTTTCATATTTGTCTTTAAGAGCTGTTTCAGCCAGCTTCTTTTCGAGCTCTACCCGAGAAAGACCGTTCTTCAGCTCTTCGCGCTCTTTTTCAATCGCAGTGACCGCCTGAGTGACTGCGAGTTTCTGGGAAAGCTCCCCCGCGTCGATCCTCGCCTTCAGGCTCTGGATCTCGGCATCCTTCGCTGATGCAGCTTTCTGTAATTCAGAACTGAGCTTGGCCTCGGCTAATTTGGACATCGCTTCCTGATCGCGTTTAGCGTTATCAAGTTCGTTCACCAGCTTGTCGCGCTGCTTTTCGATCTCACTCAAAGCCTCTGCGACCGCAAGTTTCCGCGCTACTTCACCTGCATCAAGCTTTGCGCGCAATTCCTGGATTTCAAAATTCTTAGCAGAAGTAGTTTTCTGCAATTCACTGGCGACCTTAGCCTGTGCCAGTTCAACTGCTTTGCGCTTGTCCTGTTCGGCCAATTCCAAACGATCATGCAGTTGCTTTTCGAAATCACCGTCACGAACCTGCTTCAGGATGTCCGCATATCCGGCCTCATCGATCTTAAAAGCTTTGTTACAATGAGGGCAGATGATTTCATGCATGACAACGTCCTTAAGGCTTGGCTTAAAACTTCCAGAGATATTCCTGAAGTTCTAACCTATGCGACATCTTGTGAACGATCGATATCCGCGCGGTCAAGGTCATTTTCGCCATCTGATAAGGCCGTATTGAGCAACCGGGTTAAGGCGGTACTCCGGAAAGGCTAACAAATATTGCTGAATAGATGTCTGGATTGGTCCATCGCCTTAAATAGCGGCAGTGAGCCGATTATATAATGCCTGAAGATATGCTTGTAAGCAGTCGAGATTCGCAGGTGTTCCTTACCGTCGACAACATGGTCTGTAAAACACTTGAAGGGATATGAACCAATGGCCCCTGTAATTGGGCGATGTATTCATTGCCAGTCAATCACACGCCGTAGTCTGACACCAACACATTTACAAAATGCTTGTGGCACTCATAGGGATATCGCCACCATCATGCCACATGGGTTTTTGCGATCTGCTCGACTCCGCAGTAACCTATTCTTCACCTCTAGTCACGAAGAGCATCGAGCCATCCCATAACCTGCTTGATTGTCAGACGCTCTTGTGGGGGCTTCCATTGAAAACCCTTCGACAAGTTCCGCGCCCTGAGAATGTTGGCCGATCAAACTTAAGCTGTTGCCCAAGCCGTAACCGCCATGAGTGATGAACGGAATGATGAGCTTGCCTGAAAGATCATGCATTGAAAGGAACGACGGGATTACTGGCGGTGCTGTGATTCCCCAGATCGGGAAACCAATAACTACGGTTTGGTAGGAGCCGATATCTACAAATTGATCCTTCACCATAGGCATGATGCACTTCGGATAGCTTTTCCAGTTTTCTTGCAATGAGAATCATAGGGTTTGTTTTCATATGCCTGATGCGGTGAGATAGATCGCATACAGCGATTTGGTCGCTGTGATGAAAAGTCGATTTCTACGCACGCCGCCAAACGTGACATTGGCGACGGTTTGCGGCGTTTTAATTTTGCCCAGAAGTTTTCCTTCCGGTGAAAAGCAGTGCACACCATCGCCCGCGCTTGTCCAGAGATTGCCGTCTGTATCAAAACGGAAGCCGTCCGGCAGGCCATTATCAATCGTGCAAAAAATCTTACCGCCGGTCAAGCGATTGCCGCCGTCGATCAGGTCAAAAACACGGATATGGCGCGGTGCTTTTTCATCGTGGCTAAAGGCGCTGTCGGCCACAAAAAGCCTTGTTTCATCTGGTGAAAAGGCTAAGCCGTTCGGCTGACGGAAGTCGGTTATCACCGCCGTCAGTTCGCCGCTTTTCGTATCAAGACGATAGACATTGCGGGTCGGCTGTTCAGGCTCTGCTTTGTAGCCTTCATAATCACCCATGATCCCGTATGTCGGATCGGTGAACCAGACGGAACCGTCCGAGTGCACGATAACGTCATTGGGTGCGTTGAGTTTTTTGCCCTGATAGCTGTCGGCAAGCACTGTGATGCTACCATCCAATTCAGTACGAGTGACACGGCGTCCGCCATGTTCACAGGAAACAAGCCTTCCCTCACGATCGCGCGTATTGCCATTGGCAAAATTCGAAGGTTGACGGAAAATCGATACGCCTCCATCCGGCACCCAGCGCAAAATACGTTGGTTGGGAATGTCGCTCCATAGGAGGCAATTCAGATCACCAAACCAGACCGGACCTTCGGCCCAGCGACAATCGCTGTAAAGTTCATCGAGATCGGCGCTTGATATGATCAGATGTTTAAAGCGTTCGTCGTGGACTTCATAAATTGAATTATTCTGAGACAAAGAAATTACTCCGGGAATGCCTTTTTAACGCTGTGGCCTGCGGCTGCTCGCCAAGAAAATCACCGCAATGATGGTTAGCCCTGTCAAGACCAGACGAACACCGGCGCCAAAACCATAGGTGTTAAGCATCGATACGATGAGGAACATGAAGAGTGCCGCACCCCAGATGCCGGGGATATTGGAATCGCCGCCTGCAACCGCCGTCCCGCCAATTATGACGACTGCAATAGACATCAGAAGATATTCTGTACCCATGTTGAGCGCTGCGCCGCCCGAGAAGCAGGCAAGCAGGAAGCCACAGAGCGAAGCCAGAACCGCACAGAGCAGATAGGTGACGAAGCGTGTTCCATCAACCGGAATGCCTGCCATGCGCGCGGCAAACGGGTTCTGTCCGATTGCTGAAATCCAGCGACCATAAATGCTCTTCTTGAGAAGCACCCAGCCTAAGACCGAGAGGAGCAGCGCGACGATTGCCACATTGGGAACGCCAAAGACAGACGAGGTGGTGAACTGTGCCAGAACTTCTGGTGGCTTTACGCGCAGACCACGATTGCTCCAGATAGCCGTAGATTGGATCAGGAAGCTCATCGAAAGGGTCGCGATAATTGGCGGGATACGCAGCAGCTTGATCAGTGCATAATTGCAAATGCCGATACCAAGGCCGATCAGGAGTGCAACAGCGAGGCCTACCAGCACCATCCCGTCCTGCGTGTCCATCAGTTTTAAAGCCAATGTTGCAGCAAGCGTCATGGTAGCCGGAACCGAGAGATCAATATTACCGGGTCCGAGCGTGATGACGAACATCTGCCCGAGGCCGACAATCACCGAGAACGATGCGAAGGTGAAGGCCGCATGAGAAAGCCCTGCGGCACCCGCGCCACCGGTAAATGCTACGGTGATGATCCAGACCGCAATAGTGGCGATAAACGACCAGATCCATGGCCGGCTTGTGAGAACGGAGACAGCGCTCATTGCTTTTTCCCCTTGCGGTCGAGACGGTTGAGGAAGAGGCGGAGTGCCAGCACCAGAATGAGGATTCCGCCCTGCGCACCGATCTGCCAATCAGGTGAGATACGCATAAAGGAGAGGAATGAACCTGCAAGTGTAAGCGTCAGCGCGCCTATGACAGCACCAATAGGCGAAATGCGCCCGCCAACAAATTCACCACCACCAAGAATGACACCGGCAATGGAGAGCAGCGTATAGCGCAGCGCAATATTTGCATCTGCCGAGGTGGTGAGACCGACAAGCGCGATACCTGCAAGCACTGCAAAGAAAGCTGCAAGCGCATAGGTTCCGGCACGGATTGTGGTGACAGACCAGCCTGCACGTTCGATGGAACGGCCATTGCCGCCTGCGCCACGCATCAGCACACCAAATGTTGTACGCATGACGATGAAATGGGTCACGACGGCAATGAGAATGCTTGCGACAATAGCCATCGGCACAAATGGGGGCTTCGTTGTCATGATCCAACGCGCCCAGTCAGGTGCCTGACCACCGGGCGATGGTAGCAACAACACGGCCAATCCACCCCAGACAAAACTCATACCGAGTGTGACCACAATAGATGGCAAATTGCGCAGGTGAATAATAGCACCCAGTGCAGCATAAGTCGCGATTGCAGCACCCAAGATCAGAACGCCGATGATTGGATCGGTATTGAGATAGGTCGCGGCCACACAGACCACGAAGCTTACAAAGGTTCCCATCGAAAGGTCGAGATCGTTGACCGCCATGATGAGCATCTGCGCAATGGTTGCGAGGGCAATCGGCACGGCTAGATTAAACAGAAGATTGAGGCCGGTATAGCTCATGGCACGCGGCTGCATGTAGAAAACAGCGCCCAGCAGTAACACGAGCGAGAAAACCGGCGTAAGCAGGCGTAGAGATGAAGCGGAGAGACGCATTATTCGTGTCCTCCCTCAAAGGATGCAGCAAGCACGTTCTTTTCCGTGATTTCGTCGCCGACCAATTCTGTCACGATTGCACCCTCACGGAAGACATAGACACGATCACATAGTTCGATCTCGTCCATTTCGGTGGAATACCAGACAAAGGTTCGGCCATTTTCAGCTTCATGGCGCAGGATTTCATAGACTTCTTGCTTGGTGCCTACATCCACGCCGCGCATGGGATCGTCCATCAAAATGGCGTTGGCAGTGGTGGCAAGCGCACGGGCAAAAAGAACTTTCTGCTGATTGCCGCCGGAAAGCGAAAGGATGCGATTGCCCATATCCGGTGTGCGGATCTGGATCTTGTCTTTCCACTGCCCGCCAATCTGATTCTCGCGCGATTGATCGACAAGCTTCAGCGATGAGAGGCGATCAAGCGAACCAATTGTGAGATTGTGCAGGATGCTCCAGAGCGGAAACGTGCCATTAAGGCTGCGATCACCGGCCACGAAGGCGATTTCGCAATTGCGCGCAAGCAACCAGTTCGGCCGACGTGCATAATAAAGATCAAGCAGCATTTTCGTCTGACCATGACCGGCAAGCCCAGCTAGGCCGATAACTTCGCCCTTGAAAGCTTGAAACGGCTTGCTGTCAAGGGGGCGCTTTTTTGTAGAGAGAACAGCTGGGCCCGTCGTGTCGGCTTTTGCCACGCTGCGCGTCGCTTTTTCACGTTCGACGCTGCCCATAGCTGTGACAAGGCTACGATTGGTAAATTCACTTGCGGCGCGATTGGCGACAACCTTGCCGTCTTTCATCACGACAATACGGTCTGATGTTGAGAGGATTTCGCCAAGCATATGCGAAATGAGGATCACCGAACCACCTGTGCCGACAAAGCGACGGACATAGGCCATCAGCTGTGCAGCAATGCCTGCATCAAGCGATGACGTGGGTTCGTCAAGAATAACAAGCTTCGGTGCGGTGCTGGGGGCGGTAAAATTGATGGCGATTTCCACCATCTGCCGTTCGGCGATAGCTAGTTCATCGACTGTTGCAGAGCAATCAATCTTGTGACCGGGAAAAATCTCGCTGAGCTTTTTTGCAATGAGATCAACAGCCTTACCGCGCCAGTTCGCGCCCGTAAGGTCGCGCTGCATAATGCGCACATTTTCGGCAATTGTCAGATTGGCGAAAAGCGACAGCTCCTGAAACACGCAGCGGATGCCGTGCTTACGCGCCGTCACCACGCCATGGCCCTCTTCGCCATGATAGGAGAGGCTGCCTTCATGCGGGCTGAGACCACCATTGATGACGTTGACGATGGTGGATTTGCCTGCGCCATTGTGGCCGACAAGTCCGACACATTCACCTTGATGGATCACGAGTTCAGCGCCATCCAGTGCCTTAACAGCACCAAACTGCACGCAAATATTGCGTGCGGCGACGACCTCGCCGTTGTCGATTGAATGAGACATACATCCGAACTGTATTGGAGATAAGGGAGGGGCGGACACAGGAAATGTCCACCCCCTAGGAGAAAGGTTACTTCGCTTCCGCGATGACCTTCTGCGCGTCTTCAAGCGAATATTCGACATTCGCAACGCCACCCTTCTGGGTGTTACCAAGTTCCTCGTCGAGCGTGTCTTGGCTAACACTCAGGAATGGAACGACGAGATCCTTTTTCACGTCCTTACCATCCAGAATCTGCTGAGCGACCCAGAAAGCGAGTGTGGAAACGCCCGGCGCGATCGAAACCGACATTGTTTCGTAACCGTTGGCGTCTTTCTGCTGCTTCCACCACTGCAGTTCGTCTTCACGGTTGCCCATGATGATGATCGGAGTTTCGCGCTTTGCAGCGGCAAATGCCTGTGAAGCACCATAACCGTCACCACCCTGGGTTACCACGGCGTCGATCTTCGGCAGGCTTGGCAGAATGCCTGCGACTGCACGCTGTGCAACGTCAGCTGCCCAGTCCCCATGGACCGAACCGACGATCTTGAAGTTTGGATGTTTCTTGACGCCTTCTTCGATGCCTGCATGGATTTGATCATCGACCGACACACCTGCAAGGCCGCGAATTTCGAGTAGATTGCCGCCTTCTGGCAGACGCTTTGCGAGATATTCAACCTGACCTTCGCCCATGGCTTTGAAGTCAACCGCAATGCGCCACGCGCAAGGCTCGGTCACGATACCATCGAACGAAACAACGGTAATACCCGCATCACAGGCTTCCTTGATTGCGCCATTCAATGCTGTTGGTGAAGCAGCGTTAACGACAATCGCATCATAGCCCTGTAAAATCATATTCTGGATTTGCGCTGCCTGCTCGGTGGCCTGATTTTCAGCGGTGGTGAAAGCATCGGCTGCAGAAACTGCGCCTGCGCTTACGGCTTCCTTGGTCACCTTATACCAACTCTGCAACATCGCCTGACGCCATGAGTTGCCGGCATAATTGTTGGAGAAAGCAATCTTTTTCAACGATGTGTCAGCAAATGCACTTCCGCTTGCCATCAGTGCAGCAAGCGCGGCAGACGCCAAAAGAATTTTCCCAAGCTTCATTTCCATTCCTCCCAGTTGAAAATATTTGTCCGCAGCGCAGCAAAACGCGTCGGTTTGTCTGAATCTGAATGTGGCACGAAACCTCCCGTACCGTCGCTCCTCAACGACACCAGCCCGCCCAAGACATTTTTGTGTTGTGTTGCGGACAATTTTCTGGTCAAGCGAGAATGAAATAAATGCGCTGCGCTGTGAAGGCTGATCAAAGCAATCGACATGCGATTTAACGCAGCAAAATTGCGGGATCCCGCAAGACACGCCGGTGGAGAAGCGGCGTATTATTAGACTTAGCAATCTGTCTTGAGGAGGAGAGTCGCTTGCTGGAATTAGCGCCTGCGCGCCTGCTGGACCATTATCTGAATATCACCAGATTGCTGGCTGGCCAGCTTGATTTTGATTCCATCATTCAGGCTGTTGCTGCCGAGATTAATCACATTCTGCCTTATGACCATCTCGATGTTTGTATCAAGATGGTCGATGGCAAGTTTCACATCGCCTATGAAAGCGGAATTGAGACAGCATGGAGCCGAAACCCGCCGGCTCTTCTGTCTGGAAGTCCTATCCGTACGGTTTTGTCGGGTGAAGCTGAATATCTGCTCACCGATGATGCGCGGACCGACCCGCGGTTTCATTTTGACGGCGCGTTTTCGACGCCAATCATCGAGCATGATCTTAAAGGCCGGTTGCATGTGCCACTGAAAGCACAGGGCGACATTATTGGCGCACTGAGTTGTTCAAGCCTGCAAACAAGCAGCTATTCGATGCGCGACGTGGAAAAAGCTCAATCAATTGCCGATCTTCTGGCACCTTATTTCTTTGCAATCCGTGCGGCAGAACAAGCCAAGCGCTCGGCGATTGTCGAGACGGAAGCGCGTGCGCGTGAAGAAGGTTTGCGCTTTGGTGCACTGAAACTCACCGAGGCGCTGGAGACGGAACGCCATCGCATTGGTATGGACTTGCATGATCAGACGCTCGCTGATCTTACACGTCTTGCGCGTCATGTGGAGCGGCTGACGCGCGTACCAGATCTTTCGGGCGAACAGCTTGAACCCCTCTTTCGTGGCTTGCAGCATTGTATGCAAGATTTACGTCAGATCATCGAAGAGGCGAAACCTTCCGTGCTTCAGCTTTTCGGCTTCGCGCAGGCTACGGAAAACCATCTTGACCGTTCGATCCGCGAAAGCGGCGCTGCGATTGAATGGTTTCTGGAGGACCAGAGCGACGGAATGACCGATAGGCTTGAAGATACGGTCGCGACCTCGCTTTTCCGTATTGTGCAGGAAGCTATCAACAATGCAATCCGTCATGCACTTGCCGGAGAAATCCGGGTCCGGCTCAGGGACAAAGGTGGGCGTCTGCTGGTCGAAGTCATTGATGACGGTATTGGTATGGATCGTCAGGCGCAACGCATCGGACATGGCATTGATAATATGCGCACAAGGTCACGTCTCATATCCGCGAGTTTTGTTATCAGAAAAAATACGGAAGGCAGTGGCACGAGCGTGACGGTCCATCTGCCGCCCGAAATATGTGAGTGCAATGGAGGGTAAGATGCAGGTTTTGATCGTGGAAGATGATCCGTTGCATCGCACCTATCTGGTTGAAGCAATTCGTGCTGCATTGCCAGAATGCAGCGATGTCCTGGAAGCGGAAAATGGTTCAGCGGGAGAGAAGCTGGCGCGTATGCATCGCGCCGCGCATATTGTGATGGATCTGCAAATGAGCGGGCGCAATGGTATTGAAGCTGCGCGCACCATCTGGAAGGAAAATCCTGAAACGCGCATCTTGTTCTGGTCGAATTATGCCGATGAAGCCTATGTGCGTGGTGTTTCGCGCATCGTGCCGGAAGGAGCAGCCTATGGCTATGTACTTAAATCGGCTTCCGATGATAAGTTGCGGCTGGCATTGCGCAGTATTTTTGTCGAAGCGCAATGCGTCATTGATCGCGAAGTGCGCGGCTTGCAGCAAAAGAGCCTTGGCCATGCTAACGGTTTCAGCGAAAGCGAATATGAAATTCTGATTGATATTGCTCTTGGGTTGACGGACCGCGTAATTGCACGCCGACGCAACCTGTCGCTTAGAAGTGTTCAGAACAGATTACAGCAACTTTATGAAAAGCTGGGCGTCTACCAAGAAAAAGGTGAACCAAGCGAAGGCAGTTTCAACCTGCGCTCGCGTGCCGTGACCGTTGCCCTTCTGCGCAAGCTCCTAAATTATAGCGCTCTGGAGCGAGCTGAAGTAGAATTGAAAGATTGGATAAGTTAAATACATAGTGCCGTCTCATTGTTGAGTGCCAGTCCGGAGTCACGGAAGATGATTGAGAGAACCGCTGAGGGGGCGTGCGGGTTAGACGGTGATGCATTAGCGTGTGTCGATAATGCGCTCTTGAAGCAAATGCGACCTAACGACGTTATTAGTATGGAAGATTCACCTAGTCATCAGACTGGTTGTATCGAATTGATGTGGTTGGCGCGGAACCACAGTCTTTTCGCTCTGCATTTGGGATTTCAATACAATTGAATTTTTGTGTTTTAAACACTTAGCGCACCCTCACGCAAAAGTAACGCAAGGCAGTTATTTATAATCTCTCTGACCGAGGGGAACTTCACTAATCCGTTGATGCAACGCGGACAGAAATTTTTGTTCTGCGCGATTAAGAGTCGTGTCGGGATTATGAACCACATAAATGTCAATTGCTGGGGGACTTTCATATGGTGGCAGCCGCCAGAGAAGGTTTCCATCAACATCGGGTTGAGCAACGTGAAGAGGCAGCGCTCCTATCCCTAATCCTGCGACGATCATCCGTCGAACCTCTTCAGCATTTGCCGACATTCCAGTAATCCGTGAATTTAGTTGAGCTTCTTCACGCAAAATAGCTACCGGTCGCAAGGCGTCTGTCAGCATATCAGTTTTAAATGATACTGAAGCCTCTCCACGCAGATCCTTTAGCTTCAGATCGGAAAGTCCGTAGAGGCGGTGAGACGGTCCACAAAAGAAGCCGAAATATTCACGAAAAAGTCTCACATATTCGAGTTTATCATGCTGCTTGTGAACGAGGCAAATCCCGATACTCGCTTGCTTTTGGAAAACGCTCGTTGTCACGACACTGCTTGTCATGACTTCTATGCTGAATGTCACTTCAGGATTTTCGCGATGGAAATTTTCGAGTACTTCATCAAAAATTGGAGAGACCACATAGCTGGCTAGAGCAATGGTGACATGCCCGGTTATCTCCTCTTTCATGTCACGGATGAGAACATCAAGTCGGGAAACACTCCCGAATATTCCAACCGCTTCTTTATATAGAAGCAGGCCAGCAGCTGTAACTTCAAATCGGCCCATTGCACGATCAATCAATCGTTTTTGAAGTCTGTCTTCTAGTCTTTTCAAAGCGTTGGATACAGTAGGCTGTTTAAGTCTCAAGCGGTTTGCTGCCGCTGTGATACCCCTCTCTTCCACGATGACAATAAAAGTCCGCAGCAAATTCCAATCAAGTTCCCAGGGAAGCTTTTTGATACGGTTGGATGAGGAGGGTTCAGCGGAAAACATGGCATTCTCTGAATCTATGGCAAACATTTTCATTATCTATTTTGAAAATGACCCGGTTTCATATCACAATGCAAGTTGAATTAACCACAACCACATGTGGGGGAAATCTGAAATATGCAGGACCGCGTTTCTTGGATGCGTCCATGGGCCTTATTAACGCCGGCCTTAACAACGGTCGCATTGTTGCTCGTCATACCTGTCGGGTTCATCATCGTCTATTCATTCTGGCTACGCACAAGTACGGGGACGGATGCGGTTGGCTTTTATCTCGACAACTGGAGCGAGGTCTTAACGGACCCATTCTACAGAGACATACTCTTCAAGACACTGCGTATCGCATTTCTGACGACGGTCGTTTGTGCAATATTAGGGTATGCACCGGCATATTACATTGCCACGTCGAAGAGTCGTTATAAGCCGTTGTTACTGTTGTTGCTTATACTTCCATTCTGGATCAGCTACATTATCCGGACTATGTCCTGGATCAATATTCTTGGTGCTGGCGGGGCAATTAACTCTGTGCTGCTCTGGGTGGGACTGATCAATGAGCCGGTGCGCCTGCTCTATAATGAGGCGACGGTCATTCTCGGCCTAGTGCATTACCTGCTGCCATTCATGATACTCAATGTGTATGTAAGTGTTGAAGCCATTGATCGTAATTTTGTCGATGCAGCGCGTTCACTTGGCTCAACGAGCTTTCAAGCGTTTCGGGAAATAACTTTGCCGCTATCTCTGCCAGGTTTGGCCGCAGGTGGGTTGCTTTGTTTTGTGTTGAGTGCTGGAACCTATATTACACCAGCTATCCTCGGCGGTCCGCGTGATGCCATGTTTGCCAATCTGGTTTTTGATGCTGTCATCACGCAGCTCGATTGGCCGTTGGGCTCCGCACTTTCCATCATCCTGCTCATTGTTCTGAGCGTTGTCGTTGTCATTTATAATCGCTTGGTTGGCATTGGCCAGCTTGCAAAAACTTTTCAGTGAGGCCGCAATGACAACATCATTCTGGCTTCGGCTCTATACAATCGCTGTTTATCTTTTCATGTTCTTGCCGATCGTCGTTGTTGTGCTGCTGGCATTTAACGCGAACCAGTTCGGCACGTTTCCGATTGAAGGGTTAAGCCTGCGCTGGTTTATCCGTCTATGGGAAAATGACGCGATCATGCGTGCCTTTCGGGTTTCGCTCCTGCTGGCATCATTGACTGCAATTATATCGACTACTCTCGGTGTACTTGCCGCGCTTAGTCTCGTTCGATACCGCTTTAAGGGTAAAGAGGGCATAACAACTCTGCTGATTGCTCCGATTTTAGTGCCGGAAGTGGTTCTTGCGGTTGCCTTACTACTGTTTCTGAGGTGGCTGGATCTGCCAAAGAGCTTTCCGTTGCTTCTCTTGGGCCATGTCGTGTTTACGCTGCCTTTCGTTCTCCTTGTAGTTCAGGCACGGCTTGCAAGCATCAAGCGCGAGTATGAAGAAGCGGCTATGAGCCTTGGCGCAGGACCGATTCAAACTTTTTTCGTTATCACTCTGCCATTGCTAATGCCTGCAGTTTTTGCTGGGCTTTTATTTGCTTTCACGATTTCATTCGATGATGTGACTGGCACTTTGTTTTGGAAGCCGGGGGGGATTGAGACCGTACCCACCCAGATTTTTGCAATGCTTCGCAACTCGATTTCACCAGAAATAAATGCGCTGGGAACGGTGATGATAATCGTGACTGTCACTCTTCCGGTGATTGGCCTCGCTTTCGCACGTTGGCTGGCAATGCGGCGAAATTAGCGGGTTTGAATTCTGCTGAGTTAGACGAATGGATGTAAGTCGTTTTGTCGACGATGCTCTTATCGAAATAGAATTGTTAAATAAAAAGCGAAAAAGGGGAATATCAATGGATGATACGAAACGGTACGAACGCTTGTTGGATCGGTATCGCCATGGCGATATCAAGCGTCGTACATTTTTAGGTTTGATAGGTGCATCTGCCGCAGCATTAGGCGTAATGGGCAAACCCTTTGTCGGCTATGCATTCGCCGCCAAACCCGATGAAGTTCGCTTTGATGGTTGGGGCGGGGTAGTTTCCGATGCCTTCCGGAAATATGCATTTGCGCCCTATACTGAAAAGACCGAAATTCAGGTTGTGGATGGAACATTTGGCGGTGCAGATGAATATCTGGCTCGGGTGAAGGCCGGACGTCAGGGCGAGTTTAACATTGCACATCTTTCCGGCGTTTTCGATTATGCCCGCTACAAACAGCAAGGACTGGCCTCGGAAATCAACGAGGCGAACATTCCAAATCTTGCAAATGTCATTGTTCGATTGCAGGACGCGCTGCGCCCAATAACAGGCGGTAAACTATCCGCCGTCCCCTACAATTATGGTACCACCAGCATTGCTTACAACCGGAAACACATTTCCGATGAAGAGGCCAGAGAAAAAGGCGCAAAGCTTCTTATTGATACGGCCTATAAAGGTAAGCTCGGTGGCTGGAGCGAATGGAAAACCCGGATCTGGTACGCCGCTTTGCAAACCGGGCAGGATCCAAACGATATCCAAGACGAAGATATCATGTGGAATAGCGTTCGTACCAGCCGAGACAACGTCCTTAAGTATTGGAGTTCGGGCGCTGAGCTGATGAGCCTTTTGGCTGGAAACGAAATTTACGCAACGGAGGGCTGGTCCGGACGTATTCGTGCTTTGCAGGATCAGGGCCATGATCTGGGCTACCTTGATCCGGAGGGCGGGCTTGGCTGGCAGGAGTGCCTCTTTGTCTTGAAAGGAAGTCCGATGGAGGCGTGCGAGGAGTTGTTGAACTTCATGCTGGAACCGGAGGTCGCAATTGCGGTTGCAGAAGGTCAAAGCTATCCACCGGCGCTTGATCCGCAAAAAGTTGATCTTGGAAAAGTGGTGCCGACGCTGCCAGCCTTCGATCCCGAAGGAAAGTTGACGTCGCTCAATTTCTTTAATCCGGACTATTGGAACGAAAATGAAGCCAAATGGTCAAAAGCCTATAGTCGTGTCGAGGCGGGTTATTAGAGGGCTTTTCGATCTAACGATATATTTTATCGCGCATCTTAGTCCGAAAACCGTTTCACACTTTTCGGGATGCGCTCTGACTGAATGCAACGGGCGGGGCAGCAAGCTCCGTCACCGCTGATGTTTTCCCGTAGAACCAAGATCAAGCGAGTATCGCGTTGAATACACCTCAAGTTGCTGTTGAACTCAATAAACTCGTAAAGCATTTCGGTGATGTGACTGCTGTGCACGAAATCAGTCTGGAGATCGAAGAAGGAAGTTTCGTGACCTTGCTTGGCCCCTCTGGCTGCGGCAAGACAACGACATTGCGTATGATCGCTGGACTACTTTCGCCAAGCTCTGGCCTCATCAAAATTAAGAGCAAGGATGTCACGACCACACCTATCCATCGGCGTAATCTTGGCATTGTCTTTCAGAACTATGCATTGTTTCCGCATAGAACAATTTTCGATAATGTTGCTTTTGGACTCAGATATCGCAACATCGCTAAAGCTGAGATTGTGCGGAAGGTCCGTGACGCGCTAGAACTTGTGCAGTTACCGGATGTTGCAGAACGGTTTCCGGCACAATTATCCGGGGGCCAGCAGCAACGCATCGCGCTAGCCCGTGCGATTGTGATTGAGCCGGATGTATTGCTACTCGATGAACCGCTTTCTGCGCTTGACGCTAATCTTCGCGAGAATATGCGCGTTGAACTTAAGCGAATCCAATCAGAGCTGGGCATCACCACAGTATTCGTGACGCATGATCAGGCAGAAGCGCTGGCGATGTCTGATCGAATTGTGGTGATGCGGAAAGGCTATGTGGAACAAGTCGGCGAGCCTGAAGAAGTATATAATCAACCCAGAACTGAGTTTGTGGCCAATTTTCTGGGCAACTCAAATCTTGTGCCTGCCCGAATAGTCGAAAAACGTGGATCGCACTTCATGGCTGATATTGAAGGAATTGGAACACTGCCAATTGAGGTTGCGCGATGTGGGGCGCTTTGTGAGGGAGACGAGGCATTGGTCGTGATCCGTGCCGAACGACTTTATCTCACAGAAAACGACGCTCCGACGCCACTTGAAGACGATATTCTGCAACTGTCAGCCCGCGTGACAGATGTCGATTATCAAGGTCAGATTGCGCGCTATTTTCTCGATTCCGGCGGCAAAACCTATGAGGCACTCAACACAATTGATCGTGTGCCGTTCAAAAAAGACTGCGTATTAAATGCGGCTATACGCGGTCGTGATTGTGCATTGATTCCAAAATCTGAAAATTAGAAAGCAATTTTTTAATGGTTTGGTATGCCTTGCCCCGCACTTTCTCGCATGTAATTGACACTATTATCAGGCTTGATCGATGAATTTTATCTTCTCTGAAGCTCAACGTTACCATGATCCGCGCCACTTTCTATCCGCAGGCACCCGTAAGCAAAACCCCGAAGTTCCAGAGCGTATTGATCGATTATTAGTGGGCGCAAAGTCTGCAGGTCTAACGCCAAAAGAGCCTGCTGATTATGGAATGGGGCCGATTTCGGCGATCCACACGCCAGAATATATCCATTTTTTGCAGAATATTCACGATGAATGGCGCAAATTTCCAGGTGCGGCAGACGAGGTGATCCCCAATATTCATCCTTCTAGGCGTGACATTTCTTATCCTCTTTCGTGGCTGGGGCGCGCTGGCTATCACATGGCAGATACGTCATGCCCAATATCCGGTGACACCTGGAATTCGGCTTATTGGAGCGCACAAACTGCGGTTGAAGCTGCGCGTCACGTCCAGAGTGGCAGCGGCTGTGCTTATGCGCTTTGTCGCCCGCCGGGCCATCACGCATTCAATGACATGGCGGGAGGCTTCTGCTTCTTAAACAATTCGGCAATTGCTGCCCAACAGTTGCGTCAGACATGTGAACGCGTCGCTATACTTGATGTAGATTTGCATCACGGGAATGGAACGCAGGGCGTATTTTATAATCGTAAGGACGTTCTCACATTATCAGTCCATGTTGACCCAACATCATTTTATCCGTTTTTCTGGGGACATGCCTGCGAACGCGGAGAAGGTGAGGGGCTTGGCTATAATCTGAATATTCCGCTGAGTTTGGGATCGGGCGACGATGTTTTTCTGGATGCACTAAAAATGGCTATCGCTCGCATTTATGCATTTCAACCTGATGCACTGGTAATAGCATTGGGACTTGATGCGTCGTCTGAAGATCCCTTTGGTGGCTTGACTGTCACCAAGGATGGATTCTCCCGGATTGGGGAGGCTTGCGGCAGCATAAATTTGCCGACCGTTATTGTTCAGGAAGGGGGATATCTTTCGGATACGCTTGGAGAAAACCTTACGGCATTTCTAAGCGCCTTTCTATCAAGCTAAATATCATGAGACCAATTTTGTAGTCCTACTTGTAGAGAACTCTAGGACTATTCATTAAGCGAGAACGTATTTTGTTAGATAAGCCACTTTATATCCACAAGGTCGTTGAGGTTGTGCTAATTCAACGTGGCAATGTGGTTAACTGTTGTGTCGAAAATATTGCATTGTATGATTGTCGCTGAATCATAATTGCCAACACTATAAAAATACTTTGAGTCTTTTCGAAAGAGAATTCGTTTAAAACTGCACCATAATAAATAAATTTCTTGAGATCGACTCACACGCAGGGAAGGAAAACAGGCTTGCATTTCAGTGCCTTTCAAAAGCTTAGCATGCATATTGCTCAGATTAATGATTTGGCGTGTGCGCGCTCAGTCTTAGATTGGGACGCACGCACTCAAATGCCCGTCGGCGGATCGGAAAATCGTGCAAGGCAGATTTCAACGCTGACAATTCAGGCCCGTAATCTTTTGCTTTCCAAAGAGACGAAATTACTGGTGGATGCCGCCCAATTAGAAGTGACGGATTGTCTATCGGACGAATATGCAGCCTTGAAGCAAGTCGTAACTGCATTGGCTTGGCATGTGAATATGCCGGAAAAATTATTAGCACGAATGGCAGAACTTGGTTCTCTTGGTCAAGACGTTTGGGCCCATGCACGTGCAACAAATGATTATGAAAGCTTCGAACCTATATTAATTGAAACTGTGGATCTGAACCGCGAGTTAGCTGAGTGTGTTGGCTACACCGATCATCCTTATGATGCCATTCTGGATTTGCACGAGCCAGGTCAAAAGACTGAAGAACTGGTGAAGCTGCTCAACAATTTAGTGACTGAAAGCACGCGTGCACTTGTACATGTTCAGCAAATGCCCACACCAGATAAATCATTTTTGCAACATTATTTCCCCTTGGAAGGCCAGCGCGCGCTTGCTCGCGAATTAGCTCAGTCTGTCGGATATGATTTCAGCCGTGGCCGCCTCGATACGGCGACCCATCCTTGCGAATATTCATTCACGCGCCAAGATGTCCGACTTACAATTCGGTTTGATGAATACTCTCCCGAGGACAGCATTTTCTCATTGCTCCACGAAACGGGGCACGGCCTCTACGAACAGAACATATCGAACAAATTCGTGCGCGGAATCTTTGATACCAATCTGATAGTGCTTCTGGCAAGCGGAGGAACCAGCCTTGGAATGCATGAATCTCAATCACGTTTATGGGAAAACCAGATTGGGCGGTCCTTACCTTTTTGGGAGCTACATTTAAGCAAAGCGCGCGAATTCTTTCCTGAGCAGCTAGAGAATGTTACGCCAGAGCAACTTTGGCACGCCGTTAATATAGTGCGTCCAGGACTTATCCGGACTAATGCGGACGAACTTAGTTATGATTTACACATCGCGCTCCGAGTAGATATTGAGCGACGACTTATGGAGCGGACCCTTGAAGTACGCGACATTCGCGATGCATGGGCCTCCGGAATGAAAACAATGTTTGGTTTTGAGCCGGAAAATGATCGCGACGGCGTATTACAGGATATGCATTGGGGGGCCGGCGCGTTCGGATCTTTTTGTACTTATACCATCGGAAACATCGCAGCGGCACAACTTTATGAGGCAGCATGTCGCGACGGTTCTATCGAACTCGCCATTCAGAATGCTGATTATCGACCGCTTTTTGAGTGGTTGAATAAGAATGTCTGGTGCCATGGTAGACGTTACAATCGCGATGAAATTCTCCTAGAGGCCACCGGAAGTAAACTGGATTCACAACCTCTTATCCGCAGATTTCAATCTTTGTTGCAGGATCATTACGCAACATGATTCAATCGTCCTGGTGTAAGAGGTGTAGGGTTCGTGTTTCGAGATCTTGGAAGAACCGCCGTGTTGTCTCATCAAGCGCCCGACTGTCTGGCCGAAAAGATCCACATTGAGAAATCGCATCGCGTGCACTGACCTTCATGGGAATGCGGCTCCAGATAGTGCGCGTGGCAAATGGACCCTTGGTACGCCATGAAAGACCAAGGGTCATGCCATTCAGATAATTGGGCAAATTGCGGTAAAGCGGTGAGATTATTGTCTCCGATATATCGCCTGTCGAGCGTCCCCATTCAATAACAAAAATATTATTGTCGCGTTCCGAGAAAATGCCTTCGTAGCGAGCTGTCAGCATTTTACCCGTGTGGGGATCACGCAATCTCTCGATTGTACGGGATGTGAACCGCCCGTCATGTTCTGCAAACTGCACTAGGGCTTTGATTATACGTCCGGGCCTCGAAGGTGACAGATAATGGGCATGATAGGTACCAATTAAGCTGCGTAACTGGCGTCCAGAACCCGGAAGCAAATAAAAAGGCGAATTGGGCGCGACGGCTGGAGAAACAGGATGGCTGGCCCGAAGGCGCATGAGAAATTCATTATGAGGTAGCGCTAAGCTATCCTCATCTATCTGAAAATACTCGCATATTCTGATCATGTTGCGCGCCGATGGCAAGCTTTTGCCTTGAATGTAGCGTGCAAACTGCTGGCGATTAAATCCAAGGCTCCGGCAAACGTGGGACACCGAGCCTTCCTGGGCGCATATGTAACGTAAGTTTCTGGCCACGGGATGAGGCATTGGACGAACGGACTCCGGATTTCGTTGAGCGATAAAATTATCTTTGCAATTCAATTAGCACAAAATAGCGTAAAAACATATAAACTCGTTTAATTGTAACTTGCTTTCTAACGTGGGACTTATGTTCCCAAAATGCGATTGCAGCATCGCGGCATCACTGAACTGAGGGTTTCACGCCGTCAGTGTCTACCACACAAACTGACCGGCTAAGATTGCCTTTGACAGTTAAGCGGGGCCGCAAAAGCAACGTCGAACTAAAATCAACATTTGGGAACCTTATTATTATGTCCTATACTCTCTCACGCAGAACAATGCTTAAAACTGTCGGCGCTGCGTCAATTGCAACGCTTATTTGGCCAAAGGACGGATTTGCCAGGCCAGGTGGAACTTTAGTTCTCAGATCCTATGGTGATCTACAGGTGCTTGATCCTGCTTACCGTGTTTCTGAACCCGATGCTGATATTGCGCGCTGCATTTTTTCAGGACTTGTCATGCGCAAATCGGGTGACGACTGGGGTTGGCAGCCTATGGGCGCCAGCAGCATTGACCAACTTGATGACAAAACAATTCGTTTTACGTTGCGCGATGACATTCAGTTTTCAGACGGATTTGGGCAAGCGACTGCTGAGGACGTAAAGTTTTCTATCGAGAGAATTGCCGACCCGAAAATGGATTCGCCCTATAAAGATGACTGGGCCTTGCTTGATCATGTAGAGGTTAAAGACAAATTGTCTGGTCTCATTCATTTGAAAAAGCCTTTTGCTCCGCTTTGGAATTCCACCTTGCCGGGCACCAGCGGCATTATCTTGTCGAAGAAAGCGGTCGAAGCCGTAGGTGGGCGCTTCGAAACAACCCCCCCCGGTCAAAGCGGGCCGTATATGCTTAAAGAATGGAAGCCAAAACAGCGTACGATCCTGGAGATTAATGCGGACTGGAAAGGTGACAAACCCGCCTATGACCGCATTGAGATCCTGCCGATCGAAGATTCAGCGTCCGCAGAACGTGCTTTTGAAGCGGGCGATCTGGATTTCACAATCGCATCGTCAGGCTCGGTTTCAAGACTTCGAGATAACTTGCCAGATAATGCGAGACTGATCGAAAAGCCTCCGCTCAGCTATGTCTGGATGGGGATTAATCAGGACGCCGAGCCATTTAATGATCCAAAAATCAGGCGTGCGATGCAGCATGCTATTGATAGAGAAATGGTTGTCGATGCCTACACTCTAGGCGGGGCTGAAATTTCATATGGCATCATAGCACCGGGTCTTCCCGGCAATCGTGATTATGTGCGTTATGACTACGACCCTGAAAAAGCCAAACAGCTTATTGACGAAGCTGGAGGTATAAATATTCCGCTTTCTATCGATATTCTAGCAACAAGTGAATACCTCGCCGCAGCGCAGATAATTCAGGCAAACCTCGCTGCTATCGGGATCGATCTTAAAATCAACCAACATGACTCCGGTAGTTTCTGGTCAATCGGCTCGGAAGAAGCGGGCGAGACCTGGAAAACCATGCAGATGTATATAACCCGCTTTTCCATGGAGCCTGATCCGAGCTGGGCCACTTTATGGTTCGTGCCTGAGCAGGTTGGAATTTGGAATTGGGAACGTTGGATTTCACCGGAATTCGGACGCCTCCACGAAAAGGGTATCGTTGAGTTTGATCGAGCCAAACGCGATCAAATTTATAAAGAGATGCAGGATTTGATGGACGAATCCGGTTGCTATATTTTCCTCACCCATGAAGTTCGCGGTATTTTGACGCGGATTGATGTTGAGCCAGGCCTCACGCCGGCTGGAACAGTGTTGTATCCTGCCTTCAGAAAGGCTTGATCATGATGGGTTACACGCTTCGGCGCTGTGTACTCGCGGCTCTTATTGTGATCGTCGCAACAGGCCTGCTCTTTGCTATGATCCACGTCGTTCCAGGAGACCCAGCGCGTGTCGCGCTGGGTCCGCGGGCATCGCAGGACATGCTGGCAGCTTTTCGCTTGAAAATGGGACTGGACCTGCCACTCTGGCAACAGTTTCTAAATTTTGTCAGTGCAGCCGTGCAGGGTGATCTCGGGCAAGAGGTTTTATCAAACCGTCCGGTGCTTACAATCCTGATGGAACAGTTGCCACATACCTTGCTTCTGATAGTGGCTGGTATGATATGGTCAATTCTTCTCGGTATTCCACTTGGCACGATGGCAGCCGCACGTCCAGGTTCACTTTTTGATCGCGTCGTCGGGGTGCTTTCTGTCTCGTTTATCGCCATTCCATCTTTTGTTGTTGCGATCTATACGCTTCTGCTCTTTGCTGTTCATTTACGATGGTTGCCGGCTGTTGGTGCGGGCCAATATGATGATCCGCTTTCCGTTATACGCCATCTGATTTTGCCGTCGCTCGCAATCGGTATTGGATGGGTGGGATACCTCGCACGTATGGTGCGGGCTTCCATGCTCGATGTCCTGAGCGAGTCGCATATTCGCACCGCCCGTGGTCTCGGCCTCCGTGAGCGCACGGTAATTTATAATTATGCGCTACGTATCGCCATACTGCCCACCATCACCTTGTTGGGCATTGGCATTGGGCAATTGATATCCAGCGCTGTATTCATTGAAATTGTGTTTGCACGCCCGGGGATAGGCAAGCTTGTTTATGATGCCATCATCGCGCGCAACATTCCATTGGTTACAGGCGGTCTCCTGTTGACCACTATTTTCTTCGTGTTGGCAAACCTTGTCGCCGATCTAATTACAGGAGGGCTCGATCCCCGTGTCCGTGACTCCTATACCCGCCGCTAGAGAACAACATTCATACTGGCGCACTTTCCGTTATCATCTTGCTGGCGAACCGTTGGGCATTGCAGGTTTTATTCTTGTAGCTGTTGTGGTTCTCGCAGTGATATTTGCACCCTATTTGTCTGCATATGAACCCGGCGCAATTTCAATACGGGAGCGGTTCGCTAGCCCTGGCATGAGCCATCTGTTGGGGACAGATCATCTGGGGCGCGATTTATTTGCACGCATGCTCTATGGCGGACGGGCGGCACTTCTGGTTGCACTCTCTGCAACGACGATCTCGCTAATAATCGGTATCGTTTTGGGCTTAATCTCAGGTTATGCTCCACAATGGCTGGATAACGTCCTTCTCGTCGTTTTTGATACTATCAAATCGTTTCCAACTGTGATGCTAGCCCTTGCTTATGTTTCACTCTTCGGGGCGAGTGCGGAGGCCATTATTACAATCGTTGTTTTGGTTAGTGCTCCAGCCTATGCGAGAATAGTTCGCACTCAGACACTTTCCTTGAAATCAAGTGAATTTATAATTGCTGAAAGGTCTATGGGGGCAGGTTCCATGAGAATTCTGTTCATACACATACTTCCCAATGTAATTGGTCCGGTCCTTATTCTGGCTTCCATGGACATTCCGGTTGTTATCGGCATCGAAGCGGGGATGAGCTTTTTGGGACTAGGTATGCCTCCTTCAATTCCCTCATGGGGATCGATGCTGAACGATGGCTTTACTTACATCCGTGAAACACCATGGCCGGCGATCGCCGGTGGGCTGCCCATAATTGTGGCAACCCTAGGGTTTACTTTTCTTGGCGAGGCGATGCGCGATATCTTTGATCCGCGATCGAAATCCAGATGATACAGAACGATAATATCTTATCAGTACGCGATCTTTCGGTCGATTTTGGAACAGCGTATGGTGTGGTCGAGGCACTGCGCAATGTTTCTTTCGATGTGCCACCCGGCTCGATTATAGGGATTGTGGGGGAATCCGGTTGTGGGAAGTCAACCCTTATCAATGCCATATTGGGGCTCTTGCCTTCGAATGGACATATCCGCAACGGTCAACTTCTCTTCAAGGGGCTTGGAGATCTGCGAAAGAAAAATGCGACTGAGATGACGTCGATAAGAGGCGTTGATATTTCGGTGGTCTTTCAGGATCCGATGAACGCGCTCAATCCCGTCCGCACAATTGGCCAACAAATGCGGGATATTCAGTATCGTTTGCAAGCCAGTAGCCGGCAGAAAGATAAACGTTCTGTCGCTATGCTACAAAAAGTACGTATGCCCGACGCAGAGAGCCGATTGCGCCAGTACCCTCATGAGTTCTCAGGCGGGATGAAGCAGCGCATTGCGATTGCAATGGCCTTGTTGTTGGAACCCCAGCTTTTAATTGCTGATGAGCCGACCACGGCACTTGATGCAACGCTTGAATTGGCGACAATCGAAATGCTGCGGGATATTCAGTCAGAAATGAATTGCGCCATTCTCTTCATTTCTCACCATCTCGGTGTGATTTCTGAACTGTGCGAGCAAGTAATCATTATGTATGCCGGAGAAGTTGTCGAAAAAGGCCATGTATCGGCTGTTTTCGATGATCCTCGTCACCCCTACACACGAATGCTGCTTGAGTGCGATCCAGCGTGGGAGGATGATATCAGTCTGCGTTTGAACACCATAGCCGGAGAGATTCCCGACCTGCGGAACCGGCCTCATGGGTGCATTTTTGCTTCACGCTGTGATCTTGTAATTTCAGATTGCCTTATTGGAAAACCGCCTGTGATACGACCTGCGCCTGGACGTGTAGCGCGTTGCCGTTTTGCTGATGAAGGAGACAGACTATGAGCAGTCTTCTCAGTGTCGACAATGTCACCGTGCGGTTTCGCACCGGCGGATTGCTCTCTCGATTAAGCGGAAAACCTCATTACATTGAAGGTGTCGCTGATGCTTCACTTTCTATGGATGAAGGTGAAATAATGGCTCTCGTTGGGGAAAGTGGTTCTGGCAAAACCACTTTGGCGCGTTCTATTGTTGGCCTTCAAAAACTGTCATCTGGAAGTGTACGCTTTCTACAACAGGATATTTCGGGGTTTTCGGATCGACAAATGAAGTCTGTTCGGCGCGATATTTCAATGATGTTTCAAGACCCAACAGGATCGCTTAGTCCGCGAATGAAAGTCGGCAGCCTGTTGGCCGAGCCATTCCGCATTCACGGCATTAAAGGTGTCAATTTACGTGCCGAAGTGCGGCGACTGCTCTCACTCGTGGGATTGCCTTTAGAGTTTGCCAATCGCTATCCGCATCAGCTTTCCGGCGGGCAGGCACGACGTATTGGCGTTGCACGTTCTCTGGCCCTTGATCCTAAACTCATCATCGCGGATGAACCAACTGCCGGTCTTGATGTCTCGGTCCAAGGTGAAGTTCTTAATCTTTTACGTGATTTGCGCGATAAATTCGGTCTGTCAGTTCTTATAATCACACATAATCTGGCAGTCGTAAAACGGGTGAGTGAGCGCATGGCAGTCATGTATCTGGGGCGATTGGTCGAGCAAGGGTTGACCGCTCAGATCCATAAGTTTCCTCACCATCCATATACCGCCGCCCTGTTGTCATCGCATCCTGGCCGGCATGCAGACCTTTCGAAACGCATCATGTTGCCCGCAGAGGTTCCCAGTCTTTTGGCCAGACCGAGCGGTTGTGAGTTCCACACCCGATGCCCTTTTACGCAGGATCGCTGCAAATCCGAGGTGCCTGAGCGTGTGCAAACAGCGCAACACGGCAGCTACACCTGCCATTTTCCTTTAGTTTCTAATGTCTGAAAGAGTAGACCCGTGCCAATAAAGATCGAAGAGAATATTTGGATCGAAATGAGTGATGGCTGCAAACTGGCTGCTCGTATCTGGATGCCTGAAGATGCTGAGATCAATCCCGTACCAGCCATTCTTGAATATATTCCATATCGCAAGCGCGATGGAACACGCGAGCGCGACGAGCCCATGCATGGTTATTTTGCCAAACAGGGCTATGTCGCCATTCGGGTGGATATGCGTGGATCAGGTGACTCCGATGGTATTATGCGTGACGAATATCTTCCGCAGGAGCAAATTGATGCTTTGGAGGTAATAGCCTGGATAGCAAATCAGGATTGGTGCTCTGGCAATGTCGGTATGATGGGCAAATCATGGGGGGGGTTTAATTGCCTCCAGGTGGCCGCTCTTCAGCCCCCTGCACTCAAAGCTATATTACCGGTATGTTTCACGGATAATCGCTTTACAGATGACGTTCATTATATGGGCGGATGCTTGCTGAATGACAATTTGTGGTGGGGGTCGATCATGATGGCCTTTCAATCCCGCGCCATTGACCCTGAAATCATCGGAGATGACTGGCGTAGGCGCTGGCATGAACGATTGGAACAATTACCTCATTTTCAACATCTTTGGCTTGAGCACCAAACCTACGACGACTTTTGGAAACACGGGTCTATTTGCGAAGACTACAGTGCTGTAAAAGTACCTGTGCTTGCCATTAGTGGATGGGCCGATAGCTACACCAACGCCGTGTTCAGAGTACTGGAAAAGCTATCAGGCCCGCGCCTTGCAATAGTGGGACCTTGGGCACACATTTATCCGCATGATGGCATACCGACACCGGCAATAGGTTTTTTGCAAGAGGCCGTGCGTTTCTGGGATCACTTCCTAAAAGGTCATGAAACGGGCATCATGGATGAGCCGATGTTGCGTGCATATGTCGAAGCACCTCATAAGCCGACAGGGACAAGACATGAGGCAAGCGGCCGTTGGGTTAGCGAAGCGCGTTGGCCATCGGCATCAATCGCTAAATGCGATTTTTATCTATCAGCTTGCGGAAACCTCGCCGACCGACCGCAGGAGACCTGCGAATTGTCAATCCGTTCGCCGATGAGTACAGGCAAATCCGCAGGGGACTGGATGGGTGCGGGTTGCGATGGCGATAGGCCGGGAGATCAAAGAGTCGACGACGCAGGATCACTGGTTTTCGATTCAGCAATCATAGCTGAAGATTTTGAAGTACTTGGCGCACCTGATTTGCAACTCACATTGGCTTCAGACAGTCCCGTCGCCCAGATTTGTGTCCGTCTTAATGATGTTCATCCTGATGGGAGCGTATCAAGAGTTAGCTATCAGTTGATGAACCTTACACATCGCAACGGACATCAGGCCCCTCAGTCGCTTAATATCGGAAAATTTGAGGACACAACGATTAAGCTTAATGACTGCGGGCATCTGTTCAAAAAGGGGCACCGCATCCGAATTTCAATCTCAACGAGTTATTGGCCTATCGCATGGCCAGCGCCCTATCATGCAACCTTGACACTTCGCGGCGGCATCAGCAAACTTTCCCTGCCAGTACGCAGAATAGACACGAAAGACGATGAAGTGTCTTTTTCCCCTCCGATCCACGGAGTAAGCACACCGCAAACAATGATTGAGGACGGCTTTTTAAGCCGACGAGCTACTCAAGACCTGATAACAGGCGACACGAGCTATGTTGCTGATGGGAAAGGTGGTGTGTTTGGTGAAGGTATCTTCCGATTTGACGACATTGACACACTTGTTGACCATTCGCTCACGCGTGAAATGTTGATTAATGACCACGACCCCCTCAGTGCACAGGGCCGCATCGTGCAATCATTCACTCTTGGTCGGGAAGGCTGGATGACGCGAATTGATCTTACTACCAATATGACTTGTGATGCTGAAAATTTTTATCTGGAAGCTAAGCTGGAGGCATTCGAGGATGAAAAATTAATCTGTCATCGGGAATGGAAAGATACGGTGCTTCGATATCTCATGTGACAGTAAATTCATCTTGATCTGCGCTTTATCTATAAGTTTTTGACGGGACGTGTAATTTCCTACACGTCCCTGAAAGGTTGTGTTGCAAATTTTCACATCTGCTGAGCTATGTCACAGTTATTGCGTAGAATTGAATAAGGCAGATTCTGATGACGGTCGATTTCAAAGGAGCACATTTTCCTAAAACTGTCATCCTTCACGCCGTTTTCTTTTACTTGCGCTATCCGGTTTCCTACCGCGACCTTTAGGAAATTTTAGCTGAACGAGGTATCACTGTCGACCATACGACTTTGAACCGTTGGGTCGTTCGCTACTCATCGCAGATCGCTACGGCCAAACCCTTGATTTCAGGTTGTAAGAGCGGCGGGATCTGGCTGCTTCGCGTCGGGTTTTCAAAAAGGTGATCGTAACCGATGGCGTTCCGGAGAAGGTTGTCATTGACAAGAGCGGAGTCAATCTGGCCGGGCTGCAGGCTGTTAACACAATCCTGAAAATCAGCGGTACCGCGAGATCATTGAAATCCGCCAGATCAAATATCTCAACAATATCCTTAAACACGACCACAGGTTTATCAAGCGGATCACCCAACCGATGATGGGCTTCAAGGCATTCCATTCCGCCACAGCCATTGCAGGGATCGAAGTGGCTCACATGATCCGCAAGAACCAATTCGCCAACGACAATCAATCGCCATTTCAAGTCTTTGCGTAAGCGTTCGCTGCGTTGCACATGTTTCTTAGCTTGACGTATTAAAGTTCTATGGGAGCAGGTCGTCGAGGCAGCTTTGGGGATGCCCGGCTGCGATAGCAGTGAGTGTTGCTTTGAGATAAGCAAAGGGTTCGACATCGTTGATTTTGCAGGTTTCGATCAGCGAAGCGATGCGGCCCCAAGCGATGCCGCCTTCGTCGTGACCTGCAAAGAGCGCATTCTTGCGATTGAGAGCGATAGGCCGGATAAGGTTTTCAACCCTGTTGGAGTCGATCTCTACGCTCCCATCCGTTAAGAAGGTTTGCAGGCCTTCCCATTGGTTATGGATATAGGTGAGCTTTTCTCCCAGACGGGATTTGGCGGATACCTTGCAACGCTGTGTCTGAAGCCATTCACGGAAGGCGGCGACCAGGGGCGCGGTGCGGGTCTGGCGGGCAGACAGGCGCTGGCCAGGTGAGATGCCGCGTATATCAGCCTCGATAGCGTAGAACTCCGCAATCCGGCGCAGGCCTTCGGCAGCGATCTCAGAGCCGTCGCGGTCGAAGACCTCCTTCAGCTTGAGCCTTGCATGCGCCCAGCAATAGGCCACCCGAATGGGACTGCCACCCTTTCGAGAAAGTTTGGTCAGCCGATTGTACCCCTGATAGCCATCGACCTGCAGAATGCCGTCAAAACCGCTCAGGAAGACTTCGGCATTCTCACCCGCGCGACCTGGGGCGTAGAAATAGACTACACCGGGCGGGTCCTCGCAGCCCCATGGCCTGTCATCGCGGGCCAGTGCCCACAAATATCCGGTCTTCGTTGTCCCACGCCCCGGATCCAGCACCGCGGCGGTGGTTTCATCCATAAACAGCTTGCCAGACCGCTTCAGATGAGCGGCCAGTCGGTCGACCACCGGTTTCAGGTGGAACGCAGCCTTGCCGACCCAATCAGCCAGAACGGCGCGGTGCAGATCAAGACCTGCCCGTGCCAGTATCTGGCTCTGGCGATACAATGGCAAATGATCCGCATACTTGCTGACCAGGACATGGGCCAGCGTTGCTTC
The DNA here is from genome assembly GCF_002252445.1 of Brucella thiophenivorans. Taxonomy (GTDB): domain Bacteria; phylum Pseudomonadota; class Alphaproteobacteria; order Rhizobiales; family Rhizobiaceae; genus Brucella; species Brucella thiophenivorans. The sequence continues at coordinate 49,720 of NZ_NNRJ01000065.1, forward strand.
CGTGGGCAGACCACCGGAGATCACGTGCGCCGGAGCACTTGCTTGGGTCACCCCGTCGGTACAAATCCGGCAGGCATATTTCGGGCGGACGGTAACGATGACGCGTAACTGCGCCGGCACGATGTCGAGACGCTCGCTGCGATCTTCACCGATCTTATGCAGCACGCCACACCCGCAGGGGCAAATCAGGCTGTCCGGTTCGATAATCGCTTCAATACGCGGCAATGTAGCAGGCAAATTGCCGATGGTGCGTCTGGGAGCTGGCCTCGTCGTTCCGTCGCTCGCTTTATTGGAGCGCGCTTCTTTCTCTGCCTCGACTTCCGCGAGCGCGATGGACAGATCCTCGAATGCTAACTGCCGCTCGTCTTCTGACAGCTTTTCAGACCGTTTTCCATGCAAAGCGTGGTTGAGTTCGGCGATCAGATGCTCTTGCCGCCGAGTGATATCCTTCAGCACCGCAACCTCTTCCATCAATGCCAGAACCGCCGCGCGTTGCGCGGCAGGATTGGCTGAAAGATCAAGGGCGGGAGTAATCTGCATAGGCCAAAGATACCATCAGAACCCCGTAAAAACACGTAAATCCAGATACTTGATTCATTCTGCCGCAGCTGGCGTTCTGACTTCCAGAGCCTTGACTTTGCGCCAGTCGAGCCCGGAAAAAAGCGCCTCGAACTGCGCATGGTTCAACGTCATCAATCCGTCTCTGACGGCAGGCCAGGTGAAGCTCGTATCCTCCAGCCGTTTGTAAGCCATCACCAGCCCGGTACCGTCCCAATATAGCATATGTGGAACGGCCCGCTTGGCAAGATCTTTCATCGTGCATTTCCCAAATAAGGACGGTGCAGTCATATGTCCGTCCTGTTTTCTGGCCTTTCAGCCATGGCCACGATGAGATCCGCGGAGCAAATCGCCTAATCAGCTTCTCGCGTTATGACGCGCCTGCTATATTACGGTCTGAGTTGCTTCGGGATATCGTCCCGTTGGGTCATCACAATTGGCATCTTGCCTGCCTTTCCGACTGGTCGGTCGGAAATTCGTATCTCTAGGGCTGTTCGATCATCTTCTCTCCTCGATAGGTGTCGCCACGAACAAGAAGCGCCCAGATAATGCGAGCGATCTTGTTTGCGAGTGCGACCGCGATAACTTTGAACGGGCGGCGTAACATCATGGCCGCTATCCATGGTGATGGCTGGAGGCCACGACGAGCGAGCTTGAGGACTGACGTCGCTCCAGCGACAAGTAGTGTTCGAAGTTGCTGGTTACCACGCTTTGAGATCGACCCTATCCGCTCTTTGCCTCCGCGGGAATGCGTACGTGGGGTTAAACCAATCCAGGCAGCAAAATCTCGCCCGGTTCGGAAACCGGTGGGATCTGGTACAACTGCTGGAACCGTCGCGGCGATAATCGGACCGACGCCTGGAATGGTCGTCAGGCGTCGAGCGCTCTCATCTTTTCTCATTGTTGTCGCGTACTATCGCAGCAAGGCTCATTATTACGACCAGACCGGTCGCCCTGACGATACCCAGTTCGGCGAGGTGAGCTCTTAAGGCATTGATCGTCTGGGTACGTTGACGAATGAGCAAATCGCGTGCCTTGAGCACCATTCCGGCAGATTGTTCATCCCGCGTTTTTACCGGAACATAGCGCATGGTGGGCCGCGTAACTGCTTCGCAGATCGCTTCGGCATCTGCCGCGTCAGTTTTGTTGCGTTTGAGATAGGCCTTCACGTAAACCGGCGGCATCAGCCGAACCGTATGCCCCAAGGCCTGGATTTCCTGAGCCCAATAATGCGCACTGCCACAGGCTTCCATGCCCACGAGGCAAGGCTGCAACTTGCGAAAGAAGTTCAGCACCTGTGAACGACGCAGTGCCCGGCGCACGATCACGGCTCCTTCTTCGGTAATACCGTGAACCTGAAAAACGGATTTGGCCAAATCGAGCCCAACTGTGGTAATATTCTCCATGGAGCGGGGTTGTGTCGCAAAGTTTTCAGTCAGTTAGAAGCGT
>NZ_NNRJ01000066.1 GCF_002252445.1 Brucella thiophenivorans
CTGATATTTACGCGCAGGTTAACGTAACAGTGCCCTCCGAAATTAGCCTGTCAGAACAGAGCCAGATTTTAGCCAATCCGGTTCAAAACGCCGAACAGGAAGCTGCGTTGAAGCCGGTTGTACGGGCGATCAAACATCTTGAAGATGTGATCGATACCGAAACGCGCCTTCTGCTTGAAGGCGGCAATCCAGATCTCGCTGAAATTAATGCGCGCAAAAGCCGTGGGCTTTATGATTTCAACAAGGCGATGACCAAGGCTTCAGACCTTGCAGGACCAAGCATGATGAAGGGTTTGCAGCCGCTGCTCGACAGCCTTAAACAGAAGCTCGAAAAGAATTGCGAAGCGCTGCAACTTCACCTGCGCGCGGTTGGCGAGCTTGCTGATCTTATTCGCGGTGCGCTTGAAACGCAGGATGCCGATGGCACTTACAGCCGCCAAAGCGCAAGGCTTGGTCACGTTCGATGATCCGCATTATCGCCATTGGTCTGTGGATCTGTGCCGTCGCTTTAGGCTCGCTGTATTTTGCTGTTCAGAAGGGTGGCAACCCTTCTGACGAGGTCGCAGCATCGCCGGGTGGCTTTGGCGGGCTTGATTACGTGAAGACCGATGTCATGAGCGTGCCGATCATCACCAATGGATCGGTTGCCGGCTATGTGGTGACTCAATTGGTTTACACGGTCGATACCAATATCCGTAAGAAGTTGACTGTACCGCTCGAATATTTCATCACTGATGAGATATTTCGCAAATTTTACGGTAGTTATTCGGATACGAAAGAAGTTGAGAAAGTTAGTTTTGAGGATGTTCGCGCGTCAATCATTGCAGACATCAATTCGCGTTTTCCCGAGCCGGTGATCAAGGATATTCTGGTCGAGCAGTTCAACTATATTTCGGCTGCTGAAATCCGCGCAATGAACATGCGTGGCGGTGCTACCCCGTCAGGGCAGCAGGCAACGGCTCAGAGAGAGTAATATTTGCCAGCAAGCTGGCTCAGTCGTTCCTCGTTCAGAGGCGGAACAGTCACATCATTTATGAGCTGTACACCGATTTCGCTGTTGGCACGCCAGGCAACTTGCGCCAATAAAGCGCGGCCATAAAAATCGTCGAACAGCCAGAAACGCTCTGGTAAATTGGGCACATCCGTTGTTCTCAATCGCGCTCCATGTGGCGCGATATCTCTAAACTGGCATTCGATAATAAAACGCCCGTCAAGACTTACGATCTTGCCAGACCTAAGTCGCGTTTGCTGTCGCTCTTCGCTGCGCCTTTCATTTGGCGGTTTTTTACGTACCATGACAACCTGCTTCTTGTTCCCCTTGAGCCAGCTTTATAACACTATTGATCTATCCAAGGGTTACTTGAACGGAGCATGCACGTGTTTCTTTCTGAATATGGCTAATTATTGTAAGGATAAGCGATTGGTAGGGGAAGGAGAGCCGAAATGGGTGAGGGATCGATTATACGAAATGGCGCGATAGTACTGGTGACAGGCGGCGGCACGGGTGTGGGGCGTGCAATAGCCAAGGCGCTTGGGGCACAAGGCTATGAGGTTGTGATTTCAGGGCGCCGTATCGACGTTTTGGACAATACAGCCAAGGCGCTTGCAGTGGATGGCGGAGGGAGTTTTCACGCTATTGCAGCCGATGTCAGCGACCCTGTCGCCGTGCGCAATCTTTTTGATGCGATTGTCGAAAAATTTGGACGGCTTGACCTGCTGGTCAATAATGCTGGTGTTTTTGTTCCGGGTGTTGCGCTCGAAGATATAAGTTTCGAAGACTGGAATAGAATTGTGGGGGCTAATCTGACAGGTGCATTTTTGTGCACGCAACATGCGTTCCGCATTATGAAAGCGCAGAACCCACGCGGTGGGCGCATCATTAATAATGGGTCTGTTTCAGCTACTACGCCACGCCCTAATTCGGCGCCTTATACCGCTACCAAGCATGCGATTACGGGACTTACCAAGTCCACGGCGCTGGATGGTCGTGATTTTGATATTGCCTGTGGCCAGATTGATATTGGAAATGCGGCAAGTGACATGACGCAAACAATTTCAACCGGGGTTATTCAGGCCAATGGCAATTATGCCGCTGAAGCAACGATAGATCCAGTGCATGTAGCCAATGCGGTTGTGTATATGGCAAGTCTCCCGCTTGATGCCAATGTGTTGACCATGACGGTGATGGCAACAAAAATGCCATTTGTGGGTCGGGGTTAACACGTTTTTGATAAGTGTTTAACGCGGACCTTGCAGCAATGCGCGAGCCACGCCTTCATTGGTAACGAGACGATTGACATAGCCGCCGCGCAGAATGGCGCGAATAATCGGTATCTTGTTTAATCCACCTGACACCAGAATAGATGCAGGCTTGAGTTTAAGCTTATCAGGCGGCAGGGCAATGATTGAATCATTGAGAAAATGATCGATTGGTTTGCCCTGAGCATCAAGAAAATATCCTAGAAACTCCCCAACTGCACCAAGTCTCAGTACAGCGTCGAGATTATCTTTCACGACCCTGATATGCGTGAGTGACGTCTCGGATGTGAGCGAGCCGCAGGAGACGAGGCCAATATCTGCAATTTCCGTTCTCGCTAAAACGTCCGTGAGTTCGTCGCTTAGCAGGATAGCATCGCGACTTTCTCTGTTGGCACAATAGATGGGTGCGGTGAGATAGTGACATTCAACACCAAGCGCACGCGCAAATGCGGTTGCGACTTCAAACGTATTGGTGGAGGAGCCGCTCGTCACGCCGCCGGTCAAACCAACCACCCAGCTTTCAGGCTTTGGCCGTGCTCTCAAGCTTCTTACGGCGAAGCTGAGTGTGCGACCGGAGGCTATACCCACGCCCATATCGCGCCCTGAAATTAATTCGCTGGTCATCGCGCCTGCGGCTTCACCAATAACGCGCTTCTGCTCCAGATAATCATCAAGATCAGGAACCACAACCACCTCTGCAAGGCCATAGCGTGTAGCGACTTTTTCCGCGAGCTCGATACAATCCACGAGCGGCAGGCTGACACTGACTTGTATTTGCCCCGACTCTCGCACCTGACCGATGATCTTGTTGACCTTGAGACGGGTGATATTAAGACGCTGGGCAATTTCCTGCTGGGTCTGGCCGCCGATGAAATAGAGCCAGGCCACACGTGCGCGTTCCTGATCCTCATCCACAGACACCAAATTCTCGTTCATTCACTGGTCCTTAGCAGGTGATTTCGGTGTCTGCGAATTCTTGCAGGAAGAAGGGTATGTCTCAACTCTTTTCATGAATTGGAGCTATGCCGCAATGTTTTTTGGTCATATGCGGGTTTAATTTTCAAAGCAGCAGGACATTTCAATCATTCAATGGGTGTCGTGGATATTGCCTCCTGTTCACATTTTAGAGAACTCAATAAAGCATGTGTAATATAACGCTAAATAAACTTGACTATTAATATCATATTAAATATTGGGAGCGCGGCGGGCGAATTTCCCGCATGGCGGATAAAGCGATGACCAATAAAGATTACGAGAGAATGGCCTTCAGACGCTTCGTTGAAAGTGACATGTTTTGGGTCGCATATGCTGGTGCATTTGCTCTGATCATTCTCGTCGGCAATTTTTACGTCAATTGAGGTAGATAGCCATCATTCGTCGATTGGGTGTTCTGCAGATACGAGCAGCTTATCGATACGGCGTCCATCAAGATCGACAACTTCGAAAATCCAGCCATTTTTGACGAAAGTTTCACCGACTTCCGGCAGGTGTTTGAACTCTTCAAGCGCAAGGCCCGCTACGGTGCTGTATTCGGGATCTTCCTCGACTTCAAAATGTAAAAATGCCGAAAACTCGTCGATCGGCATCCATCCGGAGACCAGATAGGAGCCGTCATTTCGGCGAACAATCGCCAGTTCTTCGATGTGATCTTCCTGCATCGCGCCGATGATGGCTTCCATCACATCGCCTGCGGTGATGAGGCCTTCGAAATGACCATGTTCATCATAGACCAGAACCATGTGAGTGGGCGTGCCGCGGATGGCTTCAACAACATCAAGCGCGTCTGAAAAATCAGAGACGACCGGTACATCTTTCACGATTTCGCGGACATCGACGATACCTTTTAACGAAAGCTGGTTGAAGAAATCGCGTACCTGTAAAACGCCGATGACTTCGTCGGAGTTTTCACCGCGTACAGGAAGACGCGAGCGGCTGCTATGCTGCAATTGCTCGCGAATTTCCTCAAAACTGTCGCTGATATCAATCATTTCCACATCAAGGCGCGGAGTCATCATGCCGCGTGCGGTGCGGTCAGCCAGACGCATGACGCCTGCAATCATGCGCGATTCTTCGGTTTCAATGACACCGGCGCTATGCGCTTCTGCCAAGACGGATTTAATTTCCTCATCCGTCACGCCATCGCCTAATTTCCCAGACTGGCCGAGCAGCCTCAGAACGAGACGACCAGAGTTATCCAAGAGCCAAACAAGCGGTGCTGCCGCTTTAGAAAGCATTTTCATTGTTGGGGCGACACGGCTTGCAATGACTTCCGGTTCGCGCAGAGCAATCTGCTTTGGCACCAATTCGCCGACAATGAGCGACAGATAGGTGATCAATACGACCACAGAGCCCACGCCAAGTGCATCGGCAAGTGCGGGTGAGATGCCCTGACTGAGCAACCATCCGCTTAAGCGTGCGCCGAGTGTTGCACCAGAAAAAGCACCGGAAAGAATACCCACCAGCGTGATACCGATCTGGACAGTGGATAGAAATCGGCCAGGGTTTTCAGACAGTTCGATCGCCATCCGGGCACCAAGGCTGCCTTTATCGGCGAGGACGCGCAATCTTGCGGGACGGGAGGAAACAACTGCAAGTTCCGACATTGCAAGGACGCCGTTGAGGACTGTCAGCAATACCACCGTCACGATTTCAAATAACAAAACTGTCCTCGGAATTTAAGAATTGGATTTCTATCATAGGAATTATCATGGCCTCTTTCCAGAGGTGATTGAATAGAAATAAGAAATTCGTAACGAGTTGGCAGTGTTTTTTTAAGCGCATCCGAAAAGTGTGAAACGGCTTTCGAAAAAGATGGGTGTTAAAACAAACAATCAGATCAAAACGCGCTCTAAAGCGCATCTACTTTTGGCATTCGCGGCAAACTTGTCAGTAGTTTTCTTGTATAGGCATGTTGCGGACTGGCAAGAATATCGCGCGTATTGCCCTGTTCGACAATTCGGCCTTTTTCGAGCACAATCAGCCGCTCACAAAGCAAAGCCACAAGTGCGATATCATGCGAAACGACCACGAAAGTCGTGCGTTCGGACAATGTCCGCATGAGATCGATGATACGCGCACGCGTGGTAAGATCGAGCGCACTCACCACTTCATCGGCAATAATCAGGGCAGGATTGGCCACAATTGCACGCGCAATCGCGATACGTTGACGCTGACCGCCGGAAAACTCATGCGGATAACGTGTTGCTGCATCTTCTGGCAGATCGACCGCAGTCAGTGCTTGGGCGACAGCCTGCGATATGTCCGTCTCGATTTTCAGCGAGCGCAGCGGTTCAGCAATGATGTTGAACACGCGCTGGCGCGGATCGAGCGAGGAATAAGGATCCTGAAACACTGCCTGCACAGAACGACGAAAACCGCGCATAAAGCTGCGGTCTTTGATGTTGAGCTTCTGGCCACGAAAATTCACATCGCCGGACGTTGCAACCTGCAATCCCAGCAGCAGTTTGAGCATGGTTGTCTTACCGGAACCTGATTCACCCACGATGCCAAGATTGCTGCCGCTCTCAAGTGTGAGATCGATGCCATGGAGAACGGTTTTGCCGCCGCTATAGGCAAAAGATACGTTGGAAAGATCAATGAGGCTCATCGTGCCACCTCCAATGCATCGTCGAAGGCACGCGCTGCAGCAACCAGTCCCTTGGTGTAATCCTCAACTGGATTGGCAAAAAGCGATGTCACTGGTCCCTGCTCGATTAAATTGCCATGCCTGAGTACGAGTGCGCGTTCGGCGATGCTAGCAACGACCGGCAGATCATGGCTGATGAACAATAGGCCCATGCCTTCATCGCGAACGAGTTGCTCAAGAAATTTGAGGATTTCCGCCTGCGTCGTGACATCGAGCGCGGTTGTCGGCTCGTCAGCGATCAGCAGTTTTGGCCGACAGGCAAGTGCCATGGCAATTGCTGCGCGCTGGCGTTGGCCGCCCGAAATCTCATGAGGCCATGAGCTGGCGATGCGGGTCGGTTCCGGCAGGGATACGCGATCCAGGAGCGCAATAACCTCGCGTTCGAGTTCCGCTTTGCCAAGCTTGCGGCCATCGCGCGACGCACGGCGCTGCACCACTTCGGCCACCTGTTTGCCGATGCGCATCAGCGGATCGAGCGCGGTCATCGGTTCCTGAAAGACGGCGGCGACGCTTCGCCCACGCAGCGGAACAAGCGCACGATCACGCGCCCCGATAATCTGATGGCCTTGGAGCGTGATAGAGCCGCTTGCTTTCATTCCGTCCGCAAGCAGTCCCATGACGGCCAATGCGGTCAGTGATTTGCCGGAGCCGGATTCACCGATCAGGCCGACGCGTTCGCCCTGCGCAACCGAAAAAGACACGCCAGAAACGAGAACGCGGCCTGCTGTTTCGATCTCAAGATTTTCGACGTTCAACAATGGGCTCATCGTTGCCTCCTCCGCGTTGGATCGGCCACATCGCGCAAGCCATCTGCAAAAAGATTAAGCCCGATGACGAGTGAAACGAGCGCCAGACCCGGTGCGATTGCACCGAAGGGAGCTGTATAAACCGAAGCCTGCGCTTCCTGCAGCAATCGCCCCCAGGAGGCGTTTGGTGGTGGCGCGCCAAGCCCAAGATAAGACAATGAAGCTTCGGCAATCACGGCTAGTCCGAACAGGAGTGCGAAATTGACAATCAGTGTCGGCCAGATGTTCGGCAGCACATGGATACGAACAACACCGAGCCACGAAGTGCCGGATATGCGCGACGCTGTGACATAATCCATCGCCAGAACACGCTTTGCCAGAATGCGGGTCAGTCTTGCAACAATTGCAGCACCAGCAATGCCGATTGCGAGAATGGCTGTAGAAAGGCTTGCACCATCGCTTGAAGCGACGATCAGCATGGCCAGTAGCAATGTCGGAAAAGCGATCAGAATATCGAGCGTCGCTGCCAGCATATCGTCGAGCGTCTGCGTCGCAAAAGCAGCCAGAACGCCGATGGTCACGCCGATCACAGCGCTGATCGCAACAGCGCCAAGCCCGACAATCAGTGCGATGCGTGAGCCAATCATGATCTGTGTCATCAAATCACGACCGAGGCGATCTGTGCCTGCCCAGTGCGCCCACGAAGGGGCTGTCAGCCGTCCGCCAACCATGTCGCCGAGGCCATAAGGCGTCCAGAACAGGGTAAGCAGTGCAACAACGACATGAATGCCAACAAGAATACCGCCGACTACGAGCGGCCAAGGCAATCGGAAACGTTGCGAAGATGTGGTGATGCTGCTCATGCGCGGCCTCCCGCAGACCGGCTGCGCAATCGCGGATCGATCAAACGTTGCACCAAATCGGCAGCAAAGCCCATCAGAAGAACCAGAAGCGTCGAGACGAACAGGACGCCTTGCACATTGGGGTAATCACGCTGTTCAATACCCAAAAGCAGCATCGAACCAAGGCCCGGAAGCGAGAAAACACGTTCTACCACCACAGCGCCGAGAAGCGTTGATGCGAGTTCGATGCCGAGGATTGAAATTACCGGAACCGCGCCATTGCGAATGCCGTGACGGATCAGCGCTTGCGAGAACGTGGAACCCAGCGCGCGTGCCGTGCGCAGATAGTCGCTGCCCAAAACGTCCTGCGTTGCCGAGCGAACATAGCGGATCAGCGATGCTGACATGACAATCGCGATGGTGATGACAGGCAATGTCAGCGATTGAAATGCAGCAGGTGCGGATTGCCATCCACGTGATGGAAAACCGCCCGATGGAAACATGCGCAGTTTCACTGCAAAGACCCAGACCAGCAGAATGCCAATCCAGAAAACCGGCACGGCAATGCCAAGCTGCGAAACAACGGAAATGATGGAGCCATACCAGCTTTTTTGACGCACAACCGACAGGATACCGAGTGGTACTGCGATGATAATTGCCAGTACAAATGCCATTAATGTGAGCGGCAACGTCACGATCAGGCGTTTGCCAATTTCGGTCAGAACAGGCGCGCCGCTGACAAAGGAATTGCCAAGATCAAAGCGGACAAGCGAGCCGATAAATTGCGTGAACTGCTGATAAAGCGGCAGATCGGAACCGACCTGTTTGCGGGCTGCTTCGATCTGTGCCGCATCGGCACCAACCGACACAAGCGCATTGGCCGGATCGCCCGGCAAAAGGCGCAACAGCAAAAACAGAACGATAGCTGCGATGAATACCGAAACGAACAGAATGGCCGAACGGCGCAGGATATAGGCAAGAATGGCGAATACCTCTCAGGCACGAGGGAGCAGTTTTTGGCCACTCAGAATGCGATAACGCCGCCGGAAAATAATTCAGGCGGCGCTCTGTGTCGAGTATCAGTTCTCGATTATGGACAGCTGATTATTCAGCGGCCTTTGTAATATCATAGGCAAAGAACTGCGAATTCAAACCATTGAGCGGATAGCCACTGACTGACTTTTTAGAAACCACGATCTGCGGATAGAGGTAGAACCAGTTGCTGGCTGCGTCTTCTGCAATGATCTTGTTGGCTTCGGTCAGCTTCGCTGTCTGTTCGTCAGTCGTAGTGCTGGCTTCGGCCTCCTTAATGAGATCAACGACCTTCGGATTGTTGTAGCCCCAGTAAAAATCTGGATTGCCATAGAACACGATATCGCGGTGGTTCACATGCTCTTGCAAGGTTGCCTGAAAATCATGCGCCTTATAGACCTTTGTGTACCATTCATTGGCCGTGATCACATTGATATTCACCTTCACACCGATCTTGGCCAGTTCGCTCTGGATAAACTGCGCGGCAATTGGGTGCGGGTCATAATTCGGCGTATCAATGGTGAAAGTGAAGCCATCGGGATAACCAGCTTCCTTCAAAAGCTCTTTCGCGCTTTCAGGATTATAGGCATCTACACCCGTCAGATCGACATACCAGGGATCTGTTGGCGGAACGAACGAGCCGATCAGTGTGCCATAATCGCCCCAGACAGCATTCAGCAGCTTCTTGTCGTCGATAGCACGCGCCAGTGCCTTGCGTACCTTCACATTGTCGAAGGGCGCAATTCGGTCGTTATAGGCAAGCAGCAGCTTGGTCGTGGACTTGCCTTCGCTGACGGTAAAATCAGGATTGTCCTTGAACTGAGCCAGCGAATCCGGGCTTTGAACCGAAGTGATAATGTCTACCGAACCCGTCAGAAGCGCATTGTTAAGCGCGCTTGCGTCGGTGAAATACTGGAAGACAACCTCTTCGTTTTTCGGCTTGGTGCCCCAGTAATCGTCAAAGCGCTTGATCGCGAGCGATGAACCGCGGCGCCAGTCTTCCAGCGCGTAAGGTCCGGTACCATCTTCCTTCGATTGGAAATCGGTCGCTTCATCATTCACAACCCAGACATAGCTGAGATTGTAAGGGAGCGAGATCGAGCGCGATGAAAGCTTCACAACAACAGTTTCATCATCTGGCGTTTCGACGCCTGTAATGGTCTTGAGGCTGCTTTTGCGCGAGCTTTTGGATTCAGGCGCTGCAACACGCTCGATGGAGAACTTGACGTCCTTCGAGGTCAGTGGCGCGCCAGAGTGGAATTTTACACCCGGCTGAAGCTTGAACGTGTAAGTCAAACCATCGTCGCTGACCGTGTAGTCCTTGGAAAGAACCGGCTCAACTTTGCCATTGTCGTCCAGGCGGAACAGCGCTTCATAGACATTGCCGTTGAAAGCTTCGTTGATGCCCTGACCTGCGCCTGCAGTGTTATCGAGGTTCTGCGGCTCGTAGAGCGACCCGATATTGATGGTGGCGTCCGGGTTGCCTTGCTGCGCATGAGCCTGAGCGAACGAGCCGAATGCCAGCGCAACGCTCAGCGCTGTCGTCAGGCCCCAGTTGCTCAGCTTCATTTTGCGATTGCGAATGGTCAAACCGCTCATTTTATTCTCCTGCTTCGAGGTCGCTATAAAGCCCTCAGTTGATACAGGTTATACAGCGACCGCTAGAACAACGATAAGCGGCGCAGTCAGACCATACGAGGATTCTTTAGAAGATTATTCTATAATAAACAAAATTGGTAGACGATTTATGCTTCACGATAGCTTGATAGCCATTGCGCTGCAAAAATTGCGTTATGAGGCGGCTCAGTTCTATATAAGCGACAAAAAAATAATGGCCTGCGCAGATGCAGCCACCCAACCATTGCATCGAGAGAATTTGATGAGCCAGATCGATCGCGTCAGAACACAGTCTCTTCTTGGGGCAGAAGGGCTTGATGCGCTTGCGCTGTTTCAGCCCGAAAACTTCCGCTATGCGACTGGTGTTTCAGCCGGTGTTGCGACGATGTGGGGTCGGGCGGGCACTGTTACGTTAACCTGCGCGTAAATATCAGC
>NZ_NNRJ01000067.1 GCF_002252445.1 Brucella thiophenivorans
TTACGTCAAAGACCAAGTTACGTCGGCACTCACGTTAAAGTAACAGTGCCGTCGGGCGGGTTCGGCAATTGCGCTGGTGCCAGCCGATGAAAAGGCAAAACTTGCAGCGGTTATCAGCGATCATGCTTATGCGGGTGCAGCGCATCTGAGCGAAACAATTGACTTCCGCACCCATCGTATCTGGATCGATATGGTAAGCGTCGAAAATGCCAGAACAATTGAAGATATCAATGTGGCCTACAGGCAGGCAAATAATGTTGGTCCGCGCGCTGAGACATTTGATCAGGATGCAGCTTTCAGGCTTTTAGGTGATCTGCTGGCAGAGCATGGGCTTTCCAATGCAAAGATCGGTGTTGATCTGGAGTTCATGCCAGCGGCTGATTTTGCGGCTCTCAAAAGAGCGCTCCCTTTGGTTGATTGGCAGGATGCTTCCATTCTCGTCAAACGCCTGCGCCTTATCAAGAATGCTCGCGAAATCGAATATCTGCGAAATGCAGCCCATTATGCAGAAATCGGGCTGGAAAATATGCTGAACACCGCCCGACGTGGTTCCAGCCTGAGTGCGCTTTCAGCCTCTTGGCTGGAAGGAGCCACACAGGCTGCAAGCGCGAATGGTCAGGGGCTTTCCGGGAACTGGGCCTATATTTCAGTTGGCCCTGATCTTCAGGACATAAAGGCCGAGCTAAAAGAAGGTGATCTTGTGAAAGCCGACGTCGGCACGCTCATTAGCGGTTATTCTTCGGATGGTGCGCGCACTTATGTCTGCGGCAAACCCGATCCGCTTGCCAGCGAGATCTACAAGGTGTTGCAGGAAAGCTTTGCGGTGGGCGAAGCACTGTTAAAGCCCGGTACGCGGTTCTGCGATGTCCATGCAGCAATGCTTGGCATCATGCGTAAGCGCGGTTTCAGCGAATATTATCGCGGCCATTTTGGCCATTCGGTGGGTGCGGCCGTTGGTGTTGAAGAATGGCCGTTTATCTCTGCCAGCAATGAAATGCTGATTGCACCAAACATGGTGCTGGCGCTTGAAACCCCGTTTTACGCCAATGGGCTTGGCGCGCTGATGATCGAAGAACAGTTTCTGATCACTAAAAACGGTGCTGAAAGCATGAACAAGCTCTCAAGAGAGCTTGTTCAGATCGGTTAGAGCGGTTCCGCTTGAATTTAAGCGATTGGAACCGCTCTATTTTTTCTGGCACTGTTACTTTAACGTGAGTGCCGACGTAACT
>NZ_NNRJ01000068.1 GCF_002252445.1 Brucella thiophenivorans
TTACGTCGGCACTCACGTTAAAGTAACAGTGCCCTTTGATTGCCGCATCGGTAAGCATCGGACCCTCCTAGATCGTTCAAAAAACGCCAGAGAGCCCCTGAAAATACCGTCAGGCCGAAATCGACCAACCCTGTCGGCAAATTTTCCTTTATTCTCAATGGAATAAGGGTCAAAAAAATACCGTCACAAGCTCTCTAAGCCATGACGGTATATGCAATTCCGCGATGTCACAAGACGCCCCATACCGTCAGCTCCGCCGTCGATCGCGAGGCTGGCTCGGCGATTGACGGCGAAAGACGGCGGAAAGAAAAATGTTTATTTTCAGTGCTTTATAGAGGGAGATAGGCGGCTATCGGCGGCATCTGGGTAGGCGCGAATCATTCCCACTCGATCGTGCCCGGAGGCTTCGATGTCACATCATAGACAACGCGATTGATGCCGCGTACCTCGTTGATAATGCGGGTGGCCGCATTGCCAAGGAAGTTCATATCATAGTGGTAGAAGTCTGCCGTCATGCCATCGACCGAAGTCACGGCGCGTAGCGCGCAGACAAATTCATAGGTACGGCCATCACCCATGACGCCCACGGTCTGGACCGGAAGCAGAACCGCGAAAGCCTGCCAGATTGCATCGTACAAACCAGCCTTACGGATTTCATCGAGATAAATCGCATCGGCTTCGCGCAGGATTTCAAGCTTTTCGCGCGTGATGCCACCCGGACAACGGATCGCCAGACCCGGACCAGGGAACGGATGACGACCGATAAAACTGTCAGGAAGACCAAGCTCCTTACCCAGAACGCGCACTTCGTCTTTGAAGAGTTCGCGCAATGGTTCGACAAGCTGCATGTTCATGCGCTCTGGTAAGCCGCCAACATTGTGGTGCGACTTGATCGTGACCGAAGGTCCGCCAGTAAACGAAACGCTTTCGATAACGTCTGGATAAAGCGTGCCCTGCGCAAGGAAATCTGCGCCGCCGAGCTTATTGGCTTCTTCTTCGAAAACTTCGATGAACAGACGGCCAATGGTTTTACGCTTCTTTTCCGGATCGATTTCGCCTTCGAGAGCGCCGATGAAGCGGTCCTGCGCATTCACGAGAATGAGCGGCAGGTTATAATGTTCTCTGAACATGGCCACCACATCCGCAGCCTCGTTTTTGCGCATCAAACCATGGTCAACGAGGATACAGGTGAGCTGATCGCCAACGGCTTCGTGGATCAGAAGGGCTGCAACCGATGAATCAACACCACCGGAGAGCGCGCAAATGACCTTGCCTTTGCCGACCTGTTTGCGAATGGCTTCAACAGCCTGTTCGCGATAGGCAGACATTGTCCAGTCTGGCTTGATACCGACGATGTTGTGAACGAAGTTCTGAATGAGCTTTGCACCATCAGGCGTGTGCACGACTTCCGGATGAAACTGAACCGCAAAGTACTTGCGCTTCTCATCCGAAATGGCCGCGAAAGGTGCATTGGGCGATGTGCCAATAACCTTAAAGCCTTCAGGAAGTGCGGTAACGCGGTCGCCGTGGCTCATCCAGACCTGATGACGTGTACCCTTTGCCCAAACGCCAGCAAACAGCGCACTGTCTTCTTGCACTTCAAGGAAAGCACGGCCGAACTCACGGTCATGGCCACTTTCGACCTTGCCACCCAGCTGGGCGCACATGGTCTGCTCGCCATAGCAGATGCCGAGAACTGGAATTCCAGTCTCGAAAATCGCCTGTGGCGCGCGCGGGCTGCCAATGTCCGTTGTCGAGTGTGGGCTACCCGACAGGATTACTGCCTTCGGATTGATGCGCTTATAGGCATCTTCCGCAGACTGAAACGGAACGATCTCAGAATAAACTCCGGCCTCGCGTACGCGGCGTGCAATAAGCTGCGTGACCTGGCTGCCAAAGTCGACGATAAGGATAGTGTCAGGATTTGCTGTGGTGCTCATGCCGAGCATCTAGATAAAAAGCGGCAAAAATGCAATGGACGAAGTGCCACGTTTCAACAAACAAACGAAGAAACTTGCCTTATACTGACATATCCTTGTCAGGAAGAGACAACGCGCCATTCAGAATGGCAGCTTCCATATCCTCGACAGCACCGGCAAGCTTTTGATCGATGACATGAAGATACTCTGTCCAGTCGCCAATATGGCTTAATTCGCGCACGCCATCGGAAATGCCGCGCAGGCCAATCAGAGCAACACCAAAGGTCTGACAGGCACGCAAACAAGCGAATGTTTCCATATCAACCATGTCGGCATCAATTGTGTCATAGGCTTTGCCCGACACGATGTTCGCCCCTGTTGATAGAGAAGCTCTCGGCAGTCCCGGTACAAGACAATGCAGATCGTTTGTAATGGGTAGATCGAGAAATGGTGTGCGGCCTTTCTCAAAGCCCAAAGGCGAAGCATCCATATCGCGATAAGCAACTGATGAAACCTGAAACACCTCGGTTTGAGTGAGTTTTGCCGATCCGGCAGAGCCAATCGAAACCACCAGATCAGGCAATTCGCCCTGCTGTTCGAGCACAGTCAGTATACGTGTCAGATTGACTGACGCTTCGACCGGCCCAACGCCGATCATCAGCGGTAAAAAAAGCGAGCTGAGATACGGGCCATATTCCGCCTCGGTCGCCATCACATAAAGAAGTCGTTTGCTTGCAATGGTTTTGATCATCCCTTGAGCCCCTCGCGATCCTGAACAACCATCATTGTGCCTGTCATGGTCGCAATAAGCCGCACTTCTGTGTCGGTGACAGCAAAAGCCTGTCCATCGCTGACCATGATTGTCCGTCCGGGCTTGGTAACCTCGCCGCGAAACAGAAAACGGTCACCTCTGCCGGGGGCGAGCAGGTTGACCTTGAACTCGATTGTCAGCACCGCAGCATCTGTTGGCATGAGGCTGAGTGCAGCGTAACCACAGGCTGAATCGAGCGCTGCAGAAATTATTCCTGCGTGAAGGATGCCATGCTGTTGCGTCAGTTCTTCGCGAAACGGCATTTCGACTTCGACAATGCCTGGTTCACAACGTGTCAAATCGGCTCCGATGAGCTTCATCGCTGCCTGGCGACCAAAGCTCTCCTCGACACGTTGTTTGAAATCCGGTTCCGCAACTCTATGCGCTGGCATTAAGCTCCCCCAAGCTTAATTGTGCTTTTGCAAAACACTTACATAAAATCCGTCAGTGTCAATGGACAAGGGAGAAAATACAGCTCCATGAGCAGGAAAAACCGGCTCTGAATGGATTGCATCGCCTGTAACAGCTTTCCAGAGCGCCTTTGGTGCGCTTTCCGTGAAGTTGCTGTTTTCGGCAAGGAAGCGTTCGATCTGACGCGTATTTTCTTCGGCAAAGAGCGAGCAGGTCACATAAACCAGCCTGCCGCCAGGCTTCACATAATGCTTTGCGGCGTCCAGCACCTCGCGCTGATCCTGCACGCGACGCTCCAGCTGCTGGTCATTCAGGCGCCATTTGGCATCCGGCCTGCGCCGCCATGTGCCGGAACCCGTGCAAGGTGCATCAGTCAACACAAGGTCCATGCGCTCGATCAATGGCGCCAGAGCATCAAGATCGCCATGCACCTGCGTGTTGCGGACCCCTGCCCGCTGCAAACGGTCATACATGGGCGAAAGACGTGCGCGCTCAGCATCATAGGCATGGACCTGACCGCTGTTGCGCATGGCCGCTGCCAGCGCCAACGTCTTTCCGCCTGCACCTGCGCAATAATCCAGCACCTGTTCGCCGGGCTTTGCACCGGCAAAAAGCGCTGCAAGCTGCGAACCCAGATCCTGCACTTCGAACCCACCATCAAGAAACGCCTGATCCGTCTGCACATTCGGATGACGACCCAAAGCCTCGATAGGCGGAATGCGCAAAGCCTGATTGAGCAATGGCGCTTTGCCAGCACCGGCTTTTTCCAAAGCCTCCAGAACCGCTTCTGGCGTTGTTTTCAGCAGATTAACGCGCAGATCAACTGGGGGACGCGTGGCAAGCGCTGCCGCTTCGTCCACCCAGCGCTCGCCGAACAACTCTTCCAGTGAAAGCACACACCATTCCGGCACATCTGCGCGGATATAAGCAGGCGCGTCGGCAATATTGCGGGTTACCCATGCTTGACAGGGCGCTGCCTCTAGGGGTTCGGGCGCAAATTTATCCCCATCCAGCGCTGCATCAATGGAGTCAAAATTCATGCCGCCTTCCGAGACCAGCGCACCATAGGCCAATGCGCGTGCATCGTCAGCATCCATGCGCCAGGCAATGGATAGTTTACGGCGCAACGCATCATAAACAATGTTGCCGATAACGGCACGATCTCCAGCACCGGCAAAACGATGCGATGCGCCCCAATCCTTTAATGCGTCGGACGCCGGTCGCTTGGCGACTTCAATGTCGTTCAGAACTTCAATTGCCGCCTGTAGGCGTCCACCAAGCCGCATTGCTGGTCCTTCTTATCTCTTGTGCCGGGCATATTTATTAAGTCGGGCATAGCCTTCCTTGATGGCAAAAGGCAATCGGCAAATAGAGTACACCGTTTTTTTAAAAGCCTTCCTAAAAGCAAAAAGCCGGAGCGGGGGCATCCGGCTTTTCACAAAATGAAGAAGTCTACAGCTATTCTGCTGCATCCACTTCCTCATTAACCGCAATCGTATTTGCCTGATAACCATGCGCATTTTTCAATGCCGCACGCACACCTGCTTCATACTCGGGATGGATCAGCTTG
>NZ_NNRJ01000069.1 GCF_002252445.1 Brucella thiophenivorans
CGCACACCTGCTTCATACTCGGGATGGATCAGCTTGAAGTGCCCCAACTGGCGTTCGACGATAAAGCCTGGCACACCACCCATGGCTGCCGCAATGTTTGAGAACAGACGGGCCTTCTGTCCATCATCAAACAGATTAAACAGAGCCCGTGGCTGCGAATAATCATCATTGCCAATGCGATGATTATAACGGTCGGCTTCGCCTTGAATGCGCAGCGGCGGTTCTTTCGCAGATGGCTGCTCGACAGGACCATTGAACGAATTCGGCTCGTAATAAGCATCCGGATTGCCTGTTGCGATGCCGCCAAAACTATTCATCTGACCATCGCGATGATAGTGATGCACGGGGCATTTCGGCTGATTAACCGGCAGGCTTTCATAATGCGTGCCAAGACGGTGACGATGCGCATCCGCATAAGAGAACAGGCGTGCCTGTAACATCTTGTCTGGCGAATAGCTGACGCCCGGCACGATATTGGATGGCGAGAACGCCGCATTTTCAATCTCGGTAAAATAGTTCTCCGCATTGCGGTTCAGTTCCATCACGCCAATATCGATTGGCGGATAGTCAGCGTGCGGCCAGACCTTGGTGAGATCAAACGGGTTATATGGCGTCTTGTCGGCGTCGAGTTCCGGCATGATCTGCACCTGAACTTTCCACTTCGGAAACTCGCCCTTATCGATAGAGGTGTACAGGTCTTCCTGCGTGGATTCGCGCGTGCGGCCAATCACATGTTCGGCTTCGTCATTGGTCCAGTGCTTGTGGCCTTGAAGAGTCTTGAAGTGGAACTTAACCCAGTAGCGTTCGCCAGCATCATTCCAGAAGGAATAGGTGTGTGAGCCATAACCGTTGATGTGGCGTACATCGGTCGGCAGGCCACGATCCGACATCAGGATTGTCACCTGATGCAGGCTTTCAGGCGAAAGCGACCAGAAATCCCACATGGCCGTTGCCGAACGCAGATTGGTCTTTGGGTGACGCTTCTGGGTGTGAATGAAATCCGGGAATTTAAGCGGATCACGCACAAAGAAAACCGGTGTGTTGTTGCCAACCAGATCCCAGTTGCCTTCTTCGGTGTAGAATTTCAATGCAAAGCCGCGAACATCGCGCTCGGCGTCAGCAGCACCCTGCTCACCGGCAACGGTGGAAAAACGCGCCAGCATTGGCGTCTTGGCACCGGGCTGCAAGGCCTTGGCTTTTGTATATTTGGAAATATCGCCAGTGATCGTCAGCGTGCCAAATGCACCCCAACCCTTTGCATGAACAACGCGCTCTGGAATACGCTCGCGGTTCTGATGGCTCAGCTTTTCAAGCAGCTGATAATCCTGCAACAATACCGGACCGCGCTCGCCGGCGGTAAGGGAATTCTGGTTATCCGGAATTGGCGCACCAGCGCTTGTCGTCATAATTGGACGGTCTGTCATGAGAATTTCCTTCCTAAAAATCGTTTGTCGATCTTACATTCAGCTTGGATTCTGACATTGGACAGCCTCGCCGCATCATGCCTACTGGATAATAAGCCCAGTTTAGACTTATTCTAATAATAATCTCCAATTGCTTTTTTTGTTATTATTGATAAGGTTTTCCTATCATGTTTACAGTTCGCCAAATGCGCTACTTTGATGCGCTCGCCAACACTCTGCATTTTCGCAAAGCCGCTGAGCTTGCACATATTTCGCAACCAGCCCTATCGGCACAGATTGCTGAAATGGAGACCGTGGCCGGTGCCTCGCTGTTTGAGCGCTCTCATCGTAAAATCATTATGACAAAGCTTGGTCGCGAGTTGCTCCCCGGCATCCGGGCAATTCTCAAAGAGCTTCATGCGATGGAAGAAATCTCTGCGCAGAGCAAAGGCTTGCTGCAAACCCAGCTGCGGCTGGGGATTATCCCAACCGTTGCCCCCTATATCATCCCGCATCTCATTCCACTGCTGGGGGAACGACACCCGTCTTTCCGCCTGCAGCTGCGCGAAAGCATAACGGCAACACTTCTTGATGAGCTGCATTCCGGTGAGATCGACGCGATTATCGCAGCTTTGCCAATCGTAGACGATAGACTTGCGTATCAGAAACTTTTTGATGATCGTTTTCTGATCGCCACCTCAAGCAATGATCAGACGGTCTTGTCTTCAACCATGACGCAGGACGATGCGGCGCTCGACCGCCTGCTGCTGTTAGAAGAAGGCCACTGTATGCGCGATCAGGCGCTGGCAGTTTGTTCGCTGCCAGCGCAACGGCAACTGGTGAAGTATGGCGCAACCAGCATGACGACCCTTTTACAAATGGTCTCGCATGGAATGGGCCTGACGCTTATACCGGAAATTGCTGTTCATGCGGAAACGCGCAGCAACAATATGCGCATCGTTCCGTTCGATGGTGAACAGCCAAAACGCGAGATCGCGCTTTTCTGGCGCAGACAAAGCAAGCGTCCCAAAGACTTTCGTGCGCTTGCAGATTGTATTGTCGAAAGTGCAGACAAGCTTCTCATCAATGATGATGACTTGGTGTCATTGCCAAACTAAAAAGGCGACCCAAAGGCCGCCTTTTTGGTAAGGTTACATGCCGCCCGGATAGTTCGGGCTTTCGCGGGTGATCGCCACGCCATGCGAGTGGCTTTCGCGAAGTCCTGCATTGGAAATGCGTACAAAGGTTGCCCTGTCGCGGAACTCTTCCAGAGTCTTCGCACCAACATAGCCCATCGAAGCCCGCAGGCCACCCGCAAGCTGATGCAGAACCGCGGAAATCGGCCCCTTATAGGCGACCTGGCCTTCAATGCCTTCTGGAACGAGCTTCAGCTCATCACGAACTTCCGCCTGAAAGTAACGATCTGCCGAACCACGCGCCATTGCACCCACCGAACCCATGCCACGGTACGACTTGAACGAACGGCCCTGATGCAGGTAAACCTCACCCGGGCTTTCTTCGGTACCCGCCAACAGAGAACCTGCCATGGCAGCGACAGCACCGGCTGCAAGCGCCTTGGCGAAATCGCCAGAGAACTTGATGCCGCCATCGGCAATAACCGGAATATTGTGCTTATGCGCCGCTTCAACCGCCGACATGATGGCCGAAAGCTGTGGAACGCCAACGCCCGCCACAATACGGGTGGTGCAGATTGAACCCGGTCCAATACCGACTTTAACGGCATCCGCACCCGCATCGATCAGCGCCTGCGTACCTGAAGCAGTCGCGACATTACCGGCTAGAATAGCGATATTCGGATAGGCTTTCTTGATGCGTGCAACAGCATCGAGAACGCGCTGCGAATGACCATGTGCGGTATCGACAACCAACAGATCGACGCCTGCATCGATCAGACGTTCAGCGCGCTCGTAACCGTCTTCGCCAACGCTTGTGGCGGCAGCGGCACGCAGACGGCCCTGCGCATCCTTGGCAGCATTCGGGTTCAGCTGCGACTTTTCCATGTCTTTGACGGTAATCAGACCAACGCAGCGGCCCTTATCGTCCACAACCAGCAGCTTTTCGATGCGGTGCGCATGAAGAAGGCGCTTGGCTTCGTCCTGACTGACATTTTCGCGAACCGTGATCAGGTTTTCGCGCGTCATCAGTTCGTAAATCTTCTGTGCCGGATCGGAAGCAAAACGCACATCGCGATTGGTCAGAATGCCAACCAGACGGCCCGGACCTTTGCCAGCGTTTTCTACAACCGGAATACCCGAAATGCGGTGCGCTTTCATAAGCGCCTGTGCATCGGCAAGCGTTGCGTCCGGTCCGATGGTAACAGGGTTAACGACCATGCCAGATTCGAACTTCTTGACCTGACGGACCTCTTCGGCCTGACGCTCTGGCGTCAGATTGCGGTGAATAACACCGATACCGCCCGACTGCGCCATGGCGATTGCAAGACGCGATTCGGTGACCGTGTCCATGGCGGCGGAAAGCAGTGGCAAATTAAGTTCAATGTCTTTGGCAATGCGGGTGCGCAAATCGACCTGTCCCGGCATCACCTCGGAATGGCCTGGCTGCAACAGAACATCGTCGAATGTGAGAGCAAGAGCGCCGGTGGAAGATTCTACGATTTTAGCCATTGCCAATTCCTTTACCGGTTTAACCGAATGAGAAAAGCCGCCTCTCCGGTAGGGAACCGGGAGTAGCGACTACGCTTCGTTACATGTTGAATTGGCACCGGCTGGTAACACGCTTATGACTGGTTGGAAAGTCTTTTGCTTACAAGTTTCAGTTACCGATCACGATTTTCATGATAAATCACCCGTCATATTTTTTAAAATCCGCGCCCAAAGGGGGCAAAATGCGTAAAGCATATCAACGAATCCATCTCATTCGTCGCTCACGCGCCATGTGGATGTCTCCACGATTATGGAAACCACGCCTTGTTTTCTGGTGTGGAGCCATTGCAATCGGCGTTATAAGCGTCGCCTTTGCACAGGCCGCAGATATTGCGCAAAGCTGGTTCAAAACCATGACGGATGGCACAACAAGTCCATGGCGGGGCTGGTTGCCACTGGTTATCACGCCGCTCGGCTTCATGGTCTGCGCATGGATATCACTCAGGTGTTTTCCGGGTTCAGGCGGCAGCGGTATTCCTCAGGCAATTGCAGCGCGACATCTTAAAGATCCTGCGGATCGAACGTTTCTGCTCTCGATGAAAATTGCCTTTGGCAAAATCATCCTCACAATCGTTGGTTTGTTTTCCGGCGCTTCGATCGGTCGCGAAGGCCCCACTGTGCAAATCGGTGCATCGATCATGCTTTTATCCGCGCGTATCGGCAGCATGGAACAAGCACGCGGCCTTATCCTTGCAGGCTCCGCGGCAGGTATTGCTGCGGCTTTTAACACGCCGCTTGCAGGTATCGTCTTTGCCATTGAGGAAATGGGGCGAGCTTATGCGGCACGAACGAACGGGCTTGTTCTGTCGGCAGTCATTCTTGCGGGTCTTGCCTCGCTTGGCCTTGTCGGAAACTATAATTACTTCGGACTGACCACCGTCACCGTTGCAACCCGCATCGACTGGGTTCTGGTGGTTTGCTGTGGGGTAATCGGCGGTGCACTTGGCGCAGCATTCAGCGCGTTTGCACTCAATCTGACAAACCGTATCCGTCGCCACGTGCAAAAAGCCCCTCTGCGTGACACGGTTATCATAGCAGGCATTTGCGGCCTGCTGATTGCAGCCATCGGTATTGCATCGGGAGGCACCACCTTTGGCACCGGCTATGATCAGGCACGCAGTGCAGTTGAAGGCTTATCCCTCCCCCCACTTTATTTTCTTGAGAAATTCATCGCGGGTCTTCTGTCGATGGTTTCTGGCATTCCGGGCGGTATATTTGCGCCGTCGCTATCGGTTGGCGCAGGGCTTGGCAGCACAATAGGGCTGATGCTTGGTACCAGCATCAGCCTGGCCGCTGTTCTTGGCATGGCGGGTTATTTTGCAGGTGTGGTGCAAGCACCGATGACGGCATTTGTGATTATTCTGGAGATGACCGGTAATCATAACAATGTCATTCCGCTTATGTGTGCATCCATGCTGGGCTACGGTACAGCAAGGCTTATTTCACACGAGCCACTTTATCATGCCCTTTCGCGAATATTTGTTGCTGATGTCTTGCGTATGCGTCGGGCACAGAAGAAGAGTGTGTTAACTGAGTAAATATCAAATGGGGGAGAACGGCCTATGGACAGACGCGCATTCGCAAAAGGACTTGCAGGGCTTGGAACAATGCCTTTCATTGTCGGCTCAGCGGCAGCGGCAAAAGGGGGAGATCAGAGCATGCTGGAACTTATGGGCGGAAGCATCACCGATGTGCCGGGAATAAAGCTTGGTCATCACACGCTGACAAAACGCCCGACCGGCTGCACAGTTCTGCTTTGCGAAGAAGGTGCCGTGGCTGGTGTCGACGTACGCGGCTCGGCCCCCGGAACCCGTGAAACAGATTTGCTCGACCCCATCAACCTTGTGCAGAAGGTGCAGGCGGTCATGCTTTCTGGCGGCAGCGCCTATGGGCTGAATGCTGCAACCGGCGTCATGCGCTATCTCGAAGAAAACAAACTGGGTTTCGCCATCGGCAAAGGCGTGGTTCCGATTGTGCCAGCGGCAGTTCTGATGGATTTGGGCGTCGGCGATTTTTCCATCCGTCCCGATGAAGAAGCGGGCTATCTCGCCTGCAAGGCAGCAAAGGCCGAACCATCCGGTGAAGGTAATATCGGGGCTGGTGCCGGTGCTTCGGTCGGCAAGATGTTTGGCATGGACTATGCCATGAAAGGCGGTTTAGGCACCGCAAGTTACAAGGTCCCTGGCACTGAAGTCGTGGTCGGTGCCATTGTTGCCGTCAATGCGGTTGGCGATGTTTATGCGCCCAACTCGCAGCAGATTCTTGCCGGCGCGCGCAATGAAGACGGCAAAGGCTTCCGCAACATCATGGATTCGATCATGCAGGGCCGCAATGTTGTGAAATCCGGTGGCGCGAACACCACTATCGGTGCAATCGCCACCAATGTCTCCTTCAACAAGGCCGAACTCAAGAAAATCGCAGGCATGGCGCATGATGGCTTTGCCCGTTCGATTAACCCTATCCACACAATGTGGGATGGCGATACAATCTTTGCGCTCTCGACAGGCAAGGTAGAAGGCGTTGAAGCTGATGTTACCGCAATTGGTGCAATTGCGGCAACAGTAATGGCGCATGCGGTGGCTCGTGCGATTATTCAGGCAGAAAGTCTGCCCGATCTCAACCTGCCAGCACACCGCGATTATGTATGACTTAAATGTCTCGATAACCACATAATCATGCAACGATTGAAACAGTCTGCAATATAAGCGATAGGAGAAACGACTTTTACAAAGCGGTTATATTAGCAATAGATTGATTTATATCTGAAAAACAGGTTCGGACATGGCATGACAGGCAACTCCCTGAAATTCGGCACAAGTGGTCTTAGAGGTCTCGCGACCGAACTGAACGGATTACCCGCCTATGCTTATTCGCTGGCATTTGTTCAGGTGCTGAGGTCAAGAGGGAGCTTGAATGCAGGCGACCGCGTTTTTGTCGGGCAGGATTTGCGCCCATCGAGCCCCGATATTGCAGCCCTTGCCATGGGTGCGATTGAAGATGCAGGTTTCAAGGCGATTGATTGCGGCGTGTTGCCCACACCTGCTTTGAGCTATTTCGCAATCGCACAAAATGCGCCCTGCATCATGATCACGGGCAGTCATATTCCCGATGATCGCAACGGCTTGAAATTCTATCGCGCGAACGGCGAAATCGACAAGAATAATGAGGCTGCAATCAGTGCGACCTATGCCGCCCTCCCCGCCGATCTTTCGACGCGAAAAGCGACAGGCGAAACCGTCAGCAATGAGGCAATGGACGCCTATGCCGAGCGCTATATCAAGCTGCTTGGCGCTGGCAGTCTCGCGGGATTGAAAATCGGCGTCTACCAACATTCCTCTGTCGCACGTGATCTTCTCATCAAAATTCTGGATGCCGTTGGCGCTCAAACAGTGGCGCTTGGCAGGTCCGATGTTTTTGTGCCGGTCGATACGGAAGCGTTGCGTTCCGAAGATATTCACCTTCTCGCGAATTGGGCTAAGCAGGATCGCTTTGACGCTATTGTTTCGACCGACGGTGATGCAGATCGTCCGCTGATCACCGATGAAAAAGGACATTTTGTACGCGGTGACCTTGTCGGTGCAATCACATCGGCATGGGCAGGTGCAGATACAATCGTCACACCCGTCACCTCCAATGCAGCATTGGAGGAGTGCGGAAAATTCGCTTACGTTTTGCGCACACGCGTTGGCTCGCCTTATGTCATCGCTGGGATGCAGCAGGCTTTGGATGGTGGTGCAAAAAGCGTTGTCGGCTTTGAAGCCAATGGCGGCGTGCTTCTTGGCAGCACCATTGAGAAGAACGGGCAACAATTATCGGAACTCCCCACCCGCGATGCGCTGCTCCCCATTCTTGCATGCCTTAGCACTATCAAACAAACGCAAAAGCCGCTGTCTGAAATCGCAAGCAGCTATCGCTTTCGCATTGCATTGAGCGACCGCTTGCAGAACGTGCCACAAGAAAAAAGTGCTGCTTTCCTGTCGGTCATAACGCAGGAAGATGCGCGGTCGCATCTTTTTCCGATTGGCGATCCCGTTGTGCGCTTTGAAACAATCGACGGCGTGAAGCTGTTTTTCGCCTCCGGCAACGCCGTGCATTATCGCGCGTCTGGAAATGCGCCGGAACTGCGCTGCTATGTGGAAGCTGCGACCGAAGAAAAGGCCGCAGAACTTTTGACCATCGGACTTGAAATCGCCCGTAACGCAACGAAGGATGCTGACAACAAATGAGCTTTATTCCGGTTATCATCAGCGGTGGCTCTGGTTCCAGACTCTGGCCGCTTTCGCGCGACGCTCACCCAAAGCCGTTCATAGAACTACCCGACGGCGGCACGCTGATCGGCAAAACCTATGCACGCGCATCGCATCTTGACGATGTCGAACAGGTTTTGACCGTCACAAACCGCGATTTCCTGTTTCTAACGCTTGATGCCTATGCAGCGGCTGGTGCTCGTAAGATCGACAATACATTCCTGCTGGAACCGCTTGGCCGCGATACGGCCCCGGCAGTAGCATTGGCTGCCCTTCAATCGGCATCGACCTATGGTGCGGACGCAACATTGCTGATCATGCCTGCCGATCATCTCATTGAAGATGAGGTTTCTTTCGCGGCAGCGGTTTTGAAAGCCCGCGCGCTTGCCGATGCTGGCCGCATCGTGACATTCGGCATAGTTCCTAACAGCCCGGAAATTGGCTTTGGCTATATCGAAGTAAATGGCGACGATGTTCTGCGCTTTGTCGAAAAGCCAGATGCTGCCACCGCACAGACCTATGTCGAAAGCGGTCAGTATTACTGGAATTCCGGCATGTTCTGTTTCAAGGCATCAACAATGATTGACGCCATGCAGAGCCACGCTCCGGACGTTCTGGCAGGTGCAAAAGCAGCGCTTGAACATTCGCGTCGCGGTGTGAATGGTGAAACCAAAACGCTCGAAATCGCGCGCGATCAGTTTGCTGCAACACCTGCAATCTCTATTGACTACGCAGTCATGGAAAAGGCCGACAATATTGCCTGCGTTCCCGTCTCTTGCGGCTGGTCGGATATTGGTTCATGGGCGGCTATGGCCGATTTGATCGAGCCCGATGCTGACGGCAATCGTCTGCGTGGCGAAACTGTGCTTGAAGACACAACCGACAGTTTTGTTCTTTCAGAAACCCGCCTCGTGAGCCTCGTCGGCGTACACGATCTACTGGTCGTGGATACACCGGATGCTTTGCTGGTCGCCCATCGCGACAAGGCACAGGATGTGCGCAAGGTGTTTAACAAGCTGCGTTCACAGGGCCATGAAGCGGCGAAGCTACATCGCACAGCGCACCGCCCATGGGGAACCTATACGGTGCTCGAAGAAGGCGATGGCTTCAAGATCAAGCGTATCGAGGTCAAGCCCGGTCGCCGTTTGAGCCTGCAAGCGCATCACCACCGTTCAGAACACTGGATCGTGGTTTCGGGCACGGCTAAGGTCGTCAATGGCGAGCGGGAAATCCTGCTGACCAACAATCAGTCGACCTATATTCCCTGTGGCTTCAAACATCGTCTGGAAAACCCCGGCATTCTGCCGTTGGTGCTGATTGAAGTGCAAAGCGGTGAATATCTCGGTGAAGACGACATCGTGCGTTACGACGATATTTACGGACGAACTTAAAGCATTTCCAGCAAAAGTGCGAAGCGGTTTTGCGCGGGATAATGCGCAAAGAAGAAGACCAGAACAATAGCTGGTTCTCCGTAAGGGCGAATCCGCTATAGTCGTGCCATGACAATTAGGCACTTAAGCGAAACCATTATCAACCAGATTGCCGCTGGCGAGGTGATTGAACGCCCCGCCAGCGTGATCAAGGAACTTGTCGAAAACGCCATCGATGCAGGCGCAACCCGTATTGAGGTTGTAACCGCAGGCGGCGGCAAGACGCTTTTGCGCGTAACCGATAATGGTTCGGGCATTCCATCCAAAGAATTGCCGCTGGCAGTCTCGCGCCATTGCACCTCGAAGCTCTCTGATGATGTGCATGATATTCGCGCTTTGGGTTTTCGCGGCGAAGCCTTGCCGTCGATTGGTTCCGTTTCTAAACTTACGCTGAAATCGCGCCCGCAGGATGCGGAATCAGGCTTTGAAGTCATCGTCAATGGCGGACATCTGGAAGGTCCACGCCCCGCAGCGCTCAATCGCGGCACCATTGCCGAAGTGCGTGATCTTTTCTACGCGACGCCTGCGCGCCTCAAATTCATGAAGACGGATCGCGCCGAAGCCACTGCCATCACCGATATTGTCAAACGGATTGCCATCGCCTTTCCGCACGTGCGCTTTTCGCTCGCTGGCACTGATCGCACGCCGCTGGAACTGCCTGCAACGGGCAGCGGCGCAGATGCAACGCTAGAACGTATCGGGCAGATTCTTGGCAAGGAATTTTCCGAAAATGCGCTGGCAATTGATGCCGAGCGCGATGGCGTGAGACTTGCTGGTTTTGCAGGAATCCCGTCGTTCAACCGAGGCAATGCGCTGCACCAGTTTGCCTATGTGAATGGCCGCCCGGTTCGCGACAAGCAGATTTTGGGTGCTCTACGTGGTGCATATTCCGATGTAATTGCACGCGACCGGCATCCGGTCGCCGTGCTTTTCCTGACGCTCGATCCCGCTTTGGTGGACGTGAACGTGCATCCGGCCAAAGCCGATGTGCGCTTCCGCGATCCCGGTCTGGTGCGCGGCCTGATCGTTGGTGCAATCAAGCAAGTGCTCGCACAATCGGGCATTCGCCCCGCTACCAGCGGCGCTGAAGCCATGTTGCAGGCGTTTCGGGCCGAAGGGTTTCAGCCACGTGCGACAGCCAACAATTATGCATCGCAAAACTGGCGCACGATCGCGCCTACCCCGCGCACCGAATGGTCACCGCAGACAGCGCATCCTGCCCATAAGCCGCTTAATTTCGATCATATTCCAGCATTTCGCGAAGATGAACAGGCGACTCTCGAGACTTTTGCGCAGCCTGCAGCCGATGCCCGCGCGACTATCGTGGAAGCTCCCGTCGAACTGATGCAGAAACCTTTGGGGGCCGCACGCGCGCAAATCCATGAAAATTACATCGTCGCGCAAACAGAAGACAGTTTGGTTATCGTGGATCAACACGCCGCCCACGAAAGGCTTGTCTATGAAGCCTTGAAAGACGCGCTGCATGCACGCCCGATAGCAGGACAAATGCTGCTTATTCCTGAAATTGTCGATCTTACAGAAGAAGACGCAGAACGGCTTGTAACCCATTCTGAAACGCTGGCGCGATTTGGTCTTGGTATTGAACAATTCGGCCCCGGCGCGATTGCTGTGCGCGAAACGCCCGCCATGCTGGGCGAAATGAATGTGCAGCAACTCATTCGCGATCTGGCCGATGAGGTTGCAGAGCATGATACATCCGATGGTCTCAAAGCTATGCTTAACCATGTCGCCGCAACCATGGCCTGCCATGGTTCGGTGCGTTCCGGGCGGCGCATGAAGCCCGAAGAAATGAACGCGCTGCTGCGCGATATGGAAGCAACGCCCGGTTCAGGCACCTGCAATCACGGACGCCCGACCTATATCGAACTGAAACTCACCGACATTGAACGATTGTTCGGAAGGCGCTAGACGATAACGCTAGCACTTGATAGATTTCAGCATCAAGGAATTACACAATGAACAGATTTGAATCACCCCGCTCTTCCGAAGCTGTCCTTCGCTATCTCGATGGCGATTTCGAAATCGTGAAGCACGGTTCTTATGTCGTCTGCGCCGTCTCAAGCGCGCAGATCCCGCTCGACGAGCTAAAATATTGGAGCGTTGCGCGACAGGAGCCCTATGCAACAGGGCTGATTTCCTACGAACGTGAACTCGAACTCAATCCCGAATTGCGCAGCCGCTCAAAGGTCTAATAATCAAGCAAGCAAGCGGGTTTTGAACTGCTCGACTGCCATATCGAGAATATGGCGCAGCGCATCCTTGCGCTCAAATTGCAAATCGACATCTAACACCGCCAAGTCGCGAATGAACTTGTCAGGCACATCGCTCATGGTGACAAGGCGCACATGATCCTTGGCCGTGGTAATAAGTCCAAGGCCAAGCTTTTGTGCGGTTTCAGAAAGCTTGCGAATATCATCCGGCTGATAGCTGTAATGATCAGGAAACGTCCGGCTTTCAACCACTTCGCCGCCTGCCTGCTCTACACTTGCAAAGAATTTGGCCGGATTGCCAATGCCGGCAAAAGCCAGCCAGCGCTTGGCTTTCACTTCTGATGAAGATGACGGCAGCAATTGCGCTTCATAGATGGGGCGTCCGGCACGCGATGCCTGCCGCACAACAAAATCAGCCTCTCGCCCCTTGCCAATGCGCAAAACCGCATCCGTTTTGCGCAACTGATCGGTCAAACTTGCGCGCAGGGGACCGGCCGGAATCATGTGTCCATTGCCAATACCACGCGTCGAATCGACCACCACCAATGAAAAATCTGCATGCAGGCGCGCACTCTGGAAACCATCATCCATGATGATGAAATCGCAACCACGTTTGAGCAGCTTTTGAGCGGACTTTAGTCGATCCGGGCAAAGTGCAACCGGCGCATGGCGCGCCAATAAAAGCGGTTCATCGCCGACATGACGTGCGCTATCATTAGAGGGATCGACAATATGCAGACCGGTATAATTGCCGCCATAACCACGCGAAACAATGCCAGGACGCAAACCACGCTCTTTTGCAGCCTTGGCAAAGGCGATTGCCGTCGGCGTTTTGCCAGCACCGCCCACTGTGAAATTACCGATGCAAAGCACGGGCGCTGCAATGTTTGGTGGTTCAGCCTTTAAAAGCCTGCGGCCTGCAACAGCACCATAGACCCACGAGAGCGGAGCGAGCCCATAGGCCCGCCAGTCAGGCTTTCCCCACCAGAAGGGCGGCGCCTCACTCGCCATAATCAGATGCCGCCGTTGATAAAGGCCGCATCATTGCGATTGCCCGGCAACTGTGCTTGCAACACCAGCGGCTGAATAAACGGTTCCAGTGAATTCAATGTGCGATTCAGTGCACCGCGCATATCTTTCACCGTATCCGCACCGGCATTGATCATCGTCTGCAAATGCTGCGGATTGTTAAACAGGAAATTGATGGCACCAGCGAGCATATTACGGTCTTTCACAACACGCGCCCCGCCATTCTTGATGAGGCGCTGGAAAGATTCGCGGAAATTCTGCACATTCTTGCCGGTAAGCACCGCCGTACCCATCATGGCTGGCTCAAGCGGATTATGCCCGCCTTCCTTAGTCAGCGAATTGCCGATAAATGCAATCTCGGTCAATTGCAGATAAAGCCCCATTTCGCCGATGGTGTCACCCAGCAGAATATCGGTATCGGCTTCAATCACATCGCCACGGCTACGTGCAGCAACCTTCAAGCCCTTTTGACCAAGCATCGCCTCGATTGCAGTCGCGCGGTTGGGATGACGCGGTACGATAATGGTCACCAGACGCGGATAGCGGACTTTGAGCATCTGATGCACTTCGGCAGCGATTTCTTCCTCGCCATCATGCGTGGAAATAGCAGCCCATGTGCGCCGCCCGGCAATCTGGCTCTTTATCGTCGCCAGCGCCTGCGGATCAGCAGGTGCAGGCGCCGTATCAACCTTGAGATTACCCGAAACGCTCACCGGCCTTGCGCCGAGCGCACGGAAACGATCACCGTCAAGTTCAGATTGGGCAATCACATGCGCGAAATTTTCAAACAGGGCTTCCGCCAGTTCCGGGCGCTTTTGCCATGCCGCAAAAGAGCGGTCAGACAAACGGCCATTGACCAGCACATGCGGAATATGGCGCGTACCGAGCGAAAGCACGGTTGCAGGCCAGATCTCGGATTCGCAGCCAATCGCCAGATCGGGCTTCCAGTGATCAAGGAAATTATTGACCGCCGGTTGCAGATCAAGCGGCGCATATTGATGGATAACCTGATTGCCAAGCTGGTCTGCGACAAGCTTGGCAGATGTAACGGTTCCGGTCGTCATCACAACATGGATACCGGCTGCCGCAATACATTCGATCAGCGGAGCAATCGCAACCGATTCGCCAACGCTTGCGGCATGCGCCCAGATGACCGGGCCTTGCGGGCGTGAAATAGCGGTTTTGCCGTAGCGCTCGCCGCGCCGCAAACGCTCTTCCTTACCGCGCGATGCGCGATAGGAAATATAAGTCCCGATAAATGGATAAGCGGCGGAGCCGAGCATACGATAGGCCGACAACATGTTTCGTGCCCAACGTTCACTCATTTCGCTGCCTCCAATGCTGCATAGGCTTTGGTCGTCGCGTCATTAAGCTGGCGCGTCAATTCCATGCGCTTTTCTTCCAATTGTGCCTCATCGGCATTTTCATCCACCCAGACCGGCTCTCCGCAAACAATCATCGAGCGGCCAAATGGCAACGGAATAGTCGTCTTATCCCAAGTCTTATGCAAAACATGATTCCGCGAAAAAGCATATGCAAAAGGCATTATTGGCCTGCCGGAAAGTTTGGCCAGCAAAATAATTCCTTCGCCCGCTTCGCGTGCTTTGCCATGCGCAATATCAGCAATCATTGATGCCGATTGTCCCTTTTTCAGGGCATTCTTCAACGTCAGAAGCGCACGTGCACCGCCTTTTTTAGCGGAATTGCCCTCACCGCGCCCACCTGAGCCGCGTACTGTGATAAATCCAAATTTTTCAGCAATGCGCGCATTTAGTTCAGCATCGTTGCTGCGCGAAAACATCGCCACCACTTCAAGATCATGTGGGCGCACCACCGGCGCCATAATGTGCTGACCATGCCAGAACGTCACGATGGATGGGCTATTTTCTCGAAGGAGGCGTTTTATATCCGCAGAACCCTTAAGGCGCGGATTGGTCAAATGCACAAATTTCAGATAGCTGGAAACCAACTGAACGAGGGCTGATCTGATGAATGCCGAACGCGCCAGCGGGCCGCGAATGCGGCGCCACAAGCGCTTGGCAAAGCCATCCGAACGGCTGCGCGCATCGCCATGCGAACCGCTTTTTACCTCTGCCATCTGATCTTTGCGCGGCGTAGACAAAAGCGCTTATTCCGCTTTCAAGTCCACGCCTTCCGGGTCCAGCAGTCGGTGCAGATGAACGATAAAATAACGCATATGGGCGTTATCGACAGTCTGCTGCGCCTTGGATTTCCAGGCTGTCTTTGCAGATTCGTAATCCGGATAAATACCAACAACATCGAGATTATCGAGATCGCGGAACTGAATGTTCCCAAGCTTTTTCAGCTCGCCGCCAAATACCAGATGAAGAAGCTGCTTCTTGTCGCCTTCGGCACTCATAAAATTATTCCCTGAACAAGTTTGGTTAGCCCGAATGATTAGCTTAATGGCCAGTCCGCGACAACACTCAACATTTCCTGAAGAAGGTTTCCGCTGGAGGCCACCAGAGCACCATGTTGCAGCGTCGGTCCACCATAGTTAAGAGGCCGGGCATCATGGTTCAACAGCGCTCCACCCGACTCACTCAAAATGAGGTCCGCTGCAGCCAAGTCCCAATCATGGGAATTGGGCCGAATGAAGGTGCCAGCAATATCACCCCGCGCAACCATCGCAATACGATAGGCGAGCGAGGGCACATAAGGGTGCAAAATCACGCGCTCACGCCACGCTTCAGGCAGAATTTCGACCGTTCGTTTTGCAGAAGCCATTGCAATTTTATCGCCATCTAATGGCAAACGCGTTTGGATCGGCATGCCGTTCTGGGATGCACCAAATCCCTTGCCTGCTTCAATCACCTCATTGAGTGCTGGACATTGCAACACACCGGCGATCGGCTTTCCGTCTTCGACAATCGCGACGCTGACACACCACTGCGCCTGACCATTAATATAACCGCGCGTTCCATCAATCGGATCAATCACGAAAGCGCGTCGGCGGACAGCTTTGGTCCGCTCATCGGTCGTTTCTTCCGAAATCCAGCCATAGTCAGGGCGCGCTTCAAGCAGCACTTCTTTGAGATAATGATCGACAGCAAAATCCGCTTCACTGACTGGCGACTGACCATCTTTCAGCCATACTTCAGGCGATTGGCCGAAATATCGCATGGCTATGCGACCGGCTTCACGCGCCGCGTGGCGCAGAAGTTCCAGCTCGTTCTGAATGTCTTTTCGTTTCTCAATTTCCGGCAAGGGTCATGCCTTCAATCACAAGAGTTGGGGCCGTCACGCCAAAATTCCGATCAATATCGGAAGCGGGGGTCATATTGAGGAACATATCCTTGAGGTTGGACGCAATCGTCACTTCGCTGACCGCATAGGCCAACTCGCCATTCTCGATCCAGAAACCCGACGCGCCTCGGCTATATTGGCCGGTGATCATATTGACACCCTGTCCGAACACTTCCGTCACATAAAAACCGGTACCGACCGAGCGGATCAGGTCTTCCGGCGTTTCTACACCCGGCTCAATGGCAAAATTGGTTGATGCTGGCGAAATACCAGACCCCGAACGGACGCCGCGACCATTGCCCAAAAGGCCCAGTTCACGTCCGGTTGAGCCCGACAACAGCCAATGCTGGAGCACACCGTTTTCAACCATTGTGAGCGGCTGACCTTCAATGCCTTCGCCATCGAATGGACGCGACGATGACCCGCGAACCCGCAATGGATCATCGGTAACATTGATACCGGCTTTCAAAATCTGCTTGCCTAGACTATCGCGCAGAAAGCTTGTCTTGCGCGCAACCGAAGCACCATTGATGGCGCTCGCAAGATGTCCGGCAATACCGCGCGCCAGACGCGGATCAAAAACCACCGTGATCGGTCCGGTCTTTGCCTGTCTTGCACCGAGACGACGCACGGCGCGTTCGCCTGCGCGTCTGCCGATATTTTCAGGGGTATCGAGATCAGCAAAATGAAGCCGCGAGCTGAAATCATAGTCGCGTTCCATCTTGGTACCCTCGCCTGCAATGGCAGACACGGAGCGGCCAAAACGCGTTGCTGCATATTCGCCTGTAAAGCCGGACGATGTAACCAGCACAAGCCCACCCATGCTGCGCGATGCACCGGCCCCACCGGAATTAGTCACACCTTGAACAGCGCGAGCGGCGGCTTCGGTCGCCAGCGCATCTTCGGTGAGACGCGCGGTATTGATCTCAATCGTGTCGAAAAGATCGAGATCACGCGGCGATTTTACCAGGAGTGCCGGATCGGCGAGTTGCTCAAACGGGTCTTCCGGTGCAACCCGCGCCATAGCAACAGCGCGCCCCGCCAATCGCTTGGGATCGCTGCCTGCATTGGCCGAAACACTGGCAATTCGACGTCCGACAAACACACGCAAAGAAAAATCATCGCTCTCAGACGATTCGGTTCCCTCAACCTTGCCAAGCCTGACCGAAACGCTCACCGAGCGCGCACGGATCACAACCGCGTCAGCGTGATCTGCCCCCGCATGCTTTGCAGCTTCCACGAGCCGGGCCGCGCGATCAACGATTTTTTCCGAGGAATTATCTGAAATCATTACATAATCCAAGATTATAGGGGCAAAAATACGCGAGACTAACAACCACGAGATATAACCAACCGTAATGGGAGTTTGTGAAAAAATATCGTCAAATTGTTCGACATAGGACTGATTAGAGCCATATCTTGATTCTATCACTACAGTTGTAAATTCGTGATGCCGGGCTGCAAAAAGCAATTTTCTGTGCTTCGGTGCTCACATACCCTTAAGTATGCTCCGCTCCAGTGCTCGAAAATCACTCTTTTCGCCACGGCCTGACGAATTTATAACTGTAGTGCTATATTGCTGAAATCCGGGGGCTTCAAGGTAAGCTCACCACATTCTTTAAATTCCAAGAGCATAAAATGGTCGCAACTGGTGGAAGTCTCTACTTACAGGCGCTGATGATTCTGGGCGGTGCGATCATCGCGGCCCCTCTTTTCAAGCGACTTGGCTTGGGCACGGTGCTGGGCTATCTCGCCGCTGGTATCGTCATTGGCCCGATGGCACGCCTCATCGCAGGCGGCGAAGATCTGTTGCACTTTTCCGAACTCGGCGTCGTGTTCCTGTTGTTCATCATCGGGCTTGAACTCAAACCCTCGCGCCTTTGGGCATTGCGGCATGCTATATTCGGCCTTGGCGCGGCACAAGTAATATTGACTGGTTCGGCACTCGCCGCTCTTGGCGTCTATCTGGCCGGTCTGGAGATCAATGCGGCAATCATCATCGGCTTCGGTCTGGCATTGTCTTCAACGGCATTTGCCATGCAGGTTCTGGAAGACCGCGCCGAGACCAATCAAAAGCACGGACAGCGCGCCTTTGCGATATTGCTGTTTCAGGATCTCGCAATCGTGCCGATCCTTGCGATTATTCCTGCACTCTCTCCCAATGAACCTTCACAAGCCAGTGCAGGCTTTCATCTGTTAACAGCAATCGCCGCCATTGCTGCACTGGTAATTGCCGGGCGCTATCTGATCAATCCAATGTTTCGTATCATTGCCAATACCGGCGCGCGCGAAGTTATGATTGCAGCAGCGCTTTTCGTGGTGCTGGGATCAGCAAGCCTGTTACAATCTGCAGGCCTTTCCATGGCGATGGGCGCGTTTATTGCAGGCGTTCTGCTCGCAGAATCTTCTTACAGACATGAGCTTGAAGCGGACATCGAACCGTTCCGCGGAATATTCCTTGGTCTGTTTTTCGTGGCCGTCGGACTGTCGCTCGATCTCACCGTAATCATACAATATTGGAAAACAATCCTGATTGCCGTTCCAATTTTCATGCTCGTCAAAGCGGCTATCATCTATATTCTGTGCCGTATCTTCCGTTCTAACCACAATGACGCGATAAGAATCGCGTTCCTGTTACCACAAGGCGGTGAGTTCGCATTCGTGTTGTTTTCGGCAGCCGCCGCAGCCGCTGTGATTCCGAGCGCTTTAAGTTCTGAACTAATCGCAGCTGTCACCGTTTCCATGGCGCTGACGCCACTTTCCGTTGCCATCGGTTCAAAGCTTCTCATTAAGGACAAGACAGAAGATGTAATCGAAGAGAATTTCGAAGGTGCCGGTGCCGATGTTCTAATGATCGGTTTCTCGCGTTACGGGCAGATTTCCGCGCAGATATTGCTGGCAGGCGGCATCGATGTGACGGTGATCGACAATTCACCCAATCGTGTGCGTGCGGCGGGTAAGTTCGGTTTCCGCATCTATTTTGGCGATGGTACACGCAAGGATGTGCTTGAGGCCGCAGGCATTCGCAAAGCAAAAATCGTTGCCATCTGCACGCATAAGAAAGAAGTCACCAACCGCATCGTCAATCTGATCCAGTCGGAATATCCCGATGTGCGGCTGTTTGTGCGCTCTTATGACCGCGAGCACACGCTGCAACTGCGTGGACAGGGCGTGGAATACGAACTGCGCGAGACTTTCGAATCGGGTCTGTTGTTTGGCCAGCGAACACTTGAAGGTCTTGGGCTATCAGAATCCAATGCCTATGAAATTCGCGAAGACGTGCGCCAGCGCGACGAGGATCGACTGCATGTGCAAGCATCGGAGGGCATCATGGCTGGACGTTATCTGCTGTTCAACAAGCCGGTTACGCCTGAACCTCTGGTTAAACCATCACGTGAAGGCCAGCGCATCGACAAGGCTGGTGACGATATGGATGCAGTTGCCAACGTTGATGAAGGCTCGCCCTCACCCGTTGCAGCGGAGTAAGCTCTTTTAATATTTCGCATTATCCTACGTAAAACCGCTTCGCACTTTTGTGGGAAATGCTCAGGAAGCAGCAGCCGCAGGCTTGCCATTCAGCACGGTATCCAGCGCGTGTTTTAGTTCTTCGCGTATATCGACGCTTTGCGACAATATCTGCTCGAACTTCAGGAAATCGAGCAGACCTATGCGCTCGACATTCGGGCGCAGGAATATATGCGGCGGGCGTTGGCGGAACTTGTTTTCGATAATCGAGCACATGGTCAGCTGATTGGCGCCCATAACTGCTTCAATGGTTGTCGGCATATAATCATCAGGGCCAACAGGCGCGCCAACAACATCGATACCAATGACAATATCGGCCTTATCAAAAAGCAAATCGAACGGAACCGGATTGAGCAATCCGCCATCCACCAGAATACGCCCATCGCGGCGAACTGGCCTGAACACAGGCGGAATAGCGCAGGATGCGGCAATCGCCGACCGCAGATCGCCTTCTTCAATGTTGAGTTCAGTGGCTGCATGAAAATCTGCAGCCGTGATGCTCATCGGAATTTTCAGCTCTTCGACATTTTCCGGCAGTGCTAATGGCAAAAAGACGTCGAGTATTTTTTCGATATTAAACTGACTGACGCGGAAACCGCCTTTGAGCAGTTCGACCCAGCGTTCTGGACGTGCCTGCCACATGCGACGAGCGACTTCCGAACGACGATTGAAAATCGCCGCCATATATTCATGAATTTCCGTGCCACTCATGCCATTGGCCATACCGGCACCGACAATCGAGCCGATGGACGAACCAGCAATCGCTACAGGCTTAATGCCAAGCTCGTCTAGCACCTCGATAATATGGATATGCGCTATACCGCGAGCGCCACCGCCGCCAAAGGCGACGGCGATACGCGGAGATGATGGCACGGCAATATCCATGCTGTTTTTCCTGCTTATGACTGCGCCAGTTACGATTGCGCAGGTCCGAAAATCAGAATTGCAGGTTCTGCTTCCAAAAGCTTTTTGGCAATAGC
Organism: Brucella thiophenivorans; assembly: GCF_002252445.1. Taxonomy (GTDB): domain Bacteria; phylum Pseudomonadota; class Alphaproteobacteria; order Rhizobiales; family Rhizobiaceae; genus Brucella; species Brucella thiophenivorans. The sequence goes on from NZ_NNRJ01000069.1 coordinate 20,797, forward strand.
TTTAACCTGGTCGAGTGTTACCGCATCGATCAGCTCATTGCGCTTGTCGATATAATCACGATCAAGTTCTGCTTCCTGAAGACCGACAAGCGTATCGGCAATCGACACCGAAGAATCGAGATTGTTCACCGCATAAGAACCCTTGAGATAGTTTTTGGCGGCAGCAAGCTCGTCCTCTGTCGGACCTTCATTCGCCATTTTCGCCACCTGCTGACGAATAATCTTGAGTGATTCCTGCGCTTTGTCAGGACGTGTGGCAGTCGAAATGGTCAGTGCCGAAACATGATCACGCAACGCCATGGACGACGAAACCGAATAAGCCAGACCACGCTTTTCACGCACTTCCGCATAAAGACGTGAGGTAAACCCGCCACCCAGAATGTGGTTCATCAGGTAGGACGCAAAAAACTCGTCGTCCTTGCGCGGAACAGCCGGATAGACAAAGCTGATCGATGTCTGCGGCATGTCAAAGCTCAAGCTGGTCGTTGTACCAAGCGCGAGATTTGCATCCGGCACAGGCACCAGTTCCGCATTTGCAGGCAGATCGCCAAACACCTTATCGAGCATTTCGCCAAGATCCTTGGCATTGATCGAACCGACAACACCAACTGTCAGCTTATCACGGGCAAAGTTCTTGCGATGGAAATTGACAAGATCGTCACGGGTGATCGCTTGCAGCGACTTGACCGTGCCATCATCCGGGCGACCATAGGGATGATTGCCATAAAGAACTTCGGAAAACTTGCGCGATGCAATGGTCGAGGGATTGCGCTGCGATGCTTCAAGGCTTGCGACGATCTGCTGGCGGATACGGTCAACCGCATCCTGATCAAAGCGTGGCTTGTTAACGGCAAGCGCGAGAAGATCGTTCACCGCATCGCGATTTTCGGCCAACATACGAATATTGCCGGAAACGGAATCAGGTGACGCTGTGAAGCTCATCTCGGCACCAAGATTGTCAATGCGCTCCTGAAAACTATCCGAATCAAGATCGCCAGCACCTTCATCGAAAAGGCCGGTCATCAGATTGGCAAGACCTTCCTTGCCGCCAGGGTCCTGCGATGTGCCGCCTTTAAACGAAAAGCGCATCGAAACCAGCGGTACAGAATTGTCTTCAACCAGCCAGGCCTTGATGCCCTTTGGCGAAACGACTTCCTGAATTTCAATTGCATTGGCAGGAATGCTCAATGCCGCCAAGAGCAGCACGGAAGCTGCAACGGCGGCAATCGCATTTTTTGCACGCAGAATGTTCAAAACAACAAGTTTACTCACTGGATTGCTCCTCCCGCGCCATTTTCTCCTGCATTATTGGCAGCAGCATTCGGATTATCGCGTGCGTTTTCCGGCTCAGTATCCGGCGGCAAGAGATAGCTTGTCACCGACTGATCTTTCACGAGATAGCGGCTTGCCGCATCCTTGATCTGCTCAACTGTTACAGATTTGATGAGCTCCGGCCATTTTTGAATATCTTCAATGTTCTGGCCAATAGACAATGTTGAGCCGTACATACGCGCCATTCCAGACTGGCTGTCACGGGCAAAAATCACGGCTTTAAGGAAACGATTACGCGCTTGATCGAGTTCTTCCTGCGTCACACCATCCTTGATGATACGCGCAACTTCCGTCTCAACGGCCTTTTCCACGTCCGCCAATGTCTTGCCGGATTGGGGAGAACCGTAAACGGAGAATGTGCCGTCATCAAGCGCATCGCCGCCATAACTCGCACCCGTATTGGACGCGATGCCCTGCTTGACAATCAATTCCTGATAAAGTCGCGACCGTAGCGAACCGCCCAAAATCTCGCCCAAAAGATCAAGCGCAGGCGCATCGCCTTCCTTCACATTGGGAAAACGCTTTTCATTGGCATAAGACGGCACCAGCCATGACACGCGAAATGACGGCGTGCTCACACGCGCATCATGCAATGTCACAACACGCGCCGCATGTTTTACAGGCTCCTGCGGACGCTCACGCGGCAGAACTTCGGCGCGCTTTGGTATCGTCGCCCATGTCTTCATAACGAGATCACGCACGCGTTCAGGCGTCACATCGCCGGCAATTATCAGCGTTGCATTGTTGGGCGTGTAATATTGCTGATAAAAATCAATCGCATCCTTGAGACTGAGTTTTTCCATTTCCTGCCGCCAGCCGATAACCGGTACGCGATAGGGATGATTATAGAAAAGTACTGCGTCACTGTTTTCCATCAGCATGGCCGCAGGATTAGAATCCACCCGCATGCTGCGCTCTTCAAGGATGACGTCACGCTCGGTGGTGACAGCCTCTTCATCAAGCACCAGATTGGCCATACGGTCCGATTCATACCCCATTACCATTTCAAGCGCATCGGGCGTCACACGCTGGAAATAAGCGGTGTAATCGTAAGATGTGAAAGCGTTTTCCTGACCACCAATGGCCGCGATTTTTGCCGAAAATTCGCCTGCTGGATAGGTCTTTGTACCTTTAAACATCAGATGTTCTAGAAAATGCGCGATGCCGGATTTTCCAGGTGCCTCATCAGCCGAGCCCACATGATACCAGATCATCTGTGTCACGACAGGCGCGCGATGGTCAGGAATGACCACAACCTTCAACCCGTTTTCAAGCGTGAAGCTGCTAATGTCGTCGGATTGCTTTATTTCCGGCAGATTTGCAGGAGGCTGCGAGGCCGCGGTCTCGGTCGTTGCAGCCGGAGCCGCCGTTTGCGCCTGAACGGAACCAGATGCCAGCGGCAATATCAGCGCGAAACCGAGTGCCGTAGACAACAATAAGCGCCGGAGTGAGGGGTTATGCACCAAGCGACATCTCCAATCAGTTTTTCCACTTCGCCCAAATTCTGGACGCAACGATTCCAATGAAAAATCAAAATAATGCCGGAGCCAGTTTCCCGGTTCCGGAATTTTTTTCAGCTTTGCTTCAACTGGATGAGGCGAATGATGGTGCCACCATAATTCCGCTCTTCATGAACGACGAATCGTTCATCCAGTTCAAGCGATGCTTCTGTTTCCTCTTCAAGCACCAGAAGTGCGTCAGGATTAAGCCAATTGCCTTCGAGTGCAGACAAAAGCGCTTTTTCACCCATCCGGCGACCATAAGGTGGGTCAGCAAAAACCAGATCGAACGGCTCCATCGTGCCTGCTTCGCCAAGCTTGCAGGCATCGCGGCGCAGAACTTTAGTCTGGCCCTGTAGTCCAAAGGCTTCGATATTCTGGCGAAGAATGCCACGGCCTTCCGCCGATTCCTCGACGAAAACAGCATAGCGCGCGCCACGCGACATCGCCTCAAGACCGAGCGCACCTGTGCCTGCAAAGAGGTCCAGAACACGCCCACCTTCAACCTTATCCGGAAAACTGTGAGCGAGAATATTGAAAAGGCTTTCACGCGTGCGATCCGTTGTTGGACGGATCGCATTTGTTGCTGGAGTTACGAGCGCCCGCCCGCGGAATTTACCGCCGACGATCCGCACCATTGCCCCCTGGCTTACCGCCTCTTGGCTTTCCACCGGCAGGCTTACCGCCGGGTTTGCCACCTGGCCCGCCACGATCCGGCCCCTTACCAAAGCCACCCGGGCTCTTGGATGGTCCACGACCTTCGCTGCCGCTTGAACGCGGGCCACGATCAGCATTGCCGCCACCGAAACGGCCTTCACTGCGTGGGCCCGATGGCTTACCAAAGCTGCGGCCTTCATAGCCACCGGATGATCTTTCACCACCCTCGTTCTTCAGCTCAGCGCGCTCACGCTTACCTGGCCGACGCTCTTGTTTGCTATCGTCACGGCCTCCTGGCCGAGGTTTACGATCATCGCGTCCTTCCGGACGTGGTGTGCGCGGTTCATAGCGTCCCTCTGGGCGACCTTCTTGTCTGCCTTCAGGACGACTTTCAAAACGACGCGGGCGGTCTTCGCGGCGCGGACGCGACTGAAAATCTCCTTCCGGACGAGGCGTACGTGGTGCCGAACGCCCTTCTGAGCGGCCCTCAAAGCGACGAGGACGATCCTCACGACGCTGATCGCCATCCGCAGAATGACGCGGACGCGACTGCAAATCGCTGCTGGAGCGGCTGGCGCGCTCGCCACGCGCTGTAGCGCGCGCCGCTTTTTCGGCAGCTGCCTTTTCGCCTTGCGGACGTGCACCCGAGGCCATCCAGACATTGGAATTACCACGGCGGCGCGGCTCAACCTTGTCTTCTTTGTTTTCTTTGGGCTTGCGGCGTTCCGGCTGACTGGAAATCCACTCGCGTTCGCGCGGCTGACGGCGATATTCGCCTTCTGCCTCGCGTGGCTCACGCTGTTCCATTTCGCGCGCCGTGCGGCCCTGAACAACGGTGTTGGAAAACTCGTTGAGAATTGGCGCATCAAAATCAGCACCCGATTCCTCAACAAGCTTTTCGCCAAGCTGATCTCGCAGAATACGGCCACGAATTTCGCGAACGCCGCCTTCTTCAAGATCGCCAAGCTGGAAAGGACCGAACGAAACGCGGATCAATCGGCCAACAGTCAGACCAAGTGCGCCAAGAATGTTCTTTACTTCGCGGTTCTTGCCTTCGCGCAGACCAATCGAAATCCAGACATTGGCACCCTGTTCGCGTTCAAGCGTCGCTTCGATGCTGCCATAAAAAATGCCCTCGACAGCGATACCATCTTTGAGTGTATCAAGCTGCGCCTGTGTAACCTTGCCGTGGGCGCGCACGCGATAGCGACGCAGCCAGCCGGTTGAAGGCAGCTCAAGAACGCGCGACAATCCACCATCATTGGTCAGCAGCAGCAGACCTTCCGTGTTAATGTCGAGGCGTCCGACCGAAAGCACACGCGGCATTTCCGCAGGCAGCGCTTCAAACACCGTCGGGCGACCTTCAGGATCGCGATTGGTCGTCACCAGACCTGCCGGCTTATGGTAAAGCCACAGACGCGTACGCTCAGCCTGCTTAAGCTGCTTGCCATCGACCGTGATCACATCACTGCGCTTCACGTTGACAGCGGGAGTGCTAAGCACCTTGCCATTGACCGAGATGCGGCCAGCCGCAATCATCGTCTCGGCTTCGCGACGCGAGGCAATGCCTGCACGCGCCAGACGCTTGGCGATACGCTCGCTAGCATCTTCACCTTCTTGCGCGGCGGGCGCGCCAAACTTGCGCGGCGCACCGCGATCATCGTCGCGACGTGGCCTGTCTTCGCGGGGACCGGAATTGCGCTCGCCGCGTTCGCCACGCGTACCAGCCGGGCGATCTCCGCGACCTTCGCCGCGCCCATATGGAGGACGTCGACCGCCCTTATTGTCGTCTTCTGTACTCATCTGATATTGGCCTCTCAGCAGCGCCGCCGTGTCGTCTTTGGCCGCTTTTGATCTGGCAAAGAACTGTCCGGTCAAGAACGCTGTATAAATCCGTTCGCAAATCGGTTTTGATTTCGTGAATTATGCAGTAACAAATCGCACAGTGGCTTGCGAGCGAAATCTCCTGCTCTTTGCCACGAAATGAGGTCGGTTTGAAAAAGGTTGCAGATATTTCATCTCCCAAAGTGGCAACACCGATGGATATTGCGTTCGAAGAGGCGCAGGCTGCTGCCCTTCGTGGCGAGGTGCCTATTGGCGCAGTCATCGTACATGAGGGTACAATTATCGCACGCGCGGGAAACCGGACACGCGAATTAAACGATGTGACCGCCCATGCAGAAGTTCTCGCGATACGCATTGCAGGAGAGGCACTCAAATCCGAACGGCTAATCGATTGCGATCTCTATGTAACACTTGAGCCTTGCGCTATGTGTGCTGCGGCAATTTCATTTGCCCGTATTCGCCGCCTTTATTATGGCGCAGCCGACCCGAAAGGCGGCGGTGTAGAATTTGGGCCGCGCTTTTACACGCAGCCCACATGCCATCATGTTCCAGAAACCTATGCAGGGTTTTCCGAAGATAAAGCCCAGAAAATTCTCCGGGATTTTTTCCGTGAAAAGCGTTGACTGCTTAGAGCGCATTTCGATCTGATTGGATCAGATCGGCGCTCTAATTATTTGTTTTAACGCGCATCTTTACCCAAAAACCGTTTCACACTTTTCGGGATGCGCTCTGATCAGCTCGCAGTCCTGCGTCCTGTCATGAGGTGCAGCGTGTTATCCCGCAGCGCAAAATGATGGATAAAAGCCATCAACACGTGGGCAACAATCACCGCCAAAAGCAACCAACCCAGAAGACCGTGAGCGGCAATGCCCGGCGCAGTCAAAGACGGATTCTGAACACCGGTCTGCACAAAAATTTCCATACCAAGAAATGAAAAACCGCGTCCGTTGCCATAGCTGCGCAGCAACGCCAATGCTGGCACAACAAACATCAACGCATAAATCACAAGATGCCCGAATGCCGCCAGTTTGCCAACGAGACCCGTTTTATGCGGGCGGCGGGAAGCATTCAGAAGCCCCCATATGCCTCTCACCAAAACCAGCAACAGCAACGCAAATCCGACCTGATAGTGTGTTGGCCAGATGAAATTATAAATTGGCGTGTCTTTTGCAAAAACGCGAAGGGTTGTTGAGATGAACTGCCAGACAAAAAGCACTGCCATGAGCCAGTGTAAAGATCGGCTGATCACTCCATAACCATCAGGATTGTCCAGAAGTGGATTTGTTCTGTTCATGAAAGGCACCTTACATTCAACAATTGATAGAATATCGCTTTGACAGAAGCTTCTCTTTGTTTGAAATCACATATCGTTCAGAATGACTAATATTAAAAATATTTAATATTTGAGAGCAACCAACTCAAATCAACTATACACAAAAAATCAGCCGGAAGATATGTCTTCCGGCTGATCAGATAGTCAATGATGATTTTTTAGATGATCAATTCCAAGGCAGAAGATCGCGCCAGCTCTTGCCGCCGCCGCCAGCAGCCTTCTTACGCTCACGCTCTTTCTGCGCCTCATCCTGTCCCAGTTCACCCGTTGCAGCTGATGCAGCAGGCTGACGATAAGCCAAAGGTGGCTCGCTCAGATAGCGGCGGGTAGACGATGAGCCCTGCGATTGCTGTTCACGTGCCTTTTTCAGCTCTGCAATACGGGCTGGATCAGCTGTAGGTGTACGCGTTGCATATTCCTCACGACGACTGCTGCCACTTGGGAGCATACGTGCATCGGCTGCAACAGCAACATCCTGATCAATCGGCGAAACAAAATTCGGATTGTCACGGTTTGCGGTGATCTCATCGCGCATACGCTTACGGCGCTCTTCAGGCGATTCTGGCCATGCAGGGTCACCAGCACTTGCAACGCTTTCCTGCGGTGCAGGCAACGAACCCTTCTCACCCTGTGCAGGACGCACAAGATCAGGACGCGGCTTGTAATTGATACGTTCTTTACTCTTGCCCTGGCCAAAGCTCGCCATGTTCGACATGTCGTCGAGAAGCTGCGCCCCCGCCGTTTTGTCAGTTCCATAGGTAGGCGACGATACGCAACCGGACAGTGCGAGACCCGCAACTGCCGTCATCAATACCAGAACTCGTCCTTCAATCTTCATTAGCGCCACTTCTTTTACGCCTGTCGATCTTCTCTTTGCCAAAGGCTACTCAATACCCTTGACGCAAGAAACCGGCAACTCCAAGGCAGATTGCACGTTTATCTCAAGGAAAGCCTTGTACATGAGAGCATGGCCACGGGCAATCGCGATATTAACCGCTATTTCACCATGCCCGCACTCTAAAAGGCAAGCCATGAAGCGAAAAACCCGGCTACGTGAGGCAACCGGGTTTTTGATTATTATGCTGAAAGCTTACCAAGCGCCTTCAATTCATGCAAGGCAACCGCATCACGCGCCGAAACTTCCGGGAATTCCGGGTCAGAGCCGACATCAGTTGTGTAGCGCCATGAACGTGCGCATTTTTCACCTTCTGCCCGCACTGGCAAAACGGCTACGCCCTTGACATCATCCAGTAGGAAAGCACCTTCCGGTGCATCAGCATCGGATATAGCAATGTCGCTGGTGATACAGATTTCGGCAAAATCCAGACCTTCAACCGAATCGGCAAGGCTTTTGTCGCTGATGTAGACAACAGGCGCTGCTTCGAGCGAAGAACCGATGCGCTTATCAGCACGTTCAAGCTCAAGAGCGCCAGTGACGACGCGGCGCACATTGCGAACCTTGCGCCACTTTTCAGCCAGCACATCATCACGCCATTCAGACGGAATTGACCGGAACTGTTCAAGATGAACGGAAGCTGATTGCGGATAACGGTCGAGCCATGCTTCTTCCATGGTGAAAGGCAGCATTGGCGCAAGCCACGTCGTCACACGGTCAAAGATAGCACGCACCGTCTGCAGTGCCGCCTTGCGACGAATGCTCGATGGCGCATCGCAATAAAGCGCATCCTTGCGGATGTCGAAATAGAAGGCCGAAAGCTCGACATTCATGAAATCGATCAACGCACGCGCTATGCGCTTGAAATCAAACGCGTCATAGCCGGAACGTACCACTTCATCGAGTTCGGCCAGACGATGCAGCATCAGGCGTTCAAGTTCGGGCAGATCGGCATGAGGAACGTTTTCGCCTTCATCGTGGGCAAGCGTGCCGAGCATCCAGCGGATCGAATTACGCAGCTTGCGATAGGCATCAATATTGGTCTGGATGATACTTTTGCCCAGGCGCTGATCTTCCCAATAGTCTGTTGTCATAACCCAAAGACGCAGAATATCAGCGCCTGAATCCTTGATGACATCCTGTGGCGTCACAGTGTTGCCGAGCGACTTCGACATTTTCTTGCCGTTCTCGTCCATGGTGAAACCATGGGTAACAACAGCATTATAAGGCGCGCGGCCACGTGTTCCGCAGCTTTCGAGAAGCGAGGAATGGAACCAGCCACGATGCTGGTCAGAGCCTTCCAGATAAACATCAGCCGGCCATTTCATGTCGGGGCGATCTTCCAGCGTGAAAGTGTGCGTTGAACCAGAATCGAACCAGACGTCCAGAATGTCGCGAACCTGTAGCCAAGCCTCAGTGGCGCGATTGCCAAGGAAACGCTCCCGTGCACCTTCGGCAAACCATGCATCAGCGCCCTCGAGCTCGAATGCTTCGAGAATACGCTTGTTGACGGCATCATCCTGCAGAATATTGCCTTCTTCATCAGCAAAAACACAGATTGGAACGCCCCATGCCCGCTGACGCGAAAGAACCCAATCCGGGCGGCCTTCGATCATCGCACGCAATCGCGTCTGTCCGGCTGCCGGGACAAAGCGGGTTTCTTCGATGGCTTTAAGCGAGCGCGAACGCAGCGTCGTGCCATCGCCGAGGTTCTTGTCCATATAGACGAACCATTGCGGGGTGTTGCGGTAGATGATGGGCTTCTTTGAACGCCATGAATGCGGATAGGAATGCTTGAGACGGCCGCGCGCAAACAGATTGTTATGCGCGATTAGCTGCTTGATGACGGATTCGTTCGCGTCACCCTTCTTGCCATTATCGTCGATAACCCGCGCAGGGCCACCTTCACGATCCGGGCCAAAGCCCGGCGTGTCCTTGGTGTAATAGCCGTCGTCACCAACAGGGAACGGGATGCTCGGGTCAATACCGCGTGCTTCGAGTGCACGCGCTGCATCCATCCATGCTTCAAAGTCTTCGCGACCATGGCTTGGTGCGGTGTGAACAAAGCCTGTACCGGCGTCATCAGTGACGTGATCACCGGCGATAAGCGGAACGACGAATTCATAGCCGCCGCCAAAGCCTTTGAGGGGATGCTCAAGCGTTACGGCGCCCAGTTCTTCGAACGAAACGTCACGTAAACGCGTGAACTCAAGTTTCGCTTTTTTCGCACATTCTTCTGCCAACTTATCACCAAAGATAAGCTTCTCGCCAGCCTGAGGGCCGAAATCATTTTCCGCAGCAGCCACTTCGTAAAGACCATAAGCGACGCGGTTGGAATAGGAAACTGCACGGTTGCCTGGAATGGTCCAGGGCGTGGTGGTCCAAATGACGACCGAGCTACCTGCAAGATCATTCGTGCCCGCAACCGGGAACTTCACCCAGATCATATCCGATTCAACATCGTGATACTCGACTTCGGCTTCTGCGAGCGCTGTGCGCTCAACAACCGACCACATAACGGGCTTGGAACCGCGATAAAGCTGGCCCGAGGCTGCAAACTTCAAAAGCTCACCGGCAATTCGTGCTTCCGAGTGGAAGTTCATCGTCGTGTATGGATTTTCGAAATCGCCGCAGATGGCAAGGCGCTTGAACTCTTCGGCCTGAACCTTGATCCAGCTACCCGCAAACTCACGACATTCCTTGCGGAATTCGTTAATTGCCACCTCGTCCTTGTTCTTTCCCTGCGCGCGGTATTTTTCTTCGATCTTCCATTCGATCGGCAGGCCATGGCAATCCCAGCCCGGCACGTAATTCGAGTTGAAACCGCGCATCTGGAATGAGCGCGTGATCACATCCTTGAGAATCTTATTCAGCGCATGGCCGATATGAATATTGCCGTTCGCATAGGGAGGGCCGTCATGCAGCACATAAAGCGGACGGTCCTTGGCGTCTTCGCGCAGCTTCTTGTAGAGGTTCATTTCCTCCCAGCGCTGCACAAAAAGCGGCTCACGCGCAGGCAGTCCTGCACGCATCGGGAACTCCGTCTGTGGGAGATTGAGTGTCTTTGAATAATCAATCTTGGCGGTGGTATCGGTCATCTACGGTTTGCCTGTAATCCCGCACGACAATATGGCGGGTGAAAATGCTTGAAAACTCAGAAAGCGCAGGGCGCAACAGGTCGTTCCCGGACCCTCCTGCCATGCATTGCGTTTCTCGCAACGCCATAAAGGCTTAAAGGAAGGCCGGGCCAATAATTCGGCCAATGTTTCCTATGGCCGCGATGATATGCCGAAAATCCGTCATCATGGGCACGCTTTTAGCAATGACCTTCGCAGGAATAAAGAGGCAGGGCGCAATAAACTTGCAGCCCTGCCTCGGAAAACTTTACAGATTGGCTAGATTCGATCAGTCGATCGAGAAATCGAAGCGATATGTTGCCGATACACCAACGGTGAACTGATTTGCAGAACCATAATCTCTGACGATGCTCGAGTTTTTGGCTTTGTCTTGAAGACGATTATATTCTGCAAACAGGCTGGTATCGATCTTGTCAGTCGCACGCCAGGTGACAGCACCACCAAAACCAACTGATTCCCAACCGCCGCCAGGCCGATATTCTTTCAAACCTGAGGCGACCGCCTCTTCCGCAGTCATACCGTAGTAAGTGCGCATGTAATCCTTTGACGCGAAAGTTGCGCGCGGACCTGCCGAAACGCGGATAACCGGCGTCACATCATAAAAAGCATCAGCGGCAATGTCGGCGACAACGCCCTCATGCGCACGGAAGCCCTGACGCACTTCGCCACGGAAACGCAGCCAATCCGTTGGATAAACGTCAACGAAACCACCGACTTCACCCCCCCATCTGGTTTCCTTAATACCGTCAATATCGGTATCGCGTTTAAACAGAATCTTGCCGGCTGCACCGACGCGGAAGCGATCGGTATCTATTAAAGCAAAGGAAACATTGTCATTGCGTGAAGAAAAGCGCTCGGCCTCTCCCTGTCGACCAAGTGAAACCAGAGGCTGCGCAAAAAAGCGGTATTTATCCGAACCTTCGAACTTCGGAGAAACATAGCCAGCAGCGCCAACCTTGAGATACCAGTCGCCCGACCAGGGATACTTGCGGGCGGGTTTCACTTCCTCAGTCACATAAACGTCCGTCTGCTGCATATCCGCAGCGACAACCGACAAAGGACCAACGAACAATGCAGCGCCTGTAACAAAGGCAAGGGAGACAATACGCGTCACATGAAACTCCGAATAAACAGTTCCCCATAAATTTGGGTGCATTTAACACTGTTTGAACGGAATATGTAAAATTAAACTTAAACCAAAAGTAGAATTTGCAACAGCTTTTTCTAATATAGTTACATATTTACTACGGAAATGACAGAAGACGATCAAGTTCAGAGAGTGGCTGCGCACCTGCAAGCAATCCACGCGCTTCCTGTTCATCACGCTTCATCTGCGCAATCAGCGGGTCAAGGCCATCAAATTTCACTTCGCCACGCAGATAGCCAAAGAAGGATACTTCGGCAATCTCGCCATAAAGATCGCCCGAAAAATCGAAGACAAAAGTCTCAAGCAAAGGCTTGCCGTCGCTTGCAACGGTCGGACGGCGACCAAAACTTGCAACACCATCATGCAGCGTCCCACCGGCCCTGCGGAAACGAACAGCATAAATGCCGTGTTTGAGGCTCACATGATCGTCAATCACCATATTGGCGGTGGGAAAGCCAAGTGTACGGCCAAGTTTTTTGCCGTGAATGACTTCACCGCTGACACGATAGCGATAGCCAAGCAAGCCCGCCGCCTCTGCCACTTCTCCAGCGCATAGAAGCGAGCGAACGCGCGTTGAGGAAACAAGGTTTCTACCCTCATCGCTGAAGGCATCGACAAGTGACACGCTAAAATCGGACGATTGTCCGGCTTCTTCTAGAAACTGTGGCGTACCGCGCCGACCCTTGCCGAAGTGGAAATCATAGCCCGTAACGACACGATTGGCACGCAACTGCTCGACAAGAATGTTGCGCACGAAATCTTCGGCAGAAAGTGCTGCAAAATCACCAGTAAAGGGCTGTTCGATAACCGCGTCAAACCCCATAAGCCGGAGGATTTCCGCTTTTTCCGACGCATCTGTCAGACGCTCGATGGGTTCATCCGGCTTGAAGAAACTACGCGGATGCGGCTCAAATGTCAGCACAAGTGCTGGCAGACCATTCTGCTTTGCAAGCTCCAGCGCACATTCAAGCACGGCCTGATGGCCGCGATGAACACCGTCAAAATTACCAATTGCCACCACGCAATCACGCAGGTTAAGCGGCAATGCATCGGTTCCTGAAAGGCGCTGAAAAGCAGGTTTTGTCATGATCGAAGCAGCATCTCGAAAGTAATATTAGACAAGTGCATAGAGTGAAGCGATGGGCGCATGTCCATGCTTTTGCAGAAAAGCATCCATCTTGTCCAAATCGACATTGCCATCGGCAACATAATCGGACGCATGAACCCCACCGGAAATATAAAGCACATCCAGACCGAAATTAGCAGCACCCTTAACATCGGTCAGCACACCATCGCCGATACCAAGAATGCGCTTTCTGTCTACAGCCTTTCCCCGGATCTCCTCGACAGCCTTTGCCGCCGCTTCATAAATCGGGCGATGCGGCTTTCCTGCAATCAACGTGCGGCCACCAAGCTGGCCATAATCACGCGCCAGCGCGCCTGCACACCAGATCAGGCGGGTGCCACGTTCAACCATAATATCAGGATTGGCGCAGATGAAAGGCAGATTGCGTGAGCGAAGACGCTGTAAAAGCTCGGCATAATTTTCCGGTGTTTCTGTCTCATCATCATAAAGACCGGTACAAACAACACCTGACGCCTCGAACTCTTCAACCAGCTCGACATCAAGTCCATCATAGATGACCAGCTCGCGTTCACTGCCAATATGGAAAACTTTGCGCGGACCTTCGGCTATCAGATCACGCGTGACGTCACCCGACGTAACAACACGATCATAAGCATCTTCCGGCACGCCAAGCAGCGTCATTTGCGCAACAACGCTCGGAAAAGGCCGTGGTGCATTGGTCACGAGAATAACCGTCACACCCCTTGCGCGTGCGCGTTGCAAGGCTGCAACCGCCTGCGGAAACGCAACTTCGCCGTTGTGCAACACGCCCCAGACATCACAGAAGATCGCATCATATCCATCCGTCAGATCATCAAGGCGTTCAGGCAATTTCATTGTTTTCCTCAATATACTTGTCCAGCCTATCGCCGGTTAGAGATGTATCCTGCCGTTCCTCTACAAGACGCAAGCCGACATGTCACCCGGCTTGGGACGATATGCGTCCAAATGAACGCCGCGATGAATGAATTGTGTTAACCAAAACTGCCATTTCCTGAACATAACCTTTTGGGCCCGGTTATTTTCCTATTCGGCTTGTGCTGTGCCTGTATAGTCCCCACATGCCTTGCAAAGCGCTTTTGTGCAGCGTCCCTGCTTATGCTGGAAATTTATTTTCCGAACTGTCAAAAAACGGCAACGATCCTTGACAAACAATAGGTGCGCTTCTATCTCAGAGGCACGTTAGCACTCGGATACCTAGAGTGCTAACAGCGTGGACCGGTCGGTCCGCTTAAAAAGGTTCAACATCTACAACACCAAGGGTTATACCATGGCTGAGATTAAGTTCCGTCCGCTTCACGACCGCGTTGTCGTTCGTCGCGTAGAATCGGAAGCAAAGACTGCTGGCGGCATCATTATCCCTGAAACCGCCAAGGAAAAGCCACAGGAAGGCGAAATCGTCGCTGCAGGCAGCGGCGCTCGTGACGAAGCTGGTAAGCTGATCGCACTCGAAGTTAAGGCTGGCGACAAGGTTCTGTTCGGCAAGTGGTCGGGCACCGAAGTCAAGATCGGCGGCGAAGACCTGCTGATCATGAAAGAATCCGACATTTTGGGTATCGTAGGCTAATTTAGCCGGAGCGGTTTCGCTCTTACCTGAATATCAATTTACCATAATCTGACCGGGATAACTCCCAGGAGAGTAAAATGGCTGCTAAAGAAGTAAAATTCGGTCGCAATGCGCGCGAAAAGATGCTGCGCGGCGTCGATATCCTCGCTGACGCTGTTAAGGTAACGCTCGGCCCAAAAGGTCGTAACGTTGTTATCGACAAGTCCTTCGGCGCTCCACGCATCACCAAGGACGGCGTATCGGTCGCCAAGGAAATCGAACTCGAAGACAAGTTCGAAAACATGGGCGCACAGATGCTGCGCGAAGTGGCTTCGAAGACCAACGACACTGCCGGTGACGGCACGACCACTGCGACCGTTCTTGGTCAGGCTATCGTTCAGGAAGGCGCAAAAGCTGTTGCTGCCGGCATGAACCCAATGGACCTGAAGCGCGGCATCGACCTCGCAGTTGGCGAAGTTGTTGCTGAATTGCTCAAGAAGGCGAAGAAAATCAACACTTCGGAAGAAGTTGCTCAGGTTGGCACGATCTCCGCTAATGGCGAAGTCGAAATCGGCAAGATGATCGCTGAAGCGATGCAGAAAGTCGGCAACGAAGGCGTCATCACGGTTGAAGAAGCCAAGACCGCTGAAACCGAACTCGAAGTCGTTGAAGGCATGCAGTTCGACCGTGGCTACCTCTCGCCATACTTCGTCACCAACCCAGACAAGATGGTTGCTGATCTCGAAGACGCATACATCCTTCTTCATGAAAAGAAGCTCTCGAACCTTCAGGCTCTTCTGCCGGTTCTCGAAGCTGTCGTTCAGACTTCAAAGCCACTCATCATCGTTGCTGAAGACGTCGAAGGTGAAGCGCTTGCTACCCTCGTTGTCAACAAGCTGCGTGGCGGTCTGAAGATTGCTGCTGTTAAGGCTCCTGGCTTCGGCGATCGCCGCAAGGCAATGCTCGAAGACATCGCGATCCTCACCGGCGGTCAGGTTATTTCCGAAGACCTCGGCATCAAGCTCGAAAGCGTTACGCTCGACATGCTCGGCCGCGCCAAGAAGGTGTCGATCAACAAGGAAACCACCACCATCGTTGATGGCGCTGGCAAGAAAGCTGAGATCGACGCACGCGTTGGTCAGATCAAGCAGCAGATCGACGAAACGTCTTCCGACTACGACCGTGAAAAGCTGCAGGAACGTCTTGCTAAGCTTGCTGGCGGCGTTGCAGTTATCCGCGTTGGCGGTGCAACGGAAATCGAAGTTAAGGAAAAGAAGGATCGCGTTGACGATGCTCTGAACGCAACTCGCGCTGCGGTTGAAGAAGGCATTGTTGCAGGTGGTGGTACCGCTCTGCTCCGCGCTTCGGTTAAGATCACCGTTAAGGGCATCAATTCCGATCAGGAAGCTGGCATCAACATCGTTCGTCGCGCTCTGCAGGCTCCGGCTCGCCAGATCACGACCAATGCTGGTGAAGAAGCATCCGTAATCGTTGGCAAGATCCTTGAAAACGCTTCGGAAACCTACGGCTACAACACTGCAAACGGTGAATATGGCGATCTGATCGCACTCGGCATCGTTGACCCAGTTAAAGTTGTCCGCACTGCTCTGCAGAACGCAGCTTCAATTGCTGGCCTTTTGATCACCACGGAAGCCATGATTGCTGAACTTCCTAAGAAGGATTCGGCACCTGCTGGCATGCCTGGCGGCATGGGTGGCATGGGCGGCATGGACTTCTAAGAAGTCCATAAAGCACGCCCATGAAACTAAAGCCTGCACCGCTAAGCGGTGCGGGTGGCGGCAGGGACTTCTAAGAAGTCCAGCCATGCATTGCACAGCACAGGCAGAAACCCCTTTGCGATTGCAGCAGTGCAAACCTATCGAAAACCTCCGGTCTGTACCGGAGGTTTTTTATGTCCGCAATTTTTAGCCAGAGCCGAAGTTAGCGACATCGACTTTTAGCAAATCTCCAGACGAAAAATATCAAGTAAAGACGGCCTCTTGTCGCCTTTTTACATTGCGCAACTCTTTGTGATTTATACAAAATCCCGCTATTCGCGACTTTCATCGCTTTCGGCTTCTTATTTTAGTATTTTCTGATTTACATTCCACTTCATTCATGATCAATCGCGGGTGTAATATGAGATGGACTTCCTGTTTGCCCCCGCACTTTGGAAGTCCTGTCTCAGGCGACAGGAAAGGCAGGCGAAAGCCTGCCTTTCCACTTTCAGCCTTCAATGTTTGAGTACGATATTTGACTCTGACATGAGCTTGCCCTTCCTTAATCCGGCGCTATTCTCTCCTTTCAGAAAAGGAGAATTTTATGCGCAAGGAGCTACCGATAAACACTGCACCAAAAGACGGTCGCAAAGTCACTGTGGTCTGGACCGACGATGATGATCAGCGCAATGAATCGGTTGGCCAGTACCGTTCTCTTGATAAGCTGAAAGCTGGCGGCGGCGATTGGGATGAAACGGACACCGGCTGGTGGATTTTCACCGACAGCAAAACCCAGCAAAAAGTCGAACCCACAGCCTGGATTTCCGAAACTGACGCCAGCGATGACGAAGAAGAAGATAATTGATCTGAAACGCCAAAGTGCGGTCAATTAAATTTGACTTTTATAATCATATTTTATCAAATGATTTTGGGCCAGAATGCTGGCCCAAACAACACGCTTTAACTTTCTGTTTTTAAGCATGTCGTTATCGCAAAACCGGTTCCCACTTTTCCGCGACATGCTTTCAATGCTGCTATATTTAACAGACGGGCTTATTCCCCTGCCTGAAACAGCTGGAGACTGAAAATGACCGCCACGCGTACCGAAACAGATACTTTCGGCCCGATTGATGTTGCTGCCGACCGA
The DNA here is from genome assembly GCF_002252445.1 of Brucella thiophenivorans. GTDB lineage: Bacteria > Pseudomonadota > Alphaproteobacteria > Rhizobiales > Rhizobiaceae > Brucella > Brucella thiophenivorans. Next base: position 38,179 of record NZ_NNRJ01000069.1, read on the forward strand.
TATTGGGGCGCGCAGACCCAGCGCTCGCTGCATAATTTCAAGATCGGCGGAGAGCGTATGCCCCTGCCTCTCGTTCATGCATTTGGTGTGGTCAAGCGTGCAGCAGCGGAAACCAATATTGCGCTTGGCAAACTTGATCCGGTTCTTGGACAGGTCATCGCAGTTGCAGCCTCCGAAGTGATTGAAGGCAAGCTCGACGATCATTTTCCGCTGGTTGTCTGGCAGACGGGTTCCGGCACACAATCCAATATGAACGCCAATGAAGTCATTTCAAACCGCGCGATTGAACTTCTGGGCGGCGAACTTGGCTCAAAAAAGCCGGTCCATCCGAATGATCATGTCAACATGAGCCAGTCGTCAAACGATAGCTTCCCGACAGCCATTCACATTGCGACCGCCGTTGAAGCCGTCAGCCGGCTTTACCCCGCGCTGGCGCATCTCACCAAGGCACTCAAAGTCAAGGAAGACGCATTCAAGGACATCATCAAGATTGGCCGCACGCACACGCAGGATGCGACACCGGTAACGCTTGGACAGGAATTCTCCGGCTATCGCGCAGCCCTTGAATATGCACGCCATCGCATTGAACAGTCGCTTAGCGATGTGTTTCTGTTAGCACAGGGCGGCACGGCGGTTGGCACCGGGTTGAATGCGCCAAAGGGCTTTGACACTGGCTTTGCCGATGCAGTAAGCGAGATCACGGGCCTGAGCTTCAAAACTGCGCCGAACAAATTTGAAGCGCTTGCGAGCCACGGTGCGCTGTTAAACTTCCACGGCAGCCTCAACGCGCTTGCTGGCGATCTGTTCAAGATCGCCAATGACATTCGCTTTTTGGGTTCTGGTCCACGTTCGGGTCTTGGCGAACTATCATTGCCGGAAAATGAGCCCGGCTCCTCAATCATGCCAGGCAAGGTCAATCCGACACAGGCCGAAGCTTTGACCATGGTTGCAACGCAGGTCTTTGGCAATCAGACCACCGTTACGGTCGCTGCAAGTCAGGGCCATTTTGAACTCAATGTGTTCAAGCCAGTCATCGCCTATAATGTGTTGCAGTCGATCCGTATCCTCAGCGATGCCATGGTGTCTTTTGCCGATCATTGTGTCGAAGGCATTGAGGCCAACGAAGATCGCATCAAGGACTTGCTGGAACGTTCCCTTATGCTCGTTACCGCTCTTGCACCGGCAATTGGTTATGACAATGCGGCTAAGATTGCGAAGACTGCACACAAAAATGGTACAACCCTGCGCGAAGAATCGCTAAAGAGCGGGCATGTCTCGGAAGAGGATTATGACCGTCTTGTTCAAGCGGAAAAAATGATCGCCCCCGAGTAACCGTCTACAAAAAGCGAACAAACTGTCGAGGAATATCTATCTTTCCTTGACAGTGTAAAATAGGTATTCATTCGTTCAGTTCAATTGGAGATACCCCTTGATGTCCGCTATCACTCCTCAGAGCAACGGCCTGGCCACGCTCGTCGCACGCGTCTTTCTTTCAATTCTGTTTATCCTTGCTGGTTTTAGCAAGTTGACTGCGATTTCCGGCACAGCTGGCTATTTTGCAGGTCTTGGCCTTCCAGCTCCAACCATAATCGCTGTTATTGTTGGTCTGATTGAATTTGTGGGCGGTCTCGCAATTCTCGTTGGTTTCCAGACCCGTATCGCTGCTGCAATTGTTGCACTGTTCACCATTGGCGCAACTCTGGTTGCTCACATGAACTTTGCAGAAGGCATGAACGCTCTGATGGCCCAGAAGAACCTTGCCATTGCAGGCGGTCTGATCCTTCTCGTGTTGCAGGGTGCGGGTTCGATTTCGATCGACGCCAAGCGCAACTGATAAATTGCCTAAGACTTGATTTGAAAAGCCGTGCCTCACAGCGCGGCTTTTTTAATATTTTTTGAATTGGAGCTCCGATCTAATTCAATCAGATGGAGACGCGCTCTAAGACACACAACTGTTACTTAAAATCGCCAATGATTGCATCCAGCGGCCTTGCAAGTTATTGCAATGCCATATTTTGATTTCGAAAAGACATTTCGTCCTCCCAGACATGTCTCATAACTTAGCTTGTAGAGAAAAAATGGCAATTTCCACCGCACCGAACGGTCAGCTTCATGCTGACGCTCCCTCCGGCAAAAACTATAGTTTTGCACTCGCCAGCCTTACGATGCTGTTCTTCATGTGGGGATTCATCACCTGTCTCAATGACATTCTGATCCCGCATCTGAAAAACGTATTTCAGCTCAACTACTTCCAGTCGATGCTGATCCAGTTCTGCTTCTTCGGAGCATACTTCATTGTGTCGCTGCCTGCTGGTGCACTGGTCAAGCGCATCTCCTATAAATGGGGTATCGTGACTGGTCTTGTGGTCGCTGCTGTTGGCTGCGCACTGTTTATCCCGGCAGCGTCTTATCAGGTATATGCACTGTTTCTCGGTGCCCTGTTTGTGCTGGCTTCGGGCGTCACGATTTTGCAGGTCGCCGCAAACCCCTATGTCACCATCCTCGGCGCACCTGAAACCGCAGCAAGCCGCCTGACACTGACACAGGCTTTCAATTCACTGGGCACAACCATCGCACCAATCTTCGGTGCATTTCTCATTCTTTCTGCAGCAACGAGCGATGCCGCAAGCTCCGCAGACGCAAATGCCGTTCAGTTCCCTTATCTTCTGCTGGCTCTGGCTTTCGCAGTGCTGGCAATCGTATTTGCGATCCTGAAACTTCCCAATGTTCAGGAAGAAGAAACTGCGGTCATCAGCAAGGAAGAAGGTTCAGCCTGGCAGTACCGTCACCTGGTACTCGGATCAATCGGCCTGTTCGTCTATGTCGGCGCAGAAGTCAGCATCGGCAGTTTTCTCGTCAACTTCCTCAGCGATCCGACTGTTGCAGGCATGGCCGAAGCAGAAGCTGCGCACTACGTTGCCTATTTCTGGGGCGGCGCAATGATTGCCCGCTTCATTGGTGCAGTTGCAATGCGCTATGTTGATGACGGCAAGGCACTGGCGTTTAACGCAGCCACGGCAATCATCCTGCTGCTCATCACCGTTGCAACCACAGGCCACGTCGCAATGTGGTCGGTTCTGGCGATTGGCCTCTTCAACTCGATTATGTTCCCGACGATATTCAGTCTGGCATTGCATGGCCTTGGAAAACACACCAGTCAGGGTTCGGGCATTCTGTGTCTGGCAATTGTTGGCGGCGCGATCATCCCGCTTGTTCAGGGAGCGCTGGCTGATAGCGTTGGCATTCATCTGGCATTCCTGATGCCGATTGTCTGCTACATCTACATTGCCTATTATGGCCTTGTTGGTAGCAAGCCAAAAATCTAAAAAGCAAAAAAGCCGGTCTGAATTTCAGACCGGCTTTTTAAATTCAACATCGAGTTTATCAGCCAGCAAGACCGTCGCGGATACGCGAAACAACCTCAGCCACTTTTGCATTTGCTTCGCTGCAGCGAGCTGAAACCAAGCAAGCCTGCGAACGCAGGATAATACCATCTTCAAGCACTTTGAGTTTGTTTGCAGTCAGCGTCGAGCCGGTCGATGTAATATCGACAATCATATCTGCCGAACCCGCAGCCGGTGCGCCTTCGGTAGCACCCAGACTTTCAACAATGCGATAGACCTGAATACCATGCTTCTGTGAGAAGAACTGCTGTGTCAGGCGCCAGTATTTTGTGGCAATGCGCAGACGGCGGCCATGACGCTGACGGAAATCGGCAGCAACATCATCGAGATCAGCCATTGTCGTCACATCGCGCCAGACTTCCGGCACCGCAACAACCACATCAGCATGGCCAAAACCAAGTTCTGCTTCAATTGCAACGCGTTCATCGGCATGCGCCAGCGTTTCGCGAACAAGGTCTTCACCGGTCACGCCCAAATCAACGCTGCCATAGCCCAGTTCGCGCGCAATCTCGGATGCCGACAAAAACAGAATATAGAGATCATTGTCACCTTCAACACGCGCGCGATAATTGCGGGAATCTTCCGGCAGAATGACATTGTATCCAGCCTGTTCAAGAACGGCGAGCGTCTGTTCTTTCAGCCGTCCCTTGGATGGCAGCGCTAGCGTAACACTCATGATTGTTCTCCCGCCAGCATCTCTAAGCGATCAAGCCAGATGGAAAAGCCAACACCTGGAATGGTCTCGGATGCGCCAAGCATGGTGAGCAGGCGATCATAGCGACCGCCACCGGCCAGCACCATATCCTTGTCGCCGCCCGCCTGACGGATTTCATAAACGAGACCCGTATAGTAATCGAGCGGACGTCCGAAAGACGCATCGTAGACAATGTGTTCGGCAGCAATACCGGCTGCGATAATCGCATCGGTCCGTGCTTCTAATTTTTGCAAAACGGCACTCAAATCAAGCGCATTATCGGCTGCAAAAGCCCGCATTGTAATGCCTGCGGTTTCCAGCGAAACACGGATTGTAAGAAAGCGCTTCAACAGATCAAGAGCCGAAGATGGGAAGCGCGTTGCAGCGAGATCTTCTTTTTCGATCAGGCGACGCGCGATCTCGGCAGGTGAGCGGCCAGCGCTGGGCGAAATGCCAGCTTCAAGCATTTCCACCTCAATCATACGCGCCAAACCTGCCTCGTCCCCTTCAGCAACAAGACCGGCCAGCTGGTCGGGCAATGAATCAGTGCGCTGTTCACCAGTCAATTCGGCAAACGCGGCTTCCATTGTGTGTTCATCGCCAAACGCACGCAGCAACTTTTTGCGCCAGCCCTGCGGAAGACCAAGCGCCTTCAGCATGCCTGCAAAGACCGCCTGATCGCCAAGAACGATTTCAAGCGGAACGTTTGCGGACGACTGCACGCAAGCGATTGCATCAGCAATCGAACGCGCATCGGATGCGGCCTCGTCAGTTGCACCGAGGTCTTCAATACCGGCCTGCAAAAACTCCGCGGCACCATCGCGACGCTGACGGAAAACTTCGCCGAGATAGGCATAGCGTTTTGGTGTTGCAGCATTCAACGCAATATGATTGCGGCAGACCGGAATGGTGAATTCAGGACGCAGGCAAAGACTGTCGCCATTTTCGTTTTCGGTAAGAAAGATACGGCGGCGCAAATCCTCGCCCGCCATATCCAGAAACGGATCGGCTGGCTGGATCAGCGGAATATCGACAAGCTCAGCTTCGCTGGCATCAAGCTGCGCGCGAAGCGTTGTAAAAATCGGTGAAGTACGTGATCCAGTCATCGCCCCGTCACTTCGCCTGCTGTGCGCGATCGCGAGCTTGCGCTTCGAGGATTTCGCGCACTGCCGCAACGATACCCTCTTCCTTGACCGTGACCTGCGCCGGGCGGCTTTCGCGCCAGGTCGTATTGTCTTCGATCTCTGCTGAAATACGCTTGCCCTCGATCAGATCCTTGATCTGAACTTCACCCGCTTCACGTTCCTGCGAACCCTGAATGATCACGCATGGCGCATCGCGACGATCCGCATATTTCATCTGCGCCTTCATGCCGGAACCGCCGACATACATTTCAGCGCGGATACCAGCCTGACGCAGCTGAGAAACCATCTTCTGATAGCCACCAAGGCTCTGTGCATCCTTGTCCATCACCAGCACAACAACCGGGCCAACAACATCGGACACATCGAGTTTGCCGAGGTTTTTCAGCGCCGTCATCAGGCGCGAAACGCCGATGGAGAAGCCGGTTGCAGGCACAGGTTCGCCACGGAAACGCGAAACCAGACCGTCATAACGACCGCCGCCGCCAACTGAACCGAACACGACCTTCTGGCCATCTTCGTTGGTCACATCGAACAGCAGTTCAGCTTCAAACACAGGGCCGGTGTAATATTCGAGACCACGCACCACCGATGGATCGATCTTCACGCGACCTTCATAGCCGCCAGCGTCAAACAGGGCTTCCATATCAGCAAGCTCTTTCACGCCTTCTTCGCCCTTGGCGTTACCTGCAACCACGGCCTGTAGATTGGCGATGGTTTCAGCGCCGGTCGCACCACCCGCAGCAGTAAAGGCCAGAACCTTTTCGACAGCCGCATCGTCAAGCAGCGCACCCTTGGTGAAGTCGCCGCTCTCATCAAGACGACCCTTGCCAAGCAGAAGACGCACGCCTTCAGCACCGAACTTATCGAGCTTATCGATAGCGCGCAGCACGTTAAGACGCTTGCCTGCATTTTCATCACCAGCAAGACCAATGGCTTCGAGAACACCGTCGAGAACCTTGCGGTTATTGACGCGGATGACATAATCGCCGCGTTGAATGCCTAGGCGCTCAATCGTATCAGCCATCATCATGCACATTTCGGCATCCGCTGAGACATTCGGCGCGCCAACCGTATCGGCATCGAACTGCATGAACTGACGGAAACGGCCCGGACCCGGCTTTTCGTTACGGAACACCCAGCCATTGCGATAGCTGCGATAAGGCTTTGGCAAGCTTTCGTAATTTTCAGCCACAAAGCGGGCAAGCGGTGCTGTCAGATCATAACGCAGCGACAGCCACTGCTCATCATCATCCTGAAACGAGAACACGCCTTCATTCGGACGATCCTGATCGGGCAGGAATTTTCCAAGCGCGTCGGTATATTCAATAAGCGGCGTTTCCACCGGCTCGAAACCATAAAGGTCATAGACTTCACGAATGGTTGCGGTCATTTTTTCAGTAGCGCGCAGATCATCTGGCACCCGATCGACAAACCCGCGCGGCAACCGCGCCTTCATCTTGTCCGCTTTATCGGCCATTTTCCCGCCTGCTCACTGATTTTGTTCACGTTATATCGGTAAAAAAACCGACAAATTCATTGCCGGTTTCCTAACGCATCAAAACGGGTGCGGCAAGTGCACGAGCGTGTTTAAAAGTGCTGATTACCGTGTTGCTATTGCAACCGCTGCACCGGCCATCATTCCAGCACTTGTGCGATTTGCAATCCGCATGGCGCGCGGGCTGCGCAAAAAACGCCGCGCCTGTGCTGCAAGCACGACCCAAGCCGTATCGACTGCCGCCAGAACCGCAAACATAACGAGCAGCAATTCAGCCCAGCCAACCACGGAAACATGGGTAATATCGATAACAGTTGGCAGGATCGCGATATAGAACACCATGATTTTTGGATTGCCGAGCGTGACTGCAAGCGCACTGAAAAACAGCTTCTTGGCCTCACCCTCACGCGGGATAGCATTCTCATCTGCCGTGGTCTCGACAGGTGCAATCCACATTTTCCATGCCAGATAGATTAGATAGGCGACGCCCAAATATTTGAGCACAAGGAACACAGTGTGAAAGCTGTTTGCAAGTGCCGAGAGGCCCCACACAGCGAGCGACAGCCAGATTGCATCGCCAAGCCAAAGGCCGAACATGAATGGAAACACGCCCTTATGGCCACGGCTGATAACGCGTGCGACCAGCGCACCGACATTTGGCCCCGGCGTACCTGCCGCGACAACCAGAATACCGGCAAAAACCACAAGCGATGTGAGATCCATTTTCGTCTCCTGTGGCGGCTTTTGCCAGAAAAATAATGGAACCGCAATCAGTGCTTTACAAAGGGCGATTAAACGTCAATCGAAGTTTTTCGACATGATCGCGGCAATGACAGCCCTCAATATGATCATTGACAAGCCCCATCGCCTGCATGAAAGCATAAACGGTTGTCGGACCAACAAAAGACCAGCCACGTTTCTTGAGGTCTTTTGAAATGCGGGTTGAAATAGCCGTCGTCGGATTGGCAATCAGGGTCGGATAATCGACCACTTGCGGACGATCTTCTGCTCCCGGCTCGAACGACCAGAAATAAGCCGCAAGCGATCCCTTTTCTCCAATAAGCTCGATTGCCCGCTTTGCATTGTTGATAGTCGAAACAATTTTGCCGCGATGACGCACAATGCCCTTATCTGCCAGCAGCCGTTCAATATCCGCATCGCCATAAAGAGCGACACGATGAAAATCAAACCCATCAAAGGCCGCGCGGAAATTCTCGCGCTTGCGCAAAATCGTCAGCCATGACAGCCCCGACTGAAACCCTTCAAGGCAGATTTTCTCAAACAAGCGCTTATCGTCAGCGACAGGAAAACCCCATTCATTATCGTGATAAGTGATGTAATCGGGCAGTTCCCCGGGCCAGAAACAACGCATTTTGCCGTCCGCACTGACGATCAACCCGGTCTTTTCCTGCACGCTGTCGCCCATCTCTATCCCCCTGAACTTTCATCAACTTTTAATCATGTCGCGCAACTTCGCGCTAACCACAACTTTAATTTGAAAGAAGCAGTCGCTGCAAACCCCGCAAAATTTACTTTTATGATTCCTTTGCACGGCACAATGAGACCATGAAATTCGGGGCCGTTCTCCTGACAGCTGATGTCAGGAGTGCGACGGGCAACCGCGTCAGCGCGAATGCAGGACGCAAAACAGACGGATTGGGCTTATGAAACCACGTCATCTGCTTTTAATTGGATCAATTGCAGCAATCACCGTTTCTATTGTCACGACCAGCATGGCTTTTGCGAACGATCGTTATGTGACCCAGCCGCCGGTTCGGGTCGATAGTGAAACGTCCCAGCGTTGGCTCGCTCAACTAGGCGGCCCTGCCGTGCGCGTTGTGCCGCAAGCCGAGGCCGCGCAGCCGCAAAAGCGCACTGTTGTGCGGCAAAAACAGCCGCCAAAAGCGCGCTATCAGAATGTCAGCCAGCAGCGCCCTACCGCTAATCCGGCGAAGGTCGTGCGCAAAAAGCAGCAGCTTGATCCAATGTTCCTGCCGCAGGTGGTTTCCTATTCCGGCGGCGAAAAACCCGGAACTCTCGTAATTGATACGAACAAGCGTTTTCTTTATCTCGTCGAAGGCAACGGTCAGGCGCGCCGCTATGGTATTGGCGTCGGCAAGCAGGGCTTCGGCTGGAAAGGCACACAGAAGGTAAGCCGCAAGGCCGAGTGGCCAACATGGACGCCACCAAAGGAAATGATCGCTCGCGAACGCAAGAAAGGCCGCATTCTGCCTGCGCAGATGAAGGGCGGCATTAACAATCCGCTTGGTGCACGTGCGCTTTATCTGGGTTCCACGCTGTACCGCATTCACGGCACCAATCAGCCTTGGACCATCGGCAAAGCCATGTCTTCCGGTTGTTTCCGTATGCGTAACGAAGATGTGAGCGATCTTTATGGTCGCGTCCCTGTTGGCACACGCGTGGTCGTTCGATAATTAAAACCCTTAATGGATCGCAAATTCAGGCCGTTGTCGCATAAAGTGACAACGGCCTTTTTGTCATCGAATTGAAATTTTTAGCGTTTTTATAGGAAAAGCGTCCGCCTTAACGCACAAAGGCAGACGAAAGGTCTTTCACTTTTCATGCGAACACCCATATGCTGTGCAAGCAAAATGAAGAGTATATATGTAAGAGGGAAGGACTGAACATGACCGTACCGGCGGTAAAACTGAACGACGGCAATCATATCCCGCAGCTCGGTTACGGTGTCTGGCAGGTTGGCAATGACGAGGCTGTCACGGCTGTCAGCGAAGCGCTGAAAGTAGGCTACCGGCACATTGATACTGCTGCCATTTATGGCAATGAAGAAGGCACCGGCAAGGCAATCAACGAATCCGGCATTGCCCGCAGCGATATTTATCTGACGACAAAGCTCTGGAATAAAGAACAGGGTTATGAGTCAACGCTCAAGGCTTTTGACGCCAGTCTCAAAAAGCTCGGCACGGATTATGTTGATCTTTATCTGATCCATTGGCCGCTGCCATCCAAAGACCTGTTCATGGACACATGGCGCGCTTTTATCAAAATTAAAGAAGAAGGCCGCGCGAAATCGATCGGTGTTTCGAATTTCCAAACAGCTGATCTTGAGCGTGTTCTAAAAGAAAGCGATGTTGTTCCGGTTATCAACCAGATCGAACTTCATCCGCAATTCCAGCAGGACGAACTACGGCTGTTCCACAGCAAGCATGACATTGCAACGGAAGCCTGGAGCCCACTCGGCCAGGGTACTATTCTGGAAAACCCGACGCTGAAAACGATTGCTGAAAAGCACGGTAAATCAGTCGCTCAGGTCATCCTGCGCTGGCATATCGAAACCGGCAATATCGTTATTCCAAAGTCGGTTACGCCAGCACGCATCAAGGAAAACTTCGAAGTTTTCGACTTCAGCCTCAATGGCACCGATCATGATGCAATCACCAAGCTGGACAAGACGGACGGTCGTATCGGCCCAAATCCCGCGACGTTCTCAGTGGTATAATCACAATAAAAAAGCCCGCCAAATGGCGGGCTTTTTTTTATCGTAGTAGCTTCAAGCTACCTGTCAACGAACGCACCCATTTTGATGGGCCTGCAATTCCCAGCCCGTCAATCACCTCGGTCGCAAGTTCCTTTTCAGGAAAAATCGCTTCATACTCGGCATAGACATGCAGCGAACGTGCAAAGGCGGGGAAAGCCACAACAGCCTGCCGCTCTTCAAAGTCGGCTGCTTTTAATGCAAGTGCCCGAATAGTTTCCCCATCAGCCTGAAGGATCGGCACCGGACGATCCGAGCTGATGTCGATTGCGACGCCGTTCTTATCGACCAGCTGTCGGGCGGCAATGACGGGCAGCTTTGCACCCAGCCCAATCGAAATCGCGCCAACCGTATTGGCGAGCAGCCCCAGCGGCAGTTCTGGATTAACAATAATTGCGAGACGTAAGTCTTCGTGCATGACGGCTCCTGAAACAGAAATTTCTCATCGAGAAGTACACCGATTCATGGGGGCAATCCTGCCTACCTATCCCGCCTGACATAGATTTATGGTAGATATTACCGGAAACAGTCGATTCTGAGGTAGATATACATGAGCACACTCGATCTATCTGACATCAGGATTCTCGACGCATTGCAGGAAGATGGACGCCTGACCAATCAGGCATTGGCCGACAAGGTTGGCATGTCCACCTCTCCAAGCTGGCGCAAAGTACGCAAGCTGGAAGAGGATGGAATCATTGCAGGCTACCGTGCAACGCTTGACCGCAAAGCCATCGGCCTCGGTGTGATGGCTTTTGTCCGCATCAAGATAGAAAGCCACAGCGAAGCGGAAGCCGAACAATTCGCCGCTGAACTGATGGGGCTTGAGGAAGTCATTACCTGTTACAGCATCGCCGGAGACGCTGATTTTCTGCTACAAGTCGTGTCGCATGACCTTGACACCTATGCAGATTTTGCCATGTCGACTTTACGCCGACTGCCCAGCATCAAGGAAATGCAGACCACTTTCGTGCTGAAAGAAACGAAGAGCTTCAAGGGCTTTCCGCTCAAACATACCCGGTCAGTGAGATAGGTCGCCTGAAAGCGCGGCAGGCTTTGGCCCACCATAGGCCCAGTCGAGCAATTCAATTGTATGCACAATCGGCAGCTTACTGCCTGTTGCGATCTGCGTCATACAACCAATATTGCCGGTCGCAATCAGATCGGCTCCGGTCGCCTCAATATTCCGAACCTTGCGATCGCGAAGTTTGGTCGCGACCTCCGGCTGCATAATATTGTAGGTGCCCGCCGAACCGCAGCAGAGATGCCCTTCCAATGGCTCTTTCACCGTGAAACCGGCCTTTGAAAGCAGGTCTTTCGGTTGACGCACAATCTTCTGGCCATGCTGCATGGAGCAAGCCGAATGATAGGCAACAGTCAGTACCTTCGGCTCTTCTGGTTGCGGCAGTTCGATGGTCGTCAAATATTCGGTAATATCCTTGGCAAGCGATGATACAAGCGCAGCTTTATCCTTATAGGCTGGGTCGAGCCGCAGCATATAACCATAATCCTTGATCGTCGTTCCACAGCCCGACGCTGTCACGATAATTGCATCGAGACCGCCTGTCTCAATTTCCCGCGTCCAGACATCGACATTGTGCCGGGCCTGATCGAGCGCCTGCTCTTCGCGCCCCATGTGGTGAACAAGTGAACCACAGCAGCCTTCATCCTTCGGTGCCACCACTTCAATGCCAAACCGATTGAGCAATCTCAGTGTTGCGGCATTGATGCCGGGATTAAGCACGGGTTGCGCGCAGCCATTCAGGATCGCAACACGCCCGCGCTTTTCGCCCTTGGCCACGCTTATTGGTAGAGGATCAGCTTTGGCGGGAAGATTTTGCGGTGCGAGTTCCAGCATGGCTGCGATAGGCTTCACGCTCGCGTTTTTCCGCATAAGCGGAGCAAATGGTCGCCCGAGTTTGGCGAGCTTGAGTGCAATCCGAAACCGGCCCGGATAGGGCAGAATCTGCGCCAGCACCCCGCGCAAAAAGCGGTTCATAAATGGACGCTTATAGGTCTTTTCGATATGCACACGCGCATGATCGACGAGATGCATATAATTGACGCCCGATGGACAGGTCGTCATGCAGGAAAGGCACGATAAACAGCGATCAACGTGGCGCACGACTTCTTCATCCGCCGGACGTCCGTTTTCGAGCATATCCTTGATAAGATAAATGCGTCCGCGTGGACTATCGAGTTCATTGCCAAGCGTCACATAGGTCGGACAGGTCGCCGTGCAGAAGCCGCAATGCACGCATTTACGCAGGATTTTATCTGCTTCGCTCACACCCGGATCGAGCAATTGTTCGGGGCTGAAATGGGTCTGCATGGCTCACGCTCCCGCCTGCTCAGGATACATACGTCCCGGATTAAGAATGTTCTCCGGATCAAACTGATGTTTCAGCCGCTGTGAAAGCGCTGAAAGTGCAGCCGGTTGCGGCTCGAACACATCCGTATTGGCGCGTAAAAATTCCGGTGCACGTATCAGCGTCGCGTGACCGCCGCCATATTTGGCGATCAGCTTCCGCAGTGTCTGCGCTTCAGGCTCGGCTTCCATGCGCATCCAGATCAAACCACCTTGCCAATCATAATAGGCATCGACCCCTGCATAGCGACGAAACTCATCAATCATACGCCAGCCTTGTTGTGGTGCCATTGAAACACGCCAGACTACGCGATTGTCACCAGCCTGCGCGTAGGGCAGCACATCGCGAACTTCTGTCCAAAGCTGTGTCGATTGAGGCTCATCAATGACGTCGATTGTCCCTGCCCGTCCAAGCAAGGTCTGTAATTGCTTGGCTCTATGCGCGACGGACGGCGCAAAACCTTCCAGCCTAAGAATGGTTGCAGCTTCCCAACCAAGCTTGCCGTCGAGAAAGCGATTGGCGACAGTGGGCGGCAAATGAGCGCTCGATGCCACTTCCTCGCGCGATCCCATCGCCATAGCCATGACGCGAGCAGCCTGCTCGTCATCCAGACCGCGAACAGCAAGCGTCACAGAAGTCTCCGGCTTGGGCAGAACCTTGAATGTAACTTCGGTTGCCACCCCCAGCGTGCCCCAGGAATTGGCCATGCCCTTGGAAAGATCGTAACCGGTGACATTCTTGACGACGCGTCCGCCAGATTTGAACAATTCACCCCGGCCAGAAACCACCCGCACACCCAGGATATGATCGCGCGCAGCGCCCGCCTTCAACCGACGCGGCCCCGACAGATTGGCAGCCAACACACCCCCAATTGTGCCGCGACCTGCTTCACCGCCAAGCAGCGGACCATAATCCATCGGTTCAAAATGAAAGCACTGATTGCTCGCCGCCAGCAATTTTTCAATTTCGGCAACAGGTGTACCGGCCTTCGCCGACAGCACCAGCTCATCTGGCTCATAGAGTGTTATGCCTGAAAGCTGCGACAAATCCAGAACATGCCCAGCCTGCACCGGGCGACCTATCCCACGCTTTGAGCCGTTGCCGATAATCTCCAGCGGCATTGATGTGCCGAGTGCCCACTGGACGGCTTCGACGACACCCAATTCATCCTGCGGTATTAAGGTATTTGCATCAGTCATTTTCATAACCACAGATCAGAAACGCGGAAGGTCGGGGAAGGCCAGCTCGCCGCGATGCACATGCATGCGGCCAAGCTCAGCACAGCGGCGCAATTGCGGAAAGACCTTGCCGGGATTGAGCAAATGCTTGGCATCAAACGCACATTTGACGCGCATCTGCTGGTCGAGATCTATTTCGTTGAACATCACCGGCATCAAATCGCGCTTTTCGATACCCACGCCATGTTCGCCGGTCAGCACACCGCCAACCTTCACGCAAAGGCGCAGGATGTCGGCACCGAAATCTTCCGCAGCCTCCAGCTCTCCGGGAATATTGGCATCATAAAGAATAAGCGGATGCAGATTGCCGTCGCCTGCATGAAACACATTGGCAACACGAAGCCCGTATCTTTCGGATAGCTCACGCATACCAGCCAACACACGCGGCAGTTCTTTGCGTGGAATGGTGCCATCCATGCAGAGGTAATCCGGCGAAATGCGCCCCACCGCCGGGAAAGCAGCTTTACGGCCAGCCCAGAAAGCCAGCCGCTGTTCTTCAGACTGCGAGAGCGTACAAGTCGTCGAGCCATTTTTCAGCGCGATGCTCTCGACCGCTCCGATCAAATGGTCAACTTCAATCGGTGGCCCATCGAGTTCGACGATCAGCAGTGCCTCGACATCAAGCGGATAGCCAACACGAACAAAGTCTTCGGCTGCGCGAATGGCAGGCCGGTCCATCATTTCCATACCACCCGGAATGATCCCTGCGCCGATAATATCGGCCACGCATTGCCCCGCCTGCTCACTCGATGGAAAGCCGACCATGACAGCACGCGCTGTTTCAGGCTTCTGCAGGATACGAACGGTGATTTCCGTCAACACCCCGAGCAGACCTTCCGAGCCGGTCATCAGCCCCAAAAGATCATAACCTTCGCTATCAAGATGCTTACCGCCAAGGCGCAGGACTTCGCCAGTTATCAGCACCATTTCAATGCCAAGCACGTTATTGGCGGTGAGACCATACTTCAGGCAATGCACGCCACCAGCATTCTCCGCAACATTGCCGCCAATCGAACAAGCAATCTGTGATGACGGGTCAGGCGCATAGTAAAAACCTTCATGCTCAACAGCTTTTGTAATGCCGAGATTCGTTACCCCCGGCTGTACGACTGCAACGCGATTGGGGTAGTCAATCTCGAGAATACTATTGAACCGAGACATAACAAGCAGTACGGCGTCTACCAATGGCATCGAACCACCGGAGAGCGATGTGCCAGCACCACGCGGCACAACGCGGATTTCGTTGTCATGACAATAGCGCAGAACCGCTGAGACCTGCTCGACGGTTTCCGGCAGAACAACGACCAGCGGCAGAGAACGATGCGCCGTCAGCCCATCGCTCTCAAACACCCGCATCGCGTTAACGCTATCGACAACGCCCTCACCCGGCACGATTGCTCTCAAATCGCGCACAATCTGCTCGCGGCGCCCAAGAACGGCAGCGCTTGGCTCCGGCATAATCAATCCGCTCATATGACCCTCCGCCCCAAGCCCTTTATTACTCGCGTTGATCAAGTGGTAATATTATTTTACCAATCGGCAAATGGCTAAACAGTTTTCACGCTGCGGCATAATCGCCTTGCGATCCCTTACGCGCCTCGGCTAGATGAGTCTCAGGACTATCCGCCGGGGAGAATTGGAAACTATCATGATGAGCAGTCTGGCCGATATGGAGATTTTCGCACGTGTTGTCGCAACCGGCAGCATGTCGGCAGCCGCACGCGATTTAGGACTGTCACCAGCAGTTGTTTCCAAAAGGCTGGGTCGCCTTGAAGAACGTCTCGGCACGCGGCTTTTGCAGCGAACAACCCGCCAGATTGCTTTGACCGAAGCAGGCCAAGGCTATTATGAACGCGTTCTCGGTATTCTCGGTAACATCGAAGAAGCAGAAGCCTTTGTCGCCCGACGCTCGGCCAATGCCCGAGGCACGCTGAAAATCTCCGCTCCCACCACTTTCGGACGTATGCATATTGCGCCTTATCTGGTGCCATTCATGCGCGCCAATTCCGACCTCACCGTCAATATGCAGCTTTCGGACGAGATGGTCGATATTGTCGGTGACGGTTATGATCTCGCCATTCGCATTGGCGAATTGTCCGACTCGACCCTTGTGGCCCGCCGTCTTGCACCTGTGCGGCGCATATTGGTGGCTTCACCGGCTTATGTTACTGAGCGCGGCACACCACAGGCAATTGAAGACCTCTCCCAACACATCTGCCTGGCGCCGCATAACAATGATCCTTGGCGGCTTGAAGGCCCAAAAGGTCCGATCACCATTCGTCCCGTCGGCCCACTTCAGACCAATTCGAGCGAGCTGGTGCGCGAAGCTGTGCTTGCAGGTCTTGGCATTGCGCAACGTTCAACATGGGATGTGGGGCCGGATCTTGCCGCTGGAAAGCTGGTGCAGGTATTGCCTGAATATGCGGCGTCACGAAATGTCGCTGTACATGCAGTCTATCCCTCAAAACAATTTTTGCCCGCCAAAGTGAGACTTTTCATCGACTATCTGGCCGATCTTTACGGCCCTGTTCCCTATTGGGAAAGCGGCAGCACTCCACAAGGCATATCTAAATAATAGACGGAGCGGACATGATTGCGTATGAACGCGGTCCGGCTCGAATACCAATGCGCTGAGATGCTACCGCATCACGCATTGAAAAAATTCAATCGCCGCTCAGGCTTAACCAAAGCCCGATGAGTTTCACTCAACGGGCTTTGGTATAAGGCATTAGCCTAAACCACGGCCAAAGAAAATTAAGGAATGAAAATGAACAAAGCTCCCCGCCTTATTCTAGCACTCGTCACCGCCGTTATCGTTGGCTGCGGCTTTATGTTTTACGACAAGTCGCGCGGGGCTGAATGGGTTGTCTCTCCCCAGCAGATCGAGCAGGCAAAAGCTGAAGGAAAAACAGGCTTTGAAAGCCGTCCGGGTACTGTAACCGTGCTTCCAATCCGCAGTGAAACTGCCGATGTACTGCCTTTCAAATGGGCGATGTTTGGCCTTGTCGCCGGTCTGGTTGTTTTCGTGAGAACCCGCAAGCGTAAGACTGCCTGATAACAGACTTCAACGTTCCAAACCCCGGATGCATCGCTTCCGGGGTTTTTGTTTATGCGTTTCAGAGAAACGTTGCCGTAACCTCCGCTTGGAGCTAGTTTGCGACCATGACCGAACCAGTGTTTTCCCGCATTCTCGCAAGCCGTACGGCAGATGATGTCGTGCATCAGATCGAGAGCCTGATCCTTGAAGGTGTTCTGCGCGGTGGCGATAAGCTTCCGGGTGAGCGCGACCTTGCTCTACAGCTCGATATTTCACGCCCTATCCTGCGCGATGCGCTGAAAAGACTGGAAACAGCAGGCCTTCTCACATCACGTCATGGTGGCGGAACTTTTGTCGCCGATGTCATCGGACCGGTTTTCAGTCCGCCTGTTGTAAAGCTTTTTGCAGAACACCGAAAGGCAACGACCGACTATCTCGAATATCGTCGTGAGATCGAAAGCATTGCTGCCGAATATGCAACGCTGCGCGCAACTTCTGCCGATAAAGCGTTGCTTACCGAAATCATGACCGCAATGGAAGACGCTAATAGCGCCAACGATCTTGATACAGGTGCTCAGCTTGATGTCGAGTTTCACAATGCCATTGGCGAAGCCGCGCACAATATCGTTCTGCTGCATACATTGCGCTCCTGCTATCAGTTACTCAAAGACGGTGTTTTCTACAATCGAAGCCTGATTTACAGCTATCCCGGCGTGGCTGACATGCTGCTGTCACAGCATCGCGCCATTTACGACGCTGTGATTGCAGGCAACCCGCAAGCAGCACGCGAGGCGGTGAAAAAGCATATCCGGTTTGTCGAACAGGCAACCAACGACCGCGAACTCAACGACGAGCGTGAGCGCGTATCGCGACTGCGCTATCGTCAGCGCGCTGGAAAAGACGTGAAAGAGAGCGGCGATTCATGAGTGGCCTTACCCTAAAGGATGCGAAAGGCCCGGAAGGTATCCGGCTTTACGCCATTGGCGACGTGCATGGTCGCCTCGACCTTTTGCAGGATATGCATGGGCTGATCCGCGCCGATATTGACCGTAATCCAACGCATGACTGGCGCATCATTCACCTTGGCGATTATATCGACCGAGGACCGAATTCCAAAGGTGTGATGGATTTTCTGATTCATGCCTCAACGCACGATCCCCGCATTCTCTCGCTGCTCGGCAATCATGATGATGGCTTCCTGCATTATCTTGCAACGGGGGACACAACCGGTATTTTTGCCGATCATGGCGGCAGTGACACCGCACTTTCTTATGGCGTTGAGGTTGATTTTAACGACCCTCAATCAGCAGCGAGCGCATATAAACATCTTATGCAGACGGTTCCACACGCCCATATAGACTATATTCACGCCATGCCGCGTTCATTGAGCTTTGGAGATTTCTTTTTCTGCCATGCCGGCATCAATCCCGCTTTGCCACTCGACGCACAAGACCCGGATGAACTGATCTGGATCAGAACGCCTTTCCTTAAATGGACCGATCCATTGGAAAAGGTCATTATTCACGGACATACGCCGCAAAGTGCAGTCGACGTGCAGCCCAATCGGGTCAATCTCGATACTTATGCCTGGAGAAACGGGAAGCTGTCGGCCATCGTTATCGAAGGTCTGGAAAAGTATTTTCTGGAGGCGACCGGTCCAGCCGCCGCTCCTTAAAATTAACGCGCGCTGGAAATGCCGTAGCCGTCGGTGGAAGTCATGCTGTTACCAGCATCGACTGTGAAAATGCCAACGGCCATGAACACGATCGCAGAAATCATCAGGACGGTGAGAAGTGCGGCATGCTTAGCGGTCATGATCGAAAACTCTTTTGAAGGCTACCAGGGTTCTGGAAACCGAGCTTTCATAGGGCCAAGGCTTGCACCTTGTCCGACCATTTCCCGCCCGGAACGAGGCCCCAGTTACACCTGAAAAAAGTTACCCGCAACTGAACGCGGGAGCTACAATTGTCTCTTTCCAAGGGAAAAGTCCAAATGCTTTGCGGCTGTGGCAAAGTCGCAACGGATTAACCCAGCATGTCTCCCAAAAGTGGGAACCGGTTTCGGGGTAAAGACATGCGTAAAAGCAAAAAACGAAAGCCTGTTGCAGCACCAACCTAATGCGACACGCTTTAGATGACATTGATCCAAGCCCTCGCAAGAGCAGCTCCGGCACTATCGGCAGCAACACCTGACCGCTCTAAGTTTGCTGGAAATTGAACCGCCCATTCAGGATCGAAACCGGCAATGAAATCTCTTAATGATTCACTCCATTCGGTGACCAGCTTGCTATCAGCTTCGAAATGAAACTGTGTGCCATAGACCGCACGTCCAATCCGATAAGCCTGATGCGCCGTCATATCGCTGACCGCCATATGAACGCCACCTTCGGGCAGCGAAAATGTATCGCGATGCCAGTGAAAAATCGGAAAGGCTGAGCCTGCCGCAGCAAGCACTGGATCGCTTTTGCCTTCTTCGGTCAGGCGCACTTCATGCCAACCGAATTCCATGGGCCGATCCAAAATATTCTCACCACCATAAGCGCGCGCGACAAGCTGACTGCCAAGGCAAATACCAAGCAAGGCCTTATCTTTATCACCAAAAGCGCGAATGAGTTTGAGCAGATCAGGGAAGTAAGGGCATTCGCCATCCGCAAGCGCGTTCTGTTCGCCGCCCAACACAATAAGCGCCTGATGGTCGCTGTCATCGCGTGGCAGCGCATCGCCGCGATAGACATGCCGAAGATCAATCGAATATCCCGCTTCAATCAGTAAAGGCTCAATCTGTCCAAGACCTGAATCGGGATAATTCTGAATGACCAATATGCTCATTACCAAGCTCCGATAGCGCTAATTTGAGTAGGTTGCTAACACGAAAAAAGCCCGGATGACAGCCGGCCTTCCTTCTGATTATCAGTTGACAACTGTTACACTGACCGTTCGGCCCGCAACCAGATGAACGTCTTGCGGCACATCTTCCAGTTTCACCCGCACCGGCACGCGTTGCGCAAGACGCACCCAGTTGAATGTGGGTGAAACATTAGCAAGCAGGCTTGTGGAATCCGTGCGCTCGCGATCTTCAATGCCGCCCGCAATGCCTTCGACCTTGCCCCTGAGCTGTATCTTACTGCCCATCACGTCAACCACGACCGGATCACCAATCTGGATACGCTCAAGTTTGTTTTCCTCGAAATAGCCCGACACATAATAGGAATCGGTATCGACCAGCGCTGTCACGGCAGAACCAGTGGTTACGTAATCGCCCGGCTGTAGTGAGAAATTGGTGATCAAGCCATTAACCGGCGCCTTGACCGAAGAACGCTCCAGATTGAGAGAAGCCAGATCACGATCAAGCTCGGCCTGACGATAGGTCGCTTCGGCCTGCATCGTCGTTGTCTCGATCTGTTCCATCTTCTGCTGCGTCACAGTCGTGTCGTTGAGTTTGTGATAGCGGGTGAGATCGCGATTGGCCATATCCAGCGCTGCTTTGCTACTGGCAAGCTTTGCTTCGGCCTGCTGCAGCGCAAGCTTATAGCGTGCCTGATCAATGCGGAAAATCACATCACCCTTTTTGACGTCCTGATTATCATGAACCAGAACTTCACTCACAAGACCCGCAACATCAGGCGCAATACGCACCACATCAGCGCGAATTTTACCATCGCGCGTCCATGGCGCATTCATATAATAATCCCAAAGATGCCAGCCAAGCAGCCCTGCCACTGTTACCATGACAAGGGTCAGGAAAACCCGGCCGGAATGTGCAAAGAGCTTTTTCATAGCGGTATTCCATTCAAAATTACAGCACTCACGCCGAGAATGCAGAAGTACATGGCGGCATCAAACAAGGGTCTGTGCCAGACAAAACGATAGAAGCGGACATGCGCCAGAAGGCGCTGCATCAACGAATTAGCGAAGTAGGCACCGAGCGCCAGCACAGCCAGCGTCGGTAGATAAATTCCGTAGATGTCGAGTTCGGGTCTCATAATTTTCAAATCTCCATCTATGCCGCCTGCGGCAGCTCAAGCCGACGCTGAGGCGGAAGCGCAAAAGGCGGCGCTTTTGGAAAAAGGTTGAAGCGCAGGCCAACCAATGCAATGCGCGGCCTTTTGGCGATGGCTGGCGAACCGCTTTCAATAATCGCGGTAATGGCGCTATCGATTGAGCCAAGCAGTTCCGCATCAATTTCGTTGCGTGTATCCAAGCTCGCTTCACGCGACAGCGCACGATAATGCGCACCCACGCCATCCAGCACCCGGTCCACCGCTTCACGGCAAAGTTCAGGCAATTTCAGACGATATTGCTGCAGGTCGATTGTGTTCATGCCGTTGCGCAGATCACGCAGCAGATCCACCTTGGCAATATCGGCAGACGGTATCAGTGCAAGGCGCGGTGTCATCATGCCGATACGGTCGATCATTTTGAGCAAAAGACCATTCATGCGCTGACGACGATGGCGTCCTGGCTGAAGTTCGGTTGCAAACACAATATCCTTCCAACCAGCTCTCACCAGACGGCGAACACTCCATTCAGCACCAACCGAGCGAACAATTGACGTCACAACCGCTGCAATGGTGATGCCCAGAACGGTTGCCAGATTGACATTGGCGAAGCTTGCAAAATCATGCGTCAGATGGCCTTGCAGCATCAACATGTTCGGCAAATTCACACAAAGCACCATGCCAAGCAGAAACTGCGATGGAATTGCCAGCAGCAGACCGGCTGGGATCAGAAACAGTCCCAGCACCAGAACGAGCGGGAAGAAACCGTCGACCAGCGGTAGCAATGCAAACTCAAACACGAAAGCAGCCACGATTACGATAAGCAACAACCAGCTGAATTTGCGCATGACCGGAACCGGATCGTCCATGGCTGCAAAAATACAGCAGAAGATACCCGCCATCATGGCAGCCGCACTGCCCTGTGACCAACCTGTCGCAATCCAGAATGCAGTTGCGATACAGGTGGCAAGAAAGGCCGAGAAGCCGGAGAGAAATGCCATGCCATAGTCTCTGTGCTGCGGACGGCGCTTGAGATGGGCATCGTAACGACGCCAGCGCAGCGAGTGACGCGAACCTGAAACAATATCCTGACGCAGTGTGATGCAATCGCTCCAGATCTGAGCCAGATCGCGCACACGTGCTGCCAGATTAAACGGCAGCAATTCGTCCCAGCTTTCGGCATTCCTGCCGTGACTTTCGATTTCTTCGACATAGCCAAGCAATCTAGCCCGGCGCTGCTCCGTCAGCTCGCTGCCGCTTTCAAGCCAGTCGCAGGCCTCATCCAGAAGCTTCTGAACTGCAGGATGCCATGGCTTTTCGCCCTCACCCGGTTTGAGGATGAGAACATCATGCAGGCTTGAAACAATCGGCAGAACAGCGACCATGCGCTGCTGCAACACGTGCAGAAGTCTTCCGACATCGCGTATAGACGAAGTGTCATAGGCCACATGCGTCGTCAGATTGCGCAGTTCCAATGCATCCGCAGCCAGTCGCTGGCGATCACGCAGAAACTCGGGACTATCACCATCACCACGCAGCGCGGCTACTGCAAGCTTTGAACCATCACGCAGCCAGGTATCGACACGCGCAACGATGACCGGTCCACTATGGCGTGGAAAAACCAGGCGATTGACGAGTGCTGCACAAATGATCCCGATTGCAATTTCTTCAACACGGCCCATAGCATAGCTGAAAGTCGTTTCAGGCGCCGAAACAACAGCAAAACTAGCAATGGCGACGGTGTACCCCGCCAGCATGAAAAGATAGCTGCGTGGCGTCCCATCAAGCAGGCTGATTGCAAGACACAGCCCCATCCAAAGACCGATGGCTAAAGTGAGTATCTCAGGAGAATTAACCAGATGCGGCACGAACAGGATCGTGACCGCGCCGCCGATAATTGTACCGATGAGACGATAAAAGCCCTTCGATGTTGTCGCACCCGAAAGCGGATGCGCAACGATATAGACGGCTGCCACCGACCAATAGGGATTAGGCAGGTCTGCCAGAAGCGCAATCCATAGCGCAAGCATGGCGGCCGCAAAGGTCTTCAGCGAGAAGACCACGTCCCAAAATCGTGGCAATGTTTCAGCGGGCTCGATCATCGGTTTTTCGAATGTTTGTTGAATTGGTCTGTTCAGGAAGGCTGGTTCTGAAATTTCTCATGCAGCTTACGCAGCACATCCATGGCGACATCCACTGCGTCGGGATCAAGGTCGCCAAGAAATGCGGTCCGCAATCGCGTTGCAGCTTTCTCAATCTTGGCAGCGATAGCACGCCCCTCATCCGTCAACTGAATAAGCCTGACGCGACGGTCACTATCATCCGCAATGCGCCGGATCAGATTTTCGCGTTCAAGTTCATCGACAACGCGCACAATTGTAGCACCTTCAATGCCAACACGTTCAGCAAGCACACCTTGTGGAATGCAATCACCGTGCCGCAGCAGCGTCATAAGCGGAATGGCTTTGGCATCCGAAAGACTATGTTCCGCCATTGCCGTATCAAAGGCTTTTCGCCAAGCGCGAGAATTTGCTGAAAGCAATGGCGCGAACTCGATCCATTCCTGTTTCATAATTTAAGTTCCATTCAAATAGATAGGTTCATATCTATATGGATGCAATCTTATCTGTTTCCAATAGTTTTTTGATAGGTTCAATTAATTGTGTACCTGCCCACTGCAACGCACAGGAAGTGACCAAAGCGCTTGACCATCGGCCGTGCCCTCTGTCATCGATGCAATCATGCGCGCGAATTATAAAATGCAGAGACTTTATATTGAGGGTAGCCTTGGCGATGGTGCTAGCGTGGAAGCCCCAACGCAGGCCGCCCATTATCTCACCCATGTACTGCGGTTAAAAGACGGCGACGAACTGCTTGCCTTCAACGGACATGACGGTGAATGGAAGATGCGGCTACGCCCGGAGGGCAAGAAGCGGTTGTTTCTGGAGGCGATTGAGCGAACCCGCCCACAACCTGCGCCGTACGATCTCATCTATTGTTTCGCACCGCTAAAACAAGGGCGCCTCGACTATATGGTGCAGAAGGCCGTCGAAATGGGCACTGGCATTTTGCAACCCGTCATTACCCAGCATACGCAGGTGCCAAAGCTTGGAACGGACCGCATTAAGGCAAACGCGATTGAAGCTGCTGAACAATGCGGCGTGCTGGCAATCCCGGAATGTCGCGATGCATTGCGCTTTGACCGCTTTTTGGAACAATGGGACCAGTCGCGCCGCCTGATCTTCTGCGATGAAGGCCATGAGACTGATGATCCTCTGACCATTCTGAGCAATCTCAAGCCTGCGCCTTATGCGGTACTGATCGGTCCTGAAGGCGGATTTTCCGACACAGAGCGCCAGCAATTGCGCAGCCTGCCTTTTGTAACCGCCATTCCACTTGGGCCCCGGATTTTGCGCGCCGATACGGCAGCTGTTGCCGCCCTGACGCTCGTGCAAGCAATATTGGGCGACTGGAAAACACCGGCATGATTTCAAGAAAATTCAATCTTCAATGAAATTGACTTGCGTGATTTGACAAATTTGTCCAATCACGCTGACAAAGACAAATTCGACCAGGGACAATATGCATGGCGCGCGACACGACCGATGAAACAGCACTCACAAGTGTTGAAGAACTCGCAGCCTATCTTGCTGAAGGCTCGAAGCCTAAAGATGCATGGCGCATCGGCACCGAGCACGAGAAATTTCCTTTCTACGTCGCGAACAACAGCCCTGTTCCTTATGATGGACCACGCGGTATCAAGGCTATTCTCGAGGGCATGCAAGCCATGCTCGGATGGGAACCGATCATTGATGAGGGCAATATCATCGGCCTCGTTGAACCGACCGGACAGGGTGCCATTTCGCTTGAGCCGGGTGGTCAGTTTGAATTGTCGGGTGCACCGCTCTCTTCGATTCACCAGACATGCCGCGAAGTGAATGCGCATCTTTCGCAGGTTCATGAAATTGCCGAACAGCTCGGCATTCGTTTCCTTGGACTTGGCGGCAGCCCTAAATGGACCTTGGCAGAAACCCCCGTAATGCCGAAGTCGCGCTATAACATCATGAGCAACTACATGCCGAAAGTCGGGCATGAAGGCCTGGACATGATGTATCGCACATCAACCATTCAGGTTAATCTCGACTTCAGCTCCGAAACTGATATGCGCCGTAAGATGCAGGTTTCGATGAAATTGCAGTCAATTGCGACAGCGCTCTTTGCAAGCTCACCCTTCACCGAAGGCAAGCCTAACGGCCTGCAATCGTGGCGCTCCGACATATGGCGCGACACCGACAACCAGCGTTCCGGTGTGCTGCCATTCGTGTTTTCAGAAAATTTTGGCTTCATCGATTACGTTGAATGGGCGCTCGACGTTCCGATGTATTTCATCCTGCGTGACGGTCACTATCACGACTGCACGCATGTCACCTTCCGCCAGTTTATGAATGGCGCATTGAAGGGTGAAGTCAGCGATCCGGTGCCGAATATGGGCGACTGGACCAATCATCTTTCGACGCTTTTCCCGGAAGTTCGCTTGAAGCGCTTCCTCGAAATGCGTGGTGCTGACGGTGGCCCATGGCGTCGTATCTGCGCCCTGCCTGCTTATTGGGTTGGCCTGCTTTATGATGATGAAGCGCTCAGTGCCGCAGAAGATCTAACCAAAGACTGGACCTATGAAGAGGTTCTGGCGCTGCGCAATGATGTGCCCGCAAAGGCGCTCAATGCATCTTTCCGTGGCAAACCTGTCGCGCAAATCGCGCGCAAGACGCTGGAAATTTCCCGCCTTGGTCTGCTTAACCGTAAGCAATTGAATGGCGATGGTTTCGACGAAACACATTTCCTTGCACCGCTTGAAGAAATCGTCGCGGCAGGCATTACCGATGCGGAGCGTATGCTCAAAGCTTACAACAGTGTATGGGCGGGTTCGGTCGAACCGATCTTCCTTGAATACGCTTACTAGGCGCTAAAACCGGTCGAACTTATCTTCAGTCGCAACCAGCGATGCGCCGGGTCGCTTTCCCGGCGCTTATGCCATATCTGTACAAACGGTATCGGGGGCATTGCCACAGGCACAGGCAAGACGATCAGGTCGTCATCCAGACGCAGATTGTGGACCGCTCCCCGCGCTATCGTCAAAATAAGGTCGGTACCGACGATTAGCTGTGGTGCAACGCCCCAGTGTGGAACAACGATAGCGATATGTCGCGTAAGTCCGGCACTTTTCAAGCTCTCTTCAATCTCGGTCGGCGCATCGCCGCGCACTGCAACAAGCGCATGCGGGCGTGCAAGATATGTTTCAACATCCAAGATCCGACCCTCCATGCTCCGTCGATCGAGCAAGCAAACATATTCATCTTGCATGAGGATGTCGGCTGCAACCTGTGAAGGCAGATGAGGAAATACACCAAAGCCCAAATCAATCTCACCGTCCAGAATGCGTGCGATCATGCTTTCACGGCTGAACTGGCTGACCGTCAGATCAATGCCCGGTGCAGATTTGCGTAAGTCCCTTACAAGCTCTGGTAGCAAAATACTGCCGCCATAATCGGACATGGAAAGGTGAAAACGGTGTTGCGTGCTTGCAGGGTTAAAGCCGTGCGGACCAAGCACACTGCGTATACCTGTCAAAATCTCCGCAAGTGGCTTCATCATCTGCGTTGCTTTGATCGTCGGGACAAGACCGGCGCCCTGCCGAATGAGCAACGGATCATCGAATAAGTCTCGTAAACGCGCCAGCGCATGGCTGACTGCTGGTTGGCTCATATTGAGCCGCGCCGCTGCACGTGAGACATGGCGCTCTGTTAGAAGCGCATCCAGAACCACAAGCAGATTCAAGTCGACACTGCGTAGATTATTCATCTTATGCATATTTATCTCTGTAATATGAACTTCAAATTCACGCTATCTATATCTAAGTTCGAGCTTGAGAAATATAGAAAAGGCTAGTTTTATGCAGGCTCAGGGATCGCTCACGTTTTTAATCGCCGCCCTTATCGCAGGTGCGGTTGTACCATTTCAGGCTGGAGCAAATGCTGCATTGGGACGCGCACTCGGCCATCCTTTATGGGCAACTGCTGTTTCATTGCTCATCAGTATAATCTGCATTTTACCTGTAATGCTGGCGTTGAAAATCTCAATGCCGACTTTCGGGAGTTTGTCGGATCAGCCGAAATGGATATGGATAGGCGGAGTTGCCGGTGTTCTCTACATCACGGCCGCCATCCTGTTGGCTCCCAAACTCGGTGCTGCCGGGTTCATGACAGCCGTTATTGCCGGGCAGCTCATAGCATCGGTGTTAATCGACTATTTTGGCATAATGGGCTTTGCCAGCAAGGACATCACAGCGTCACGTCTTATTGGCGTTTCACTTGTAGGCCTCGGTGTCGTCGTGATGCAAGGCCCGTCACTGTGGCGAGGTGCTCAAACAATTGCTGCAGCGTCGGGTGGCAACTAAAGCGCTCACCGTTTTAGTTAAATCATATGAAACGCTCTAATCAGCTTTTTTTAAAAACATCTTGTCCGACAAACGTCTCACACCTTTCGGGATATGTTCTGGAACACAGAAAGCAAAAGGGCGCGGTAAATGCGCCCTTTTCATTAATCAGCTTGTAACCTGTGTGCCTTTACTCATATCCGGAATGACCACAATCGTGCTGCCATCGCGCACGTTGTTATAAAGATCAATCACATCCTGATTGAGCAAGCGGATAC
Source organism: Brucella thiophenivorans (assembly GCF_002252445.1). Lineage (GTDB taxonomy): Bacteria > Pseudomonadota > Alphaproteobacteria > Rhizobiales > Rhizobiaceae > Brucella > Brucella thiophenivorans. The sequence goes on from NZ_NNRJ01000069.1 coordinate 65,783, forward strand.
AGCCGGAAGACACAGCCTTGCCGATACTCCATTCTTCCGATGATCCATGGATACGATAAATCGTATCGCGCCCATCTTTATGAATATAAAGCGCTCGGGCACCAAGTGGATTTTTCAACCCCGGAGGCATGCCGCCATTGGCAATGCTGTAAGGCTGCAATTCCGGCTGACGCGCCACCATTTCATCGGGCGGCGTCCAACGCGGCCATTCGCGCTTATAGGCAATCTTCGCACGCCCTGCCCATGAAAAGCCATCACGACCAACCCCGATCCCATAGCGCATCGCACGACCATTGCTGCGCACATGATAGAGATATTTGTTTGGCGTATCGACGATGACCGTGCCCGGGACTTCATTTGTGAAATAATCAACTTCCTGCCGCCAGAATACCGGATCGACCTTAGCAACATTAACTGCAGGCAGCGGAAATTGCTCATAAGGCATGGCGTGATACATCGGAGGAACAGCGCGCACGGGAGCAGCCACTTTGGCAGGCGCTGGCTGCTGCGCAGTCGAAACACAGCCCGATAATGCAACCGCACTGGCGCCGATCAAAAAAGCGCGACGGCTCGTGACGCCCTTCGGCAGTAGCGGCACGCCACTGCCTTCGGAAAATTTACGCGACATTCAAAAACTCTTTCATCTTCACCACTTGAAGCAACATGCATTTCCATTGCGAACGCATGTCATCGAATATGTGCCGAGAAAAAAGAAACCAAACTTAAGTCAGCCTTAAGAAAACAGCGCGATCTGCAACTTACGCATTTTCTTGAGTGAGGATGAAGCGATCAAAGAGCAAGTGTTGCTAAAATAGCGACCCCTGTCCGCCGGGACGCGACGATGACGTTTTTCGCGTCGCGCCCTTCGCTGATGATGTCTCAGGTCCATTTCCGGCCGTTACCGACACATCTCCATCACGGAAGCGGATCGACAGTGCATCGCCTTCGGACACATTTTCCGCCTGTTTGATCGGTGTGCCTTGCACATCAAAAACAACTGCGAAACCGCGATCGAGAACGCTTTCATAAGAAAGTGTGCGCATGAGCCGTTCCAGCTCCTGCCCGCGCCGCTTGGTGCGTTCAATTAGCAGACTGATAGCCTGATCACGGCGACGATCAAGCTGTTCAACCGCAGTCTTAGCCAGTGTTGCACGCCGCAGCACTGGTTCCGGCGTCAATCTTTCAGAACGTCTTGCAAAAGCAACCCTCCTTTCACGCAAGAATACTTCCAGCGCACGCGGCAATCGCTGCGCAAGCAGCTTCATATGACGCTTTTGCTCATCAAAACCACGTTGCAGCAATCGGGGTGACAATTGCCGCGCGCGACCTTCAAAATGAACACGCTTCTTTTGGGTATTCACAAAAAGTCCGCGTGTCAGACGCGACGCAGCCTCATCAAAACGACGGCGCGGCAGTGCAAGCAACTGATCTGCAGAAGGCAGAGCGCGACCCGCCGCGCGATAAGACTGACGTTTCAGGTCTATAAACCGCGACATGGCAGAGGAAAGGCGCGCAGAAAGCGCTGCAAGATTTGCCAACAGATCGGCTTTGACAGGTACCGCCATTTCAGCAGCACCAGTCGGCGTTGGAGCACGCACATCTGCCGCCAAATCAATCAACGTCCAGTCTGTTTCATGACCAACCGCCGAAATCACCGGAATATGCGACGCCGCAACAGCACGCACGACGATTTCGTCATTAAAGCCCCAGAGGTCTTCAAGACTGCCGCCGCCACGCGCCACAATCAGCACATCAGGCCGGGCAATCATGCCATCTTCCGAAAGCGCGTTGAAACCTTCAACCGCTGCGGCCACTTCTGCGGCACTTGTTTCGCCCTGCACACGCACAGGCCAGACAATCACATGCAGCGGATAACGATCTGAAATGCGATGGATAATATCGCGAATGACCGCACCTGTCGGCGATGTCACCACGCCAATCACCCGCGGCATGAACGGCAGAAGCTGCTTTGCAGCCGGATCGAACAGACCCTCCGCCGCAAGCCTGCGCTTGCGCTCTTCAAGCAGCGCCATCAAGGCGCCAGCGCCCGCCGGTTCCATCTGCTCGATGACGATCTGATATTTGGAAGAACCCGGATAGGTGGTCAGCTTGCCGGTGACAATGACCTCCATCCCCTCTTCCGGGCGAAAGCGTAAGCGGCCCATAGAGCCGCGCCAGATCACAGCCTCAAGCCGCGAACGATCATCTTTGAGCGCAAAATAGGCATGTCCCGACGAATGCGGGCCGCGATAGCCGGAAATCTCTCCGCGCACACGCACATGCGAAAACGTATCCTCTACCGTGCGCTTCAAAGCGCCGGAAATCTCAGAAACACTATATTCCGCTACATTGGAAGCGGTGCCGTTTGGATCAGAATCGGAACCCATGCTCATCCCATCATAGGCCATCAGCAATCAAATCGCGTCAACGGGTCAAGACGCCGCCGTTGACGCTTATGCACCATCACCATCCTGGCAACAATTCGTTGCTGCGGACACGGCGTGTGCGAACGGAAGGAAAGGATGCAATTTCGGCAGAAGCTATTGCAACAGGAGCCGGCGAAGAAATATTATCAAGACTTTCAATAATATGCTGTGCCAACGCATCAACGATTGCATTCTGCTTGGTGTGACCGCGCATAATGCCTATGCCAAATTCCGGCAAGGTGCCGAAGCCATCCGCCTCACCCAAGACCCGCATTCCAGGCCGTAACGCGCATTCCGGCAAAACGGAAACCGCAAGCCCCGAAAGCACTGCCGCAGCAAGAACCGTAGCAGACCAGCTTGTAATGATAATACGATAATCACGCCTTGCCTGTTCCAATACGTCAATCGCGGCATGACGCCAGATACAGGTCGGGCGGCCCACAGCAAGGGGCAACATCGCCTCTTCATGCACGGCATGATTGGCCGATGTCACCCACAAAAGCGGCTCGGTGCGCACGACTTCGGAGCGGCGTTTGTCATCGCATTGCGTCACAAGCGCAATATCAAGCGTTCCCCGGCGGATCATCTCATCGAGATTGACCGTCGGCTCACAAACCACCGATAGTTCAACACGCGGATTTGAACGCGCAAAGCGCGCCATGATTTCCGGCAGAAACCGATCAGCATAATCATCTGGCGTGCCGATGCGGACATGGCCTTCCAACTGCGTATCGTCAAAAGCAGCCATTGTCTCGCCATTCAGTAGAAGCATGCGACGCGCATAAAGCAGCAACCGCTCACCATCTTCGCTTAATCTATTGATGCGGCCATCGCGCTCAAACAGAGGCTTTCCGATGCGCTCCTCAAGACGGCGCATCTGCATGGAAACCGCTGACTGCGTTTTAAAAACAGCGTCGGCCGCTTTGGTAAAACTACCCGTATCGGCGATGGCAATGAAGGTCTGCAACTGGTCGAGATCCAAAGGCGCACTCATCAGAACCATCCATCATAATTATTGAACTGTTACATTAAAAACATTCGTTGGAATAATCAATTGCGATATTGGATAAAGCCGATGTCGCAGAGAATGGAGACGCGAAAGCGAATGATCTGACGATAGCAACATTATGACGACGCGCGCTTGAAGGAGAGCGGCAATGACAGCGATCAGCAAGACCACCATGACACATTTACCGGCAACGAGTGCAACGACCGTCGCTCTCAAGCAAATGGTACAAACCGTGTTTACGTCGGTTATGCGTCGCTGGACGCTTTTCCGAAACCGACGCCATGTGCTTCTCCTCAATGAGCTCGATAATTATCTACTCAAAGACATCGGGCTCCAGAGGGAGGACATTTATACGGCGACCCACAAACGCGGGAACGATGATCCGACACGCGTTCTGGCCGCCCTTGCAGATGCGCGCTTGCACGTTGAGGCCACCCGCCACATCTGCTGACCTAAGCATTGCCGCAAAGCTACGTGAGCGGCTTTACGGGGCACAATGGGGCAATACAAATAGTTAGAGCATTTGGTGCAACTCAGTCAAAATAGAAAAGTGCTCTAACATCTTTTATTTAAAGCATAATCTTATCGGTCCTCGTTCCACTCCGATAGGACTTATACTCTGACCATCTGGCAGGCGCCACCTTCACAGCCGGGTCCCCTCTCGGCCAGCCTGCTCTCTTGCCCGGCTTGCATCTTTGCTGCCGGGCTTTTTTTGGCACTGTTACTTTAACGTGAGTGCCGACGTAACT
>NZ_NNRJ01000070.1 GCF_002252445.1 Brucella thiophenivorans
CTGATATTTACGCGCAGGTTAACGTAACAGTGCCCTTTTTTTATGTGCAAGCTCCTCTTTTTTACGGCCCAGACATGTACTTCGAATAGCGAATGGCGAAATAACTGAATTTGCCACGATTTTTTTAAAAGAAAGGCTTGCACTCATCGTTTGAGTTCGCTAGATGGAGGCCGTCGATGAATAAAGCTTCACGCTTCTGTCGCAATCGCTGTTCAGCCAACTAAAACTGATACGCGAACCCTGCTGGGGAATAGGTTAACGGTAGACCCACGGACTCTGACTCCGTTAGTCCTGGTTCGAATCCAGGTTCCCCAGCCATTTGATTTCATTACATTATTCGCCTTATGAACTTAGACCTGCATAGAGCGGTTTACACCTCAGTTTACAGACTTGTGCTTGTTTTCAAGTTTCCGAATGGCAGATTCAGCAAGTTTAGGATCGCGATTTAGATAGTGTGCATCAAGGATTGATCGCACATCACGCAGACTGTGACCAGTAATGGTTGCAATCTCCGCTTCCGTACATTCAGCCAAAGCCAGACGCGTCACTGCAGTCCCGCGAAGGTCGTTGAAAGTTAAGCCGGATACACCAGATTTGATTCTTGCCTTACGCCAAAACGTTCTAAATCCGTCACTCGTCCACGCCTCCCCGTCCAGATTTTTCAATATGGTGCCTGTACGATTCTCGATTGCATCAAGCATCATCTTCAGGGGTGCCCCAACAGGGATGACCACTCGTGCGCCAGTTTTAGACTGCTTCAGTCTAATTTTGGCCCCGTCATAAGCAGGCCATTCCAGGCGCAGCAAATCACCTTGACGCTGCCCGGTCCATAGTGCCAGTTGCAGTGCAAGATGAAGGTGTGCAGGTGCCAAAGCCATGAAGGCGCTTTCATCATCACTTGCCCACACATTCTCGGATCGATTTCCACGATAGACTCGACCGCCCTTTTCACATGGATTGGCAGGCACCTTCCCCAATGGCAGCGCCCACGACAGGATTCGGGCGAGTACCTGCCATGCATAATCTGCCTGCCGGCGCGATTTCTTGGCCAACTCGTCTCGCCATTTCATGAAGACGGCTTTGGTGCGGATGTCAGCCAGCCCGTTAATGGGAAAACTGCCGAACTTTTTCTCAATGACTTTGATCTGTTTGATGTAGTCTTGCTGTGTGCGCGGAGCAAGATCAGCCCATATAGTCGTGTCTTGGAATTCATTCAGAACAGATTGAAGCATTGTAGAATCTGGCTTTTTCTTAGCCGAAACCGGCACTGTTACGTTAACCTGCGCGTAAATATCA
>NZ_NNRJ01000007.1 GCF_002252445.1 Brucella thiophenivorans
AATTTGGATCAGATCGTTATGAGTCTACGGCCTAGAAAACCTAAAACTGTTTTATAATTACGATCTCCTGATGAGCGAAAATTTAAAACATTGTAACAGGCGCCCATCCCAACCTGCAGCGGGTCGACTGCAGAAATAGATTCCAATTTGTGAATCGATGCTGTAGGTGTCAACGCTAAGTCCCGATAAGAATACGATGTTTTTGAATCGGGCTTCGCATAAAATCGAATAATCAGAGTGTGTTAGACTTATAAAACTACCACTCTGGCATTGGCTCATTTCTGCTAAAAACTGTAGAGGAAAGTCCGGGCATTTTGATTAAAGGCATGAAAAAAGCAGATCAGCGCACTGGTCGTTATCAACAGCATGGGTTCATGCTGATTGTGACGTGCGTCCTGTCTTTTGCAGCCTTTATGTTTGCTGTGGACCTATCCGCTCTTAGCGATGATACTTGCCAACCCTCCTCGAAAAGCATGGCAGCGCAGCAGGTTGCCGACACACCTGCCATACCTGCGCGTCAGCAATCCACACCAGCAGCGCAGCCGATGCGGGCCGTTCTGGCCGAAGCGATTGTCACTAAGATTAAAGCTGCCTATCCTCACGGAAATGGCGCTGGCTTATCGACTCCCTCGAACGCATTTGCATATCTTGATGCAAAATCAGCAGAATCTCCGAACATCACAAAGCCTTTGCAACTTGTGCAAAGCAACCGTGCATCGGCACGTGCGCCACCACAGAGCGCCTAAAATCCTTCCTTGAATCACTTAAGAAAAAATGCGCTCTAAGTTTTTGTATTTAATACGAAATTTACAAGCGCTCAGTATCTGGAACATTAACTCATGCGTACTTCTAAATGGGTCGCTGTGCTTTATGGACTGATCGTTTTGATCGGTGTCATCATTGCCTTGCCCAATTTTTTTACAAAGCAACACCTTGAGGCGATGCCGTCGTGGTTCCCAAAGCGACAAGTTACGCTGGGTCTCGATCTGAGTGGTGGCTCCTATCTTGTTCTAGAAGTGGATGCAGCCAGTCTCAAAAAAGATCGTATGCGTGCGCTGCTTGATGATGCACGTGGCAAATTGCGTGCAGAGCGCATTCAGCCACAATCGATCCGCGCTGTTGGCGATTCTGTCATCGTAACGATCCCTGATGCCGATCAGCGCGCACGCGCTGATACCGCTCTCAAAACGCTGATTTCACAGGTCAATACAACTGGCTTCGGAACGGCTATCAACGATATTGATGTCACATCTAGTGATAATCAAGTTCGTCTCACGCTTACTCAAGCCGGTTTCACTTATCGTCTTGATGCAGCATTGCAGCAGAGCCTTGAAATCATCCGCCAGCGTGTGGATCAAGTCGGCGTTGCCGAACCATCAATCCAGCGTGTTGGCTCTGACCGTATCGTCGTTCAACTTCCGGGTCTTCAAGATCCTGCACATCTTCGCCAGCTTCTGGGCAGTACCGCGAAGATGAGCTTCCACATGGTGGCAGACGCAAATCCGAATGACGCACCACCTCCGGGTGTCACTATCATGCCGGATTCCAAAGACCCAAACATCAAATATCCGGTTGAAGATCAGATTGCTCTTTCAGGCGAACGCCTGACCGATGCACGTGCAGGATTTGATCAGCGCACCAATGAGCCAATCGTTTCGTTCCGTTTCGATAGTCTTGGCGCGCGTCAGTTTGCAGATATTACAACCAAAAACACTGGCCGCCCGTTTGCCATCGTCCTCGACGGCAAAGTTCTGACTGCTCCACGTATTAATGAACCGATCACCGGCGGCTCCGGCCAGATCACCGGCAGCTTCACGGTTCAGGACAGTGTTGTTCTTTCTGCGCTGCTCCGCGCTGGTGCATTGCCTGCTCCGCTGACCGTCATTGAAGAACGCACTGTCGGTCCTGATCTTGGTGGCGATGCTATTAAGATGGGTCTGGTCACTGGTATCGCAGGTTTTATCCTCGTCGCAGTGTTCATTCAATTGCTCTATGGCGTCTGGGGTTTGATCGCCAACGTAGCGCTTCTGCTGCATACCGTTCTGACATTCTCGGCTCTCAGCCTCATCGGCGCAACACTCACATTGCCGGGTATTGCGGGCATTATTCTGGGTATCGGTATTGCGGTTGACGCGAATATTCTGATCAACGAACGTATTCGAGAAGAAACGCGCAAAGGCCTTGGGGCTATGGCTGCGCTCGATAAGGGCTTCCATGCAGCCTTTGCAACGATTGTTGACTCGAACGTCACCTCGCTGATTTCGACCATACTGCTCTTCATGTTCGGCACGGGTCCGGTACGCGGCTTTGCTGTCGCCATGATGCTCGGTATTGTCATCTCCATGTTCACCGACGTAACGCTCGTGCGTATGGCGATGGCTTGGTACGTCCGTAAGCGCAAGCTCAAGGTGCTTGAAATCAAGCCACTTATGAAGATTGCTCCGGAAAATCCAACCTTCCGCTTCATGAATGCACGCTTTGTCGGTATTGCCGTGTCCATCGTGTTGTCGCTTGCTTCGATTGGCCTGTTCTTCAAGCCAGGCCTCAACTACGGCATTGACTTTAAGGGCGGTATTCAGGCCGAAATAACCACATCACAACCGGCTGATCTTGCGCAATTGCGTGAAAAACTCGGTGGTCTTGGTCTAGGTGAAGTTGCCCTTCAGTCTGCCGGTAGCCCGAACGACGTTCTGATCCGTATCCAGCGTCAGGATGGCGGCGAAGAAGCGCAGACGGTTGCTGTCAACAAAATGCGTGAATCTATTGCTGCAATCGATTCGGGAGCGAAAATCGAACGCGTGGAAGTTGTGGGGCCTAAAGTCTCCGGTGAGCTTGCCCGTTCCGGCTTCATTGCCGTCGTGCTTTCGGCGCTCGGCATGCTCATCTATCTTTGGTGGCGCTTTGAGTGGTTCTTTGCGGTTGGCGCGATCATCACGCTGATCCTCGATACTACTAAAATGGTCGGTTTCTTCGCGCTGCTACAGCTCGACTTCAACCTGACGGCCATTGCAGCACTTCTAACTGCGATCGGTTACTCGGTAAACGATAAGGTCGTGGTTTATGACCGCATGCGTGAAAACATGCGTCTTTATAAATCAAAGCCGCTGCGTGAGATCGTGGATATGAGTATCAATCAGGTTCTCATCCGCTGTATCTATACCTCTGTGACGACGTTCCTCTGCTTGCTGCCAATGGCAATCTGGGGCGGGAGTGCGGTTCATAATTTTGCCGTGCCAATGCTGTTCGGTATCTTTATCGCAACAACCTCGTCGATCTTTATTGCAGCGCCGATCCTGCTTCTGCTTGGCAACTGGTGGCAGCACCGTCAGCAAGTGCATCAAGCTGCTCTTGAAAATATTACTTCACCACAGAAGTAAGCTCATTGCCGGGCATGGCGAAAACCATGCCCGGCTTCTCCATAAAGTTTGCATGATTGAAATCGGGAAGGCCCCGCTATGCCCCATGACACGCCTCTGATTGCGACAATCGTCATTGGTCTGTGTCTGGCATTCATCTTCGGCACCATCGCCACCCGATTGAAAATCTCTCCCCTCGTTGGCTATCTTCTTGCAGGCGTCATTGCTGGACCGCATACACCGGGGTTCGTTGCTGATCAGGACCTGATCCTGCAGCTGGCCGAAATCGGTGTTATTCTGCTGATGTTCGGCGTCGGCCTGCACTTCTCTCTCAAAGACCTTCTCTCCGTCAAAGCCATAGCCCTCCCGGGAGCACTGGCGCAGATCGCGACAGCCGCAGCACTCGGCACAGCTCTTGGCTTAGCGCTCGGCTGGGATGTAAAAGCCGGTGTGGTTTTCGGCCTCGCACTTTCAACGGCAAGTACCGTCGTCCTCCTGCGTGCAATGCAGGATATGCGTCTCATTGATACAGAGCGCGGTCGTATTGCGATCGGCTGGCTGATTGTTGAAGATCTCGCCATGGTCATGGCGCTGGTGCTTCTGCCAGCCCTTGCAAGTATCGGCAGTGAAGCTGGTCATGCCGCGACAAGCGATCCTATTGCACAATGGCTGGGCCTTGGCATTGGCGGCATTATTCTACTGACGATTGCAAAAGTCGTCGTCTTCATAGCTCTCATGCTGGTGGTGGGACGCAAAGTGATCCCATGGCTTTTGAACGTCATCGTTCAAACCGGCTCGCGCGAGTTGTTCCGCTTAGGCGTTTTAGCAATTGCGCTTGGTGTCGCCTTTGGTGCAGCGCATTTGTTTGGCGTATCCTTCGCGCTCGGTGCGTTCTTTGCTGGCATGGTGATGAGTGAGTCTGAACTCAGTCACCGCGCTGCAGAAGAATCCCTGCCGCTGCGTGATGCTTTCGCGGTCCTCTTCTTCATTTCCGTGGGCATGCTGTTTGATCCGATGAGCCTCATTCGTGATCCCCTGCCCCTGATCGCAACCCTCCTGATTATTTTGGTCGGTAAATCGGTTGCGGCCTTTTTCATCGTTCGTGCATTTCGCCGCCCGGTTGGAACAGCGCTTACTATTTCTGCTAGCCTTGCGCAGATCGGCGAGTTTTCATTCATTCTGGCGGGTCTCGGTGTGGGACTCAATCTGCTTCCACCCGAGGGACGTGATCTGATCCTCGCTGGCGCCATTTTGTCAATTTTCCTTAATCCGGTCATGTTCATCGTTGCTGAAAGAATGCGACCATGGATAGAAAAGCACTTGGGCGACGCAACAAGCACCGATGATAGCAGCTACAGTGTTGATATTTCAGAGCCAGCGCCGCTACAGCGTAGCAAGCTCAAAGACCATGCGATCATTGTTGGCTATGGCGAGATCGGCAAACACATAGCGAAAAATTTGCAGGACAAGCAGATACCTTTCCTTGTTGTCGAAAATTCGCCCAAGATTTATTACAAATTGAAAGAAATCGGCATTGAAGCTATTGCGGGAAATGCCTCGGATGCGGAAATATGGGAAACGACGAATCCGGAATTTGCAAAACATATCGTCATTGCAATACCCAGTGCCTTTGAGGCAGGGCGCATAACAAGTCTTGCAAAATCTGCGAACCCAGGAGTCTGTATCATCGTGCGTGCCTGCTCAGCAGCAGAAGCGCAATACCTTCATGATCTGGGTGCAGATCGAGTTATTCTTGGTGCGGCGGAAATCGCCAGCGCAATGGAGAAAGCTATTACCAGCGAGGCCAGTGCTTTGCTGAACCAAGTTTAAACGGGAGTGCAGCGGAGACCCAAGGGGTTCAACCAATGCGTAAAAAGGGGATAACATGCGAATTCAAGGTGCGGTGGCCAGTTAATGAAGTTTAAGGATTATATCTGGCCGATAATTGGCCTTTGTGCAGTCGCTATCTCAGTCTGGCTTCTCTATCGTGAATTGCGCAGCATTTCACTTGAAGACGTGCTCGACAGCCTTTATGCAATCCGCGCTCATCATTGGCTGCTGGCAACCGCTGCGGCACTTCTCGCCTATAGTTCGCTGGCGGGTTATGATCGCATCGCACTTCTTCATCTACGTCGCAAAATATCCTGGCTATTCATAGCGCTCTGCTCGTTCACAACCTACGCATTGTCACATAATATCGGCGCATCCGTCGTTTCTGGCGCAGTCGTGCGCTACCGCGCCTATTCTTCGCAGGGCATGCCGGGCAGCGAAATTGCCGTCCTGATTGCGTTCTGCTCCTTCACATTCATTCTTGGCGTTATCATAACCTCAAGCATCGTTCTGCTAATGGAGCCGCATATTCTTATGCGCTTTAATGAGGACCTGACGCCCACGATTTCCATCATTATTGCTTTGTTAATGCTGGCTTTTGTGCTGCTCTACGTATTCGGTAGCTGGCTTCAGCTTCGCCCCTTGCAGATAGGAAAGTTTCGCCTTGAATATCCGCGTCTGCCCGTTGTCACACAGCAGTTGATCGTGGCCCCGCTGGAACTGATCGGTGCTGCTGGCATTATCTATTTCGCACTTCCAGAAGCCGGCAATCCGGGCTTTCTGATTATTCTCGGTATTTTTCTCGTATCGTTTTCTGCGGCCCTCATTTCGCATGCTCCGGGCGGTCTTGGCGTGCTGGAACTGGTGTTTCTCACTGGACTGCCAGATATGCATAAAGCCGATGTTTTAGCGGCGCTCATCGTCTTCCGACTGCTCTATCTGCTTATCCCATTTGCAATCTCGCTGTTTGTGGTGCTGGTTTTCGAGAAGTCGCAATTCGTGCTCCGATGGAATAACAAGCAAAAGAAATAGGTCTGCGAGGAGGGAATAATTTTTACTTAAATGCCTTAAATTGAATTCGTTTTCCTTAAACGCAGGCATAAAACGCCATATCTTGGAAATCGCTTCGCATAACCTCCCTATGCGAAGCACAAACAGCCTTCTCCTAAGGCATTTCCAAGAGGAACTAACGCATGCCTGCGACATTGATCATCCCCGGTTACAAGGGATCGGAAGCAGGCCACTGGCAGCGCCAATGGTTGCATGACGATCCGTCAGCAGTGCTCGTCGAACAAGACGACTGGCACTATCCGGTGCTATCCGACTGGATGCACGCGCTCGAAGCCAAACTCGCCGAAAATCCCGGCGCAGTTCTGGTCGCACATAGTCTTGGTTGTATTCTTGTTTCTCATCTCGCAAGCCGCCCTGCGGCAGCCCATGTCGCAGGCGCATTGCTTGTAGCACCTGCCGACGTTGAAACCATGTCTCGCCGTGATAGCCGCTTTGAAAGCTTTTCTCCTCTGCCACGCCACGAGTTGACGTTTCCATCCATCGTCGTTGCAAGTCGCAATGACGACTATATGAGCTTTGCCAAGGCAGAAGCGATCGCCCATGTCTGGGGTTCGGGCTTTGTTGATGTCGGCCATGCCGGACATATCAATGTAGAAAGCGGCTTCAGCCGCTGGCCAGAAGGCGCGATCCTCGCCTCATCTTTGCATCGAGAACCGATACCGCACACGCTCTCCCAAGCAGCGTGACCGCAAACCGCCCGCTTTGAAAAGCATGTATCCCAAAAGTGGAACCCGGTTTTGGGATAAAGACATGCTCATAAGAGTCGGGCGGTTTCTTTTTAACTATGCTGTTTGCGTTCCAGCCAGATTTTAAACACCAGCGTAACAAGCGCAATCAGTGCCAGTGTCGAGGCAGCAGCAAAAGCACCAGCCACATTATAATCGTTGAACAGAAGTTCGACTTGCAAAGGCAGCGTGTTGGTTTTGCCGCGTATTGCACCAGACACAACCGACACCGCACCGAATTCGCCCATCACACGCGCATTGCAAAGCACGGCACCATAAAGCAGTGCCCATTTTATATTGGGAAGCGTGACATGAAAAAATGTCTGCCATCCGCTTGCCCCAAGCGTCAGAGCCGCTTCTTCCTCGTCGCTACCCTGCACTTCCATCAAAGGAATCAACTCACGAGCAACAAAGGGGGATGTCACGAACAGGCTCACCAGAAAGATCGCCGGAACCGTGAACATGATCTTGATGTCATAGCTTTCAAGCAATGGACCAAGTAGACCCTGCGAGCCATACAAAAAGAGATAGGTCACACCCGCAACAATTGGAGAAACCGAAAACGGGATTTCGACGAAGGTTATGAGCAGTCTGCGTCCTGGAAAGCGGAATTTTGTCACCAGCCACGCAACACAAACACCAAAGGCCATATTGATTGGCACAACGACTATCGCGGTCAGGATCGTCAGCCAGACGGCATGGAGCGTGTCTGGTTTGAGAATTTCACTGAAAAAAACACCCACGCCCTTGCTGAATGCATAGGAGAATATGATCGCCAGCGGCGCGCCGATGCAGATTGCCGACAGGATTGCGGCCAGTCCGATCAACAGACTGCGCACGGAACCGGGGGCGTTGCGTGCCTGTGCACTAGCGCTCTGCATAACGAAGCTGCCTTGCCTGAATAAGATTGGTCACGAGAAGCATGAAAAACGCCATCAATAGCATAACAAATGCCAGTGCCGCTGCGGCCGGATAATCATATTCATCGAGCCGGATGAAAACGAGAAGCGATGTCACTTCGGTCTGAAAAGGCAGATTGCCGGAGATGAACACAATCGATCCAAACTCACCAAGGCTACGCGCAAATGAAAGCGAGGCACCGGCGAGAAAGGCCGGAAAGATCGTAGGCCAGACGATATGGGAGAAAATTTGCCAAGGTGTGGCGCCAAGACTGCGAGCCGCTTCTTCAACATCAGCGCTCATGTCTTCCAGCACCGGCTGAACCGTGCGAATGACAAACGGGATACTGGTAAAAAACATAGCTACCATGATGCCAGCCGGCGCGTATGCGACCTTGATGCCAAGCGGCTCAAGAAAACTCCCAAACCAGCCGTTCGGCGCAAAGAGTGTTACGAGTGCAAGACCTGCAATGGCCGTTGGCAAAGCAAAAGGCAGATCAACTGCGGCATCAATCAGTCGCTTGCCCGGAAACTGATAGCGAGACAGAACCCACGCCAGCAGCAAACCAAACAAACCGTTAAACACAGTCGCCACTGCCGCCGCACTGATCGTAATGCGAAACGTTGCCAGCGCTCGCTCAGACGTAATAATGCGCAAGAAATCACTCCAGCCAAGGCTGGCTGTTTTCAGAATCATCGCGAGAAGCGGCAAAGCAACGATGACTGCCAGATAAAGCAAAGTGCAGCCAAGGGTCAGTCCGAACCCTGGCAGCACCGAATTGCGTTTCATGCTCAGAAGCGACACTGTATTTTTCCAAAAGGATGGAGATTTTACCAAAAGAAAAGCGAGAGCTGGATGCCCTCGCCAGATAGTCGTGTTTACTTGGCTGTGAACAGCTTATCAAGCACGCCGCCTTCGGCAAAGTGGTCCTTCTGAACCTTTTCCCAGCCGCCAAAACCATCTTCGACCGTGATCAGACGGACATCAGGATAAATGTCCTTGTGCTTAGCAATCACATCCTCATTGTGCACGCGGTTGAAGTTCTGTGCGAGGATTTCCTGACCTTCAGGCGAATAGAGATAATCAAGATAAGCTTCGGCAATCTTACGCGAGCCGCGCTTGTCGGCAACCTTATCGACGACGGTGACAGGGAACTCTGCCAAGAGGCTCACTTCAGGAACCACCACGTCGTATTTGTCTTCACCAAGCACCTTGGCAGTGCCGCGTGTTTCAGCTTCAAACGTCACCAGAACATCGCCAATGCCGCGTTCGGCAAAGGTTGTCGTTGCACCACGACCGCCTGTGTCAAATACCGGCACGTTCTTGAAGATTTTGCCGATAAATTCATGAACCTTCTCTTGGTCATTATTGAAGGCTTCATTCGCATAGGCAGTCGCAGCTAAATAGGTGTAGCGCGCATTGCCCGATGTCTTAGGGTTAGGGAACACCACCTTCACGTCTTCACGGGCGAGATCGTCCCAGTTCTTTATGCCCTTCGGATTGCCTTCACGAACAAGGAATGCCGGGAAGGAGTAATAAGGCGAAGAATTGTTCGGCAGGCGGCTCTGCCAATCAGCAGGGATCAGATCGCCTTTATCATGCAGAACCTGAACGTCCGTCACCTGATTAAAGGTCACGACATCAGCTTCCAGCCCCTCCAAAATCGAGCGGGCCTGCTTGGACGAACCCGCATGAGACTGATTAACTGTGAGGTCTTCGCCGGTCTTGGCTTTCCAGTCAGCGACAAATGCCTTGTTGACCTGTTCATAAAGCTCACGCGCAATATCGTAAGAAACATTGAGAATGTCCTTAGGCTGCTCTTGCGCATGAATAGGGGCCGCACTCAAACCAAGCGCAACCGCTGCATATAGAATAATTTTCTTCATAATTTGCACCCTTCTCACTTTGCTTGCGCAAAGCGCCCATAATTCAATCTTTATTGGGAAACAAATCTACATAGAGAAGAACATTAATCAACCTAAATCATTGATTTAAATATATAAACTAGTTTTACAGCCATTCTTGGAAACCTTGTCTCACCGTAAAATTCACATGAGCAAAATTTTCCATAAAAGTATCGATTGGCGCAAAGGAAACGAAAAAGCCGGGAACTTTCGCTCCCGGCTTTCGAAATTTTTCAATATAATAATTCTTACCAGAAACCGCGATGCTGCCAGCACCAGAGAAAATTCTGCTCACCACGCTCCAAGCGATTGCGTCGTCGCTCTGCAATTTCATCAGCACTCAGCTTCATCTTACTCCAAGGCTGCTCAAGATAGGCTGTCATGTGCAGCACAGATTTTTTTACGCTTTGAGCCAGCAAGTCTAATTTGCGTTTCATAAGACCCTCCAGTTCGCGCCCATTTCGCGAGCAAATTTCCAACGTCGCGTTGTCGCCGCAACAATGAACAATGGGTTAATTTTGAAGGCTTATGCAATAAAGTCAATATCCCACTTATTTTATCGAAGTTAACAAGTTGAAATATTTTGCGAGCAACTTGCAGCTGCTCGCAAAATTATTCCTGACTACACTTCGTAGTCGTCAATAGGTCGAATGCCAACTTTTTCGATGTGTCTGCCATTCATTGTCTGAATGATGAACTCGTAACCATCTGCCACAAAGCTTTCACCACCCAAAGGCAAATGACCAAGATGCCAGATTACGTAACCAGCAAGCGTCGTGTAGCGATCGCTGTCGTCAACCAGATCGCGACGAAGGATGCTGCTAAGGCGACGAATATCGGTGAAGCCATCAACGAGATAACCACCCTTTCCGTCTGATTCCGCAACAGCTGCTTCTTCATCCTCATCCGGGAATTCTCCCGCAATGGCTTCCAGCACGTCAGTCGGCGTGACCACGCCTTCAAACGAACCATGCTCATCTACCACCACAGCGAGCTGCACCGGCGACACACGAAGCTGCTCCATAACTCTGAGAACATTAGCATTTTCATGCACCACAAGCGGCTGCTTGACCACCTTATCCCAATTGATCGGCTTGCGATCGCTCATATCAAGCAACAAGTCCTTCACCAACACCACACCAACAAATTCATCTACCTGTCGGCGAGCGACGACAACACGCGAATGCGTAAGTTCACGGATTGCCTGATGCAGTTCATGTTCATCTTCATCCAGATCAAGCCATTCAATCTCATTGCGCGGCGACATGATTGTGCGTACTGGACGATCAGCAAGATCGAGAACGCCACGGATCATTTCCTTTTCTTCCGGCAGGAAGATGTCACTGGCAGCAGTTTGCTGGGCAATCACATCAACCGTGTCCGAAAGCGGATTGTCCTCACGCTGACCACCAAGCAGACGAAGAACAGCACCAGCAGTTCTTTCGCGCAGATCGTTGGTCGTAACCAGCTTCTCACGATTCTTGCGTGCCATCTGGTTGGCCGCTTCAATCAACACCGAGAAGCCAATAGCCGCATAGAGATAGCCCTTCGGAATATGGAAGCCAAAGCCTTCAACGACCAGACTGAAACCGATCATCATCAGGAAGCCAAGGCAGAGGATGACAACCGTTGGATGCTTGTTGACGAAGTCCATAAGCGGGCGCGAAGCTAGCATCATCACCGCAATAGCAATAATGACGGCAATCATCATAACGGGCAGATGCTGAACCATGCCGACAGCGGTGATCACGCTATCAAGCGAGAATACGGCATCAAGCACGACAATCTGCACAATAACCTGCCAGAAAATCGCATGTGCAACCCGCGTATTTTTCTGCCCATGCGCCCCTTCAAGACGCTCATGCAATTCCATCGTGCCCTTGGCAAGCAGGAACAAACCACCCACCAGCATAATAAGATCACGGCCAGAGAATGACATCTCCATCACGGTAATCAGTGGCTCGCGGAGCGTAACAATCCAGGAAATCGATGCAAGCAGCGCAAGGCGCATCACCAGAGCCAGTGTAAGGCCAATGATACGCGCACGATTACGCTGATGCGGTGGAAGTTTATCGGCCAGAATTGCGATAAAGACGAGATTGTCGATGCCGAGAACAATCTCAAGCACCACCAATGTTACCAGACCTATCCAGGCATTAGGGTCGGCAATCCAGTCCATGGACCAATCCATGATGTGTCGGCTCCTATAAAATCAGAAGAAAGAGGAAACAGAAAAAACGCCGCATGCACTTCCTTCCCGAACCGTTGAAAAGCGGATCGGCTTGAAGAAATTGCAAACGGCGTGAGTAAGCTCAAAGCCTTTTAAGTCCGATGCTCCCGTGAAGGGAGCGGGACTTCGTGAAGACGAATCGTCAGAACTGTCGTCGGGCATAAAGCGCGATGAACCTTTTAAAAAGACACGGGAGCGGCGTTAGCCTGCCCTCGAATGCCACGTTGTAAAATAAGCATAAGCCCGCCGCATTATGCAGACGCGCGACGTCTGCGCAAGACCATATACTATTCGGCTGGGGAAACGTGTACACCGCGCTTGCGCTCGCGTCGCGGACGCCCCTTGAAGAAACGCATGCCAATCACGGTAGCAACAATAGTAACGGCGGTTATCCCGATGACGAACCAGAACATATGGTCGCCATCCATTTTGGAGAAAACGCCTATACCACGCCCCGCCAGCCAGCCAGGCAAGAACATGACCGGCGCCCATACCATCGCAGAAAGCACATTAGCGGTCTGGAAACGCGTCTGATCCATCGACATCATGCCTGCAACCATCGGAACGGTGCAGCGCACAGGCCCAAAGAAGCGGCCGAGAAAGACAGCAGAGAAACCGTATCGGCGGAACAGCAGGCGTGCACGCGCAACGCCCGTACGATGTTTATTGAGCGGCCATTTGTGGATGATGCTGCGACCAAGCCACCAGCCAAGGAAATAAGAAACAATATCGCCGATAACAGCACCGACAACCGCACCGATAATGATCGGCCAAGGCTCTACGATTCCGGCACCAACCAAACCACCAATCGCGAGCATGATCGGTGTGGCCGGAATGAACATTCCGATAATAGCGAGAGACTCGCCGAAGGCAATTACGCCCACGATAGGACCTGCCCACGCCCGATGATCGGAAATGAACTGTCCGAGATCGCTAATTATGCTTTCCATTCCGTCCTCAAAATGCCGCTTACCGGATTATAAAGCACACCCCAATCTTGGGGCAGCTTCAAGTTTTCTCAGACGAGGAAAATCCGGTGCATGAACCCCTCGTCTGCCTGCGCGTCACAAACGCTTTCAGCATTTAGCTCAATGACAAAAATCATATCTGCCTATCAAGTCTTTTATATGCCGAAGCATCTCAGACAAGCATCAAAAATTGATGACATGAGTGCGACATTTGCAGCGCAAATAATGTCTGCCCTGCTTTTGATAAGCCAGATTGAGCTTTGCAGATATGGAAACTCGATAGTGCCGTTACAACGCCCATCGGAAAAAATGATTCAAAAACAGAATCATAAACAAACCGATTCTTTGAAAATAACCTTTTGCCAGCAGCCAAAACGGTTAGCTATCACTTATAGGCGAAATACGTGAAGGAGAGTTTTGATAGAGAACCGCGCATTTCCGGGGTTTCTAAAACCAAACCAACTTTTTTTCGAATTTTTTCGAATGAAGGCTGGACACAGAGAAAACCTGCCTTTATAGAACCGCTCACCTCACCGGGGCCGCTGCCTCGGAGAAGCGAGTGGGTGATTAGCTCAGTTGGTAGAGCAGCTGACTCTTAATCAGCGGGTCGTAGGTTCGATCCCTACATCACCCACCATTTTCTCCTCTTATTTCAAAGAGTTACCGCTGATTACCAGACCGTGAGACGATCCGGTCGAAATATGCCTTATCGTAAGAAGAGAACTTTTCCTTCGATAAAAGATAAAGCAAAATAGAAGCAGCCACGTGTAAATAGACATGGCGAAATCTTTGCTGCGGTATTAAGAGTGCCGTATGACCCCCAAAAGCCTCGGCTACACATTCACGCTTCTCGCGGTCACTATCTTTGCTACGCAAGATGGTATCTCGAAGTATCTAGGAACGCATTATTCGCCCATTTTCATCACGATGGTGCGGTACTGGGTTTTTGCAGCTTTTGTGATTCTCATTGCGATGCGCTCTGGAGGGATTGCCCGCGCAGCATCAACCAAACGCCCCATATTACAGATCCTTCGAGGCGTCCTTCTTGCAGCTGAAATCGTTATCCTTGTATACGGCCTCAGTCGTGTCGGGATGGCCATGACACAGTCTATCTTTCAAGCGGCTCCTTTGCTTATCACAATGCTCTCAGTGCCACTGCTTGGCGAAAAGGTGGGCTGGCGCCGCTGGATAGCTATCTTCGTCGGCCTGTTTGGCGTTATGCTGATTATCGACCCAACACATGTTCAGTTTGACTGGGAGCTAATGTTTCCCATTACTGCGACGGTCATGTTTGCATTTTATGCCATCGCCACGCGCGCTGTAAGCAAAACAGACACTTCAATGACCAGTTTCTTCTACACCGGCGTTGGCGGAGCGACAGTCCTTACATTGGTTGGGGTATTCCACATGGAACCCATAGCACCACACGATTGGCCATGGATGGCAGCTCTGTGCGCTTGTGGTATGGCCAGCCATTACTGCCTCATTCGCGCCTACGACATCCTCGAAGCCGTTGAAGTACAGCCGCTCACCTATTTGCAGCTCGTCATTGGCGCTTTGATTGCTGTCATTGTCTTTAATGAAAACCTGACCTGGAACATCATAGCCGGTGCGAGCATCGTTGTGGCGGCGGGGCTTTTCTCGATGTTCAGAGAAAGAATGCGTTCGAAGCGCCTGTCATAACATTACCAATTATTAATTGGCCTGTTCATATCAGGTTCACCTAAAATGGCCGACATTACTCACACGCCAATCAATGGCGCCCTGTATAGAGTAATGGAGTCAAAGAACCATGAAATCGAAGACATTGTATATCGCAGTAATCGCTTCTGCTTTGCTTTCCACTGCGGCTTTCGCGCAGGAAAAAGCAAACGATGCGACAGACAAGTCCGCGACGGATACTTCCATTACACAGAATGATGGAGCCAAGGGCAAGCGCGGACCAATCGACTTCGAGAAATTCTCTCGCATGGATGAGTTGAAAGCTGCCGATACAAACGGCGACGGCGTTCTTTCGCGAGACGAAATCGAAGCGCTTGCGCTCAAGCGTATCGTCAGCCGCGCAGCCGATCGTATGGAGCGTCGCCTCGACATCAATGGCGATGGAAAGATAACGCTGGAAGCAGTTGAGAAACAGCGCCAGAAGGAATTTGCGGCTCTTGACCGCAACGAAGATGGCAAGCTTGATCGCAAAGAGCTGCGGGCGGCAAAAAAGTCTCATCACCATGGTCCAAAAGGACCGCATCATCACAGCAAGGGCAAGATGGAACAGCAGTAATCTTATCCATCAAGAAAATGGCCCCGGGATATTCCGGGGCCATTTTTTAGCTACGAGCGAATGACGCCCTTCTTGAAAATGATATTGCCATACAGGCGCTTTTCGCCGGAGCGGATGACTGCATAGGCAGCACTCGCACGATCATAAAACGCAAAACGTTCAATAGGATCGACTGCGATTTTGCGGCCTTCAGCCTTTTCAATAACGGCTTCAAATTCGCCGAAAATCGCAGGCGTTTCCTTCGGTGCTTCCATCACAGCCGCTGGCTTGTCGACAAAGTCATCAAGCGGTAAAAGCGAGAGCACCGCTTCTGCAATATCCGTCGCACTGATGCCCGGAAAATCAAGTACCTGCACGCCTGAAGCCTGTGCGGGGTAATTAGCGTCAACGATCACCAGATCGTCGCCATGGCCCATATCCGCAAGCACCTCGAGAAGTGAACCGGATAGCAATGGATTTATGTTTTTAAGCATTGGATGAATTCCGAATGATGGGGTTTAGAGCATAAGTCGTATCGCAGTGGCCCGAGGATTGATAAGATTATGCTCCAAGTAAAAGACTTTACGGCGCCACCCTATCTGAAAACATTCTGAAAATGCAAACGCCGGCTGAACCAGCCGGCGTTTTTGGTCGATCACTTTATCAAAGCGGCGGTCGCTTATTCAGCTTTTGCCTCGATATTGACCTTGCCAAGAATCGAAATTGGATCTTGCGAGATTGTGATCATCTCCAATGCACCAACCCCCCTGTCAGACTTCGACTTGATAGCCAGTTCAAAGATATTTGGCTTGGCGATAAATGCGTTAAGCGCAGTAATTGTCTCATCCAATGCGGGCTGATCGGCTGCGAGTTCCTGCAATACGGCACTTGCAATAAGCGTCAGTGTGCTGCGTGCTTCATCGACTGATAGATTATTCTCATCGGCATAGAACTTGAGGCCTCTTTCAACAAGACCCTCGTTCTCAACCTTCAAGTTCACTTCACGCGCCTTGAGGCCGAGGGCTGCGACCTGCGTCAACACTTTATCGCCGGAGAAAAACTCTTTGGTGAAGCCCCCCATCAGACCAGACATGGCAATTTTGCCCATATCCTTGCCGCTAACAGAAATGTCTTTAATGACCAGATTCTGATTTGCTTCATCCCAAGCAGCCTCCACATTGGAGGAAATTGTCACACGATCATAACCAAGCTTGATAAGCTGCTGATATGCCTCCTCATTGCTGTCCGTAGGTACAGGCAAGGATACGTCTTCATAGGCAATACGAATATCGGTTGGAATGCCGTTATAGGGCTTTTTGAGTGCAAGCTCATAGCTTTTCATACCGAATATCAGGCGATGCGGTAGCCCATCTGGCTTGGGTACAGGATTGCCGTCTTCATCGGTAACGTCAATGTCGTCATGGGCATTGTTGTCATAAGGTAGATCGGCATCGACACCTTTGACGACCAGCGTGCCAAACTCAGGCAGCATTGTCGTGAACGGGAAACTTTGCATTTCCACATCGCTCAATGCCGAGAATTTCTTGAAAGCTTCTGCAGACGGCGCCCAGTCGAAACCTTTCAGCGAAATTTCATCCATTTTCACGTGATCGGTGCCGTTGCCAGCCGTGAAGCCGTTCATCGACATATCGAGTTTCTTGTTGTCGAAGACCATCGCAACTTTATCAATGCTGGCGTTACCCTTTTCAACATTACCCTGCTTGATCTTCATGCCAATCAGCTCGACATCGCCCTTGCCGATTGTATCGAAAATGCCAAACAGACGCGCGAAAAAGGCATTGCGCTCCTCCGGCGAAAGATCATCGACATTCTTGACAGTTTCAATCTGTTGCAGCGTTTCCATCAATGGCTCTGACGGCAGACGCATTGTGAAGCCATTGCTGCGAACTTCATCGTAGCTGAAGCTCGATTTGGTCCCTGTAATGACGATATTCTTGGCCGAGAACGGCCCATAAACCGGCTTGGCTTCAGTATCGTTCGGTCCAGCCTTTTCAGTGTAAAGACGCGCGATGAAAACACCGTCAATATCTTTGCCCTCGTAAGCGCCTATGGTGCCTGCCATGCGCTCCTCGGTGACCACACCCTTTTCGTCTGGCAATTCGAGATTAAGATCGAAGGTCACGCCGCTTGCGGAATAGCGCGCAATATGACCGCTATTAATGTCCTCAAGGGTCACGTCCTTGTAAGACGTCTTCTGCTCTTTGCCATTGAGCATCTGCGTTACATTGATTTCCGGCACAGACACGCGCTTTGCTGAAACACGGCCAATGCGTTCAGCAACACTTAGCTCGCTATTGCCGAACGTGTCGCGAAGCATCTGAATATCGAAATTTGCGTCATCAATACGAACGCTCGGCAATGAAATTGCAAACTGTGAAAACTGTGTTTTGATGTCTGTGGCATCGAGCATGCCATCGAGAAACAGAATTTTTGGACGCCCTTCTACCGAAGCAATCCGCACATCTGTGCCGTCTTTGAGAGGCAGAACCACATCCGTCAGATGAATGCGACCAAAAAAGTCCGCCGAAACAGAAGCAGCCTTACCGCCGCGTCGTTCAAGCTGCGCGTTGATCGTCTTTTCGAGCGTAATCTTATACCCGACCGCACCTGCCGCAGCGATTGCAATGATTGCTACAGCCGCCCAAAGCGCCTTGCGCCCGCCCTTGCGTTTTCCGCTCGTTGCCTGTTCCACGATGTCTCATCCTTTCGGCGCAATTTCAGCAATATTTTAAACTGGTTGGTTAAACTCATGAAATTGCAAGATCAAGCAGGTTCACTCCAAATACTCGTAATTCATCAAAGACGTTTGCGCGTATGAAGAATGAATTCGTCGTCAATCTTCATCAGATACGCATCGATGCCGTAAACGTCTTTAAGCAGTGCTGGTTTAAGCACGTCTTCCGGTGCACCATCCGCAACAAGTCTACCCTGATCGATTACGATCAATCTTGTGCAATAGCGTGCAGCAAGACCAAGATCATGCAGGGAGGCAATCACCGTTTTTCGCTCCTGCGCCAGTCCGGCAAACAGTTCCATGAGTTCAATTTGATGCGCCGGGTCTAACCCTGCGACAGGCTCATCCGCTAGAATGATCGGCGTATCCTGCGCCAGCACACGCGCAATCAGTGCCCGCGCCCGTTCGCCCCCCGAAAGCTCCGTGGCAGGACGTGACGCAAGATCAAGCACGCCCATCCGCTGCATGACGGTTTCGATGATTTCGTGATCGCGAGTGTCCAGCCCGGCAAATACGGGCTTTAGCGCAGAGCGCCCAAGCGAAACCAGCATTTTCACCGAAACCGACCAGGCAACATCACGTTCCTGCGGCAGATAGGAAATGGTGCGCGCTTTATCTGAAACCGGCATGCGGCGTAAATCACGACCCTCAAGTTCGATCTCGCCATTCGATGCCGTTAAGCCAAGAACTGCGCGAAGCAACGTGGTTTTCCCGGCGCCATTGGGACCGATCAGGCCAATGAATTCGCCATCGCCCATATTAAAGCTGATGTCTTCCAAAACCCGCTTTTTCGAAAGGGATACGCCAAGACCCTGAATACGAAGCATCGTCATATGAGCCGCCTCCGATATTTGAAGACAAGCCACAGGAAAAACGGTGCACCGATGATTGCTGTCAGCACACCAAGCTTCAACTCGCGTCCCGGCATCAAAATCCGCACAAAAACATCGGCTGCGAGCAAAAGAGCCGCCCCTCCAAAGCTACTGGCAATCAGCAATCGAGATGGTCGGGAGCCAACCAGCGGACGCAAAAGATGCGGCACAACCAGCCCCACAAAACCGATAGCACCCGCCACGGCGGTCGATGCGCCGACAGAAGCTGCTGTTCCAAGCACTGCGACCATTTGCACCCGCGAAAGATTGACACCCATACTTGAAGCCGCATCCGAGCCAAGCGTTAAACTATCCAAAGCCCGGCCCAGCGAAAACAGCATGACCCAGCCAATCAGAATGAAGGGCGCTGCGAGCCACACATGTGTCATTGAGCGATCCGCGAGCGACCCAAGCATCCAGAATACGATTTCCATAGCAGCAAATGGATTGGGCGAGAGATTAAGCGCCAATGCCGTCATCGCACCCGCAAGACTGGTGACAGCAACGCCGGCCAGAATAACCGTCAACGTCCCTGCATGACGTCCGGCAAGCGTTTTCACCAAAAACACTGAGATGAAGGCCCCAACTAACGCCAGCAACGGCAGTGCCAACGGAAAAGCCTGCGAAAGCCCGGTATAGATCGCAATCACGGCACCAAGCGAAGCGGACGAACTCACGCCGAGCAATCCTGGTTCAGCCAGTGGATTGCGCAAATAGCCCTGAAGGGCTGCACCCGAAAGCCCCAGTGACGCACCAATCAGCAAAGCGAGGATTGCGCGCGGCAAGCGTATTTCGCGCATCACCAGCACGATCACATCGCCATGTCCGGTCAAAAGCGCCTTGATGCTCTCACTCACTCCGATGGATGCGGGACCGATCAGCAGCGACACGAAAAACAAAACTGCCACCAATAATCCAAGCATGAGCAGCAGTAGATAGAACCGAGCCGTTTCAGTCACGCGCAGCCTCCGAAAGCTGTGACACTGCCTCGACACTGAAAGGCCCGCCACAGACGGTCAGATTATCGTTCAATGTTACGATTTTCGTATCTTTCTCTAAAGCACGAAGAGCCGGATGCTCGAAATTCTCAAAGGCCAGCGCAGGCGGTCTGCCGCGTGAGCCACGCACCAGAATATCCGGCTTATCCATAATCAGCATTTCCAAAGGCAGCATGGCCGAACCACGAATACCAGCCTTATCGGCAAGATTATCAAGGCCCGCAAGACGTATGGCTTCATCAATCAAAGTTCCACGCCCCGCCGTATAACTATTGGCATAATAGAGCGCGACCGTTTGCCGATGCGCAGGCATTGGAATATCGGTCAAAGCCGCATTCATGGCGGTAATCTGCTTTTCCGCCTGCTCCTCACGCCCCAGCAATTCTCCCATCCGCTTCATATGCGCCGCAATATCCTTAAAAGAGCGTGCGGGTGCAAACTCCTCAACCCGAACGCCGAGTTCGCGCAGCATCCCAACCGTTGCACGCGAAGAAAATGTGCCAGCCAGCACCAGATCAGGCTTGGCAAGAAATACCTCTTCCGCCTGTCCGTGATTAACCGGCAATTGCTGTGCCTTCTCGCTCATGGCCGACAAAAGTGGATCGCGCGACAGATAGGATACCGATTGCAACTGCCCATCATCTGCCAGCAACAAGGCCAGTTGATCGGTGCAGACATTGATCGACACAACGCGCTTGGGCGCATCTTGCGCCAATGACGGATGGAGGCAAGCCAGGAATAGGCTTGCCAGAAGGCAGAGCCTGAATTTCCTCAATAATGACTGCTTATTTGCCCACATATTCCGCAATCAGAAATTCCGTGTCAGGCCGATATTAAAGCTACGCCCCGGCGCATTATAGCCCGATTTAGTCTGATAATCCTTGTTGAAGATATTCTCGACAGAGACTTTGAACTGCGACCGCTCATCAATGTCATAAAGCGCTATGACATCTGCCGTCACATAAGGAGCGAGCTTGACTGGTGGCTTCGAGTCGTCATAACGCGAACCACCATAAAGCAGTCTCGCCGTGAGATCGAGCTTGTCCAGCGGCTTGTAATTAAGCTCCGCTGTCGCCTTGACGCGCTCGCGATAAGCCAAATCATTATCCGTATCTTCATCAATCGGACGTTTCAGATCAAGTGAGCCTTTGACGCCCCAAGTGTCGTTAAACCGATGTGCAAGCACTGCCTCGAACCCTGTAATCTGAGCATGCGCAACATTATAAGGCAGATAGGTCGGTGCCGTACTCATGATCGCATCGCGCAACCATGTCTGATAAAAAGCCATATCGAGGCTGGTCTTGGCACTCGCCTGCCAGTTTAGGCCAATCTCATAGGAACGGGATTTTTCCGGTTGCAGATCGGGATTGGCATAGCCGGGATAATAAAGCTCATTGAATGTCGGGGCACGAAAACCCGTACCAAATGACGAGCGCAGCACCAGATCAGGCAGGATTTCATAGCTCGCGCCCAGATTATAGGTCACGACATCGCCGAATTGTTCGTTGTAATCATAGCGCACGCCGCCATCAAAACGCAACGCATCATATTCCAGCGAATATTGCCCGAAGACTGCCGCCGTATCCCGGCTTGTCTCGGCATAGGCTACAGTTCCATTGACTTCTTCGCGGTAAGCCTCAACGCCGCCGGTCACAGTGTGGCTCATGCTGCCCGTTTCAAACTGCTTTTCCGTCGCGGCAAAAATACCATAGCGCGTGGTTTCAAACCGATCGGAACCGCTCACGCCCTTGCGAAAATTCCGACTATGATCAAGCCCGGAACTCATTTCAATCGTCGAAGACCAATCATCCATATGATCAATCCGCGCACCAAGCTTACCATTGAAAGCCGTCGTGTAAGCTTCGTTGAAGGACGGCGCTTTTCCATCATATTGATTGCGACCGCGGCTCAACAGACCGTCAGTATAAACCCTGCCCCAATCGAAATCCTTGCCAAGAGAAAAATTAAACGCACCCTGCAAAAAGCCGTCCCGATCCGGCTCATAACCAAAAACTTCTGGCGTTGTAAAATTATAGCCCTGTGTACCGGTCACGCCTGCGCCAAAGGCATAATCTATGCCATCCTGGCTTTGTCCTTGCAGAGATGCGTGCGCATACCCACCCCATGGATGGGTAACGCCCGTACTGATGCTCCCACATGAGGAACGCTCGCCACATGCGCCACCCTGCTTGGTGATGATATTGATGACCCCGCCCATAGCATCAGCGCCATATTGCGCGGAATGCGCACCCTTGGCGATCTCAATCCGATCAATCGACATCAGCGGAATATTGGCAAGCGCTGTTGCGCCAGTCGTGGCGGAAGCCGTCCGTACGCCATTGACCAGCACCACCGTCTGCTTCGACGACATGCCGCGAATATAAAGATTGGACGACGACCCCTGCCCACCATTGGCAGTAATCGAAATTCCCGGATAGTATTGCAGCAACGATTGCAGATCGGGTGCAGCGGATCGTTCAATCTCGGCTCTATCAATCACCGTCACAGAAGAGGTCGAGCGTTGTAGCGATGTTGCCCGGCGAAGCGGTGTGACCACAATAGTCCCAAGCATGATCCCGTCTTCATTGTCTTGAGCGCGAGCATCAAGCGGCATCGCAAGCAGAATGCCCGACGCGAGAAAAGCCGATAGTTTGAGAACTTGCATTTATTCATTCTTCCTGCGCGCACGCATTTGCTTACCGCGAGCGCCAGAAATCAGGGTACAATCCCTTCGTCTTCGTCCCACGGCAACATTTCACAATGTCACCGCTACGGACGGCCGCGACTGGACACACCCCGTGTCAGCCATGGGTGACTGGATATGGCAGGTCTCCTGACTTCCGGGTCTTCATCGAACCTCCACCTTCCCAAAGCACGAAACTTCAGTGGCTATATAAGAGGACGACTCTCCGGTCACAGTTGCGGGGGCAGTCACGGCATCAGTCTTAGAGACCTCACCGTGTTCCCTTTTCATCCACCTTTTGAGCGGAACCATTTCCTGTGTGAGCGATAGCAAGCAGCCACCGAATTATCAACCGCAACAAAATGCCCATCTGAATCATATTCACAGAAATTTAGCATAAGCCATTGAATCAAAAGTGTTTTAAAGGGAAAGATTGCGCGGGTGCCGATTTGGTGAGATGGAGGGCAACGTTGACAGCACCCGCTGGCTGTCGACCGGACAACATTGCAAAAAGATCGCGCTACTGCGCTCGACAGATCCTTGAGTTTGAAAAACTTAGCCGGGACGTCGCTTTAGGTTGGGCCTCGACGTCCCGGGCCATCAGTTCTGGTGGAACCTGACAACAAGCACTCATTAGCACCCACAAGTGGGAGCTTTCTTTGATTTAAATCAATTAGATAATAAATACATATAACGACGCGCACTATTTCTTAGCGCGACATTTGTCCCAGCTCTTTTTGAGATAATCCGACACGCTTTTAAGTTTGGGATCAGACAAAAAGCCCTGCCGAAAAAGGATGCTGCCTTTCACCTCTGGCAGTGCATTGTTCAACTCAAGCTGACGCCTGATTTCATCCACGCCATTGCCTGCAACCCATTCAGGTTCGGACTTGCTTGCAGTGCCTGCGCGATATAGCGCCATGCCGATATAAAGGTCAGCCTGTGTGCCGCGCACCGTATCCGCCCACCATCTGACAATCGGCCCATATGGCACATCCTTACGCCCGGACGACCAGTAAACCTGCGGCGCGATATAGTCGATCAGACCATCCTTGACCCAAGCACGTGTGTCGGCAAAATCACCATCATAATTGGTCTTACCTGCACGAGTAGGCGAACCACGCGGATCATCGACCTGATTGCGCCACACGCCGCCGGGACTGATACCAAAGCGGACATGCGGCTTGATCGCTTTGATCTTTTTCGAGATCTCCTGCACGAGCGTATAGGTATTATAGCGCCGCCAGTCATATTTACTGGCGAACTTCGTACCGAAGCGCTTGAAGGTTTTATCATCCTCAAGCTTCGAGTCCTGTGTTTCATAATAGAAATAATCGTCGAACTGGATACCATCGACATCATATTTCTGAACCACCTCGGCGGTTATATTCGTCACCCACTGCCGCACCGCAGGAATGCCCGGATCAAGAACATAACGGCCTGCAGAAATCCCCACCCATTCGGGCTTGGTTTTGTAAATGCTTGGGCTGGAATCGCTCGATGAGTTTTTCAGTTCCTTGCGCGTGGCCGGACGTACATCCATCGACACGCGATAAGGATTAAGCCAGGCATGAAGTTCAATCCCGCGCTTATGCGCTTGCTCAATTGCAAAGCGAAGCGGATCAAAGCCCGGGTCTTTGCCAAGCGTTCCCGTCAGATAAGACGACCATGGCAGATACTCAGATTTGTAAAACGCATCCGCAGCAGGCGAAACCTGAAAGATCACGGCATTGATGCCGTGTTCCGATGCTTCATCGAACATGCGCACCAGTTCTTGTTTCTGAAGCTTTACCCGTTCTGAGTCATTCTCAATCTGTGTCGATGCTCTGGACGGCCAGTCGAGATTAAGAACTGTCGCAACCCAACTTGCATTAAATGTATCGCAATCCAGAACCATAAATAATCAGCTCGTCTCGTGACCCGTAGCGCTTTCAATATCCACGCGGAAGAAAACAGGCTCCAGCTTGCGTTGTCCGCCATCACTGGCAACAGTCTTCGTATAGGCAGGCTCCCACCAGCTTGGCTCATTCGCCAACATATTGACGATCGCGTTTTTTTCTTCCTCGCGCGTGATTTCGCGATAATGGCCATTCACCACCACGCTGCGCCACTGCGTCTTTGAAGTGATATGATCAAAGAGAATACAAACGGCATCGTTATTGCGCATCGCCTCGGTCTTCTGGCCATCGGTCGTAAACGAATAAAGCGCGCCACCACTGAACCGAAATCCAAGCGGAACAACGTAAGGACGATTATCCAGAACGTAGCCCAGACGCCCAACCTGTGTATGCTGGATCATATCGCGAATGTCATATTCTGACATTTCCTTGATTATCATGACAAGCGTCCTTCGCTCATTATAGTGTTAAGCTTCGATCAGACGAACAAGCGTCCTTCGGCAATTTTGACCGCCGTTCCGCCGATGCGTGCGCCGGTCAGCACCTGCCTGGTAACATCCAGCTCAAGGCGAATGCGCGACGGGCGCCCCATCTCCATGCCCTGCTCAATCCACCATTGCGAACTGCCATCCACAGGCTTGTCTTTTGCCATAATCATGCCTGCAAAAGCCGCGGCCGCAGAACCCGTTGCCGGATCTTCATAAACATTTGAACCTGTCACAAACATGCGCGCATGATAATTGCTGTCGAACAAAAGGGTTTCGCGGCAATAGACATAAATCGGCAAAGGCCGTTCGCCGACATGCGGCAGGCTCTCGCTCACATAAACCGGATCAATCGACACTTTGGCTGCCGCAATGAGATTATGCACCGGCACCAGAAGATAAGGCGTTCCCGCGCTCCAGATAGCCGGAATGTGGTTCTCAAAACCGATCTCATGCGTGCCAAGCCCTATGGCCGCAGCCGCTTCCTCTTTTTCTATTTTAATATCTATTTTTTCCGGCAGGCGCGGCAGATCGAATTCAGCAAAAGCGCTGTTTTCACCCAGAATAACGCCACAGCGAACGACCCCGACTTTCTCTTCCAGTGTCACAAGCCGGTCCGACTCATCACCCGTCCTGCGATGGCGCGCAAGTGATACGGCAGCGCCCACCGTTGGATGACCCGCAAAGGGAAGCTCATAATCAGGCGTAAAAATACGCACAGATGCTTCATGCATGGGGTTTTCGGGCGGGAAAATGAACACGGTTTCAGACAGATTGAACTCGCGCGCGATGGCCTGCATGCGCGCATCTGTAAGCCCCTCGCTCTCATGAACGACAGCCAGAGGATTCCCAGCCAGAGCCTTATCGGCGAAAACGTCGAAAATCTCATAGTATCGGCCAGAACCGGCAGCTTCGCTCATGTCTTCACGTCTCCCTCAACTGCTTTGAATTGCGAGCATAGTCAATTTCGCGCCGCTGTCATCTGTCAGTAGCTACTCTATTGCTGATTTTCGAAATGCCAGTTTGCAAAGGCCCGCACATAGGACGGCGTTGCCTGCCCCATCATGCCAGCTTGAGTTACTGGAATGATTTCTGAAAGCTCTGGTTGCGCCTGTGTGGCAAGGTTGACTTCAATCTGTTGAAGCAGCTCTGCGGTTGATAAGTCAAAATAATAACGACGGAAAAGCGCAATGCTCCCATCAGCGCTCACAAGATGCATACTCGGCTCCGCTTTTGCCTTGCCAAGATCAATCCCTGTTTCTTCGCGAACTTCGCGGGCAACATTGGTTTCATAATCGGCACGGTCACCGACAATGTCATTGTCATCTATCGAACCGGCGGGAAAATAAACTCGGCCAGCGACAGCATTATGTGCGCTCATACGCGCTGCAATCAGATGCCCTTCGCTCGACACAATCACGCCCACACCAAAAATATGCCATGGCCTTTCAGACCCGCGATCATCGCGCCAATACATCAACGTTGCAAAACTCGTGCGCTTAAAACCCGCCTCCAACACCCCCTCATTGAGTTGAGCTTGCGGTGCCAGATAAATCTCGCCATCAAAAAGCGTTGGATTGGCAGCGGTCGCCCTTTGCCAGTTTGCAGCAATCACCTGACTGTTCGCTTCGCTGTAGGAAAGCGCCCCAGGCAAAACCCGGACATCAACGCGGTCAATCATATAGACCGTGTTTTCTTTCACATGCTGCATCTACGCTTATTCCTCAATCAATGTTCAACGTAACAGCCACAGGGCAATGGTCACTAGCTTTTGGCCGGTCCCAACCGGTGCGCGGATAACGATCAACATCCTGTCCCGGCGGAAAAATGGTGCGCCACGGCTGACCGCGACGGATAATCTGCGGAATGGCACTCTCATTCTTACTGGCCAGTGATGGCGATGCCAGAATATAATCAAGCTGGCAAAGGTGGCGTTCCTGTGGTCCGCGCGTATGATAGAGCGTCCAGCGATCCATGACCGGACGCCGCTCCACCAGATTGACGGCAAAACCATCATTAAGCAGCGTATCCAGCGCGCTTACCTCTTCCGAAAATGGCGTAAACTGATAGCCATTCCACTCATCACCATCTATCAGAACGCGCTCGCGATAGTCGTTAAAATCACCGCAAATAAGCCAGCGTTTGTCCGCCGTATGACCGATGCCGAATTTACCTTCGATAATGCGTCGAATTGCACGCGTTTCAGCCTGTCGCACCGGCAGTGACGCTGTACGTCCATCAAGACCATTGCGCGCGCCACCCATTGATTTGAGATGAACCACAAACAAAGACAAAGGCTTGCCATCAATCCGCATATCAAGATTGAGGCAATCGCGTTTGAAAATACGATCATGCGGCTCAAATCCAAGCTCGGCCAGTATTGGTTGATAAAGCCCAAAGTCATTATATGTCAGATTGGCGTGACTGGTTACCTGTGTGATCTCGATAGAATGACCATCGCGTGTCGAATCACGCGCCATGACAGCAACATCGATGCCTCGGCTATCATTGCCATCGACCAGATATTTGTTGCGATAGCCTTGTCCGATCATCTTAAAAAGATAGCCGTATTCAAAGGCATTGAGAGCAGCGAGATTATCCACTTCCTGCAAGCAGAGAATATCCGCACGGCTTTCCGCAATCGCCAGCGCGGTCATCTGGCGTGTATCATCGGCATGGGCGACAGCGCGTGCCTGCTCCAGCAAACGATATTGCGTCTCATCGCCAATCTCGAAGAGTTTGAGCGAGCGGTCCTGATGCAATTCATTGCGAAAGCCGGAAAAATCAAACCGGCGCATCAGATTTTCGACATTAAATGTAGCTATCGTAAACATGCCAGCGCAATCTCGCGACTTGCGCTATAGTTGGCAAGTGGTTCTTTTCAAATAACACGCTCGCGCTGGTTTTGATCAGACTAACCACCATATATTGTCTGAAAATCTGGATACCAAAAATGTTTGAAAAGATACGGTACATCGCACTTTGCACAAGTCTCTTTGCAACGAGCTTTATCGGCAGTGCGGCGGCTGTTGATTTGAACACGCCTTATGTACCGTCTTTGCGTCCGAGTACGCCGCCTATCGCTGGCGGATTGCCGCGGACTTATCAACCGCAAGCAGGTTCAAGCAAATGCTATGGCGTCGGCTGCCGCAACAGTGGCAACTATATTTCGCCTGAAGGCATCCCGATTTACAAGAATGGCGACCCGCTTCAGGTTCGCCCATCCAATCGCAAGCCGGTCACGACATTTGGTCCAAGCAGCAATCATATTTCATGGTGCTCCAACCGTTACCGCAGCTATCGCACATCCGATAACACCTATCAGCCTCTGGCGGGGCCACGTAGCGGCTGCAATTCACCATTCCAATAAAATAAAAGCCGGGCATTGCCCGGCTTATTTCTTTCTTATGCAGCTTCCGATTTGGAATGCGTGCGGATCAAGCGTCCCAGACGCATGATGCCTTCATCAATCATTTCATCATTGGCGCATGAATAGCTCAGGCGCAAAGTGTTCGCACCCGTACCATCGGCAAAAAATGCCTTGCCCGGTACAAACGCAACTTTCTCGCTCTCAATTGATGCTGCAAGCAGTGCAGCACCGTCCATGCCTTTGGGCAATGTCACCCAGATGAACATACCACCTTCAGGCTTGGTCCAAGCTGTGCCTTCCGGCATATATTTGGCAAGCGCTTCGAGCATCTTGTCGCGGCGGTGTTTATAAACGCCATGAAGCTTTGCGACCTGAGCGTCAAAACCACGCGATGCGACATGATAGATCGCGATCTGGTTGATGGTTGAAGAATGCAGATCAGCCGCCTGCTTCATGAGAACCAGCTTGCGTATAACCGACTGCGAGGCAACCACATAACCAACCCGCAATCCGGGTGCGAGGGTCTTTGAGAACGAGCCGCAATAGATCGTGCGCGTCTTTTCAATGTCACCGCCATGGCGCGCAATATCGAGCGACAGGATCGACGCAACTGCATCACCATTATAACGCAGATACTGATACGCAGCATCTTCGATGATCGGAACATTGAGTTCGTCCGCATCGGCCATCAGCTTCTTGCGGCCTGCAAGATCAACGGTTTCGCCGGTCGGATTGCTGAAATCTGCCGAAAGATAAGCAAATTTCACCTGTCCACCGGCCTTTTCAGCGGCTTCTTGATAAGATGCAGGCGTGCGATTGCCGTTGAGCGAAAGAATATCGTAGCTGGGCTCATAGGCGTTGAAAGCCTGCAAAGCACCAAGATAAGTCGGAGCAGTCACCAGTGCCGTGTCGTTGGGCGAGATGAAAAGCTTGCCGAGATAGTCGAGCGCCTGTTGTGAACCAGACGTAATAAAGACGTTGTCTTCGGTGCACGGAACGCCGATCTTGGCGAGTTCACTCACCAGCCATGTGCGCAGCGGCTTGTAACCTTCTGACACCGAATATTGCAGTGCGGCATTGGCTTCAGGACCAGCAAAAATATCCTGATAGGCGCTCTGGAATTCGTTATGCGGGAAAAGTGCCGGATCAGGAATACCGCCAGCAAAGGAAATAATATCCGGACGTTCCAGCAGCTTCAAAAGTTCACGGATTTCCGAAGCGCGCATACGTTTCGAGCGCGTTGCAAATACACTTTCCCAGTCCAGCACCGGAAGTCTCCTCAATACGATGGAGGCAAAGCCTCCTCAAACTTCGCCAGATAAAGTCCTAGCGATAGCGTACTTTTTTACGAACGAGAACACCTCAACCCATGCTCTCATGGAATAAAGATATTCAGAATTGTTTTGGTCAAAACGCGCACAAAACAGAAAATACAACGGTGTTTGACGATCATTTCGTGCGCAATACGTTACACGCATCAATTCACATCACTTCCATATAATAAAGGGGCGTAAGAAACGCCCCTTTGTTTTCTTCAATCGAAGGGCACTGCAAAATCTGATGAGATTCTGACTCTGGCTTGGCGAAAATGCTGTTTTGTGAGAACCGGAGCGGAGCGTACATAAAGTACGTGAGCACCGCAATTGAAACAAAATGCCATTTGCAGACGGCCAGAGTCTGAATATCGCAGATTTTTAGTTGCGTGCCTTGTCGACGAGCTTGTTCGCTGCGATCCATGGCATCATGCCACGGAGCTTTTCGCCGACTTCTTCGATCTGGTGGCTGTCGTTGTTGCGACGGATACCCTTGAAGCGCGCTGCACCTGCACGGTATTCCTGCATCCAATCGGAAGTGAACTTGCCGGTCTGAATGTCCTTCAGAACGCGCTTCATTTCTTCTTTGGTTTCTGCAGTGATAATGCGTGGGCCAGTGACGTATTCGCCCCACTCAGCAGTGTTGGAGATCGAGTAATTCATGTTGGCAATGCCGCCTTCGTAGATCAGATCTACGATGAGCTTCATTTCGTGCAGGCACTCGAAATAAGCCATTTCTGGTGCGTAACCAGCTTCGACCAGAACTTCAAAACCGGTGCGGATGAGTTCAACAACACCGCCGCAAAGAACAGCCTGCTCACCGAACAGATCGGTTTCACACTCTTCCTTGAAAGTGGTTTCAATAACGCCCGAACGACCGCCACCAACGCCCGAAGCGTAGGAGAGAGCGAGATCATGTGCATTGCCCGAAGCATCCTGATGGATTGCTATAAGGCAAGGAACGCCGCCACCCTTCTGATATTCGCCGCGAACCGTGTGGCCTGGGCCCTTTGGTGCGATCATGACAACGTCAACGGACTTCTTTGGCTCAATCAGGCCAAAGTGAACATTGAGACCGTGTGCGAAAGCAATCGCTGCGCCATCACGGATGTTATCCTGAATGTGATCTTTGTAGATGTCAGCCTGAAGTTCATCAGGGGTTGCCATCATGAGGAGATCGCCCCACTTGGCAGCATCAGCAACATTCATCACTTCAAAGCCGTCAGCTTCGGCCTTCTTGACCGTTGCCGAACCTTCACGAAGAGCAATGCGCACATTGGCTGCGCCGGAGTCTTTTAGGTTCAGCGCATGGGCGCGACCCTGGCTACCATAACCGACGATAACGACCTTCTTCGACTTGATCAGGTTAACGTCTGCATCACGATCGTAATAAACGCGCATTTTCTTATTCCCTTCACTCAGATTGTTATTCAAATTGTCCTGCGGCCTTCTCACGTCAGCCGTTGGTTTGTAGGTTTATGCCCCGTAAAGAGCGAAAAACTGCTTTGTGGCACGCCGGGCGTCCCGGATAACCACTTCGTCAGTCAATTCCAGCCGATCGCCAAGCAGCAACCGGATTTGCATGTCCCGAACAACGAGTCCGAAAAATGCACGAAATGCTTCGTCGATATCGTCAAAGGCTAAAAGCTTTGCTTCCCGACCGATTTCGAGAATGGGCTTGAGACGCTTCGCCATTGCAACCGGACCATTGGCGAGAACGATGTCTCCCAAAGCCGATTTGCCCGATGCCGTATGACTAACCGCCAGACGGTTCAATGCAATGGAGGTCGGGCCGGACAACACGAGCAGCCAGTCGCGTGCAAAATGTTCAAGGCTGGAAAACAGCGATTCCGCATCAAGCTTCTCACGCGCCACCGGCACAACACGAACCTTCGACGCCTGCCAGCGAACCATTGCGGTCAGCAAGCCATCGCGATCACCAAACCATTTATAGAGGCTTTCCTTGGAGCAATTGGCAGCACGCGCAATGCTTGCGGTTGTCAAAGCGCGGTCACCGCCCTCAACAAGAAGACGCAACGCCTGCTCCAGAACTTCGTTCTGACGCGGCGAGAAAGACGGCTGCTTTTGAGCCTGCAATTCGTCGCTTTTATCAGTCACGGTTCAATCCCTCCACTTTGTACCGTACGGTACGGTTCTGTTTATTAATCCTAGCTTGAGCAACCGTCAAGCAGGATTTTTCACAACGAAGAAAGATTTTAGAAATGTGATCCGGTTAGCTTTTAACGAAACAAGAAAGAAGCGAGCAAAATCATAAAGAAAGGGCGCATTCCGGAATTATATCCTGAAATGCGCCCTTTTCATTCGAGGACATTTGGCCTCAAATGTTTACTTGGGTTCCGATCTCCACCACACGCCCGGTCGGAATCTGGAAGTATTCAGTTGCATCAGAAGCAGTGCGGGCCAACAGGATAAACAGCTTATCCTGCCAGAGCGGCATCCCGGAATGGACCGATGCTTTCAGCCAGCGGCGCGACAGGAAGAAAGACGTCGTCATGATGTCGAACCTCCAGCCAAGCTTGCGACACAGACCCAGAGCGCGCGGAATATTGGGCTGCTGCATATAGCCAAATGTCAGAGTGACCTGCATGAAGCGCTCATTATATTGCGAAACACGCGCCCGATCTGCGCTCGAAACCCATGGCTTAGAAGCCGTTACAACTGTCAAAATGACGTTGCTGTCATGCAGAACCTTATAATGCTTGAGGCTATGCATGAGGGCTGTTGGCGCACTTTTCGGGTCACCTGTCAGAAATACCGCAGTTCCCGGAACAATGGTCGGCGGGCGTTTGTTCATCTGCTCGACGATCAGATCGAGTGGTACTTCTGCCTTTCGTGTCTTCTGGAACAGATGTCGCGTGCCGCGCACCCATGTCCACATGACGACCACCAAAATGGCTGCAAATAGGATTGAAGCCCAGCCACCATCATGCACTTTAATAATATTGGCGCTGAAAAACAGAACATCGATAATTAAAAAGCCGATTATCAATGGCAGCGCACGACTGACGCGCCAATTCCAGATGCGCGTCATGACGAAATAAAGAAGTCCGGTCGTGACAAGCATATTGCCGGTTACTGCGATACCATAAGCTGAGGCGAGATTGTTTGACTTCTCAAAACCAAGCACCAGAATGATGACCGTTAAGCCAAGCAAAAAGTTGACACGTGGAATGTAAATCTGTCCATGCAGCTTTTCCGACGTATGCTGGATTTCAAGACGTGGCAGAATATTGAGCTGCACTGCCTGACGCGCAACCGAGAAAGCACCGCTGATCACAGCCTGACTTGCAATGACCGTCGCGGCTGTCGCCAACAGAACCATCGGCCAAAGCGCAAAATCCGGCATCATCTGGAAGAATGGCAACGCTGCTGCTTCACCATGCGAAAGCACGAATGCCGCCTGCCCGAAATAATTGAGCAGCAGGCATGGGAACACGAT
Organism: Brucella thiophenivorans; assembly: GCF_002252445.1. Lineage (GTDB taxonomy): Bacteria > Pseudomonadota > Alphaproteobacteria > Rhizobiales > Rhizobiaceae > Brucella > Brucella thiophenivorans. The sequence goes on from NZ_NNRJ01000007.1 coordinate 33,076, forward strand.
CCACAGCCAGGCCCGAACGATTGGCTTGCGCCCAAAATGCCCGAGATCAGCGTAAAGTGCTTCCGCACCTGTCATGGCAAGAAAAACCGCACCGACAGTAATGAATGCAACGCCGGGGCTGACTACCAGGAACCGCAATGCATAATAAGGGTTGAGTGCCGCCATTACGGTCGGATCATCAAAGATATGCCAAAGACCCGATGCCCCTAGCGCCAAAAACCATACGGCCATGATTGGCCCGAAAACAATGGCAACCTTGCCCGTTCCGTATTTCTGGATTGAGAACAGAACCACCAGAATAACGACCGTTATAGGCACCACAAAGGGCGTCATGTGTGGCGCCACAATCTGCACACCTTCGACCGCCGAAAGCACAGAGATCGCTGGTGTAATTACGGCATCCCCAAAAAACAGGGCCGCGCCACAGATACCAGCGCCTAAAATGAGATCAGGCCGCCCTTTCAGAGCAGCCCGTACCAGCGCCATCAATGATAGAATACCGCCCTCGCCATTATTGTCGGCACGCAACACGAAGAGCACATATTTGACGGTCACAACGAGCAAAAGTGCCCAGAAGATGAGCGAGACGACACCCAAAATGTCGGCTCTGTCGAGAATGCCATCCGAAGTTGCCGCATGCAACGCTTCACGAAAAGCGTAAATTGGACTTGTACCAATGTCGCCATAGACAACACCCAGTGCGCCCATCACCAGCACTTTCATGCTGTCTTTGGAATGATCGTTCTCTTCTGAAACGGTATTGTTTTCAGCAGAAACGCCAGCAGGCAGCGTATTCATCGCCAGCGCATCTTCTTCAGACGGAGCGCTGTTATCTTTATGCTCGCTGCTCATATGCAGACACCTCGCAAGGTCATAGGCTCAGGATGGAATAGCAAAGCGGTGGAAATGATAAAAGTCCGTCAACAGCCTTATGCCGCACGTATCAAAACAAAAGTCTTTATAGAGAAATAAGCTGAACCAGCGCGATGGCAAGGAACAAGAACTGCGGAAAACTTCATCTATGCTTCCCTCGAACAATCCTGCGCGCCGAGCGCATGATCTGTGGCGGGCGGTCTATATGTTGCAGCGCCCGCGCACAAATGCAGATTTCGCAGGGCTCGTAATCAAGCCATGCGTTTTTCGACGGGGCGTTATCCTGCAAGTGCACCAATATAACGGCTCACAGTCACAGGCATACCATACATTAACGCATCTGCGGTTAATCCATGACCGATTGAGACTTCGCTCAATTGTGGTACACGCTTGACCAGTGCTGGCAGATTTTCAACCGTCAGATCGTGCCCTGCATTAATTGCAAGACCAAGTGCAGTTGCCGCATCCGCAGCCTTTCCAAGACGGTTTATCTCCCGCGTTGCAGCAGACGGATCGTCATAGGTCGCGCCATAAGGGCCGGTATAAAGCTCGATCCGGTCAGCACCAATGGCCTTTGCCTTGTCATAGCCAAGCGGATCAGGATTGGCAAACAGCGAAACACGCATCCCGCCCGATTTGAGACGCGCAACGATGGGCGCAAGAAAATCCGACTTGGTTTCAAAGTCCCACCCATGATCGGATGTCGCCTGCATCGGATCATCGGGCACCAGTGTCACCTGTTCCGGCTGATGTTTTTCCACCAGTTCCAGAAAAGCTTCGGTTGGAAAACCTTCAATGTTGAACTCTGCCTGCGGATATTCATCATCAATCAAAGCACGAATATCGCCCAGATCGGAAAAACGGATATGCCGCTGATCAGGGCGCGGATGCACGGTCAATCCGGCGGCACCTGCTGCAAGTGCGGCTCGCCCAAGCCCGGTGACACTTGGCCAGGGAAGATCACGCCGGTTGCGTAACATGGCGATGGCGTTAAGATTGACGGACAGTTTTGCAGGCATTGAGCGTGGCTCCCTCAAATAAGGATATGGCTTTATATCGCCCGCTGATAAAAAATGTGAGTGTTTTAGAGCCGCATCTCACAAACTATTTTTAATAGCGCATGCCGAAATGCGTGAAACGGTTTTCGGGTAAGATGCGCGATAAAATAAAGAGTTAGCACAGCCTGCACTGAAACTTTCATACGCCTTTCGCAACTTTTGCCCAACCAGAAACGTTTTAACCAACCGACAAAACATTCAGGAAGTGGAAATCACCGATGCGCAATGAAGACATCCCCGTCATTCGACGCATTCCCACCAATCGTGAAGATGTATTTGCTTTTGCAATTGAAGGGCATCTCAATGACGCAGCCCTTGAAAATCTCTATGGCCTGCTGGATGCTGCCTATGAAGGCCATGAAGAAATCGACCTGCTGATCCGTCTCACGGGCTATGAAGGCGTTGACTGGGGTGCGGCATTCTCTGAAAGCATGTTATCCATGCGTGCAAAATCATTGCGCCATCTGCGCCGCTACGCAATTGTCGGCGGACCACTTTGGATACAGGCCAGTGTCACGCTGATGCAGCCATTTCTCGCAATCGAAATGCGTACATTTGAGGCGGATGATGAGCAGAAAGCATGGGAGTGGCTCAGCGCCGAGCCACGAGAGCAATGACTATTTAACAATCGTCAATTGTTCCGCAGCACGTGTAATGGCGGTATAAAGCCAGCGTTCACGCGTGTCGCGGAATGCATAGCTTTCGTCAAACAACACGACATTATCCCACTGCGAACCCTGGGCTTTGTGCACAGTCAGGGCATATCCATAATCGAAATCGTCAAAACGCTTCTTGGTTTGCCACGGAATTTCAGCGTCAGGGTCTTCAAACTGCGCTTTGAGCAGCTTGATCTTGGCAACGCCACGATCTTCATCTTCGGGCGAAACCAACAGATTGATGCCGGGCTTCACCGTTTCCTTCGATGAGGTCATCACCTTCCAGAGCGAGCCATTGAGCAAGCCTTTGGCCGGATCATTGCGCAAACAAACCAGCTTATCGCCAGCCTGCGGATATTCGGCGCTGAAACCTTTCAGCTCACGCAACCGCTGGTTATAGCGCTTGCGCGTGCGATTGGTGCCGACCAGCACCTGATCAGCCGCGAGTACCAGATCTTGATTCACTTCCGCCTTGGAAATAATCTTCGCCCGACCCTCATCACAATAGCTCAGTTCGCGACCCTCACGCACATCCAGCGCCATGCGGATGATGGGGTTGTCACGCGCCTGACGATGGATTTCTGTGAGCAGAAAATCTGGATCATGTTCAGTGAAGAACCCTCCACCAGAAATTGGTGGCAACTGACCCGGATCACCCAGCACCAGAATAGGTGTTCCGAATGTCATCAGATCGCGACCAAGCTGCTCGTCGACCATAGAGCATTCATCGACAACGATCAGTGCTGCCTTCGCAACCGGGCTTTGACGATTGAGCGAAAAGGTTGGCGCAATCGAAGTTTTGCCGGTCGTTTCATCCTCAATCGCTTCTTCCCCACGCGGACGATAGATCAGCGAATGGAGCGTACGGGCGTTGTTTGCGCCCTTGGAGCGCAGCACCTGCGCGGCCTTGCCGGTGAACGCTGCAAACTGAACCTCACCATCGACATGCTCGGCAAAATAACGCGCGAGCGTGGTCTTGCCCGTACCTGCATAGCCAAACAGTCTGAAGATAGGCGAACGCCCTTCCTTCAGCCACTTGCCAACGGCTTTTAAAGCCTGATCCTGTTCCGGTGAAAACTGCATCCTCTGTTCAGACAGGATTCGCCGTCCGAACACAAGATCAAACCGTGATCAAACCTATCTGCTCACCAATGCGGCAAATTTATCAAGATCAACATTGCCACCGCTAACGATCACACCAACACGTTTGCCTTTCAGTTCTGGTGCCATTTGCATAGCACCAGCAAAGCCGAGACAACCCGTTGGCTCAACCACCATCTTCATGCGACTTGCGAAAAACTTCATGCCCTGCACCAATTCATCGTCATTAACGGTCAGAATATCACGCGCATTTTCACGGATAATGGCAAAGGTGATGTCCCCCAAAGCTTGTGTCTGCGCACCATCTGCCAAAGTCTTAGGAACATCGATATGCACGATCTTGCCAGATCGGAAAGATTGCTGACCGTCATTTCCTGCTTCCGGTTCAACACCATAAACATCACACGAAGGCGAAAGCGCCTTCGCAGCCAGAGCCGACCCCGCCAGCAATCCACCACCGCCCAGACAGACGAACAATGCATCCAATGGGCCAACCTCTTCGATCAGTTCCTTTGTGGCCGTGCCCTGTCCTGTAATAATATCCAGATGATTAAACGGTGGAATAAGCGTCAGCCCGCCCTCGTCTGCAAGCCTCTTCGATAGAGCGTCGCGATCCTCGGTATAGCGATTATAGGTAACAACTTTTGCGCCATAGCCACGCGTTGCATCGAGTTTCGCAGCAGGGGCGTCCTCGGGCATGATGATCGTTGCACCAATATCGAGCAATTTCGCAGCCAGTGCTATTGCTTGCGCATGGTTACCGGAAGAAAAAGCCAGCACACCCAGCGCTTTCTGTTTATCCGTAAAACGCGACAAAGCATTATATGCGCCACGAAACTTGAATGCACCAATGCGCTGGAAGTTCTCACATTTGAAGTAAAACTGAGCACCAGTTTCATGATCAATGGTGGAGGAAGTAAAAACTGGCGTGCGATGCGCGTGCCCTTCAATGCGTCTGGCAGCCGAAACTACATCATCATAGGTTGGAAGAGCAGACATCATTCACCTTTTGAGCATTTATGGCCAAAAGAAATTAGCCCAATAAAAAACCGGCACAATCGAACTATTGTGCCGGTTACAATTATAATCGTGTCCATTTTCTCGAATTTACAGTCCCTGCGGACCACGGTTCATCGCAGCCACACCAGTGCGGCAGATTTCCACCAGACCAAGCGGCTTCATCAGCGAGATGAATTGATCGACTTTGGCCGTCTTGCCAGTGATTTCAACGATGAAATGCTCGGTCGTCGCATCAACAATCCTGGCATTGAAAGCATCGGTCAGACGCAGCGTTTCGGCACGCGCTTCGCCCTTGCCAGCCACTTTGATAAGTGCCAGTTCGCGCTCAATCGGACGCTCATGACCGAGTTCAACGGCGCGATGGGTCATATCAACCACGCGATGCACCGGAACAATACGCTCCAGCTGATGGCGGATCTGATCAAGCACATTTGGCGTGCCGCGCGTCACAATCGTAATACGCGACAAATGCTGCTCATGCTCGGTTTCAGAAACCGTCAGGCTTTCAATATTATAGCCACGACCTGAAAACAGGCCAATGACTCGGGCTAGAACACCCGGCTCGTTATCAACGAGAACCGAAAGCGTATGCGTTTCTGGAGTCTGGGTATCGGCTGCGATGAAATATGCCGAGCCGGATGCTAGATTTTGTGCGTTCATGTTCTTTACTCCGGATCAGACTAGGGCGCGGCCCTTGGCATCAATAGCATTGGCAACGGCTTCGTCAGTCGCTTCATCTGGCAACAGCATTTCATTATGCGCCTTGCCAGACGGGATCATCGGGAAGCAGTTGGCGAGATTTGCAACGCGGCAATCGAAGATAACCGGCTTGTTGATTTCAATCATTTCCATGATTGCATCATCAAGCAAAGCTGGCTTGTCACAACGAATACCATGCGCACCGTAAGCCTCAGCAAGCTTCACGAAATCAGGCATTGCTTCGGTATAGGAATGCGACAGGCGATTGCCATGCAGCAACTGCTGCCACTGGCGAACCATACCCATATATTGATTGTTCAGAATAAAAATCTTGATGGGCGCATTGTACTGAATGGCCGCCGACATTTCCTGAATGCACATCTGGATTGATGCGTCACCGGCAATATCGATAACCAGCGCATCTGGATGCGCGATCTGCACGCCGAGAGCTGCTGGCAAGCCATAACCCATGGTGCCGAGACCACCGGACGTCATCCAGCGATTTGGCTCTTCAAAATCCATGAACTGTGCAGCCCACATCTGATGCTGGCCAACTTCGGTGGTGATGTAAGTATTACGATCTTTGGTCAGCTCGTTCAAACGCTGCAATGCATATTGCGGCATGATAACATCTTTGTTCGGCGCATAAGCCAGCGAATTGCGGCCACGCCAGCGGTCGATCTGACCCCACCATGCGCTAATCGCGTTTGCATCCGGTTTTTTCGAGGCCGCACGGAACTGGCGAACGATATCTTCCAGAACATGCGCAACGTCGCCGATGATCGGTACATCAACGCGAACGTTTTTGTTGATCGAGGATGGATCAATATCGATATGAATTTTGCGCGAATGCGGCGCAAAAGCATTGAGACGACCTGTGATACGATCATCAAAACGCGCACCAACGCAGAGCATAACATCGCAATCATGCATGGTCATGTTGGCTTCGTATGTTCCGTGCATACCGAGCATTCCGAGCCAATTCTTGCCCGATGCAGGATAAGCACCCAGACCCATCAAGGTTGATGTGATCGGGAAATTGCTGATTTCAACCAGTTCGCGAAGCAATTTCGTTGCAGCAGGCCCTGAATTGATAACACCGCCACCGGAATAGATGACCGGCTTCTTTGCGGTCAGCAGCATTTCAACAGCCTGTGCAATAGCATTCTTGTCGCCTTCAATGGTCGGGCGATAGCTGGTGCGTGGCGATGTCTGCGGTGGCGTATAGATGCCGGTTGCAAACTGAATATCCTTGGGAATATCAACCAGAACCGGACCGGGACGACCCGTCGAAGCGATATGGAACGCTTCGTGCAAAACACGCGACAGATCATTTACGTCACGAACCAGCCAGTTGTGCTTGGTGCATGGGCGAGTGATGCCAACGGTATCAGCTTCCTGAAAACCATCAGAACCGATCAACGATGTTGGAACCTGACCGGAAATGCAAACCAGTGGGATCGAGTCCATCAAAGCGTCCTGCAACGGCGTTACCGCATTGGTCGCACCCGGACCGGATGTAACCAACATCACACCAACCTTGCCGGTTGCACGTGCATAGCCTTCGGCGGCATGACCTGCGCCCTGCTCGTGGCGAACCAGAATATGTTCAACCTTGTCCTGCTGGAAAAGTTCGTCATAGATCGGCAGCACGGCCCCGCCCGGATAGCCGAAAAGATGTTCCACGCCATGATCGATCATAGCCTGTACAACCATTTCCGCGCCGGTCATTTCGCGTTGTCCTGCGGAGATCGTTGCCGCCTCGCTTTTTGCTGCCGTCATCGTCGTCACTTCCCGTCTGCTTTACATATTCAATTCGTTGATGTTCAGATAACAAAAAAGGCCCCCGAGGGAGCCTGTCTTTCGCGCATGGGAGCTTTCGCCGGATGGTTACACCATCCTGCCCATGCGCGTACGTACCACAAGAATAAGAGCTGTTCTGTTCATGGCGGCGAGACTAATCAGCGAAAATCGCGGCGTCAACGCATAATTGCATTAAACGCGATCTTTTCTTCTGCCAAAGAGACTAAATCGATAAGATTATTACCCTAGCAATGCATTTTCGCCCGAGGTGAATACCTTCCAGCTCTCATCAAGCTGGTTTCGGAACCATGTCGATTGCCTTTTGGCATATTGCCGCGTGGCGATAACCGAAAGCCCAATGGCTTCTTCCCGCGTCATCTCGCCGGCAAAAAATGCTGAAATATCGCGCACACCGATCGCCTTCATCGCGGGCAATGCCAGATCAAGATTAAGCGCGTTCAAAGCACGCACTTCGTCAAGCGCCCCATGGTCCCACATGAGATTGAAACGCTGAGCAATCCGCTCGCCAAGCCACTTGCGATCGGGCAGCAGTACGATCTTGGCTGCGCTTGCATCATCAACGAGAGCCGTTCCGGTATTCTTCTGCCAGTGCAGCAGCGACTTACCTGTTCCCTCAAACACCTCCAGCGCACGCACAATGCGCTGACTGTCGGTCGGACGTAACGTTGCAGCTAATTCAGGGTCACGCTCCGTGAGCATCATATGAAGCGCTTCCGCTCCATCCTCACTCATTTTGTTGCGCCAGTAGTCACGCACATCGGCAGGCACTTCCGGCATTTGAGAAAGTCCGCCCAGAAGCGCACGGAAATAAAGTCCGGTGCCACCGACAAAGATCGGCGTGCGCGTTTTAAGATCATCGCGCGCGAGCAAGGCTTCAACATCGGCAAACCATTTACCCGTCGAATAGGAAACGGAAGGCGCAACATGCCCATAGAGATAATGCTCAGCTTGGCGCAACTCATCTGGCTGCGGGCGTGCGCTCAACAGATCAAGAACGTCATAAACCTGCATGGAATCCGTATTGACGATGAAGCCACCAGTCTTCTTTGCCAAATGAAGGGCAAGAGCCGACTTGCCGCTGGCCGTTGGGCCAGCTATCAGGATTGCATCCTTTGCCGCTTCACTCATCGCAGGAAATGCTCCTCATGTCCCGATCCGTTTCCCTCATTGCTACACTGATTGCCAATCCAGCCAAAGCGCTGCTTGTTCCATCGCTGGGGATAAAAGCCTCGGCGGCAGTGAATGCAACCGGACTTTACTGGCTGGCCGATGGTATCGCCTGCGATATTCCACTTGGCTCTGGCATAAGCCGGGAAGAAGCAGAAACTGCATTGCGGACTGCCCTTGACGGTGCACCAATCGATGTCGTGGTGCAGGAACAAGACGCAAGGCGCAAGAAAATTCTGATTGCTGACATGGATTCCACCATGATCCAGCAGGAATGCATCGATGAACTGGCCGAAGAAGCAGGCCTGCGCGAACATGTGGCCGCGATCACTGCACGCGCGATGAATGGGGAGATCGAATTCGAGCCAGCCCTGCGCGAACGCGTAGCACTTTTAAAAGGCTTGCCGCTATCGGTTATCGATAAGGTTATCGCCACACGCATAACGCTTATGCCGGGCGGCGTGGAACTGGTTCGCACCATGCGCAAACACGGCGCTTATACCGCACTGGTGTCCGGTGGCTTCACTTCTTTCACGCATCGCGTTGCCGAAATGATCGGCTTTAATGAAGACCGCGCCAACACGCTCCTTCACGATGGCAAGCATCTGACCGGCAAGGTTTCCGACCCAATCCTCGGGCGTGAAGCAAAGGTCGAGAAGCTGATCGAAATCGCTGATCGTCTTGGACTGACACCAGAAGATGCGATCGCCGTAGGAGACGGTGCAAACGATCTCGGCATGATCCAGCTTGCAGGCACAGGCGTTGCGCTTCACGCAAAACCAGCGGTCGCAGCACAGGCGAAAGTCCGCGTAAACCATGGCGACCTGACAGCCCTTCTTTATATTCAGGGCTATCGCAAATCCGATTTCGTAGAATAGGCTATCTGAATCAGTTCGGCAGAAAATCGCTATAAACGATTCAAACGACAAACAAAAAAGACGTCGCAAAACTCTGCGACGCCTTTTATTTTTCACTAGAATAGTGACTTAATCGATGCGGATCGTCACGAAACGCAATTCTCCAGATCGCGAAGCCAGCATTAAAAGCGCATTCTTTCGACCTTCGCGGCGAAGGGCATCAATCCGCTTCTTCACGTCCGCTGGTGTCTTAACTGTTACTTGACCAATATCGACAATAACATCGCCGGTTTCGACGCGCTTCTCACTGGCAGCCGAACCGGGGGCAACATAAAGCACAGCCACGCCTTCCACGTCTTCGGCAATGCCAAACTCGCCACGCACATCATCATTGATCTCGGCGAGCTTCATACCCATCACGCTGGTGCCAGCCTGCTCCTTCTGCTCTTCTTTAGGAGCATCCGGCAGTTCCTGGCCTTCTTCTACGCCCTCGCCTTCATCTGGCGGCGGAGCCTGATCTTCGGTTGCGGCATCGGTCGCCTTATCATCGTCCACCAGACGGCCAAGTTTAACCTTCACGGTTTGATCGCTGCCATCTCTGATAACGACGATTTCCACTTCGTCGCCAACTGCACTTTCAGCCACAAGACGCGGCAGATCACGGGCGCGCTCGACTGGCTTGCCATCGTAACGGATCACCACATCACCGGCTTTGATCTGCTTGTTATCGACATCAGGGTTTTCGATAACACCCGCAATCAAAGCGCCTTTGCTTTCTTTCAGACCAAGGCTCTGCGCAACATCATCGGTGACAGGCTGAATACGCACGCCAAGCCAGCCGCGGCGTACTTCGCCAAATTCCTTGAGCTGATCGATAACACCAACGGCCATTTCAGCAGGAATGGCAAAGCCAATACCGATTGAACCACCAGAAGGCGAATAGATCGCCGTGTTGATGCCAATCACCTTGCCATCCATATCGAACAGCGGGCCACCGGAATTACCGCGATTGATCGCAGCGTCGGTCTGGATAAAATCATCATAAGGACCGGATTGAATGTCGCGCTTACGCGCCGAGATGATACCAGCCGTGACCGTACCGCCAAGTCCAAACGGATTGCCGATCGCCAGCACCCAGTCACCGATTCTGGCCTTTTCGGAGTTTCCAAACTGCACAGCCGTAAGCTTATGCTTAGTGGGATCGACTTTGAGCACCGCCAAATCGGTCTTGGTATCCTTGCCAACCAGCTCGGCTTTGAGCTTCGAGCCATCGACAAAATTCACTTCGATTTCATCGGCATCGGCAATGACGTGATTGTTGGTGACAATAAACCCCTGGGTGGCATCGATAACAAAACCGGAACCCAGCGATTGCACTTTACGCGAATCGTTGTTTTTGCCGCCATCTTTGTCATTGAAAAAATCTTTGAAAAGTTCCTCAAAGGGAGAGCCCTCGGGCACCTGCGGCATCGGAACGCCGCTGTCTTCTTCACCGTCTTCCTTGACGGTCTGCGACGTAGAGATGTTTACGACCGCATCAAGAAGCCCTTCAGCAAGATCGGCAACCGAACCCGGCCCCTGCCGGATCGGTGATGTCTGTTGAGTCGTCGCCTCTTGCGCCAATGAAGGCGCTGCTCCAATCGCTACCGTCCCCGTAACGCTCATCGCTCCAAGAGCTACAGTTGCAAAAAGGGTGCGGGTAAAACCCGCCTTGGGTGCAATTGCCATGAAGCTCTGCTCCGTTTCTGTCTGCGGTAAGGAATCCAGAAGATTAGATCGCTGCAAAATACGGCCTGTTTACGGCCCCGCATAAGGTAGCGACTCAAAATAGAGCATAAGTCCGATCAGAGTGAAACGAGGATCGATAAGATTATGCTTAAAGTAAAAGAAGTTAGAGCGCCGATCTGATAAAATCAGACCGAAACTCGCTCTAAAGCAGATGAAGCGGCTTATCCCCTGACAAGCCAGACAATAAACACGCCGATTGCAAGCGCACAAAGCCCGGCAATACGCAACATGCTTTCCGGGGTTTCAGAAGCATCGCGTGCGAGCTTCTTTGCGAAAAAAGGAAAGCCGCCGTAGAGCAGCCCTTCGAAAACGAAGAGCAGTCCCACGGCGGCCAGAAAATCGCTCATATGCGATAATCTCTCTTACTGTGCCGACGGTACCGGCTGTGCCGGTGTTGGCAACTGAGCACCAGATTGACGGAAGAACTTGAAGAACTCCGAATCTGGCGAAATAACCAGCGTAGTATCAGGCGTTTCAAGTGCCTTGCGGTAGGCTGCCATCGAACGATAGAAGGCATAGAAGTCCGGGTCTTTCGATGCAGATTCAGCAAAGATTGCACTGCGCTCAGCATCGCCTTCACCGCGAAGGATTTCTGACTCCTTACGCGCTTCTGCAACCGTTTCTACAACCTGACGATCCGCGATAGCGCGAATGCGCTGTGCTGCTTCACGACCACGCGCACGCAGACGTTCTGCTTCAGCAAGGCGTTCTGCCTTCATACGCTCATAGGTCTGCTGCGAAACTTCTGCAGTCAGATCCGTACGGCGAATACGAACATCTTCAATGGTGATACCAAGCGAAGTCGCATCCGAGCGAAGCTGATTTGCAACTTCACGCATCATTTCTCCGCGTTCTTCAGAAAGTGCAGCTTCAAAGCCGCGCTGACCGTAGACACCACGCAATGCAGCATCAAGACGTGTGCGAAGACGCTGTTCTGCAAGAAGAGTGCTACCGGAAACCGTCTCGCGGAACTTTCTTGGGTCAGTAATACGATAAACGAGGAATGCATCTACGTCGTAGAACTTACCGCCCGCAACCTGAACACGAATATCGTCGAGGTCAAAGCGCAACAAACGATCGTCAATCAGCTGGACCGTGTCGGCATCCATGAAACCAAGCGGCATTTTGAAGTAGATGCCCGGTTCGGTTTTCACGTCAACAATCTGACCGAAGCGAAGGACAATCGCCTGCTGACGTTCATTGACGATGAACACCGAGGAATAAACGATGAAAGCGACGACGGCGATAAAGCCGACGATAAACGGAAGCCTGTTATTGGCCATGATCAGTTACCCCCGCTATTCGTCGTTGCATCGGCAGCACCGGGACGCGGCTGCTGGCGCATAAGTTCGCTTAAGGGAAGGTATGGAACAACATCCTTACCCGCTTCCACGATAACCTTCTTGGTGCCAGCCAGCACTTCTTCCATCGTTTCGAGGAACAGACGGTTACGCGTTACTTCCGGCGCATTCTTATATTCGTTTACAATCGAACTGAAGCGCTGCGCTTCACCCGTTGCATCCTGAACAACACTGTTTTTGTAAGCGGCGGCTTCTTCACGAAGCTGTGCCGCCTGACCGCGTGCCTGACCTAGGCGCTGGTTGGAATACTGATTGGATTCTTCAACAAAACGATCTTCGTCCTGTTCGGCACGCTGCACTTCATCAAACGCATCAGCCACTTCAGCAGGCGGCGCAGCGTCTTCGATGGAAACCGCATTGACCTGAATACCAGTATTATAACGATCAAGTGTTGCCTGAATAATTTCGCGAACGCTCTGCGCGATCTCAGCACGGTTGTCACGGAAAACGTCCTGTGCCGGACGACGACCGACGATTTCACGGATCGCACTTTCTGAGACCTGCTGCACCATCGCATCTGGGCTATCGACGTTGAACAAATAAGCACGCGGATCGGAGACGCGATAAAGCACCGAGAACTGAACATTGACAATGTTCTGATCGCCGGTCAGCATCAGGCCCTGCGTACCAGTACGCGAACCCTGCGCACCAATATTGATCTGCTTTTCAACGATCTGAGCTTTTTCAACAGTCTCAACCGGCCAGAAAAGGAAATGCAGGCCAGGCTCGGAAACTTCAGCTTTCGGCTTACCAAAAACGAGTTCTACCGCGAGCTCATCTGGCTGAACGGTATAAACGGACTGAAAAAGCCAGAAACCAACAATGGCAGCACCAATCAGAAAGTAGAACGGGCGGTTGCTGTTGCCTTTTCCACCGCCGCCACCGCTGCCGGGGAAAACTTTTTTCAGGCGATCCTGGCCCTTACGAAGAATATCTTCGAGATCAGGCGGCGTGTTTGGTCCGCCACCGCGCGGACCCTTTGGTCCCTGACCCCATGGCCCGCCGTTGCCGCCATTATTATTGTTATTGCCGTTATTATTATCGCCGCCGCCACCCCATGGGCCACCGCCGCCGTTCTGATTACTCCAGGGCATCCTCACCTCTCGTCCGGGACACGGGAAAGCGAGTGCCAACTCCCGTCATCAACTAATGTTACCGTTTTATAGGCATCGCGAGGCCCGCTTTCAACGTGAAGCGACAATTTTCCTGCTTTATAATTACGCAATGCGTCTTTCGTACTGAATATAGCGTGTCGGATGGCTGTCTTTTTCGCCTTGCGGCACATCTTCACTCGAAATGGCCCGCCAGATTTGCGAATCGATTGCAGGAAAATAAGTATCGCCATCAATGGTCGCGAGAACCCGTGTCAAATGCACTTTGTCGGCTAAGGGTAACGCCTGCGCGTAGATATTACCGCCTCCAATAATGCAAACTTCATAAACGCCAAGCTCTGTTGCGAGCCTGCTCCCGAGCGCGATTGCATCCTCCAGCGCGCCAACTATCTGCGCGCCTTCCGCTACAAACGCACCATCGCGCGTGATCACGATATTCGGGCGCCCCGGCAAAGGACGACCGATGGATTCCCATGTCTTGCGTCCCATAATAACAGGCTTGCCCAATGTCAGCGCTTTGAAGCGCTTGAGATCAGTCGAAAGCTTCCATGGCATATCATTGTCACGGCCAATAACGCCGTTTTCAGACGCAGCGACAACAATCGATAATGTAGGCTTCTTATCAAGCATGTCTTATACCGCAATCGGTGCTTTGATTGTCGGATCGGCTTCATAACCGACCAGCTCAAAATCCTCAAAGCGGAATGCGAACAGATCCTTCACATCGGGATTTATGCGCATGACAGGCAATGGTTTTGGCGTGCGGGTTAGTTGCAGACGCGCCTGCTCGAAATGATTGGAGTAGATATGAGCATCACCGAGCGTGTGAACGAAATCGCCCGGCTCAAGCCCCGCAACCTGCGCAATCATCATCGTCAAAAGTGCATAAGACGCGATATTGAACGGGACACCCAAAAATATATCCGCCGAGCGCTGATAGAGCTGGCAGGAGAGCTTGCCATCCGCGACATAGAACTGAAACAGGCAATGGCATGGCGGCAAGGCCATTTCATCGACCAGCGCGGGGTTCCATGCCGAAACGATCAAACGTCTTGAATTAGGATTTTCGCGCAACATCTTCAAAAGATTCGCGATCTGGTCGATATGACGACCATCAGGCGCTGGCCATGAGCGCCACTGGTAGCCGTAGACAGGACCAAGATCACCATTCTCATCCGCCCATTCATCCCAGATCGAAACGCCATTTTCCTTCAAATAAGCGATATTGGTATCGCCTTTGAGAAACCACAGCAGTTCATGAATGATAGAGCGCAGATGCAGCTTCTTGGTGGTCAGAACCGGAAAGCCTTCCGCCAGATCGAACCGCATCTGATAGCCGAACACCGAACGCGTACCTGTTCCGGTGCGGTCGCCACGGTCAGAGCCATTGTCGAGCACATGCTGGAGAAGGTCGAGATAGGTGCGCATAGAGATACTTTCGAGTCGATTCGTCTTAACTCAATATAGAGCATTTCCAGCAAAAGTGCGCAGCGGTTTTGCGTAGGATAATGCGTAAAAACAATGAGATAGGCAGGCTCAATTCAAAAAGGGAGCCGCTACAAGCAAAAATCCCGGCGTTATGACACCGGGGTTTTCAATCTCATATGTGGACGACGATCAGAGATCGCCGAGTTTACCAAGCTGCTTTGCAACCAGATAATAGAAGGTTACGCGGTGCTTGTTGCGGTCGCCCTTCATGACTTCTGCGACGTGGTCAACGACTTCGACAGCCTTGGCCTCATCAGCAACGCCGAGTTTCTTATGCACCCAGCTATCGCGAACGCGTTTCAATTCTTCAGGATCTGTGACCGAAACAAGAGAGGAATCGCGATTGCGCAGTGCAATACCGAGATGCTTTACGATCTTGTCGACAATTGCTTCATCAGCGCCAGCATCATAACGACGGACATCCGCGAGATATTCACTCATATATCCACTCTCCTTCGATTAGGTATTTGCCCCGTTTAAACCTCAGCGCACCCGGACAGCTTTTCTCACCACCCAGCCTGCACCGAAAGTATTGTGAGGATTGACCAGCCTGCGCTGACTGTCAATAAAAATGAACGCAAAACGCGAAGCGTGCCTGTAAACAACAACCTGCTAAATCACATTTCACCTCTTCCAATCGGAAAGAAGGACGCCTATATAAGGCATGTCAGCGCAAGCTGACTATGGTGATAAACGGACGATGTAATAAACCTATTGGACCCGGGGGCGGTACCCGGCGCCTCCACCACAACGCAAGAAGCATTTAAAGCGAGTTGCGCTGCGGCGGGGGCGAAATAGGATCGACAAGGGTGTAAAGATCGCTCTTTTGCTCGGCATGATACCACCGTTATCGGGTCACAAGTGTAGTTGCAAATGACAACAACGCTAAGGGTTATGCTCTCGCTGCCTAATGGCGGTGCGGGAAATCCGACCTAAGTCCTTAGGGTTAGCACCTTAAGGCGGGGTTCGGAGGCACCTGGCAACAGAAGCCTCCACTTTTCCCTTCATCGCATCACGACGACTTCCGATTCGGGTTGCGTTTTGCGTGCGAATAAAATCAGCGTCAGCAAGAGCGCCATAAGCGCACAAATCGCAATACCTCCGATCATTGGCAGTGCCGATCCGTCAAAAAACGCGCCGGTAATACCAATCGCGATGCCGCCGATTACAAAATGCAGCGTTCCCAGAAGTGCCGATGCAGTTCCGGCAATTTCACCGTGATCTTCCAGCGCCAACACAGCGGTTGTCGGAATCACCAAACCAAGAAAGCCATAGCCGACAAACAGGAAGCTCGCGATCAACCATAGCGAATTATGCCCCATCAGAACCGCCACAAACATGGCAAGCATGATGGCTGCAAAGCCCAAAACCGCAACGCGCATGACGCGCCGCAATCCATAGCGCGATCCAAGCCAGCCATTGAGCTGTGATACGCTAAAGAAAGACACCGCATTCACCGAAAACGCTATCGCATACTGACTCGGTGTCAGGCCGTAATGCTCAATCAGAATGAATGACGAATTGGCCAGATAAACGAAGAACGACGCGATGCCGAAGCCGCCAATACAAGCCAGCCCCATGAAGTAACGGTCCTTGAGCAAACGACCATAACCGCGCAATGCACTGCTGATATTACTCTCCAAACGCGCCTCAGCCCCTCTCGTCTCCTGAAGCGAAGTTGCAATCAACACGATACCGACAATTGCAGCGACCAGTACCGCCCAGAACACACCACGCCAGCCAAAGAAATCAATCAACACCGAGCCGCTCAATGGTGCAAGAATTGGCGAAATCGAGAAAACCAGCATTAAAAGCGACATGAGCCGTGCAGCATCCACGCCCGTGTGAAGATCGCGCACGATCGCACGCGGAATAACGGAACTTGCCGCAGCACCCAATCCCTGAATGAAACGAAACAGCACCAGAATGTCGATATTTGTGGCCAGAGCAGAACCAATGCTGCCAACCGCAAACAGGATAAGTCCGCCATAAAGCGGGAGCTTACGACCAACCATGTCCGAGAGCGGGCCGCAAAAAAGCTGAGCAAGCGCTAAAGCAATGAAAAATGCCAGCAGGCTCATCTGCACCGCACCTGTTTCTGCATGCAGATCGGTTGCAATTGTTGGCAAAGCGGGCAGATACATATCAATGGCAAACGGGCCAATAGCCGACAAAAGTCCAAGAATAATTGCGTTGCGCACGAGACCTGAAGTCATAGAGCCTGAACGGGAGCCTGAACTCATTGGGGGAGTACTTTCATCAATGTTTCGTGAGTCGCCTTTTACGATTTCAGATCCATTCGGCCCGCGGCATCACTTGGGAGGATGAAAAGCCATGGGTCTAAATATCGCAAAAGAAGTTCTATCCACATGTAAATGCTACATATTTTCTACTACTCCGCGATGTTTCAGGTCCCCCACCTAATATCGCAGCCTTTGAAAATGGTGTAACAGCCCTCATAATGGACAGGCAGTCAAAACTGATTTGACACAAGTGTAAAATTAGACACCATTGTCCAAACCGTCAAGCCATCTTATGTTGTGGATATGAAACCTACTGACATTCTCGATATAGCCGTTTTATCGGACAGAAGTGCCACCCTTTCCAAAGGGGCAAATCCCGCATCTGTGAAACCCGGGCAATGCATGAAGCGCGACTTCATTCTTTGCGCAGCAGCGCGCGTTTTTTATCGCGACGGCTTTCAAGGCGCGAGTATCGATCTGATTGCCAGTGAAGCAGGCGTTTCCCGTCAGACAATCTATAATCATTATCGCGACAAGGAAGCTTTGCTTGCAGCTGTCGTAGACGATGCATTCGACCGAATGACATCAAGCCTTTTCGCCGTGCTCGCGACCTTCCCGCAATCGGGCGGAAATCTTGAAGCAGACCTGATCGCTTTTTCGATTCGCATGAGCCGTAACTGTGTCCATGATTCGTCCACGGTGTTCCTGCGCAAGCTGTTCCAGTCCGACGAGGATGCCCTTCCGCTGCATGGAAATGTCTGTGGCAACAAGGGACCTGCACAAGCAGTGCCCGCGATTGCGGCACATCTGGCACGCCTCGCGCTTGCTGGCGAGCTGAACATAGAAGACCCTGACCTGGCGGCACGTCACTATTTGGCGCTGATCAACGCCGATATTCATTATCACCTTCTGACCGGTCAGACTGTCGATGAATCGATCATCGAGAAAAGCTCCATCAATGGTGTGCGGACGTTTCTGATGGCTTTTGGTAAAAGCCGGTAGTTCGCATTAATCTTGCGCCAGAATTCGCGCACCAATTGTCTTCAAAATGCAACCCGCGCTAGGGTTGAGCGTTTTCCTGATATAATTTTCAATTCCCTTGAGAACAAACTTGACATCAACCTGCGAATCCGTGGGATAAGCAACTTATGGTACAGGACCTGATCCGTTATGATATTTTAGCTCAGGAAGCCCTACGCGGCGTCATTCGCAAGGTTCTTGCGGAAGTGGCGACGACTGGCCTGCCTGGAAACCACCACTTCTTCATCACGTTCCTGACGGGAGCGCCTGGTGTAAGAATCTCATCGCGCCTCAAGGAGAAATATCCTGAGCAGATGACTGTGGTATTGCAGCACCAGTACTGGGATATGCTGGTCACAGACCAACTGTTCGAAATTGGTCTGTCCTTTGGCGACGTTCCTGAAAAGCTGACAATCCCCTTCTCTGCCATTCGCGGCTTCTACGATCCATCGGTGAATTTCGAACTCGAATTCGATGTTTCCGTGGTCCAGCCAGCGAGTGACAATGATGAAGGTGGCAATATTTCTTCGATAGAGTTGATTTCTTCCGACGAAGCACCCGCAAAGCCGCAGAAGCCAAAATCCAAGCCACGCAAAACTGCCGCTGAAAAAGAAGAGGCTGCTGCCAAGGACAAAGACGCAACAGATGGCGACGACGAAGACCCAAAGCCGTCTGCCGATGTCGTGTCGCTCGATTCATTCCGCAAAAAGTAAAGCATGTTGCGGAAAAGTAGGGACCGACTTCGCAGGGAAATCAGTCCACAGGACTGATTTCTGATCCCGCTATGATCCGATAACGACATGCGTAAAACAAAGAATTAAAGCGAACGGCTCTCGTTCACCTCTTCTCTGCAATTTGAAATCGCCGCATTGATTTAAACACGACGGTAGGTGTTCATGAGCGAGATCGTCAATCTGCGCCAGTTCAAAAAGAACAAAGCGCGCGCGTCTAAGGAAAAACAGGCCGGGGAAAACCGCGTCTTTTTTGGTCGCACCAAAGCCGAAAAGAATTTTGCGCGGGAAGAAGCCCGCAAGTCTGAGAATTTCCTCGTAAACAACAAGCTCGAACCAAGCGACAAGCCGGACGATGCGACGTGAGCCCGTCAGTGCGTCTCCGCAAACGCTCTGTGAGCATTCGTGGCCATGCTACCAGCTACACGCTTGAAGAACCGTTCTTCGAAATCCTTGAGGAAATTGCGCAGCAACGACAATTGTCCGTCGCAGCACTCATAGCTGAAATCGACGGGCAGCGCGACCGCACCATCAATCTTTCATCCGCCTTACGCCTCGGCGTACTCGACTGGCTGAAATCGAAGATTAAAGCTTAGGTTTATCGGCCGGCGATTGTTCCAGGTCTCTTAAAAACTCATTGAGCGACTGACCGCCCTGCCCGTTCAATTCTGTTGGCGGGTTGCTTTCCACAGCAGGTCTTTGAGCCTCAAGAGCCTCTCTGGCGGCCTGTTCACGCGCCTGAGCTTCCGCTTTGAGGCGCGCTTCCTCTGCAAGCCGCAAACGTTCGCGTTCCTGCGCATCGGACGAAAGAAGGTCCAACTGCCGACGCAGACGCTGCTTTTCCATGATGCTGGCCTGCATTGCCTCGACGCGTTCCTGCTCGCGTTCTAGCGCACGCTGCGTCAGAAACTGCACCAGTGGCTGACGATCAATGTTAACGGACGGGTCGTCATAAGTTCCACTGACGACATATCGCAAACTCGCAGCGCCAGCAGCATCTGTTTCTTCCGCGCCGTCAAAAGCGAAGCTACCATTACCACTTAGACCCAATGTCGAAAGATCAATCTGCATATCGCCTGCAAAAAGCGTGTTACCGCTTCGAAGGCTGACCGGGCCCAGCCGCACGATGCCGCCTGCAATAGATACATCAAACTTGCTGTTTCCGGCGACAAAGCGTCCGTTTCCGGAAGCTGTTTCAGCAATAGCCATAAACTGCTTTGCATCAACCTGTGTGCCGCCTGCTGGTTGATCAACGATAGCGTCAGCGGCTTTCAGCATATTGGGGAAGGCAGCCGGATCCACACCATTGATCGTTAAATTTTCCACCTCGATGCTACCCGAACCAGTCAGCGAAGCAACGAGTTCAGCAATGCTCGAACCGCTGCCATTCAGCGTCATTGCCGTCTTCACGCCGCCTGCAAATGGATGGCCAATCTCCGGACGATAAATATTGGCGAGGTCCGCCCCGCTCCATTTAAGATCGGAGTTAAGAAGTGCTGCCTTATCATTGTTGCGCAAAGAGACATTGCCAACCAGATAGCCGCCTCCCCAGTTCCCGGTCAGTTCATTGAGATTAAGGTGATCCATCCCCTTTTGGAGCCGGGTCGAAAAATCAGAAATGATTCCGAAACTGCCCATGTCTGCCTGCGCAACATTGAGCTTCATATCCAAAAGCAGCGGCAGCGACGGACGCGCCGAAAAAGCACCCTTTGGCCAGATAGATTTCTTGGTATTGTTGGAAGGCTCCAAGGCATCCTGGCCAAGCATAATCGCCGCAAGACTGCTCATATTAAGCGATGCAAGCTTCGCTTCACCCTTGATTTGCGGCAATCCGCTATCGGCAAAATTAGCCTCAAGCCGTGCGGTCACATCATCGCCACCAAGTTTGCCTGCAAAGTTTGGAAAACGTAACAAGCCCTTGGCAAACTGGAAGTCGCTGGAAAGATCAGCCGACAAGCCTTCACCAAATCCCGGCAATGTGTAACCCGCTGTAGCAATGAACGGCTGCAAATCCGCAGACTTAATGCTTGCCTTACCGCTTGCAGCGATATCGCCACCGACCAGCGACAGAATACCATCGGCGAGTGCCGTTCCATCGGGTGCCGTGAGCTTTAATTGCGTGCGCATACCCGCACTTGGCGCGCCCTGCATGGTGAGATCGGCAGTCAATTCACCCGCAAGCCCCAGCGGCAATGACGGAACGCCGAGCAGAGCAAGAACAGTTTCACCATTTTGCGATGTGGCCGTGCCGTTCAACTGCATCTGAACCGGATCGCTTTCGCTGCTACCACCGCTCGTTGTGCCGGAAAGGTCGAGTTTCATTCCGCCCGCTTTGCCAGTCACGCTGAAAGACGCCTCACCGCCCTTGGCAGGTGCTTTGGTCGCCGTTTCTTTGGTGCGCGAGCCTTTATCGTTGCCCGTCGTAGGCACAGGAGCCACATCGCCGCTCGGCGCTGCAACTGCATTGGCAATGATATTGATCTGGGTGTCGTCAAACAGTCCCGGATAATTATCAGCGCGCGCAGAAAGCGACCGGAAAAATGGAATTTGCGGATGACGATGCGCAACCAGCGTCAGAAAATGCGACAGATCAGCAGATAACAATGTCGCATCAAGCGTGCCTGACGGCGCAGTTGCGAAAGGTTCATAAGAACCTGTTGCGGTCAGCGTCGTACCGGCGACATCATTAATCATCAGGCGATCAAAATCAAAGCGCCCATCATGCATACGAACCGCAAGATCAACATTCCCCGCTTCCATATCTTCATACTGAACAGGCCCCGCCTTAAAGGCAATATCGAGTGCCTGCCCGCCAAGTGAAGCCATGCCATGACCGCTGGAGAAAAAGCCGATAAAGGCACGCAATGCGGTACTATCAACCGCACCGCCTTGAAGACGAAGCGTGATCGCTGGATCAGCAGAACCAATAACCTGTCGCAGGAAATTGCCTTTCAGCGTGGTCTTGCCCATGCCGATTTCAAGATCGTCAATACTCTGAACGCCTTCGCGCAAATTGACCTTGCCGGAAAAACCGACGCTATCCAGTTTACGGATCGATTCATCGACGGTTTCATTGAGCCATGACGCAAGCCCGGAAGGCTGACGCGATGCCACCAGCATATCGCCGTCAAAGCCAAAATCACGCCCAACCGAGAGCTTGCCCTTGGCTTCGATTTTCGTCCGGCCCGGCAAATCAGCTGCAAACTGGCGAATATTCCAGCGCTTTCCATCCGGCTCCGCGCTAATCATCACCGAACGAATTGTGGTGCCACCGGCAATCACCGCAGGCAAGCGCAAATCGACATTGCCCGGCATATTGGGGATCGGCAGTTGCTCAAGCATGCGACGCACCGGCGCCAGACGCTCATTCACCGGAACAGGTACAGCGGCCTGATCTTCTGTCGTCTCGACCGGTCCCCAGAAAACCTGCTGACCGTCGGCACTGATTTCAAAATGCGGCTTATCGCCATAATCGATCAAGGCCTTACCGTTCACCACGTAAGGATTATCGGCAGGCCCCTGCTCCATACGAAACTCGCTGGCATCAAAGCGGCTTCGATCAGCATTAAACTTTCCACTCACCCGAAGATCACTGAAAAACGGCTTGTCAGTAGGAGTTTTCTGATTTTGACCAGTCGGCGAAACCGCATCGGCTGACCGCAGCGAGAAGTTACCGGCATAGTTGAGGCGGCCTTCTTTAAGGATAAGATCGCCATCAGTCTCAAATGAAGCCGGAATTGCTTGTGGAGAAATACGCGCACGCAGTCTTAATGAGCCATCGGACTTGGCTTCACCACTGTTAAGATCGAGCGCGAGCTTCTGTCCTTCTATATCCAGCGTACCACTGGCTTGCCACGGTCCCGCGAGACTGTTGGCAGAAAGCACCGCATTGATTGCGGTTGCGGTGTGAACACGCCCGCTTAATTCATCGCCAAGGGTCGCCGTGCCATCGGTGATCGAAAGCCGCTCCACCTTGATATGTGATGGATCAATTGGCGTTGACGGACGTATCGCCCAGTCAACCTTGCCATCCTTATCAAGAGAAATATTGACGGTCGGACGCTCGACCCGCATATCGAAAATCAAAAGCTGTCCGCGCAGAAACGGCATCAGCTCCGCATCCATCGAAAACGTGTCGACGGTCATCACGGGATCGGCGCTATCTGCACCAACCCGCACATCGGAAAAAGCCACGGATGGGAACGGCAAAAGCCGCGCACTGACATCGCCCGTTACATGAACCGGACGACCGAGAATGCGGCTTGCCTCGCGTTCGAAATCGGCACGATAGCCGCTCCAGTCGACAAAAGGCGGTACGACCAGCGCTGCAGTTAAAAGCAACACCAGCAAACCACCGACGATGACGAATATGCGGCCCAAAAGAAGCTCCGATTAGGAAACGATTTTACCACGCGAAACAAAGGCTGAATCACGTGGTCTTTATCTGTGCAACATAACGGCATCGTTCCGGCGATAACAAGGCAAATTGCCTCTTGTAAGCCAATTCCCGCGCGATTCATCGAGTTATTGAATCGCCCTCTGAAAATGATGGCTCAATTCGCTGATTTGAATCACGAAATTAGGATTTTGCCAGGGTTCATAATATTGTTTGGATCAAGCGCTTTCTTGACCATCCCCATGAAATCTGTCGCTTCGCCAAGCTCCATACTAAGATATTTCATCTTACCCTGCCCGATGCCATGCTCTCCCGTACAAGTGCCTTCCATGGCAAGTGCACGCCTTACCAGACGATCCATAAAATCTTCGGCGCGCGCCATTTCCGACGCATCATCGGTATTGAGCAGAAGCAATAAATGGAAATTCCCGTCGCCCACATGACCAACAACAGGCGCGATCAGTCCTGTTTCAGCAAGATCTTTTTCGGTTTCCGAAATGCAGTCGGCAAGCCTTGAGATCGGCACACATACATCTGTCGAAACGCCCTTCGCGCCGGGCCGTAACAGGAAGGACGCAAGATAGGCATCGTGCCGCGCACGCCAAAGCCGATCGCGCTCTTCCGGGTCATTGGTCCAGCGAAATTCGCCACCACCATTTTCGGTAGCAATTTCACCAAAGATTTCGGCCTGTTCTGCAACGCCAGTTTCCGTGCCGTGGAACTCGACAAACAGATAAGGCTGTGCTTCGTAAGGCAGCTTGGAATGCAGGATCAGCGCTTCCATCTGGAGCTTGTTGACCAACTCAATTCGGGCAACAGGAATGCCCATCTGAATAGTCTCAATCACCGCGCGGCAGGCGGATTCAATATCCGGAAACGGGCAGATGCCGCCCGATACTGCTTGTGGAATCCCCTGCAATTTCAATGTGAGTTCGGTAATGATACCGAGCGTGCCTTCTGAACCAATCAGCAGCCGCGTCAGGTCATAGCCAGCCGCTGTTTTCTTCACACGTTTGGAAGTTTCGATCAGCCGGCCATCCGGCATGACCGCTTTGAGCGCCAACACGTTTTCACGCATCGTGCCATAACGCACCGCATTGGTGCCCGAGGCACGCGTCGACGCCATGCCGCCAAGTGTTGCATTTGCGCCCGGATCAATCGGGAAGAAAAGGCCCGTATCGCGCAGATATTCGTTGAGTTCACGCCGTGTGATCCCCGGTTCAATGACGCAATCAAGGTCTTCCGCATGAACCGCCAGAACGCGGTTCATCTGCGTCAAGTCAATGGACACGCCACCCGCAGGCGCATTCACCTGCCCCTCAAGCGAGGAGCCTGCGCCAAAAGCGATCACCGGGACTTTATACTCGGCACAGATGCGAACCACATCCTGTACATCCTGCGTATTATGCGCAAAAATAACGATGTCTGGTGCCTGTGTCGGCACATAGGTTGTCGTGTGGCCATGCTGCTCGCGAATTGCCTGCCCCGTCTGGGCGCGCTCACCAAAACGCTGTTTCAGGACTGCAACAGCTTGTGCAATGCCCTCCTCATTACGCAGAAGGGCAACCACATTCTCAAGCGACATCGTTCATTCTCCGTATTTCAATTTTAGAGCGCCGATCTAATCCAATCAGATCGAAACGCACTCTACGCTGCAGCCAAAGCCAGCGCGACCGGGTCCTGACCCAGATGCTCCGCAATCGCGCGCACCACCAGATTATGATCCTCGCGCTGTGGCAGACCGGAAACAATAGCTGTTCCTATCACCCCCGAACCCGCTACGTGAATCGGAAACCCACCTCCTGCTAAGGCATAATCAGCCACATCCAGCGCCTTATGTGCGGCAAACATCTTGTCGTCGCGGTTCTGTTCGAGAACAAGCCGATAGCTTGAGACGTGAAATCTGCGTACGACATTAAACTTGCGGCGAAGCCATTCCGTGTTGTCGGCTGTGGCCCCCGCAGTGGCTGCAAAAAACAGACGACGATCCCAGAATGAAATATCGATGGCGACGGCAAGTTTTTGCTGCACAGCCAGATCGCGAATGCGATGCCCCAGCGAAAACGCATCATTTTCGTTAAATGACGTGAAAACCAGCGCCTGTTCCTGCCGGATGATCTGCTTGATGTCTTCGTTTTGCGCCATTGTTTCTCGCTCCTGAAACAGTTTGAGATTCTTTTGTGCACTCAATCACAGGATTGCCACAAGCGAAATACGCCATCAAACTTGATTGATGGCACATGAAACGCTAGAGCATTTCCAGCAAAAGTGCGTGAGCTTTTTGCGTCGGATAATGCGGCAAAACAAAAAAGATAGAGCGGTTCAGATGATTTCCTTTAAACAGGAACCGCTCTAATGGAACTTTATGGCTCAGAACCCCAATATCGATGTACCCGCAAAAGGCGACCGCATACCGGAGTTTGTGGAAACCGCAGTCTTTAAACGCGACGTGTTTTCCGAAACCCGCGCAGGCTATTTTGCAGGCGATCCCGAAACCCGAATTATCCGTCGTGTGGTCAGCGCTGCTCCATGGTGGTCAAAGCCGCTGGCATGGATTTTGGCGCGCCGCGAAATTCGCGGACTGAAAACAGTGCGCGGCATCGAAGGTGTTCCGCAGCTTCTTTATACCGACAAAGACGGCCTCTACCGTTCCTGGACGGAAGGCACACCACTGCATCTTGCGCGTCCGGCGCAGCTGAAATGGTACCGCACAGCACATCGAATCTTACGTGATATGCGTCGCATGGGGGTCACGCATAACGATCTTGCCAAGCCGCAAAACTGGCTGATGACGCCGGAAGGCGAAGCAGCCGTTATCGATTTTCAGCTTGCAAGCGTGCATCGTCGTCGCGGCGCGTTCTACCGTTTGCTGGCCTATGAAGATTTCCGCCATCTCATCAAACAAAAGCGCGCCTTTGCAGCAGATCTGATGACGCCGACAGAAAAACGCATTCTGGCGCGCCGCTCGCTTCCGTCGCGTATTTGGCTGGCGACCGGCAAAAAGGTCTATAACTTTGTCACCCGCGGTATTTTCAACTGGTCAGATGGCGAAGGCACCGGTGATCGTATCGACAATGAAGGTCCGGCCATCATGGCGGCATTGAAATCGGACCCGCGCGTCAAAGACATGGCGCTGGCGCTTTATTCTCTGCCTGCCAAAGGCGTCGGCCTCTATGCTTTTGTTGAGACGCTTGATGCAGACGAAAGAAGCCTGCGCGCGCGTTTGAAAGGCCAGAAACTCGAACTCATCCAGCCGGTTGCGCATTTGCCGCGCCGCGCCGATGGCACGATCCGCGACGACATTCTGCGGCTGATCGCCATGAACCAGATGACAGAGCTTGATGATCTGCTGCAACGCGAGCCGGAAATGCGCGGTCTTGTCGAAGCGCTCGCCGCACATCGCCTCAACTTCACTGATCGCCGCGTAACGCAGCTTGAGTAATTTCACGCTTTCGCTGGTTTTTAAGCCACGAATCACTACATTCGGTAGCAATGTCTGATTTTCCCGATGATATGCCGTTTTTCGGCGATGATACACCGGCTGGGCCTACACCAGCTACCGGCTCTATCGCTGCGCGTGCCATGGCGGCACGAAACCAGCAGCGTGGCGAGCCTGATTATTTACAAGGCCTGAACCCTGAACAGCGTCAGGCCGTTCTTACCACAGAAGGCCCGGTTCTGGTGCTAGCCGGCGCAGGCACTGGCAAAACCCGCGTACTCACCACCCGTATCGCCCATATCCTGACAACCAACCTTGCCTATCCAAGCCAGATTCTCGCTGTAACCTTCACCAACAAAGCCGCACGCGAAATGAAAGAGCGTATCGGCCATCTTGTCGGCGGCGCTGTTGAAGGCATGCCATGGCTCGGCACGTTCCACTCCATCGGCGTGAAATTGCTGCGCAAACATGCGGAACTGGTCAACCTCACGTCTGATTTCACCATCCTTGATACGGATGATGTGATCCGGCTGATCAAGCAGCTTATTAAGGCCGAAGGTCTTGATGATAAGCGCTGGCCTGCACGCACATTCGCCAACATGATTGATGGCTGGAAGAATAAGGCTTTCGGTCCCGCCGACATTCCAGAGGGCGACGCGCGTTCATTCGGCAATGGCAAGGGCCGCGAGCTTTACCATGCCTATCAGGAGCGCCTGCGCACGTTGAACGCCTGTGATTTCGGCGATCTGCTGCTGCATCCGATCCGGATATTCCGCAATCACCCGGACATCCTGCGCGAATATCACGCGAAGTTTCGTTACATTCTGGTGGACGAGTATCAGGACACCAACACCGCACAATATATGTGGCTTCGTCTACTGGCTCAAAGGCCACAATCGAAAAGCACCGCACCCGCACCATTTTCCGCAGATGGTCAGCAAGTAAGAACCGCTGCGAGCGAAAGCAAAGTTAACCTCTGTTGCGTTGGCGATGACGATCAGTCGATCTACGGCTGGCGTGGCGCGGAAGTGGATAATATCCTTCGTTTTGATAAGGATTTTCCGGGCGCTGTTGTCATCAAGCTTGAGCGCAATTATCGCTCGACAGCGCATATTCTTGGCACGGCAGCACACCTGATTGCGCATAATGAAGGTCGCCTCGGCAAAACGCTTTTTACCGAAGCGCCAAACCCAGATGACCCCAAAGTCAAAATCCATGCAGCATGGGATTCGGAAGAAGAAGCACGCGCAGTTGGCGAAGCCATTGAGCAGGCCCAACGTCAAGGGCATCTGCTTAACAATATGTCGATCCTCGTTCGTGCTTCTTTCCAGATGCGCGAATTTGAAGATCGCTTTGTAACACTTGGCCTCAATTACCGTGTTATCGGCGGACCGCGCTTTTATGAGCGCCTCGAAATCCGCGATGCAATAGCCTATTTGCGCGTTGTCGCTCAGCCAGCCGATGATTTGGCTCTTGGTCGCATCATCAATACACCAAAACGTGGTCTGGGTGACATAACGATTAACCAGATCCATGAATATGCCCGCGCACGCGACATTTCGATGTTTGCGGCCATATGCGAGCTTGTGGAAACAGACGAGCTAAAGGCGAAGCCACGCTCGACATTGCGCGAAGTCGCCAACAATTTCCGCCGCTGGCAATCGCTGCTCGAGAATACCCCACACACGGAACTTGCCGAAATGATTCTTGATGAATCCGGCTATACCAATATGTGGCAGAATGACAAATCGGCGGAAGCGCCGGGCCGTCTCGAAAACCTCAAAGAACTTATTCGTTCTATGGAGGAATACGAAAGTCTGCGCAGCTTCCTCGAGCATATTGCGCTTGTTATGGATGCAGAGAAGAACCCGGATATGGATGCCGTCAACATCATGACGCTGCATTCCGCCAAGGGCCTTGAATTTGAAACCGTCTTCCTGCCCGGCTGGGAAGAAGGACTGTTTCCACACCAGCGCGCCCTTGATGAAGGTGGACGTTCGGGTCTCGAAGAAGAACGCCGCCTCGCCTATGTTGGTGTGACGCGCGCCAAGAAAAACCTGCATATCTGGTTTGTTTCCAACCGCCGCATTCATGGCATGTGGCAATCGACCATTCCATCGCGCTTTTTGGAAGAACTTCCTGAAACGCATGTCGAAGTGGCGGAAATGGAAAGCAATTACGGCGGCTATGGCAATAGCGCTTACGGACAATCGCGCTTTGATAAGGCCGATCCGTTTGAGAATTCTTATTCGACACCCGGCTGGCAGCGTGCGCAGCAAAACCGATCGGACGCGACCCGCAACAATTGGGGCTCACGGTCTGGTGCAAATATCGAACGCGTCGGCTATGGCGAAACCGATTCTGGCTTTGGTGCCGGTCGCGGTTCTGTCAAAGGCCGCACGATTGATGGCGAACTGGTTGCAAAATCGGTTGCCGACAAGCCGTCAGACTATTTTGTCGGCGATCGCGTGTTCCATATCAAATTTGGCAATGGCACGGTCTCAAATGTGGACGGCAACAAGCTGACCATAGATTTTGACAAGGCTGGCCAAAAGCGCGTTCTCGACAGCTTCGTTCAACGCGCTTAAGTTTTTATAAAGTTAGGAGGCCGGAATTACTCCGGCTTTCCTTTTTCCCAACTCACATCGCCCTTAAACAGCGGCACGGTGGATAACGAAGTCTTGGCCGAGCCATCCTGGACCTGTGTCGCATGGGCCAGATAAAGGAGCGTATTGTTTTTCTGATCATAGATGCGGGTGATCACCAGTTTCTTCCAGATCAGGCTTGTCCGTTCCGCGAAAACCCGCTCGCCCCCCTTGCCAAGCTTGATGTCGCCAATGGTAATCGGACCTGATTGCTCACAGGAGATCGAGGCATTCGACGGGTTTTCAAACCAGTTGCCTTTTTGCAAACGGTCGATAACCCCGCGTGAGAAAGACGCAAGATAGCAGGTCACGCCCTGCACTTTTGGGTCCTGCACCGCATCAATCGCAATGTCATTGCCGAGCCAGTCCACACCAACTTTTCCGACTTCTTCTGCAGATACAGCGGCAGAGGCGCCTAGCAACAACATTGGTGCTACAAACAGACCAGCGAGCTTATTGAATTTGGACATTTCATATCTCCAGCAATCTCCAATCAAAAGGTGGAGAAACAAATCAGGCATTGCAAGATAGGATTACCTAATCGTCCCATTTTTCCAGAAAGGCTTCGATTTCAAGCGTCTGAATATCTGGAACCGCTTCATACAGCTTTTCCACCGGCCAGTCCCACCAGCAAAGTGCGAGCAGTCTTTTAATAATCTTTTCATCAAAGCGCTTGCGAATAAGCCGAGCCGGAACGCCGCCGACAACATGATATGGCGCCACATCTTTCGTCACCACGGCATTGGCACCAATCACCGCGCCATGACCAATGCTCACGCCTGGCGTGATCACCGCCCCATGCCCGATCCACACATCATTGCCGATTGTTACGCGCTTTGTCTGCCGCCTTGCACGGAAATCATTATCTACACCGAGATAACGGAAATATTCATTCGGGCGGTAACTGACCTTGTGCGTCGTCAGCCGTTCCATCGGATGCTCAAGCGCATTGATCCGCACATTAGCGGCTATTGAGCAAAACTTACCAATATCGGCATAAATTCCCTCACCGTTGCGCTCGAAATAAGTGAAGTCGCCAACCGACACATCACGCAGGATCACGCGCTCGCCAATATCCACATAGCGGCCAAGCTTTGATGCTTTCAACTGCGCTGTCGAATGAATGCGCGGTTCGCTATTCTGGAAGCGGAGGTCTTCACCCTGCGTCATTTCAAAACTTTCTGAAATCTTTGTATTCTGCTAGACTGATTTTATCGTTCCATCATAAGATGCGCTCGTTAAATAAGCGCGTTCCTGCTGCAGATCGATGTAAACTACCAATTGCGCAATTATCTGCGATAAATGCAAAACAAAATTCAAGGCTGACTGGACATGAAAAAATTTCTGCCCATCTTCATCTTCGCCTTCATCATCGTAATTATCGGTGCTGCGGGCTTCAATATGCTGCGCGACCGCAATGCAGCTGATGAACCTTTCGGTGGATCATTTAATCTGGTCGCTATGGATGGTCAGCCTTTTACTGAAAAAGATCTGCGTGCAACGCCATCAGTTGTTTTCTTCGGCTTTACCCATTGCCCGGATGTTTGCCCGACCACGCTTTATGAGCTGGATGGCTATTTCAAGCAACTAGGTCCGGAAGCCTCTGATATTAAAGCCTATTTCGTCTCGGTCGATCCTGAGCGCGACACACAGGAAATTATGAAAACCTATGTAGGAAACGTATCTGACCGCATCATCGGCGTAACAGGAACACCCGAAAACGTCGCTGAGATGGTCAAATCTTACCACATCTATGCAAAGAAGGTTCCAACTGAAGACGGCGAGTATACCGTTGATCACACAGCTTCTGTGTTCCTACTCGACAAGGGCGGTCGCTTCCGCGGCACTATCGCCTATCAGGAGAATGCAGATACAGCACTGCAAAAGTTGAAGAATCTGGCAAAGGGCCGCACAAACGGGTAAGGAAGAGCTCTGAATCTTTGAGAGAGCTTTATATCCATGCCCCAGTCACGCATCTTCTTTTCGGCGGACAAGACGGAAGCCGAACGAATCTATGACATCCTCGAACGCGAATTCGAGGATGACGGCTTCCCGATCGCCATCACAGAAATCGATGAAGACCACCAGATTTTTGAAGTTTCCGTCTATACCGAAGACGAAGCGGAAACGCTTGCTTCCCGCATCGATGCACTGGTAGGCAGTGATAAATTCGAAACCGAAGAACTGCCGGATATTGATTGGGTCACCCACTCGCTGTCAGTTCTGAAGCCTGTTCGTGCAGGGCGCTTCTTCGTGCATGGCTCGCATGATAGCGACAAATTACAAGCTGACGACATTCCGATTTTAATCGATGCTGGCCTTGCTTTTGGTACTGGCCATCATGGCACCACATCCGGTTGCCTTGAAATGATTGAGGAAGTGGTCGAGCGTGAGCATCCAACGAATGCGCTTGATCTTGGCACCGGCTCGGCTGTTCTGGCAATTGCCATCGCCAAGCTCGCGCCAATCCCGATTCTTGCCACCGATATCGACCCGATTGCTATCACTGTTGCCGCTGAAAATACAGTTCTCAACGGTGTGAGTGAACACGTCGTCACAGCGACTGCCGAAGGCTTTGACCATCCAATCTTCCGCTCCTACACACCCTTTGATCTGATCGTCGCCAATATTCTTGCCAATCCCCTGATGGAACTGGCCCCGTCGCTCAAATCGCATCTGGCACCAAGCGGCTCAATCATCCTGTCCGGCATTCTCGATAGCCAGCATGACATGGTGCTTGCCGCCTATCAGGCGCAAGGGCTTACCCATCAGAAAACCTTCCACCGCGAAGGCTGGGTCACGATTTACCTGAAGTAATGGTGATCTGAAATAAAACGGCTTCCTTTATTTTGTGCGAGTTAAGCTCATGGCGTTTCAAACTTTTGATGTCACCACCGATCCTGCAAATGGTGCCCCTCGGGTAGCTTTGCTGCGCGAAAAGCTTTCCGAACAAGGCTTGGACGGCTTTCTCGTTCCGCGTGCTGATGAGCATCAGGGCGAATATGTGCCGCCACGTGCGCAGCGCCTCGCATGGCTCACAGGCTTTACCGGTTCTGCCGGTGCAGCCCTTATCCTGAAAGATGCGGCCTATATTTTCATCGACGGACGTTATGAATTGCAGGTTCGCAACCAGACGGATGGCAATGTGTTTTCATACGAAAGCCTTGTCACC
This sequence comes from Brucella thiophenivorans, assembly GCF_002252445.1. Taxonomy (GTDB): domain Bacteria; phylum Pseudomonadota; class Alphaproteobacteria; order Rhizobiales; family Rhizobiaceae; genus Brucella; species Brucella thiophenivorans. The sequence continues at coordinate 65,726 of NZ_NNRJ01000007.1, forward strand.
AATCCGCCTGCAAGCTGGCTTGCTGAAAACGGCAAAGGCCTGACGATTGGCTTTGACCCGTGGCTGCACACTATCTCTGAAGCATCCGCATTGCGCGAAGCTCTGGAGAATCAGGGCGGCAGACTCGTACCGGTTGCCCATAATCTGGTTGATCTTATCTGGGATGACCAGCCGGAGGCCCCTCTTGCGCCTGTCACTATTCAGCCCGCCCGCTTTTCGGGTCACGAGGCTGAAGATAAAATCAAAGAAATGCAAAAGGCCGTGGCAGCAGCGGGCGCAAGTGCCGCCGTTCTGACCGATCCATCGTCGGTTGCCTGGGTGTTCAACATTCGCGGCAAGGACGTGTCCAACACGCCGCTGCCACTGAGTTTTGCAATCATCCCGGCAGAGGGCGAACCGGAACTGTTCATTGACGAGCGCAAGCTTGCCATCGAACCGCGCGCCTATCTCACGCAGCTTGCAACACTCTACGAGCCAGCAAAGCTCGAAGGTCACTTGAGCGCTCGTGCAGCCAAAGGCGAAACAATCCTGCTTGATCCGGCATTGGCAGCTGAAAAGCTGCGATTGGCCGTAGAAGCCGTTGGCGGTAGCGTGATTCATGGCAAAGACCCAGCCCGCCTACCCCGCGCTATTAAAAACAAGGCCGAACTTGAAGGCTCGCGTTCTGCACATGAGCGTGACGGCTTGGCCATGGTCAGTTTCCTGTCGTGGCTTGACGATCAAAAGCCAGGTACGGTTGATGAAATCTCCGCTGCGCAAAAGCTGGAGGCGAGCCGCGACAAGGCTGGTCGCGATTTCCAGATGCCGCTTGAGGATATTTCGTTTGATTCAATTTCCGGCGCAGGCCCCGATGGGGCGATCATACATTATCGCGTCAACACAGAAACAAACCGCAAACTCAACGACGGTGAGCTTTATCTGATCGATTCCGGTGCGCAATATCGCGATGGCACCACCGACATCACGCGCACGGTTGCCATTGGCATAATTGCGCCGCAAACCATCCGCTCGTTTACGCTCGTACTAAAAGGCATGATTGCAATCACCACTGCCCGCTTCCCGAAAGGCACACGCGGACAGGACATTGATGTGCTGGCGCGTATCGCGCTTTGGAAACAGGGTTTCGATTATGCGCACGGCACCGGCCATGGCGTCGGTAGCTATCTGTCGGTGCATGAAGGCCCGCAGAGCATTTCAAAGAAAGGCACACACGAGCTTTTGCCCGGCATGATCCTTTCCAACGAACCGGGCTATTACAAGCCGGGCGCTTACGGTATCCGCATTGAAAACCTGATCATCGTGAAGGAAGCGGAAGTGCCAGCAGGCGGCGAGATGCCAATGATGAGCTTTGAAACGCTCACTTTCTGCCCCATCGACCGCCGCCTGATCGACAAGTCACTGCTCACGCATGAAGAACTCGATTGGCTGAACGCCTATCACGCAGGCGTGCATGAAAAGCTTATTGGTCATCTTGATGGCGCACAGGCCAAATGGCTCGAAGCAGCGACCGCTCCGATTTAGATTTTCGGTCCCGGCATTTGATGGATCGGATTGAGTGTGAAACGTTCCGGTTGATTTGTCCATTGTTTGCAGATGAACTCATAGGGCGTAAGGCCTCGAAGGGTCTGTCATTAAGCATGGAATAAGGACGCCATTTGAGGGGTTATCGGCATCCAAACGGGACCCCTTGTTTAAAGGGNAACATGACCTTCGATTTCAATCGGAGGTTTTCTATTGGATGCTTATTGTGGAGACTATTTCGAAGATACGTCGTCTTGCACATGTGCAGGGCAAAACAATCAAAGCGATCTGTCGGGAACTGGGCGTTTCGCGCAAAGTTGTGCGGAAGGTTCTGCGCAGTGAAGAGACTGATTTCAAATACGCGCGCTCCCGTCAACCGCAGCCAAAGCTCGGTCCCTGGCGTGATCATCTTGATGGAATACTGCTAGCTAATGAGGCGAAGGCCTCGCGCGAACGCCTGACTTTGATCCGGATATTCGAAGATCTACGCGATCTTGGTTACGCGGGTGGCTACGATACAGTCCGGCGTTATGCACGCTCGTGGTTGAAAGAGCGCGGGGCCGTGACGGCGGAGGCTTATGTGCCGCTTTTATTACGCACCCGGCGAGGCCTACCAGTTCGACTGGAGCCACGAGATTGTCGTTCTGGGCGGTGTGACGACGGCGGTGAAGGTTGCGCATATCCGGCTCTGCCACAGCCGGATGATGTATGTACGGGCCTATCCGCGCGAGACGCAGGAGATGGTGTTCGACGCGCATGATCGGGCGTTCGCCTTTTTTGGCGGGGCTTGCACACGCGGCATCTACGACAATATGAAGACAGCAGTGGAAACAGTCTTCGTCGGTAAAGAGCGTCAATACAATCGCCGCTTTCAGCAAATGTGCAGTCATTTCCTGGTCGAGCCGGTGGCCTGTACACCGGCGTCGGGCTGGGAGAAGGGTCAGTGTATAGCGACAATCAACGTAGGAATAGCGTCAATCTAGATGAGTTTGTCGCGATGAGCGTCACGTAGGGAGGGCTTGCCCGACCGAAGGGACGTTCATCGCGACGGCGCAAACCCAGTTGGGTTCACGCCGTCTGGTGATCGCGATGTGTTGGGTGCATTTTTCTTTTCTCACAAAGGAAGAATGCATGCCCGGCAGACACATCACAGATCAACAAACGAGGCTTTACATGCAAAATCGCGAGAAGCACAGTGTTCCTGTTGCGGCCGCCAGGTCAGGGTTCAGCGCATCTACAGATCCTCGCCTACCGAGCGAGAAGAAGGTCAAACACGAGCGCCGTCGACCTGATCCATTGGCCGGGATATTCATAGAAGAAGTTGTTCCCATGCTGCAAAGCGCACCGGGTCTGCGGCCTGTTGGCATTCTTCGGGAGCTTCGCAAGCGCCACCCTGAACTGGGAGCTGGTATCCGCCGCACACTTGAACGCCGGATCAGCGCATGGCGTGCGATCCATGGAGAAGATCAGGAAGTCATATTCCGGCAGGTTCATGAGCCGGGACATATGGGGCTTTCAGACTTCACCCATGCACCGGGTCTTAAGGTTACAATCGCTGGGGTGACTTTCGATTATCTGCTCTATCACTTCCGTCTGCATATAGTGGCTTTGAGCATGCCCAGATTGTCGAAGGCGGTGAAAGCTTTGCTGCGCTGACATCTGGTTTGCAAAATGCTCTTTGGTCGCTGGGTGGCGCACCGCGTGACCACCGTACGGACAGCCTTTCGGCTGCATTCCGTAATCTCAACGCTGATAGCGCTCGCGATATGACGGAGCGCTACGAAGCTCTTTGTGCCCATTACGGTATGAAAGCCAGCCGCAACAATCGTGGCGTCGCTCATGAGAACGGAGCAATGAAGGTTCTCATGGCGATCTGAAGCGGGAACTCGAAGATGCGCTTTTGCTTCGCGCAACGCGCGACTTTCCCGACGTCACTGGTTTTGCTGCCTTTCTTGATGAAGTTGTCGGTCAACGAAATGCGCGCCGGATCAAAGAGATTGCCGCTGAGCGTGAAAGCCTGCTTCCGCTACCGCGTGGTCGCCAGCCGGAGGGCGTAGATGAGATTGTTCGTGTCACCAGCAGCGGAGGGTTTACCCTTCGCAGGGTGTTTTACACTGTTCCATCACGGCTGATCGGACACCGCTTGCGCGCACGGCTCTTCAAGCAGCACATCGAACTGTTTCTGGGTGGCACTCATGTGATGACGCTTCCGCGAGTGCGCGGCCAGCTTGGTCCTCTTCAGCATGTTGTAAACTACCGCCACGTCATTCATTCGCTTCGCCGAAAGCCGGGAGCTTTGCCGCGACTTATCTATCGCGATCAGCTCTTCCCAAGGGACGCTTATCGCAAACTCTATCACGCCGCCATGGAAGCATTGCCCGAACGCGATGCCTGCCGTCTAACGGTAGAATTGCTCAGCCTCGCTCATGAGCGCAATGTCGAGGCTGCATTGGCTGATGCCATTGAGACTACGCTTAATGCCGGGAGTTTGCCCACACTTGATGAAATGCGCGTCAGGTTCGCACCCAACCCGGCCAGCGTTCCCCAGGTTAATGTCGATCTGGGCAAGCTGGTCGATTACGATCAGCTGATCGCCGCGCGTGTGGGGGTAATGGCATGAGGTCCCACGATCAAGTCGATACTGCGCGACTGTCTTTAATGCTTACTGATCTTCGGCTACCCGGCATATCCAAGGCCTGGCATAGCTTCACTGAACGGGCTGACACCGAAGGCTGGCCTGCAGCCAGGTTGCTTGCGGCTCTTACCGAGTTCGAGATTGCCGAGCGCGAAACACGGCGGATGCAGCGCCATCTCACCGAAGCACGTCTTCCTCCGGGAAAAACCCTTGATGCATTCGACTTCACAGCCGTCCCGATGGTCTCAAAAGCCCGTGTAATGGCATTGGTCGCTGGCGATGTCTGGCTGAAGAATGGGGCTAATCTGATGTTGTTTGGCGGACCGGGCGGCGGCAAGTCGCATCTTGCGGCGGCTATCGGCGTAGGATTGATTGAGAATGGATGGCGGGTGCTGTTTACCCGCACCACCGATCTCGTTCAAAAGCTGCAGGCCGCGCGACGAAATCTCGATCTTGAAGGTGCAATAGCAAAGCTTGACAAGTATCATCTGCTCATACTCGATGACATGGCCTATGTGAGCAAGGATCAGGCTAAAACCAGTGTGCTTTTTGAACTCATCAGTGCACGATACGAGCGACGATCAATTCTCATCACTGCAAATCAGCCCTTTGGGGAGTGGGACAAGGTCTTTCCCGACAAAGCCATGACGCTGGCCGCTGTAGACAGACTGGTTCATCACGCAACAATCTTCGAGATGAATGTGGAAAGCTACAGGCGAAAAACGGCTATCTCGCGTGTAACAAAGGCTGAGAGTGAACCTTTGGCCGCAGCAGATTCATCACTTTCGTTACCAGTTTCCACTGATTGACGCGCCGCGACAAACAAACACCTGCGTAGTCTGTCGCACAATTAACGTTGGCCCCTGCAAAACAGGGCCGACTTTTTTGTGCCGTCTTCCGCGTCAATCTAAAAACCAACCTCGTGTCGCGCAGCGTCAATCAACAAAAAATTGTCCTTGCAACACACACATACTCAGTACATCTTAATCAAATCGCGAGCACCAAAATCTTCATCTTGTTTGTCGCGCTTCCCATCTAAATTGTCGCGCTACAGGTCAGGTCGAGAACCAGGTTAATCTGGTCCGGGAA
>NZ_NNRJ01000071.1 GCF_002252445.1 Brucella thiophenivorans
TGAAATCGCTCAACACATTTTGGAACAGGCTCTCAGTTTTAGTTCTTGAAAATGAAATCGCGGTTCTAGCAATATTGCCAATCTTTGCTCTCATGATATGCCATTTGATACGGCCAAGAGCATGAAAAGGGCAGCTCAAGAGCGATACAGGGTTGATTTATTAGAACTGATGCTTCAATGCTCCGGCTATCCGCAGACTGGGCCGAAGACGTTGACATCGCAGCTGATTAAATATGGGATCGTTGGAATTCTGAATACCGCAATAACCTTTCTGGTAATTGCGGTTCTCACAGCTTTGGGTATGAACCCATATTTGTGTAATGCTATCGGCTTTGGCGTCGGACTTTTAAATAGTTACTTCTTGAACAGCCGCTTCACGTTCAACAAAAAGTCCTCGACTGGCTCAATGACAAAATTTGGTGCAGCCTTCTCCATTGCATACGCAATCAACCTTTTCGTTCTACATTGTTTGGTACAATTGCAAATTGATTCAATATTCGTTGCCCAATTCGTAGCAATGGCATCATACAATGCAGCCTTCTTTATCCTCATGAAAACATGGGTATTTTCACGTGACTAAAAAATATTATAGCCTAGATGTCGTGATCCCTTGCTTCAACGAAGAAGACACAATCCCACACACGATCCCGAAACTCATAACTTTCTTAAAACGGCTTTCTGAGCACGCCGAGATCCATATGAATTCTTTCCGTCTCATCCTCGTAGACGATGGCAGCAAAGACACAACGTGGCAGCTGATAGAAAAGCTTGCGGCATCGCATCCCATTCATGCGATCAAACTGAGCCGAAATTACGGTCACCAGAACGCCATGCTGGCTGGATTGAGCAACTCAGATAGTGAAGTTATACTGACTATGGATGCAGATCTCCAAGATGATCTCAATGCGATTACCAGTATGCTTAAAGCTTATCAAGGTGGAGCAGACCTAGCTTTAGGAGTTAGATCGTCAAGAGGAAGTGACACTGCATTTAAAAGCAACTCTGCTTCAGGCTATTATAAACTGATGAAAGCTTTAGGAGTGAACATTATAGAAGACCATGCGGACTTCCGCTTAATGTCGAGAAAGTCATTGAACGCCCTTCTCGCACATGAAGAAGTTAATCTTTTTCTGCGTGGTATTATCCCTGCTATCGGTTTTCCCACATCGATAATATATTATGAACGTCAAGATCGAGAATACGGTGAGACCAAATATACACTTCGAAAAATGTTAGGCCTCGCGATAAATGGTATCACATCCTTCTCGGTTACACCCCTAAGATTTGTTACTGCGCTCGGACTTAGCGTTAGCGCGGTTGCTCTCTTTACTGCGCTCTGGGTGATAATTGTCAAAATATTCTACTTCGGCCACGCGGTGCCGGGGTGGGCATCTACAGTTCTCCCCATCCTATTTCTAGGCGGTATACAACTTATAAGTCTAGGGATAATAGGTGAGTATGTCGGAAAGATATATCTAGAAGTCAAGAGACGTCCTCGTTTTATTATCGAAAAGACATTGTGATTAAATTATGCGAATAGATTATAGATCATCACTATTTCTAGGCAATAGAATAAGTACTAATGTGACATATTTAATGTCAGCGTTTTTTATTTACTCTGTCTACAAGCCGTACTTATCTTTAAAGGTTTTTGGGCTTGATGAAGTTCATTACTATAGTTCATTTACATTTAAGTTACTCGAAGAGGGAAGGTGGCTCAATTACATCTTACACGACGTATTACGTATGTTTCCTATCGAAAGTTGGGGCATCTTATTAATCTCATTATCATTTTTGCTTTTTTATGGACTTCTACCTGTATCTAAGATTCCGAATGAAATTAGAATTCTTTTTGCAACTAGTATAGTTGTTTCTCCTCCTTTTGTTGAGCAAAGTTTGTGGCCAGCAACCACTTTGCCATCAATTGCGGTTATATTTGTTCTATCTTTAATCCAAGAAAAAATCAGATTTCAGTACATTTATGTTCTTGCCGGCATCTTTTTGTTCGGGGGGATGCAGAACCTTTACTTCATGACACCGCTCCTTTTCATTCACAAATTGATTGAGAATAGCGACAAACATATAAAATTTCGGATTTTGCTTGATCATGCGATATGGTGGATACTCGGATGCATCATCGGCGTTTTAATATCTTTAGTAATGGTTTACATAGTGACTGGCCAACTTGGCTTAAATGTCGCCCCATGGAGGAAATCTCAACCGATTCATGACTTGAGTAGTGCACTCAATAATATCTCTCTTATGAAAATTTACTTTTTCGACAATGTAAAATTACTTTTGTCAAAAGGTGGTTTTACATTATCAATAATAATATTAACTCTATCATTGTCAATAAATCTAGTTATTAATCGGAATTATTTATTGATATTAATAGCAACTACATCAGTAGCTGTATCATATTTCGCGTTTTCTGTCCCGCTCGCGCCCGTGATACAAACAAGGACATTATTGCCATTTTCTGCAGCGGTTGTTTTTATGTTTATTTTGCTAAACCGAAGTAAACTTATGACAATTTTTAATGCTATTAATATGATGTACTTTTGCTCAGTATTTACATTGTACAGTGCCAATTATATAAATGAACATAAGAGTGTAACATCTTTTTTTTATAACAAAATTGAAAATTTACTCGACAGGAATATTAATTATTTTGATGCATTTATTTTGAAAGGAAAAATTCCGGAAGACAAAAGGTACGCGTACTTTTTCAATTCAGCGCCACTTATGCACTCAATAATGTACTCCCTAGGTGCTAAATCATTTTGGGATTGTCGCGAAGGCTCAACAGATTCACGGTGCCAAACCTTACTAAATCTGGCTCCAGTCAACGTTACAGATATTGAAGGAGGTAAGTTGATCCTATTAACGGATGTTGATCAAAAGTTGGCTGTTTTGCAGTTTTCGATGGCAGACTAAAAAGTAAGTGTTGATTGCCGCTGAGAAGTGAGCCCGGAGGGGGTGCGGATGAAAACTTGGACTATCAGGGAGGTAGTTCATGTATTCCTACGAAGACCGGATGCGAGCAGTTGCGCTCTACGTTAAGCTGGGCAAGCGCCCGAAAGCAACTATTCGCCAGTTGGGCTATCCAAGCAAGAATGCTTTGAAGGGCTGGTACCTGGAGTATGAGCACCATCTTGATCTGCGTTTAGGATTTGCGCCCCGAGCCCCCAAGTTCACACAGGCGCAGAAGGAAGTGGCTGTTGAGCACTACCGCACACATGGTCGTTGTGTTTCTGCAACGATGCGCGCATTGGGCTATCGCGGCCGTGCAACGTTGACAGCATGGGTTCGTGAGGTGTTTCCCGAAACTAGTAAAGCTGTCACCGGAAGAACTGGACGTCCACGATATCCGGAGACGTTGAAGAAGGCTGGCGTTGTCGGGCTTTATAATCGGCAAGAAAGCGCGCAGGCTTTGGCCGAAAAGCTCGGCGTATGCAGACCGACACTGTATAACTGGAAAAACCAGTTACTTGGTTCGGAGGCTCCCGCAATCATGAAACGCAAGAACAACTCACCGCCAGTGCCAGAGCGAAAAAATTAGAGCGTTAGCTCGAAACACTGCAGCACGATATTCAGAAACTGCAGCTTGAGCACGACCTTTTGAAGAAAGGTAACCGCCCGATTGTTACCGTGGGGAATATGTTTTGACACGTTCGACGAATTCCTGGTCGTCGACATAGCATTCGAGCCATTTTTCGGCTGATCGCCGTGCGTCGGCCAGCATCTGTCTGAGTTCATCGATGCCGTCGTCCGTCAAAGCGGATGTGGTTTGATCGTCGCCGGTTACGACAGTGACTATATTTCCATAGGTCAAGTTGTCGTCATTGTAGATGATCGCTTGAAGAAGATCGACATCCTCGTTGAGCATTTCGGCGACATAGTCTGCGGTGTAGACAAATCTGACCGTCGCCATCAGGCTGCCTCAGCATGTTCTGCTACGAGAGGCACCCAATTCCATGGAAGCAATTCATCGAGCCGATTGATTTTGTGATCATGAATGCGGTCGAACACATCGACCAGATAGGCTTGCGGGTTAATGCCGTTCTTCTTCGCCGTTTCAATGATCGTCATGGCGCGTGCCAGAGTTTCCGCACCGGTGTCAGCGCCCGCGAATAACCAATTCCGGCGTCCAACACCAATGGGCCTCAGGGCTCGCTCCGCAGCATTGTTGTCCATAGCCACACGACCGTCCTGCAGGAACAGGCAGAGAGACTGCCAGCGGTTCAGGCCATAGTGCAAAGCCTTCGTCAGCTCGCTTTTTCCAGGAATGCGAAGCAACTGCTTTTCCGCCCATGCATGCAGTTTCTCGACCTTCGGCTTGCTGTGCTTTTGACGCGGCAAACCGCACATCGGCGGCCCGACCTGCGATATCCCGCTCGATATCATACAGCGCTCCGATCCGATCGAGAGCCTCGCGCGCAATCCCGGATTTGTTCGCGGTCCAAATGTCATGAAAGTCACGCCGCCAATGTGCCCAGCAGGAAGCCTCCCGGAAGCGGCGGCTCCCACCTCCATCAGGTTCGTATTAAAGTTTTGCGTAACCTTTATTACCATCGGCCTGGAGGATGCCGCTCGCCTCTCGCAGATGATGGTGGACGTGCTCTTCCTTCCAATCGGGCGCGAAGTAATAAACCGCACCCGGCGGTGCGCTGCCCGCCCATGGACGCTGATCGCGGACATATGTCCAGATCCTGCCCTTCTTCACACCTTTGCCCAGTCCCTTGTCGCGCAGCGACCGATCCAGCACCCGGATCGGCGTATCGTCAGCATGGAGGAGATCGCTCTTCATGATCTCCTTCTCAATATGCTCGATCAGTGGCCGAAGCACTTGCATGGCACGACCGCACCAGTCCACCAGTGTGCTGTCAGGTATATCGACACCCATCCGCGCGAAGATCTCGTTGAGGCGATAGAGCGGCAGATGATCGTCGAACTTCGAGACCAGAATATAGGCCAGAAGACCGGCACCAGCCATGCTGCCCGGTATCGGGCGGCTGAGCGCTGGAACCTGCACAATCTTCTCACAACAACGGCACGACTTCTTTGGTTGGGCGATCTCAATGACCTTCATCGTCGCTGCGATTATGCCGAGGATTTCACTGACATCCTCTCCGACAAGGCGCAATTCTCCGCCGCAGGCAGGACAACAATGACCGGGATCAAGTTCTCGGCGTTCGCGAACGGCATTTCCGATACGCGCGGACGCCGACGCAGCAGTCTGGTTTGTGATGTCTCATCCTGGACGCAAGCCGTATAGTCTTCAAGCTCTTCGACGGGCGCGGTCTTGTGCTCGGCACTGGCAATCAACAGATCCCCCAGCGCCAGTTCCAGTTGCGCAATTTCCCGCTCGATCTTTTCAGAAGACTTACCGAAGACCTGTTTCTTCAGCCGGGCAATGCGCAGCCTCAAACCTTGGATCAAGTGGTCATGCGCTTTCAACGCCGCCGACATCTTCGCATTCTCCGCCTGCAAGGCGGTGATCATCGCTTTCAGAAAGGCTGGATCATCGGGAAGAATTGAGCTCGCATTCGACATGATCCTGACTAGCATAAGTCAGGACAGAACGCCATAAAAACAAGTAGTTTCAGTAAGATAAATCAACCGATGCGTGCCCGCGGAGCACCCCAGTCCGGACGTCTCCAGTCTATTCCTTCCCATAGCATCGCCAGTTGTGCTGCTGTCAGTCGAGCCGACCCATCGGCCGCTGAAGGCCAGGGGAAACGGCCTTTCTGCAGAATTTTATAGTAAAGGCAAAATCCCTGACCATCAAAATATAGGAGCTTTACCCGATCACCACGCCGCCCACGAAAGGCGAAGACAGCTCCACCTGTCGGCTTCTGGCGCAAGACATCTTGTGCCAACATCGAAAGGCCCTCAATACCCTTCCTCATGTCTGTGACGCCACAGGCAAGGGAAACTCGAACGCCGGTGCCCGGTCCAATCATGCCTGTTCCACCGTCTGGATGAGCCGCGTCAGCACCGCACCATCCACTTGACTGCCAAAACAAAGTCGACGACCGCAGCGCAATTGCAATTCAACCATTGAGATGATGCATCGAAGGAACTGTTCGCCTCAGAACAGAACAGAACAGAACAGAACAGAACAGAGTGGAGCGACAGTGATGTCAACGGGAAGAAACAAGGCCTCCGGCGAGGGAGGCAGAAGCCCCTTCCTCTTCAACTCGCTACGCCACATGTAAATCTGCTGCCGCGATACATCGTGACGGAGCGCAACTTCTGTGACTGTCGCGCCAGCAACCCCAAGCGAACTGACTATCGCAAGCTTATCTTCCACCCGCCACCGGCGGCGGCGTTCGTGGCCAAGTATCTCCACCCGCATTGTATACCTCAATCTCAAGACACGTCATTAACGACGTCGCTAAAGACGTGTCTTACGTCACGAGGCTTTGCTTCAAAAGGCGGTGGCAATCGGGCCGTTACCTTCCAGGCCACAACGCCGAATGAGAAATGGCTAACTGATAACACTGAATTCCATATCCCGGCTGGCAAGGTATATCTCTCGCCCATCATCGACTGCTTCGATGGTTTGGTCATCAGCGGTCTATCGGAGTGAGACCAGATGCGGAATTGGTCAACACGATGCTTGATGCCGCAATAGAAACTGTCACAGGTAGAGATGAGCGGCCGATAGTGCATTCTGATCGCGGTGCACACTATCGCTGGCGGGGTTGGCTAACGAGGATTAGTGATGCGAAGCTGGTGCGCCCAATGTCCCGCAAGGCGTGCTCCCCAGATAACGCTGCATGCGAAGGCTTGTTCGTAGACTGAAAACGGAGCTCTTTTACCAACGTGATTGGAGGTCAAGCACGATCGAGCATTTTATCAAAGAAGTTGATAGCTACATTCGATGGTACAACGAGAAGCGGATCAAGATATCACTTGGCGCACGAAGCCCAATCGAATATCGAAACAGTCTTGGCATTGTGACGTAAAATCAGTCCAAGTTTTCGTCCGCACCCCCGCTGACGGTCCTATCGACTATTTTCAAATGTTTCCGCCGATAGCCAATTTTTGTTCGTACAGAATAAGCGCATAGGGCTTGCAACATTTTAAGTACGCTAAATCCTTTCTAATTACCGTAATAGCCACCATACAACAGGAGCAAACCGCAAGAAAATTTTCAAGAAGAATAGATTGAGCTCAACATCATGACGTTCACCATTTACATGTAATGCTCCTCCACTATACGAGTTTCTGCGCCATTCCTCATCGATATCGACTGTAGCTAGTCTTTTTATGTGCCAAGAACTATCAGGAGGTCCCTTCTCCAGTCTTTCTATTCGCTGTATTCTTTTCTCAATTGCAGACTTAGACCTCAAAGGAACATGATACAATTCGATTTTAGGACTTTTATTTGTGAATGATATGTTGCCACCATGATTTCCTTTCCATATCTTGAGTTGCCGATCAGCCCTCCAAATATATTTAGGGGGATAAGTGGCTTCAACGAACCCTATCTTGCCATCACAAACAAGTGACATCGCATTTTCAGCCGACGGGGAAGGGACCGCAGTATAGATCATGGTCGCGATATTCAGCATTCGCTTAGTCATGCTAGTACGTTTTTGGACGAAGTTTCTTATTTCTAGATTGAGAACCGTAGCTTTATTATTAAGTAGCAAACTTTCGAGCGAGCGGCGATTGACTGATAAAAATTCATCAGCATCTAATGGCACGACCCAATCGGCCCCCAAGTCTAGTGCCAATTGATACATTTGATTTACTCGTTCTGCTTGCTCGAACTCTCCCGGCAATTCAAGAACCATCAATCGTGGGTCGATTTTCTCTAAGCGGCGGAGAGCCTCCATTGAACCATCGGTGGAGCCGTTATCACCTAAAATGATACGATTGAGACCGACATTTCCGAGATGATAAAGCACGTTAAATAGTACAACGTCGATCTCATCCCTCTGCAATAATATTCCAATAATTTTCATCGGCATACCCTTTGAGCAATATTCGCAACGCATTCATAGGAATGTCGGTATATTTAAATCAATAAATATTACCGGCCAATTTTGAACGGAGCATTTATAAACTCTAATGAAGGATTTAAATAGAAATTTTATCTAAATAATAAATTAAAAGATGTTCCAAAATAATTATATGAACAAGCGCAGCTACGTTAAAAGTTAGACATATTTTGCATAAACGGTTCGTATTTCTTTCGTTGCGAAATAAAAGAATAAAAACTCCTGTATGCCCACGCTATTGCTGAATTCACAAAGTGAGGTGCTCGCCGAAATGCACTGGGCCCCGAGATCGGACCGCCGGGCATTAGAATCTTCCGGTTCTCACCTCAATGGCTGGCTGATAAAGCCACGGGGATTATCTAAGAGCCTGAATCATAATGAATGTAACGATAT
>NZ_NNRJ01000072.1 GCF_002252445.1 Brucella thiophenivorans
CCGGAACTTTGCTGCCTGACGTCTCAGCAAATGCACTGCCGGTCCATAGAACGGAAGCAACTGCGAGACTGATCCCAACCGAACGGAACATGGGTTACCTCTTCATTCAATGTGATTAGCGACTCCGATGCCCCATAACGGGATGCAACACGGATTAGTTTAAACAGCGTTTGGCCAATCATTTTTGCTCAGCCAACAAATTTCAATCAAATCGTTTCTAGCACAGGCGCAACGTTAGTCTTGCCATTTTGTGCCAAAGACGCGCCAACACTGGTATTTCTGTCATTGAAAAGAAGCCGACTTAGAAAGACTCACATTTCACAAATGAAATATACTTACAGTCATCGCGACTGCTCACGAAACTGACGTGGTGTAACCCCCGAAATTCGGCGAAAAGCACGGCTGAAATGTGCCGGGTCAGAGTAGCCAGACGCAAATGCAACATCAATAATCTTATAATCAGTATCGCGCAAAAGAGCGCTGGAACGCTCAAATCTCACGGTATCGATTATGTCGGAAAATACCAAATCAACATGTGAGAGTTTGCGCTGAAAGGTACGCGTACTGACCCCGGCCATCTCTGCAACCTGGGCAAGCGTGGGAACTCTTCCGTCGAGATAGGGTGGCAACATTAATTTCAGAATTCCGACCAAATCATAGCCAGATGGCCCCTCCTCGTGCTCATGCGGCAGATCAAACAACTCGTTAGAAAGATTGGAAAGACTGAGACAGCTGTTGGGTATGCTGATCCAGGAAGCGTGCTGTCCAGACAGAAAGCGCACGCTTGGCCAAAACGATTGCGTCGCGATGCCCGGCATGTAATGCGCCTCAAAAGCCATGACGGGCGGTGCCCAGTTGGCACCTGCAAATTGACGAACGATGTAGACAGAGAAAATATTCTGAAGCCATTGCGCATGTTCCAGATAGATGCAGGAGCTTGTTTGTCCCGACAAGCCTGCTGCAAATCCGAACATGATCATCGTCATACTCAATCCACATGCTCAGGATTGTGTCTTCGCGTGAGGCCTCATTGCAGGCATGTCGCAACGCAACAAGCAGTGTCGGGGCATGGGCGATGAGAGCTCTGGTTTTTTCTCTGAGATGGGAATAGTGAAGCCGCTGGCTGGCTAAAAAGCCAAAATCTTCAATATCCTGACTATTGTGGGCACTATCGATAAATCGTATCGCCGGCAATAGCGGAATATACAGATCACTCTTCGTTTCAAGAGACGATGGCAAACGAAATTTTTCTAAAAGAGAAGCGGTTGGTGCACCAATTTCGTCAAGAATTCCAGCAAAGGGAAGAAGGAAATGGCCGCGCGTCAAAGGGATATTAGCCACTGCATCTCCCCCCGCAAATGGTTCACATCTACACTTGCCAAAATTTCGCGGGACTTTCAACGTAATAGCGTAGTAAATTTGACTGCTTTGACGCCGCCGACTAGAAACAGACTTGATGCGCTTTTAGTTGACGACAATACCAGCAATAAAAGCACTGCTATTTTGCTCGCTTTGCCACATATCAAGCGACGAATGCGCGGATTTCACGCCACACATTATCAGCGCTCTCGCTTGAGCAGCACAGACATGCTGCGGTTCGATCCTATAAACAAGGTGTTAAGCTCCATCTCACTCCAAGATGCCAGCCAGCTGATATATGCACTTCTAATCGTGCGCGCCTGCTAAACATATCTTGCAGTAAAACTCTATCGGCCAAAAAAACGCCGCCCATCAGGCGGCGTTTTATCCAATGATTATGGGGTAACGTCGAAACCGAACCACTTTTCGGAAAGCGTCTTGATCGTACCATCCGCCTTGGCTGCTTCGATGGCTTCGTTGAACATCTTCTGGAGTTCTGGCTCATTCTTACGAATGCCCACAGCCACACCGCGACCAAGAATGCCGCCCTTGAAGAATGGGCCAGTCATGACAAGGTCTTCGTTGCCTGGCTTCTTTGCAGCATCTGAAAGGTAAGCCAGCGAGGCAACAACCAGATCGACGCGACCGGACTTCAGGTCAAGATCGTGCTGGTCCGTGGTCTTGTATTCGCGGATGTCAGCCGAATCCTTGAAATATTTGTCGAGAAGCGAAAGACCAAGCGAAGCGGTTTGAACACCAACGGTGCGGCCCTTGATTTCAGCGGCAACCTCATCGATCACCTTCTGGGAAGCAGCTTCATCCTTGGCGAGATAAAGTGTTTCGCCAGTGTGTGGCAGCTTGGCAAACGGGCTGTCTTTCAGCGTTGCGAAGGTCTGCGGCGTCAAGCCATAGGAAACTGAAAAATCGATGGTTTCTTCACGCTTTGGCGTCGCGGTGAGGCCAGCCATGATCGCGTCGAACTTGCCAGCATTGAGTGCTGGAATGATGCCGTCAAAAGGCTGTGCAACCATTGTGCACTCGACCTTCATGCGCGCGCAGAGATCCTTGTAGAGATCAACTTCATAACCATCCAGCGTGCCGTCTGGCTTGGTGAAGTTATACGGACGGAAAGCGCCCTCGGTTGCGATCGTTATCTTGTCCCATTTCTTTTCTTCTGCGTGTGCAGAAGCGGTTGTGAGAACCAGGGCCGAAACGAACAGGGCTTTGATCAATCCTGTGGTCTTCATTTGACTTACCTTATTAGAGTTATTTGCTGACACGCCTTTTGGCATAAATCAGCATTGTTTGAAATAATCAGGCTGCGTTATCAACGCTGATAAACTTGCGGAAACGCTCGGATTTCGAATTTCCGAATACGTCCTCAGGTGCACCATCTTCTTCGACCAGGCCTTGGTGGAAAAAAACCACGCGATTGGACACGTCACGGGCAAAGCCCATTTCATGTGTGACAACCAGCATGGTACGGCCTTCTTCTGCAAGACCGCGCATAACGCGCAGCACTTCGCCGACCAGTTCCGGATCAAGTGCGGAGGTCGGCTCGTCAAACAGCATGACCTTCGGCTTCATGGCGAGCGCACGCGCGATGGCTGCGCGCTGCTGCTGGCCACCAGACAAATGTGCTGGATAGAAATCGCGCTTGTCGGCAATGCCAACTTTAGCGAGCAAAGCTTCCGCTTCTTCCACGCATTGCGCACGCGAACGGCCCTGAACATAGATCGGCGCTTCTATGATATTTTCGAGAATGGTCTTGTGTGACCAAAGATTAAAGCTCTGGAAAACCATGCCAAGCTCGGAGCGGATGCGCGAGACCTGCTTCTTATCAACCGGATAGGCTTCGCCCTTTGAGTTCTTCGCCATGCGAATGGTCTCACCAGAAACGGTCACCGTACCCGCAGTCGGCGTTTCCAGCAGATTGATGCAACGCAGGAAGGTCGACTTACCCGAACCCGAAGAGCCGAGGATCGAAATAACTTCGCCTTCGCGCGCTTCCAGAGAGATGCCCTTGAGCACTTCATTGGCACCGAAGCTCTTGCGCAGATTTTCAACTTTCAGTGCAACCGGGGAGGTTTGTGACACAGGTTTACTCACGATGTTTTTCCTTCGGTAGCGATCTTAACAACAGGCTGGCGCAGATAAGGCGTAAGCTTGTATTCAGTGAACATAAGCACGCGTGTCAGAACGAAGTTGATGGCGAGATAGATGGCGCCCGCAATAACGAACACTTCAATCGCACGATAAGATTCCGCGATCAGCTTGGCGGCTATGCCGGTTACTTCCATCAATGTAATGATGGAAGCGAGCGACGTTGCTTTGACCATGGAGATCATTTCATTGCCATAGCCCGGCAGCGCCTGACGGATAGCGAGCGGCATCATGATGCGGCGAAAGCTTGTGAACCGAGACATGCCGCAGGCTTTTGCAGCTTCTATCTGGCCACTGGGAACTGACAACAAACCACCACGAATAATTTCACTGGCATAGGCTGCGTTGTTCAAAGTCAGCGCAATGATCGCACACCAATATGGCTCACGCAGGATAGGCCACAGGAACGAGTAACGCACTGACGGAAACTGGCTGAGGCCGTAATAGATAATGAATATCTGAACCAGCAGGGGTGTGCCGCGAAATACAAACACGTAAAGACGCGCAATCCAGTCGAGAACGGTAATCCCCGACAGACGCATCAGCGCAAAAAGCAGAGCGAGAATAGCGCCAAAGACAATCGAGCTTGCCGCAAGCTGAAGGGTCAGCGGCACGCCACTCATCATCTGCATGAAGGATTCGGTATAGAACTGAAGGTTCATGATGCCCTCCGGACGCCGCGCGAGAAGTGACGTTCCGCCTTTTGCAGGATGGTGCCGGAAACCGATGAAATCAGCAGATAAAGCGCACCGGCGATCAGGTAGAAGTTGAACGGCAAGCCGGTCGAACCTGCACCAATTTGCGCCTGACGCAGAATATCAACCACGCCGACAACCGAAATCAGCGCGGATTCTTTGAGTGCAACCTGCCAGACATTGCCAAGACCCGGCAGCGCATGACGAAGTGCGAGCGGCGCAATGATGCGACGGAACTTAAGTGCTTGCCCCATGCCGCAAGCAGAGGCTGCTTCAAGCTCACCCTTTGAAACCGCACGAAATGCACCACGGAAGACTTCTGTATGATGGGCGCCGCAAGAAATACCGATTGCGAGTACACCGGCAAGGAATGCCGGAAAGCCGACAAAGCCCTGCGCGCCGAAGAAACGTCCAATTGCTGTTACAGCGGCACTACCGCCGAAATAGAACAGATAGATGACCAGAAGGTCGGGAATGCCGCGAATGATTGTGGTGTATGCATCTGCAACACCACGCAGCGTGCGTCCGCCGGAAATCTTTGCCCAGGCCGCCAATACACCGATGATTGCGCCCAGCAGAAAACCCAGCACCGCAAGCGAAATCGTCACCAAAGTCGCCATCATCAGCACATGGCCCCAGCCGTCAGGCCCGAAGCTCAGAATATCGAAAAAAGCATTCATGATGCCTCAGGCCGTGTGGGGGATAGGGGAATAAACGTCATCTTGTTTTCCGGGTATCTCTTGTAGGCTGGTGCTTATTTATCAGAAACAGGCAAGGCTGGTTGAACATCATCCGGGATCGGATTCACAAAAACAGCGCCATTCAGCGTCTTTTCATGATCTTGCTTGGCTTTATCGATCTGCTCCGGGTTGCGGAACAACTCTATCGCTGTGCTTGCCATAATCTTCGCGGCATGGGCCATGCCTTTATGCGCCGCAGGCAATTTACCCTGCGCCACCATCTGCCATGAATGAAGCGGCGTACCGATTGCGCATGTTGCACCGCGCATCTGCACAGTCGGAACAACCCAGCTTACACTGCCCACATCCGTTGAACCAACAAGCGAGTTATCGCCCTTGTAAGGCTCATAAATACCTTCGCAAAGTGCAATTTCAGCATTTGGTTGAACACCGAAGCGACGGAATGCATCGGAAATGTCTTCTTTGGTCAGTGTTGCCTGAAAACGCTTTGCCGTTTCGCGATCCTGATCATCAAAAACCGGCGGACCAAGGCGATCAAGCTCACGCTGCATCAGCTGTTCCAGCGCCGGATTGCCAATAAGATTGGCGTCACCACTGACAATCTCGCTCTTCACCGTTGTTTCTGTCATCAGAGCCGCACCCTCGGCAATCTTCTTGACGCGCTCCAGCAAAACTTGCATTTGCGGCAGATCAAGCGCACGGATCAGATAACGCACGCTGGCTTTTGCCTGCACGACATTGGGGGCAAAACCACCCGTATCTGTGACTGCATAGTGAATGCGTGCTGATGACGGCATATGCTCGCGCATGTAATTGACGCCAACATTCATCAGTTCCACGGCATCAAGCGCGCTGCGCCCAAGATGCGGAGCGGATGCGGCATGAGCGGCCCGACCAGTGAAATTGAAATTGATTTCGTTACAAGCCAGTGAAACCGGATCGTTGACGCCCGCAAAAGGTGCCGGATGCCAGCAGAAAGCAATATCGACATCGTCGAACAAGCCTTCGCGCACCATGAAGCCCTTGGCCGATCCGCCTTCTTCAGCGGGGCAACCATAATAGCGGACACGCCCTTTGATGCCATTGGCTTTGAGATATTCTTTCACTGCAGCAGCTGCCAGAAGGGAACCGGAACCAAGCAGGTTATGGCCACAGCCATGTCCATTGCCGCCCGCTTCAATCGGTTGTGCTTCCGCTACACCGGCAAATTGGCTCAAACCGGGAAGCGCATCGAATTCGCCCAGAATGGCGATGACCGGACCTTCTTCACCCGCTTCTCCCATTACAGCGGTTGGCAGGCCCGCAATACCACGCTGCACACGGAAGCCTTCGGCTTCAAGCTGTGCCGCATGTGCGTCGCTTGATTTATATTCTTCGTAATTCGTTTCCGGGTTATCCCAAACCGTATCGCTCAGTTCGAAATAGTCAGCGCTTTTTGCGTCAACAATGTCCCAGATGTCATGATGGTTCTTCAACTTGAGGTTCACGCTCTCGGCCCAATGTTCAACATTTCAAACGGTAGAAGCAGGTCAGAGACAATCAAGAAGCTCCGCTTCCTGGCTTCTTTCCTACCCGCTTTAATGGCTGAAACAGTGAAGTATCACTGCTACCACAAAACCGATGGCTCCTCCCGAGCTGTACCTAGAGGTACTCTAAACTTGTGGCAACATATATAAGTGAAATTGCTCAAAAGACATGTCAGAAGTGACAATATGGGTAGAAAGACTTTTCGTTTTGATAAGACATTATGCGGATTGCAAAAAAAGCTTCGGAAAATAAATGCTATTAGTTGTAGATGCTACGTGCTGTGAAGAGAGCCGGTCGACTTCGAAGCGTTTGCAATCCGAAGCTTTGGTCTGATTTGAAAAGCAGCTATCATCCAGCCGTTGCCAGCGCTTTATGCTAACATTTCAGTGGTTGCACGAGCACGTAGCATACATTCCAAGCAGCTCGTTTGAATGACGTCATACCGCAATCGCTTCCGGTGCGGTATCTAGGCCGTAGACTCATAACGATCTGATCCAAATT
>NZ_NNRJ01000073.1 GCF_002252445.1 Brucella thiophenivorans
GATATCGTTACATTCATTATGATTCAGGCTCTTAGAAACAACTTTCCGAGCTAACCCGAAAAAATCGGGCAAGTTAGCACGCGCTCTTGAAACTCCCGCCCCACAGAAGAAAATTACGCGGCCCTGATCTCTGGCTAGAAGAAGATCATCTGGTATTGATGGTCCACCCGCTAAAAATCGCAAAAACTACTCTCCACTCAATATATTTAACTTAGGGTTAACAAAATCTGCGCTTTCGTGTTCAGTAAATTTCACTTTTTAAACAAAAAACTTAGTTTTTTCACTCGGAGCCGATAACTGGAAATTATAGAAGGTAAGATGATAGGCAGTTTCACAAACTGAAACACCGCTGACGAGGTAGAAATGCTATTTAAATTGCAACATCTCGAGAGCGGGCGGGGAATTCCACTAGTCCACTCCGTATCCGGCATTTCTTTTCACGAATCCAATAATTGTAGCATATTTAAGAGGGCGCCATTTCGCCTTGGCTCCTTCAATATAGTGCATAAGCAGCCCGCGAAACTGAACATTTTTCGGCCGTGAACGAAGACCCGTAAATATATTAATAAGACCGGGAAATTACAGTTGTAGAGGCGAAGGCTTCTAGATTCTAGAACTCAAAGCCCTGCCGTTTCAGAACTTTTTATGATCTGGATCGGATCGGCCCCGATTGCCCGGCTAACCGCTATAAATTCAGCAATATCGAGCCTACGCTCGCCCTGCTCGAATTTTGAGATGAAAGTTTGACGTTGGCCAATCCGTTTGCCAAGTTCGACCTGAGTAATGCCTGCGTTTTTTCGAGCCGCAATAAGCAACTCAATCATCGTGTTATAGAGTTCGGGCTGAAAAGATGACAATAGGACCGCCAAATTTGATAATCAGCAACCTATTTGAACCCGATTTTTGAATACCCCAAATTAGGGTATTTTGTCATATTAGGCACGCCATTTGATTCGGGAGGCGAGCTTGAAGCATCAATACGTTGGGGACATAAACGACTACCGAAAATACGCCTTGCTCAGGGCTTTGTCGGCGAGCGGCACGAACTCTATAGGCGTCTGTTGGATGCTCACACCGGAAGACGGACGCACAGATGGGAATAAGCTCAGCTACTTGCAGCAGCCGGATGGGTTCCGACCTTTCGATCCGGAACTGTTCGACGTTCTGACCTACGCTGCGGGCCAGCCGGATCGCCGCCGTTTGCAGGAGATTGAAGACATCGGCGCAATTCCGCAGGCAAAGTATTTTAACGAACTATTGCCGGACGACATTGCTGGGCGACAGATATTCATGGATCGCTGTACCTCTGCGCTTGGTCATACCGATCTCATTTTC
Organism: Brucella thiophenivorans; assembly: GCF_002252445.1. GTDB lineage: Bacteria > Pseudomonadota > Alphaproteobacteria > Rhizobiales > Rhizobiaceae > Brucella > Brucella thiophenivorans. Next base: position 1,336 of record NZ_NNRJ01000073.1, read on the forward strand.
TTCGATCCCGATAACGGCTTGGAAGTGTCTTTGCGGAAGGGACGGAAGAATTCGTCCAAGTACCTTTATCTGGATGAAGTCGCTGAATTCTACGGCATGGGCAAATCACTGCTCATCTACCAGCATTTTCCACGCATTGAGCGGAAGGCTTTTCTAGCTCAGCGTTCGGAACAGCTACGCGCCAGTGCGCCGGGGTGTTCAATGTGGGCGTTCACCACTGCTCATGTAGTGTTCTTTTTGATTCTGCATCCCCGTAGCCCGGACCGCTTGCGGCTTGCTGCCGAAGCTGCTGCGCATCGTTGGGAACCACGCTTTATCAAAGCCGAATATCTCGAAGATAAAACGCTGACAGGGGATAATTGACGGCGATTTTCCGTCATGTTTTTTGGAATTCTTATCATTTTCAACAGGATAGACATATGAACACCCTGAAGTCACTAGCGCTCGTCGCGCCCGCAGTTGCCTTGGCCGCGTGCACTTCATCCAGCGCCGTGCGGACCTCCGCGAACACGGCCATCATCCAAACCAGTGCCGCACCCGTTTGTGGCAGTACTGGCGCAGCCAAGGTCGCCCAAATGCAGGCGGCAATCGAAACGATCAAAGCTGGATATGACCGATATATCATCGTCGATGCTAGAAGCGCCAACAATGTCCAGATGGCCCAAACACCCGGCTCTTATAAAACATCAGGTTATATCAATAACGGCCACTACAGTGGAACAACAACTTACCAACCGGGCATTCCGGTGATTTATGGTCGTCATGAGCAGGCATTTGCGATCTATATGTTCCGTGACGGTGAGGCCGGAGCGCAACGCGCCATCCCAGCCCGGCAGACACTTGGACCGAAATGGCAGGAAATGGTGAAGAGCGGAAAGATCAACACCTGCGCATAGTTCCGATTGGGCTAGTGTACCTAGGTATACCGCTGAAGGTGTTCGCAATGCAGATTGGGTCCCTTGTAATTGTCCAACAATATCGTTTGTGGGGGGAGATGCGAACAGCTCACCCCGGAAACCGGAAGTCAGTGCAGTCATGACGGCTGCACTACGCGACTGATACGCCTCGCCACAGGAAGGCATACGCGAAACCAGCAGGCACCGGGTCAGCTACGTACATAGCGGGCAGGCAGCAGCGCGCGTCCTCAGTCCACTTCCCAGCGAGGCAGACCGTTGTGGCAGCGCTGCATCAATCGAAATTCGGATAACACTATGAATTTACGTAAATAATTATGCTGGGATTTTCTCCGTGTTTTTCTTTTTAGGGAACAGACAGGAGAACACGATGCACATCATGGTGAGAGATAAGCGTAACGGTGCGGAAGAATGGATTACTTTGGAGCAGGCTTCTGAACTGCTGGGCATTGCCGCAGATGAGATTGATGAAGCACTCGAAGAATTCGGTGAATGCGAGGGTGGATACTACATCGCCCTTCAACCGGAGTAACCAGCCGGAAACAAACAACGGAACAAATTGGCGGGCGTCGGTTTCAATCGACGCCCGCTTTGTCTTACCGAGCGTAAGCTCGGTCCAGCGCTTCGATAGCAACATCGGCATTGCGTACAGCCTGCGTATAATGACCAAGTGTCACGGTCGGATTAGCGTGGCCAGCAATTTTTGCCACCAGCCCAACCTCGATGCCTTCCGCCTGCAAGGTGGAAATGAACGAGTGTCGTGCCGAATGCGGTGTCACGTAAGGCACATTCAATTGCTTGAACGCTGGCACCCAAAACCGCTTCCGAAAATTCTGGTATAGCAACGCTCCTCCTCCGCCAAGACGCGGCAACGGCCATGCCTGTAGCCTTCCCGGCCCCGGAAAGACGCGGTGCAATTCTCCTTTCCTCCGTGGGCATCGCACACGCCACGCCAGCAGCATCTCGCGCAACGTCGCGCTCATCGGGACATCACGCGTTCCGGCTTCGGTCTTGGTCGTTTCCGTCAGCGATCCGTCGCGCTCCTGAATGCGACAGATACGAATAAGGTTCTTCTCAAAATCGACATCGCTCCATAACAAGCCCAACTGTTCCGACGGACGCGTACCGGCAAGGAATGGAAAGGCATAATAGACGCCGCATTCAGGATCACGCTTGGCGGCGGCGATCAACTTGGCGATATGTTCCGGCATGAGGATGACGCGTCGATGACGGGTTCGGGCTCGCACCAACCCGGTCGGCATCGACGGCGAGCGGACCAAGAAATCTTCCTCCGCAAGGGCCAGAATGGATTTGAGATGGCTTTTGGCACGATTGGCGGTGTAGGTACCACACTGCTCTGCTACCGACTTATACCATGCCCGTATCATCGCGGTGGTCAGTTCGCTCAGCTTGACGTTGCCCAACAGTTTCACGAAGCGGGCATCTTTTGGTGGAACTCCATTTTCCGTGAATTTCGCCCGTTCACGCGCCGTCCCAATTAGGAGAGGTCCCCGGATCGCGCCATTGACTACGACCTTGTAGCCCTGAAACGTCGAGGATTTGATCTTGGTTTCACGATCTTCCAGCCAATGATTAATAGCCTGCGATACCGTCGGTGCTTTCCGCTCGTCCACATACCGGCCATCCACGACTTTTACCAACAAATCGTTGCGGAAGGCTTCGGCGTCCTTCTTACGATTGAAAGCGCGGCGGCGACGCTTATTCAAGATTGGGTCTTTGTACTCACAATACCACTGCGGATATTCGGCAATGGTTCCATCACTCAGCTTGCGACGACGCGTGGTACTAGTAATTGAGATATTGAAGTCTTTCATTTTCTTGCTCGCATTTGACAAAAATTGCGAGAAAAACACGGCGAAACAACCAGCACAATTAATCGTCAGTTGTCTGGAAAAGCCTAGAAATGGCTCGAATTGTAACCAGCCGTGTAACCTCTGCATGTCGTTGAAAAGTGAGACCGCGAGACGACGCGGTCTTGAGTGGATTTGATTCCTCCCTCACCGAGGTTGAAATCGCCGCTCAAGACCCTTGCAGAACTCTCACGACAACTGGCGACTACGACTTGGAACAGCAGCAACAAGGGCAGCAAAGCCCGCCAGCAGTGTTCCAGTAGCCCACACGGACGGCCAGTCGCCCGGTAGGCAGCGTGGCTGCGCCACGCAGGAATACAGAAATATCGCTCACGGTGGCGGGTGGCGGTAGTGGCACGCCACACCTACGGTCCCGGCCACTCAGCGGGCTACTTCACCAAGACCCCGCTGCACACAGCGCCGCCTACAGCACGTGCCACCGGTGCCACCGCCACCACACTAGAAGGAAATGTGGTCCCCCCGTTGCGGTTCGTCGTCAACGTGCTCTTCAAGCTTTGGTCGGCAAAAGCCACGTATGGTTTTTGACCCAACTTTAAATTTGTCCGGTTCCCAGCCAAGTTCCCGCATCAAGGTAGAAACCCGCTTCATATGACCATTGTGCTGGCGCTCAAACGGGATGGATAGAACGTCCGCCAACAACTCGGCGGTGGAAGCGCGAACTTTGTCGCCTGCTGCTTTTCCATTGACTGCAGCCAGCTTTTCCAACCAAGGATCGTCTTCCAGACGATCCTCCTGTTCGGCAGCCGCGACCGCCCAAAGTTCCCGCGGTAGCACAATACTATTACCTTCAGCTTCCAGCTTCGCCGCCTCCGCCCAAAGCTGGTCGCGATCTTGCTCAAGGGCGGGAATGTCTATCTCCCCGGTTTTAACGGGCAAAAAACGACGATTGCCGGTGCGGTCCTTCAAATATTTGGATTCATTCGTCGTACCAATAAAGATGGCTTGTCGGGGACGTGATTCCGAAAAGCGTCCATAGGCCATTCGTGCCCGATCAACGTCACGTGAAGCGAACGCTTTCATGCGTTCAACGTCCCCTTTGTTAAGACCGGACATTTCACTCAACTCGTAAATCCAGACTCCCTCCATGGCTTCCATCTGGGCTTTGGTGTCGAGTGTTAGCAATTCATTGTCAGAATGGTTTCCAAGGCCAGCCAGAACGCGCAATGCCGTGGACTTGCCGGTTCCCTGTTTGCCTTCGAGAATCACGATGGTATCGAATTTGGCACCGGGTTCTCGAACCCGCCTCACCGCCGCAACGAGCAAAATGCGTCCTATTGCTCGATTTAACGGAGTGTCGTCAGCGCCCATATATCGAATGAGCCAGCTATCGACACGCGAGATGCCGTCCCACGTTAGTCCGTCCAGCATTTGCCGGATCGGATGGAACGAATGCTCCAGACAAAGTTGGTTAACAGCGTCACGAACATTCTCTGCTCTGGGGTCAAAGTTGAACTTTTCGATGACAAATGCACGCAACAAAGCGCAAGCGTCGTCACTAATTTCACCTGCATGCTCATCCAGCAGTTTGCCATTGACAACCTTCCGGTGGCGAAACAGGTCGTGAGAAAAGCTGAACCCCAAGCGCTGAAGTGCGAGGACTGAATTACGCATAGTTGGTCTGGGATGGCCATTTTTATCAACGTCGGGCCAGCCATCCGCTATCGCAGCCAAAGCGGAACGCGCTTGTCGTAAGGCATATTGTTCTGGCTTTTTCTTCTCCAGCACCGATCGCGCAATTCCTAAGGCCGGGTTTATAAGCACACCGGCAATAACCTCGTCGGAACAGCCTGCCCGACCAAGATCACATGCGACACGGTATATAGTCTCACTACGCGACCGAAACCGCGCGTCTGGCTTATCTCTTGGCCTTTCGGGATCGTCACCTAATTCGATAAGCGAGCGAGTGGTGAGCGTCAAAGTCGAAGGTAGTGAATCCATGTCGACCGTAACAACCGGTGCGTCTTGCGCGACAGAACTTTTTGGGCCAGCTCGTTCTGGTCCATCGCCCAGCGGAAAATCGTTCAGTGAATAGGTCAGCGACCAATCTGCTTTCACAACTCGGGCAACTGTGGGCTTTCTCCCTTTCAACTGCTTCGTCGCGTTAGGAATGTTCACTGTACCCGGCAGTCGCATGATACGGTCGATATTATGACAGTTGTCGCCGCCAAGCGCATTTGCCAAACCAACGTTGGTCGTTTCAACGCGATCCAAATCGTCATTAGGCTCCTTTAGCTTCCAGTAGGCATGATAACCTCCGCCAGAGAATACAATGACTGTTGGCGGCGGCGAAAAAGCAAGAACACGCTCCAGAGCATCAGGATCATCGATATCGATGTGCAAAAAGTTCGCTATGACAACATCATTCTTATTAGCTTTCTTATTCATGATGCCGGGCCGCAGGCCATTCACGTGAAAGTAGACGTTGTCTTCGCCTTGCCGCGCCTCGATCCAAGCGCGCATCTCGTCATCTTCACTCGGGGAGAACGTGCAGGCTTCAAGCCTCCCCTTTAGCGGAAGAGCAACCAGATGGCGGCGCTGGCCGGGATACATATGCTCGAGGAACTCTGCTGCCTCGTCGCTGTTACCTTCGGGGAAAGTGAACTTGATAGACATTAGTTGACTCCTCCCTGCCTACAGGAGTCGATATGGGCTATCACTTCTGACAGCTTAACCAAGCGCCGCGAATTATACGGCGAATAACTTGGAATGTGACCTGCTTTTATGGCGCGTCGGAGTTGCCACTCCTTCGCGCCGATTCCCTCAGCTGCTTCTTTAATGGTGAAAAGACGCTCAAGCGGGTAGTTCTGCGCAAGTTGATTTTCCATCAACTCATCTCCTAATGATTGGAGGCGAAAATGACGGGCAACAAAAAACGCCGCCCGCGCATTCTCACCCCAGTTAAATGTGGGTGTTGAATGCAACCGGCAGCGCTCTGCAGAACTTTTCGACCTATTAGGAGTTTCCTCGGTCGTTATGTCTGAAGCACTACATCATGAAGGCGGAACTACCCGCGCGTCAGCGTTCTTCATCAGCTACGTTGAGAAGCGTGTCAGAATTTTCCATGGATGTAAATCAATTTTCATTCTGTTCACCTTTTGTGGTCGGTAGAGCCTCACGCGCGCGCCCATGTAGCCCACACCCTATGTACGGTTCGGAATTCTGTAGCGCGCACGGAGCGGCTACCCACAAAGTACTGCGTATGGGGAAAACGAACAGCGGTAGATTTGGAATGTGTATAATAGTCGCTTCAATATCGGAACCGAATGCGGAAAAATAGCCGTCGGTCACTGTCCGGTCACCGTTTCATTGCTTGATTGCAATTCACGTCAGTGAATCTGGCTATCATTCTGTCTAAGATTTGATGCCTCCGTCGAGCCGACAAGAACGTGGTCCATTGTGTAAAGGGGGGAAATCTGTAATATCATGGATGAACCTATTGACGGCGCAATTCTACGCTTGCCAAGGTTGGGGTCGAGGGTTCGAATCCCTTCGCCCGCTCCAGTTTTCCGTTAAGTATAGGCAACAAAATCCCGGCTTCGTCCGGGATTTTTGCTTTTCTGATCCTCAATCATCATACAGAATCGCCAACCTTTACGGATAGTTACCGTTACGCGACAAGGGTAGCTTTGCTCCAGCAATATGCCGCGCAGTCAATGCACGTTCCTCAACGATCGAATATCGGAAGCGGAATAATTTGGCGGGGCGACCGCCAGTTTCACTGTCGCTATCGCCTGTTTCTTCAACGAGATCCTGTTGTTCGATAAGGCGACGGAAATTCTGCTTGTGAAGACGCAACCCTGCCAAAGCCTCGACAGTTCGCTGAAGCTGCAAAAGCGTAAAATTATCGGGCATCAATTCAAAGACAACAGGACGGTATTTGATCTTGGCACGCAGCCGCGCAATAGCCGTCGCTAGGATACGGCGATGGTCGGCAAACATGTGCTGTCCGTTTTCAGCATTGCCTTGGCTTGCTTCGTTCACAAGACCAGCTTCATAAAGCAGCTCATAGCGCTGAAGCACAAAATCTTCGTTCCAGCGTTCGCCATCAAGACCAAACGAAAAAGCGATACGTCTGAGACGTTGCGCCACCAGTTCCACAGAGTTGGCTTCATGTGCCCAACGGTCGAGGCTGTCACTAAGATGCAGCACTATCTCCGGCACACCCTGTCTGTGATCCTCCCAAGGCAAATATTCATACCAGCCGCGCCAGCTCGCCTGATCGGAAGCTACATCATCTTCGCGCACAAGGCCGAGATAGCTGATCGAAATTGTACGCTCCCCCTGCTTATGGCGATCACGATCAGCAAACGTGTAAAGCTGCTCAAGATAGCCGACAGGATGCGCAGTTTCAGCCTGTATCCACGCACGCAATCCTGCTTGCAGCGACCGATGTTCCATCTCGAATGGGCCAGAGGGCAAAGCGTGTCCCTGTCGCACAGTCATGACACGCGGTTGCTCGACTGTGACGGCGGTCAAAACAGCAATCAGCTCAGTATGGGCAATATCATCAGTCAATGCGTCGGCTTCTTTCCCTAGAACGCATCCCGAAAACTGTGAAACGGTTTTTGGATAAGATGCGCGCTAAAACAAATGATTAGAGCGCCGATCAGATCCAATCAGATCGAAACGCGCTCGAAATATACACAAAGGTTGTGCGTGGAATAATGTTCAAAAGCAAATGAATAGAGCGCGGATGAAAATATGCCGCCATAAGAGCGCGTTGCGATCCTCATTTAGCGAAGGTCGGATTATGCTCAAAAAAAGCCGCGCTGGTAAAACCAGCGCGGCTTTTAGTTATTTGTGGACAGATAATCAGAAATCCCAATCGTCGTCTTCAGTTGCGACGGCCTTGCCAATCACATAGGACGAGCCAGAACCCGAAAAGAAGTCGTGGTTTTCGTCGGCATTTGGCGAAAGGGCCGAAAGGATTGCCGGATTGACTTTGCAGGCTTCCGGCGGAAACAGCGCTTCATATCCGAGGTTCATCAGCGCCTTGTTTGCATTATAATGCAGGAACTTTTTTACGTCTTCGGTGAGGCCAACGCCGTCATAAAGCGCTTCCGTATAGCGGACTTCATTGTCGTAAAGCTCAAGCAGCAGATCAAAGGCAAAATCCTTGATTTCCTGCTTTTTGGCTTCATCGAGTTTCTCAAGCGCGCGCTGATATTTATAGCCGATATAATAGCCGTGGACGGCTTCATCGCGGATAATCAGGCGAATAAGATCGGCCGTGTTGGTAAGCTTGGCACGGCTCGACCAGTACATTGGCAGATAGAAGCCCGAATAAAACAAAAAGCTTTCCAGAAATACGCTGGCAATCTTTTTCTTTAACGGATCGTCAGAGCGGTAATTATCAAGAATGAGCTGCGACTTTTTCTGCAGGAACTCATTTTCTTCCGACCAGCGATAGGCATCGTCGACATCTGGTGTGAGACACAATGTCGAGAAAATCGACGAATAGGAGCGCGCATGAACCGCTTCCATAAAGGAAATGTTCGAAAGAACAGCCTCTTCATGCGGGGTCGATGCATCATCCATCAAGGTCACAGCACCAACCGCATTCTGGATCGTATCCAGAAGTGTCAGGCCCGTGAACACACGGATGGTCAGCTGCTTTTCTTCGGCTTTAAGCGTTTCCCACGACTGAATATCATTGGACAGAGGTACTTTTTCAGGCAGCCAGAAGTTTCCGGTTAGACGGTTCCAGACTTCGAGATCCTTGTCATCGTCAATGCGGTTCCAGTTGATCGCACGCACCAGACCGGGCTTTTTCGCATTATTGTTTTTAAACTGCATATTCATTGGTTTCACCTTGGTCATAGGGCGCAGGAAACGCAGCCTTCAACCTGCGTCCCTTCAAGCGCCATCTGGCGCAGGCGGATGTAGTAAATGGTCTTGATGCCCTTCTTCCACGCATAGATCTGTGCGCGGTTGATGTCGCGTGTCGTCGCGGTATCACGGAAGAACAGCGTCAGCGACAAGCCCTGATCGACGTGCTGCGTTGCAGCCGCGTAGGTGTCGATGATCTTTTCCGGGCCAATCTCGTAAGCATCCTGATAATATTCGAGATTATCATTCGTCATAAAGGCAGCCGGGTAATAAACGCGGCCAATCTTGCCCTCTTTACGGATTTCGATCTTGGAAACAATCGGATGGATCGAAGAGGTCGAGTGATTGATATAGGAAATCGAGCCTGTTGGCGGCACGGCCTGCAGGTTCTGATTATAAAGCCCGCCTTCCATGACGGCCTTTTTCAACGCCTGCCAATCTTCCCGTGTCGGGATCGCAATACCAGCGGTCTCAAACATCTCACGAACGCGGTCTGTTGCAGGCTCCCAAGTCTGATCAGTATATTTGTCAAAATATTCGCCGGTCGCATATTTCGACTTCTCAAACCCCTTGAACGAACTGCCCTGCTCTACTGCCAAAAGATTGGAAGCACGCACGGCATGATAAGCAACCGTGTAGAAGTAGATATTGGTGAAATCGACGCCTTCTTCTGAACCATAATAGATGCGCTCACGAGCGAGATATCCGTGCAGGTTCATCTGGCCGAGGCCGATGGCGTGGCTTTCATCATTGCCCCGCGCAACCGAAGGAACCGAGCCGATATGGCTCATGTTGGCAACCGCCGTCAGTGCACGGATCGAGGTTTCAATTGTCTTGCCGAAATCCGGGCTATCCATCGCGGCTGCAATATTAAGCGAGCCGAGATTGCAGGAAATATCCTTGCCGAGATACTCATAAGACAGATCTTCATTGAAGATGCTGGCTTCACTGACCTGAAGAATTTCCGAGCAGAGATTACTCATAGTGATACGGCCATCGATTGGATTGGCGCGGTTCACCGTGTCTTCAAACATGATGTAAGGATAGCCGGACTCAAACTGGATTTCCGCCAGAACCTGGAAGAAGTCGCGCGCATTGATCTTCTTCTTGCGGATACGGCCATCATCGACCATTTCGCGGTATTTTTCGGTCACCGAGATCTCAGTCAGCGGCACGCCATAAACGCGCTCCACATCATATGGCGAGAAGAGATACATATCTTCATCGTTCTTGGCGAGTTCAAACGTGATGTCGGGGATCACCACGCCAAGCGACAAGGTCTTGATGCGGATTTTTTCATCAGCATTTTCGCGCTTGGTATCGAGAAAGCGCATAATGTCCGGGTGATGGGCATGGAGATAAACTGCACCCGCACCCTGACGCGCACCAAGCTGGTTGGCGTATGAGAATGAATCTTCCAAAAGCTTCATCACCGGAATGATACCGGAAGACTGGTTCTGGATCTGCTTGATCGGTGCGCCGGCTTCACGAATATTGGTGAGGCTCAGCGCAACACCGCCACCGCGCTTGGAAAGCTGTAGGGCAGAGTTGATCGAGCGGCCAATAGATTCCATATTGTCTTCAACGCGCAACAGGAAGCAGGAAACAAGTTCTCCGCGCTGTTTTTTGCCTGCATTGAGGAAGGTTGGCGTTGCCGGCTGATAACGGCCCGAAATAATCTCATCGACCATTTCGCGCGCATGCTGCTCGTTACCGCGCGCGAGCGCCAAGCCCACCATGCAAACACGGTCTTCATAGCGCTCAAGATAGCGCTGACCGTCGAAGGTTTTCAGCGTATAGCTGGTGTAATATTTGAACGCGCCGAGGAAGGTCGGAAAGCGGAATTTCTTGTCGTAGGCATGATCAAAAAGATCACGCACAAAATTGAAGGAATACTGGTCGAGCACTTCGCGCTCGTAATAGCCTTCCGTCACCAGATAATCGAGCTTCTCACGCAGATTGTGGAAGAACACCGTGTTCTGATTGACGTGCTGAAGGAAATATTGCTGCGCCGCCTGTCGATCACGTTCAAGCTGAATTTTGCCCTCATCGTCATAGAGGTTCAGCATGGCATTAAGCGCATGATAATCCAGCGACGTTTCAGCGAGCTTTGATGGCTTGCTTCCTGATCCAGCGCTCGTTGCGGTGCTGGTCGCTGAGGATGACGCATGCTTTTCCGAAGCAGCGACCGTCTCGCGCTCACGGGTCAAGGTTGTGTCTGCCGTGTCCAAAATCGTTCCATCCCGTCTTTAACATTGCCAAGGTCTTCGTCCGTCCCCAAAAGCTCAAAGCGATAGAGGTATGGAACCTGACATTTTTCCGAAATTATTTTGCCTGCAAGGCCAAAGCCTTCGCCGAAATTGCTGTTCCCAGCGGCAATAACACCGCGAATGAGGGATCGGTTATCCGCGTCGTTAAGAAAGCGGATGACCGGCTTGGGAACGGCGCCTTTTGCGCCACCGCCGCCATAGGTTGGGGTCACGAGCACATAAGGCTCGATCACCCGCAACAGATCAGCATCGTCTTCATGGCTTTCCAGCGGAATGCGCTTTGAGCGCATCCCAAGACGCATCACGAAGCGATGCGTGTTCTCCGAACGGCTGGAAAAATAGACAATCTGGCCCATCACAAACCCTAACAGCGGTTGGGCTTAAGCGAGCGAGCTGATCATATCGGGGCGGAAACCAGCCCAGTGGGCTTCACCAGCAACAACAACCGGCACCTGACGATAGCCAAGCCCCTGAACCAGATCATATGCGTCGGCATCTGCAGAAATATCGATGACAGCATATTCAATGCCCTGACGATCAAGTGCGCGGGTGGTGGCAGTGCACTGGACGCAGGCTGGCTTGCTATAGACGGTGACGTTCATTTTTTCCTCACAGGGGATGTTGACGGGGGGAACTTGGTATGGGTGCGACTTATCTGGATGAAGACGCAAAAACACATTCACGCAGTGCAAAATGCGCTTGACAGAAGACGAAAACTAAGAGGCAACACGCTCTAAGCGCGCATCCTGTACGCTAGCCCGTAAAAGGCGGACCGGAACTGTTAAATCTCAAATTACTCGACATGCTTGTCACCCCGAAGCTTTGGGCAGATATTCGGGGGCAGCAAAAACCATGGCAATACTCTGCCACACTTATTGCGCGCCAACCGGACACCCCGCCCGTGGACGTTCACGTTCAAGGCAGGTCTCCTGGCTCACGACTTAACGCCTTTGCCCACCTTCCCGGTTTAACCCAGTGGCATATGGACATCGGCTTATCGCTTACAGTTGCGGGGGCAGCTACGGCATAACCACATTCGTCATGAACGCGACGCACCGTATTCCCATCTTCGCTTTTGATCCTAACGAATCGTAAGAACCTTGAACACAAGATATAGTATCTGAAGTTAAAAACTCGTCAACGGATAGATGGCTCAAAAAAACTTAATTGAAGCGCGGCTGTGAATAGCCGGGATAACTATCGGTTCACAACCGGACGACTACATAAGCTTAAAATGCGTTTCCGGGGTCCGAAATTTGCCTATTTTAGAACATTCGGGTAGATGTTCGCCGCATCTCTGCGGTCTCGGTTTAGATTTTACGTTTACCTCCGCGCGCTGCGTGTTAATTCGGAGTAAAAATTGCGTAGTGAACAAACTATTCTTCAAATATCGATAGCAGTTACTATTTTTGTTGCAGGCTTTGGTGTCGTTTTCGGCCTTTTGTCTGGCTCATTCTCAATTGTTTTTGATGGCGTCTATATGTTGGCCGATGCTGCAATGAGCGGTCTTGCTCTTGTTGTGTCCCGCCTGATCGCACTATCCGCTCTGCCGGAGTTGCCTCGCGGAAAATTGCGTGATCGTTTCACCATGGGATTCTGGCATCTCGAACCGATGGTGCTCGGCCTCAACGGCATCATGCTCACAGGCGTTGCAATCTATGCGCTCATCAACGCCATCGGCAGCATAATGGATGGCGGGCGTGATCTGGAATTCACCTATGCGATTTTCTATGCAGTGGTGGCGCTTATTGCATGTCTTGGCATGGCTTGGCTTGAAACACGCGCCAACCTAAAACTCAAATCGGATTTCGTAGCACTTGATGCCAAAGCATGGATCATGTCTGGTGGCATTACCGCAGCCCTTCTTGTGGCCTTCACCATCGGCTACTTTATTCAGGGAACCCAGTTCGACTGGATCACCCCTTATATCGACCCTGCCGTTCTTGCGTTGGTTTGTATTATCATCATTCCAATGCCGATCGGAACGATCAAGCAGGCTTTATCCGATATGCTGCTGGTAACACCTGTCGACCTCAAAAAGCACGTCGATGACGTGGCGCAGCAAGTGATCGAGCGCTATGGCTTCAAATCCTACCGCGCCTATGTCGCCAAGGTCGGACGCGGCAAGCAGATTGAACTCTACTTCATCGTGCCAACAGATCAACCTGCAAAGAAACTCGAAGAGTGGGATGCATTGCGCGATGAGATAGGCGCGGCCCTTGGCAGCGAGGGTCCTGACCGCTGGCTGACCATCGCTTTTACAACCGATGTTGAGTGGGCCGTTTAAAGCAGTCTTCCAAAACTGTAGCGGTTTTGGGATAAAGACACCCACAAAACAGATGCTTAAAGCAAGTTGCGTCGTATCGTTTACAGGCAACGTGCTTTAAGCGAATCTGTCGAACAAGTTCGTGTTTACAGTGATTTAAGCGATCATTAACCGTGCTTTTGGGGACACAAAAGCACGGTGATCACGCATTCGTCACAACTCGTCTCTTCATAGAAAGTGCATTAATTCAATAAGTTAATAAATATTTCAATTTCCGATCTGAAATGTGATCGCAGTTTGCGTTGACTATTAATATTTCGTTAACCACAGTTTGTTGCAATTGGTTACAAAGTGTTATCAAGGAGCAGGCAAGCATTGAAAAAAATACGGCAGATAAATCAGCAGTCTCTGAACGCAGGGAACCGCACTGCCGTGGCGCAAATGACCTCGTTCTGGGGTCTGATGCGTGCCTATTGGATTTCGGACCGATGGAAAGAAGCATGGGCACTCACCCTTGCCATCTTCATCTTCACAGCATTTATCAGCAAGACCACAGTCTGGGTCGCCGAAGCATCCGGCAGCCTGATGAACTCCATCGTCAATGTAAAAAGTGCACCTGTCCAAAACCCGCTAATGGCCATTGCGCTCAATGCTGGTGTCCTGATCTTGCTTATGCTGGGCAAGGATGTGCTGCTGGTCGGCTTTCGACATCTTCTATCCACCACCTTGCATCGCAAATGGCGCAAATGGCTCAATGACAGTTTTTCCGATGCCATGCTCGACGGCAATCACACGCATTTCCACTTGCAGCAGGGCAAAGGCGCGAACCTTCCAGACAATGTCGACCAGCGCTTACAGGAATCCATTAAAGGCATGACAGGCGGCGCCATTGGCTTGGTAATGGGTATTGTCGGCGTTGTGCTCTCAGCCTTCTTCATCGGCCAGAAACTGCTTGAAATCTCTACCGAAGTAAGCGGTCTGGAGTTTCTCGGCACCTATGGCGGCGCCGTGGTGGCCTTTGCTGCCATCATTGTCTATGTGCCAATTGGCACGCTGATTGCGATCAAGATCGGTCGCAAGCTGGAACAGCTCAACCTTGGCATTCAGAAGGCGGAAGGCTCGTATCGCGGTGAATGGACCACGCTTTTGCGCCGGAGTTTCCAGATTTCCGCTTCCGAAGGTGAAGCGGTACAAAGCGCGGTCAACAAACGCCTCTACAAGGATGTTGATGGAACATGGAACCGGTTGAACCGCTTCGATGCAGCCTATCTCGCCTTCTCTCAGGCCTATGGTTTTCTGTCCAACCGCATCATTGCCTATATTCCAGGCCTGATCCCCTATATGAGCGGTGCGGTCAGCTTCCGCAATTACGTGACCGGCGCAGAACTGGTTGCAGCCATGATCAACGATTGCTCGTGGTTCATTCAAGTCATGCCCGCAATTGCCAATCTTCGTGCCAATGCCGGTCGTGTGATGGGCCTCGCGCAGGCAATCGAAGCTGTGCAAGAGCCTGCTGAATTCTATGCGCGTTCGGGTGTAAACCGCTTCACCTTTTCCACGCAGCACGAGCGTTTTGGTCTTTCGGTGCGCAATCTCACACTGATGCTGGGACCAGATACGGAAGCACCGTTCCTGCGCTCCGGCGTCATCAATATCCGCTCCGGAGACTGGGTTTATATGCGTGGCGAATCCGGCTCTGGCAAAACCTCATTCATCAAGGCGCTCAATGGTCTGTGGCCTTATGGAACGGGCGAAATTATCTATCCTCAGAAGGCAAAAGCCATCTATACGCCACAGGAAGCAAAATTTCCAAGCGTGTCGCTCAAACAGCTTGTCTGCCTCCCGGAAGATGAAAGCCAGTTCAACGATCTAGCCGTTGCTTCCATATTGCACGAAGCGGGCCTTGGTGAATTCATCATGCGGATGAATGACGATAATGCAGATGGTTCGGCTTGGGATATGGTGCTTTCCGGCGGGCAGAAACAGAAGATCATGCTTGCCCGGCTTCTGCTGCATAAGCCCTCAGTGATCTTCCTCGATGAAGCGACAGGAGCGCTCGATCCTGCGTCGAAACTGCGCTTCCACACAGCGCTGAAAATACATTGTTCGAAGGCCATCGTCATCTCCATCATGCATGAAGAAAGACTGCCAACGCTCGAAGACGGCAAAAACGTCTATTCGCATGTGCTCGATATTCAGAATGGCTATATGTCACTGAAGCCAGTCGATGCAGCATCCGAGCCACAAGTTCCGCTAATCGCAGCCGAATAATATTCAGATGCGCTGACTGAACGAAATTACCTCTAAAATCTTGCCCGAAAGAATTATCTGTACTTTCGGCAGGCGGGAGAAACTGTAACATACGCCGGTTACAGTTTTCCGAATCCAGCCTTTCTCTTTCACGGATAGTGCAATGACCTATATTCCCGACCCGAGCCGCTATGATTCCGCTGTTTTTCGCCATGTTGGCCGTAGCGGCCTGAAACTGCCCGCAATCTCGTTTGGGCTCTGGCATAATTTTGGCGATACAACGACGCTGGATCGACAGCGCGAGGTCCTGTTCAAAGCCTTCGACCTCGGCATAACGCATTTTGATCTCGCCAATAATTACGGACCACCTCCCGGCTCGGCTGAAATAAATTTCGGAAATATCCTCAAGCAGGATCTGGCAGCCTATCGCGACGAATTGATCATTTCGACCAAAGCCGGTTGGGATATGTGGCCGGGACCATATGGTGCAGGGGGCGGATCACGCAAGGCGCTGCTTTCAAGCCTCGATCAGAGCCTTAAGCGGCTTGGCATCGACTATGTCGATATCTTCTATTCACACCGCTATGACGCTAACACGCCGCTTGAAGAAACAGCCGATGCGCTTGCTTCCGCAGTGCATCAGGGCAAAGCACTTTATATTGGCATCTCGTCTTATTCCGGCAACAAGACCCGCGAGATTGCGCGCTTGCTAGAGCAGCGTCAGGTGCCGCTGCTTATCAATCAGCCATCTTACAATCTGTTCAATCGCTGGATTGAAAAAGACCTTCTGGCAGCAAGTGACGAAGTCGGCTCCGGCATTATTGCTTTCACGCCGCTGGCACAGGGCCTGCTCACCAACAAATACCTTAACGGTGTACCAGAAGATTCTCGTATCAACCGTCCGGGCGGTCATTATCTGCATGAAGAGCATTTGAAGCCCGAAAATATCGAGCGCGCGAAAGCTTTGAATGAAATCGCCAAACGTCGCGGTCAGTCTCTTGCACAGCTCGCACTTGCATGGGTTTTGCGCGATCCTCGCGTGACCTCAGCACTGATCGGTGCAAGCTCCGCAAAGCAGGTCGAAGAAAACGTTGCAGCGCTCAAGAACCTGTCATTCACGGCAGAAGAGCTTGCTGAGATCGACCGTTATGCGGTGGAAGGTGGCGTCAATCTTTGGGAAAAACCATCTCACGATGAGGCCGTTTGAAGCATTTAATCTAAATTACGCGATGATGGCTCAAAGGCCATCATCGCGTTACTTGGTACGCAAAAAGCTCGCGAACTTTTGCCTAAAATGCTTTACCGACCTTTATCTTCTCGCCAAGCCTCAAACTTCTTAGCGTTTTTTTCTTCCGTGCAGGGATAAAGACCGATAATGGCCGCGCCATTAATCACTTCTTCAAGCACAAAATCCTCGAAGACCTCCATTCCCACACATTCATCGGCAATTTCATCTGCCAGATGCGACGGGATCACCATCACGCCATCCGCATCGCCAACCAGAACATCGCCGGGGAATACCGCTGCATCTCCGCACGCGATGGGAACATTGATGTCGACGGCTTCATGCAATGTCAGATTTGTCGGTGCCGATGCCTTGGCGCAATAGGCTGGCATATCCAACGCGCCAATGCCTGTGACATCACGAAAACCACCATCCGACACGATGCCTGCCGCACCACGCAAAGCCAGCCGCGTCACCAAAATTGAGCCGGCTGTCGCTGCACGCGCATCTTTGCGGGCGTCCATGACAAGCACCCATCCGGGCGGACAGGTTTCGATCGCCACGCGCTGTTTGTGGTCGGGATTGCGAAAAACCGTGATCGGATTGCGATCTTCACGCGCCGGAATATAGCGCAATGTAAACGCCTGCCCAACCATATTTTCCGTTTTTCGTGCCACTTGCAGCGCACCCTGAATGAACTGATTGCGCAAGCCGCGCTTATAAAGCGCTGTGGCGACAGATGCCGTGGATACTTTTTTCAGCTTCGCACGGGTTTCGTCTGAAAGAATATAGTCCGTCATCTGAGCTATCCTTAGAGCGCATCCCAAAAACTGTGAAACGGTTTGCGGACGAGATGCGCGTTAAAACAAAGAATTGAGGCACGCCGATCTGATAAAATCAGATCCAAATGCTCAATAAATCACTGGTTCGTCCACAGGACGGCCAAATTCGGTTTTAAGAAAATCAAAATCACAACCCTTGTCAGCCTGCTCCACATGTTTGGAAAACACAAAACCATAGCCACGCTCATATTTGGGCTCCGGCGCTTTCCACGCGGCACGACGCGCTGCAAATTCGTCTTCCGACACAAGCATATTGAGACTGCGAGCAGGAATATCGAGTTCGACCATATCGCCGGTTTTAAGCAAAGCCAAAGGCCCACCGACGAAGGATTCAGGCGCAACATGCAAAACACAGGCGCCGAAGCTAGTCCCCGACATTCGGGCATCTGAAATGCGCACCATGTCGCGCAGACCCAGTTTCAGTAGAGCTTTCGGCATTGGGATCATGCCCCATTCCGGCATGCCGGGGCCACCCTGCGGTCCAGCATTGCGCAGCACAAGAACAGTTTCCGGCGTCAGCGGATAATCGGGGTCATCAATGATCTTTTTCAACTCCGGATAGCTGTCAGCGACCAGCGCCGGGCCAGTATGTCGGTGATATTTCGGATCACAAGCCGCAGGCTTGATGACTGCACCATCGGGGCAAAGATTGCCTTTGAGAACTGCCAACGAGCCTTCGTGATAAACCGGGTTCGACAAGGGTCGGATCACGTCATCGTTCCAGACCTGCACCTTTTCTAAATCATCGGTCAGTGGCTTGCCGGTTACCGTGATTGCCGATGAATCAAGCTTCTCCGCAAGCTGCTTGATCAGAGCCCGTATACCGCCTGCATAGTAAAAATCCTCCATCAGATAAGTCGAGCCTGATGGTCGGATATTGGCGATGACCGGTGTCGTGCGTCCGATGCGATCCAGATCGTCCAGTTCCAGCGGCACACCTGCGCGGCGTGCCATGGCAATCAGATGAATAATGGCATTGGTCGAGCATCCCGTTGCCATGGCAACGATAATCGAGTTTTTGACGGCCGCGGGCGTAATGATCTGATCAGGCTTCAAATCTTCCCATACCATTTCAACAATGCGACGGCCACATTGGGTGGCCATGCGCTGGTGATTGGCATCCGGTGCAGGAATGGACGATGCGCCCGGCAAGGTGAGCCCCATAGTTTCGGCAATAATTGTCATGGTGGAAGCCGTACCCATGGTCATGCAATGACCATAACTGCGCGCAATGCCGCCTTCGATGCCCTGCCATTCTTCCTTGCCGATGGTGCCTGCACGACGTTCGTCCCAGAATTTGAACATATCCGTGCCGGAACCCAGAAATTTGCCGGCATAATTGCCGCGCAGCATGGGACCAGCGGGCAGGAAAATGAACGGGTATCCGGCGCTTGTCGCACCCATGATCAATGCAGGCGTGGTCTTGTCGCAGCCGCCCATCAGCACCGCGCCATCCACAGGATGCGAACGAAGAAGCTCTTCTGTCTCCATCGCCAGCATATTGCGATAAAGCATAGTTGTTGGCTTCACATAGCTTTCGGATAGCGAAAGCGCCGGAAGTTCAAGCGGAAAACCGCCCGCCTGAAGGATACCCCGTTTGACCCATTCAACCCGGTCTTTGAAATGCGCATGACAGGGCTGTGCATCCGACCACGTGTTGATGATTGCGATGATCGGCTTGCCTTCCCAATCCACAGGATCATACCCCATCTGCATGGTTCTGGAGCGATGGCCGGAAGAACGCTGATCATCGGGCAACATCCAGCGTGCCGAACGCAGATCACTATATGTCTTCCTCGTCATTTCAGTTCCCTCCCGAAAACAGTTCAGTCGTACCTTGTTTCAAAGCGCTGGCTGAGAAAATGGCACCACCGGAAAGGCTTTCTCCGGGGCTTAGAATTTTCATTGCCGCATCTGGTCCAAGTTCTGCACGGTTAATAGCATCCGGCAGATGGCTGACAGGTTCGGCACAAAAGACTGCGCGATCCTGTGGATTGAAAACATGAAGATGCTTGAGTGCGCCTTCAGCTTTCAATGTGAGTGCGGTGTATTTTTCCGGCCATCGGATAAAAGCCTCGCGACTATTCCAACCGGAAAAACAGCAATTAATTAGCGGCAAGGCGCTGAGCGGTTTTGAGTGGTCAAGCTCAAAACCTGAAACCGGAACAGGTGCACCTTGTGGCAATCCGCGCGCATCGAGCTTTGGCGCACCCATCGCTGAAAATTCAAGTGTGGCAGCGGGTGTTTTCGTGAACCAAGGATGCAGCCCTATGCCAAACGGCAAGCGCTTTGATCCATCATTGCGGATAGAAAGCGCAACCCGAAAACCATGCGGCAGAATAGAAATTTCCTGCTCAAGCCGGTAGTTGTAGGGATGATCCTGCGAAGCAACCGTGTCAGTCAGAATGGCATGATTGTCCTGCAACTTAACACATTCCCACTGCCGATTGCGTGAAAATCCATGAATTGCCATGCCTTCATCCGGCGCATTGATCGGCAATTGCACTGTTTCGCCATCCATAACGAAGCGTCCGCCGTCGATACGATTGGCAAAGGGCGCCATCACAAAACAACCCGCTTTCAATCCTGCTTGTGGGTCATCAAGCGGCTCGATCAGCGACACCCACGCGCCATTGGGGTGACACCACTCTGCCGACCACAAGGTTGCGCCATGCTGCGGATCAATTTTCAGTCGATAATTATGGGCGTCGAGTTCAAGCACCATTGGTTTTAATCCGTGCGCGAATAATCTTGCGCTGTGAATGTTCCGCCCTGAAAGCGTCGCGAGATCGGATCGCCTGTCTCGGCCAAATCACCAAAGCGCGATGCATCATCCTGCGGCACATAGCCGATACGGGCAGCATCATCACCGTCCCACCATCGCGCAGCATTGGCGGAAATGCCCCAAACAGTCGCCACACCGGCGTGCGGCGCTTCAACGGCTGCGACAGCCAACCGAACCAGATCGTCATGTGAAAGCCATGTCGCCAGATGCCGGGCTTCGGTGGGCTTTGGCAGGCATGAACCAATGCGCAGATGCACACTCTCGATGCCATGCTTGTCGAGCATCATGCGTCCGAGCATCTCTCCATAGGCTTTGGAAAGCCCATAATAGCCGTCAGGACGATAAGGTGCGCTCATGTCCAGCGCCGTATCACGCGTGTAAAATCCAATCGTATGATTGGAACTGGCAAAGACAATGCGTTGCAGCTTTTCGCGTGCGGCCTCAAATATATGGGTAACGCCCAGAAGGTTGGCCTTTGCAATCAGCCCATAGTTTTTCTCGACGCTAATGCCACCAAAATGCAGCACGGCATCCGTGCCGCGGACAAGATCAACAACGGCTTTCGCATCGCTCAAATCAGCCAGAATAAACTGCGCATTTTCAGGCAAGGCATCCGGGAATGGCTCAATATCCGACAGACGCACTCTATAGCCTGCTTTCGCCAGTCTTGGTGCAAGCATACGACCGAGATTGCCAGAAGCTCCGGTGAGAAGAAGATGCTTCATTTTACTCACACTCCCTTCATCCGCGCGACTTTTGCGCCCACAACAGGCGCTTTCGCAAGGTGCAAACCGCCTGATTGCGGAGAATCCACATCGCCCAAGCGATGCGATGTCACGGCAATAAATGTTAAATCGGGACCACAGAAACACGGCATTGTTGGTGCAGGCACGGGCATAGAAAAGCTTGTCAGCAAAGTGCCATCGCGGTCAAAGCGATTGAGCACACCGGCTGAAACTCCAGCACTCCAGTAATGGCCTTCGCTGTCGCACGCGCCGCCGTCCGGCCTACCGGTCTGCTCATCCAGAATACGGATGCGCGTGCGCGTCGAAATATCACCAGTGGACGCGTCGAAATCGTAACGATCAATCCATGGTCCGCGTGAATCTGTATGAAACATGGTTTTACCATCGTCAGACCATGCCAGACCGTTCGATATTTCGAAGCCTTCGGCTTTTACCTGCGCAGTGCCATCGGCAGTCACACGATAAAGCTTTGAGATCGGCTCGCGTTGAGGGCGTGCATCCATGCTGCCGACCCACAAAGCGCCATCGGGACCGATCTTACCATCATTAAGACGCGAGCTTTGCGGCTCGTCATAGCCGCTCCACAGTGTTTCTCTCGCCGTCGTTTCAGGATCAAACAAGATGACTTCACGTGCGAGCGCCACAACCAGTCTGCCGCTTTCAGCGAGCCCCAGACATGGCACTTCTGCCTCAAAGGTCCAGTCACGAAGCGGACCCTTTTCCAGATCGATTTCATAGACTTTGCGTCCATTGATGTCGCAGGCAAAAAGCGTTTGTCTGTGATCATCCCAGGCAGGACTTTCCATCAACTGGCCGCGCAAATCCGCTATGCAATGAAATGGCCCCATTATGCTGCCTCGGAGGTGCGACGGACAACATCAGGATGTTTAAGCACAAAATCTGAGAGTTCCAGACCCAGCCCTGCAACCTCAAACGGATAAATTACACCTTTTTCAATGCGCGGCATCACGGTGACGAGATCGCGATACCATGACGTGTAATAGGCTCTGACCGATTCCTGATAAATGGCATTGGGCGCGTTGAGCGAAAGATGGATGGAGGCTGCAAAAACCACAGGGCCGGTGCAATCATGCGGCGCAATCGGACGCTGGAAAGCCTCAGCCATTGTGGCAATTTTCTTTGCCTCTGAAAGGCCGCCGCACCACGAAATATCGAGCATGACATAATCGGATGCATTGGCGCTCAGCACATCGAGATATTGCGCACGCGTCGCCATCGTCTCGCTTGCACAGACCGGAATACCGGAGCGCTCGGCATAAACAGCCAGCGATTGCGGGTTCATCATTTTGATCGGGTCTTCCGACCAGAACGGCCTGAAGGCTTTGAGTTCACGCGCAATCGCAAGCGCCGAGGTCAAATCCCACATGGAGTGAAACTCAACCATGATCTCCATTTTATCGCCGACCGCATCGCGGATTTGCCGGAACGGTAACAGCGCCTTATCAAGATCGGTGGCATGAATGAAATTACCACCACTTTCGACCGCAAACGGATCGAATGGCCAGATTTTCATCGCCGTGATGCCTTCGGACAAAAGGCTTTCAGCCAGTGCTCCCGCATCGCGATGGAAGGCAAGCTGGTCCTCATAAGGGCCTTCCTTGGCCTTATCCTGATCGCCGATATAGCGACGCGCGCCGCTCTTATTATAGGTATAACCCGCGCAGGTATTATAGGTGCGGATGGAAGGACGTGACAGCCCACCCAGCAACTGGTGGATCGGCTGATTGGTCAGCTTTCCGAAAATATCCCACAATGCAATATCGATTGCCGAGGCCGCGCGAATTTCAACACCCGACGAGCGAA
Organism: Brucella thiophenivorans; assembly: GCF_002252445.1. Classification (GTDB taxonomy): domain Bacteria; phylum Pseudomonadota; class Alphaproteobacteria; order Rhizobiales; family Rhizobiaceae; genus Brucella; species Brucella thiophenivorans. The sequence goes on from NZ_NNRJ01000073.1 coordinate 24,179, forward strand.
AGCCGACATAAGGCTCCAGCAGAAGCTTCGAGATGCGATCAATCTCAAGCGGGTTTTTGCCTATAAGCTGCGGTGCAATATCGCTGTGAATATAGGCAGCGACAGCATTGGCTCCGCGAAATGTTTCCCCAAGTCCGATAATTCCTTCATCTGTGTGAATCTGGACCCAGAGAATATTGTTGAGGTGCGGAAGCTGCACCGTTTCGATCGCAGTAATTTTCATCATGCACTCCGAATATTATGACCGCATCAATGCGCTGAGGATTGACGGCTGCGCGCAACGATCTGCGTCGGATTGACGAACCGCAGCGCCAGGATCAGCCAGACCAGCGACGTGATCATGTAAATCACCGCCATTGCATCGATGGATTGAACAGAACGAACGCCTGCGGCAAAGACCGAATAATAGAGCGCCACAACCAATGTTTGCGATGTGGGGCCTGCGGTCAGGAACGTCAGTTCGAACATGGCGACTGTGCGCACCAGCACAAGCAGCATTGCCGCAAGAATTCCGGGCGTCAGCATCGGCAAAAGGACATGCAGGAAGAGCTTGAACGTACCCGCACCAAAAACGCGTGCAGCGGCTTCAATCTTGGGATCGATCTGCTCGATAAACGGCACCATCACCAAAATAACAAAGGGGACCGTCGGAACCAGATTGGCAAGCACAACACCCCAGAAAGAGCCGCCGACACCAAACTTGTAGAGCACAGTTGCCAGTGGAATACCGAAGGTAATTGGCGGCACAAGCAATGGCAAAAGGAAGATCAGCAGGACCAGTTTTTTGCCCGGGAAATCACGCCGTGCCATGGCATAGGCAGCGGTCACTCCAATGATGCCGGACAAGATAACCACCGCAAAAACAACCTGAAATGTAACAAGCAGCACCTGTCCGAGCTGGAATTCAGCCCAGGCTGCGGCGTACCAGCGGGTCGTAAAGGCGTCCGGCAACCATGTGCCAAGCCAGCGTGTGCCAAAGCTTGAAACCACAACCGCTGTAATGACTGCCAGAACATTGAGAACGAAGAAGCCAGTTACGAGCCAGACAACGGTGATCCACAGTTTGGAAAGAGCGGATGTATCGCGGATCATGGTTTAGCCTTTCCCACCGGCGGTCGAACCGCGGTAAAATAACGAGCGCACAGCAAGCAAAGCGCCGACCACCAAAAGCTGCACCACAGCCATGATCATGGCGATGGAAGAGGCCATTGAGTCGTCATATTGTTCAAAGGCTGCTTGCGCTGCGGCAATGGAAATAACGCGTGTGGGCCCCGATGGTGCACCCAGCAACACAGCCGATGGAAACACCGCGAAAGCCTGCACGAATGTAAGACACGCGGCGACCACGAGACCCGGCACCAGAAGCGGCAGCATGACGTGGCGAAAACGCTGCCAGCTGCTTGCGCCATGGGTTGCGGCAGCCCGTTCAAGAGCAGGATCAATCCCTGTGACATAAGACAGCGTCAACAGGAAGGTGAACGGGAAAACCGTGATGACCAGCGAAGCAAACACGCCCCAGTAATTGTTGGTAAGCTTCAGCGGATTATCGATAAATCCAATCGCAATCAGGCTGCGGCTGAACCAGCCCTGTGGTCCAAGATAATTCAACAGGCCTTCGGCAATCAGAACCGTACCCAAAGTGACCGGAAGCACGAGTATCGTCGTTAGAAGACGCTGTTTGCGCATAAGGCGAACACGCATGGCGATTGGAACTGCCAGCAAAACACTGATGATTGTCACCGGTACCGCAAGCCACAGCGTTGCACCGATGGTCTTGTAGAGGAACGGATCGGAGAAAAACTTGCGGTAATTTGCAAGTGCACCGCCACCATCAATCGGGTTGAACGACAACACCAGACCATAGAGAAACGGGTAGATAAAAACGCCAATGATAAAGAGAAGCGCTGGCAGAATGAGCAGTGTCACACCATCAAAGCCGCGATTGGCAAGGCGCTGACGCAATCCGGGCGTCAGCGCCGCATTGGAAAACCGTTCTTCCGCCATGGCTCAAGCTCCTCCGGCAAAGACAAGCGCATTTCCTGCATCAATACCGAGTGTGATTTTTGCGCCGAGGCCAACTTCATGCGGACCATGGAAAACCATTTCGATCCCGCCATCAGTCCGCGCTATGCCCACATATTCGCGTCCACGATATTCAATCGTCTCGACAGTTGCCTCAATCGTATTGCTCGTTTTCTGACCCGACACGACATCATCGCCGCGTGCCATCAAAATTGCGTCGCTGCCGGGTGTCAGCTTATCCATAGCGCGTCCGCTCAGCTCTGCGCCCGCAACCGAAATCGTTGCCCTATCGCCTTCGACGCGCAGAACCTTGCCATGCAGCGCGTTGCGAAAGCCCATGAAAGCCGCAACATCACGATAAAGCGGCTTTTCATAAAGTTCATGCGGTGTGCCAACCTGACGGATTTCACCATCGCGCAGCACCACAATGCGGTCTGCCAGCGACAAGGCTTCGTCCTGATCATGCGTGACATAGATGGTGGTTGAGCCAAGCTGGTTGTGGATGCGTCTGATTTCAGCGCGCATCTCAAGGCGCAGCTTGGCATCCAAATTGGAGAGCGGTTCGTCCATCAGCACGACAGGCGGCTCGATAACAATTGCGCGCGCAATGGCAACGCGCTGCTGCTGGCCACCGGATAACTGACCAGGTAATTTATCTTCCTGCCCCTGCAACCGCACAAGAGCCAATGCTGCACGCGAACGCTTCTCGGTTTCTGCTTTTGATATGCCACGCATTTTGAGGCCAAAGCCGACATTCTGCAGCACGGTCATATGCGGAAAAAGCGCGTAATTCTGAAACACCATGCCAAAGCCGCGATCTTCCGGCTTCAACTGATCGACGCGCCTGTCATCCACATAAATACCGCCGCCGGTGGTGCCCAAAAGACCGGCGATACAATTGAGTGCTGTCGACTTCCCGCAACCGGAAGGACCAAGAAGTGCGATGAATTCGCCTTTTTTGATTGTGAGATTAATCTCACTCAAAGCATTAAAGGTTCCGAATGATCGGCTCATCCGGTCGAGCTTGAGTTCTTGAAATGACATGACGCCAGCACCATAAGTTTATTGGTGGTCATAGGAAGCTTTTGGCGAGCTCTGAAACGCTCGCCAAAAACGCCGTTTGCGAGCCTTACTGAGAAGCGACTTCCTCGTCCCAACGGCGGAATGCTGCAACCAGCGCCGCTGGCTCAAGTGGCATTTCGATTGGATTGTTTGCGATCCAGTCGGCGTATTCGGGACGGCCAAACTCGGCGATCACGTCCTGACTTGCCTGTGGTGCCATATCAATGGTCACGTCCTTGACCGCAGGTCCCGGATAGAAATAACCGGCATCATACGAAAATGCCTGCTGATCCGGCTTAAGAGCGAACTTGATAAACTCCATCAGAACGGCAACTTTTTCTTCCGGCACACCTTTCGGAATGGCGAAATAATGCGCATCAGCAACCCAATGGAAACCGTCAAGTTTGCTGACAGCCATTTCCTTTGGCACCACGCCAAGCGCACGCGGATTGATGTCCCAGCCGGTCGTGGTCACGGTCATATCGCGCGTGCCCTCGCCCAATTCTTTCATCAAAGCGCCGGTTCCGGCAGGATAATATTCGATATTCTTATGCAGTTCCTTGAGATAAGCCCAGGTCTTATCCCAGCCATTGACCGGATCTTTCGGATTGCTGTCGCCGAGAAGATAAGGCAGGCCCATCAGGAATGTGCGTCCCGGACCAGAATTTGCCGGGCGGGCATAGATAAACTTGTTCGGGTTTTCCCTGGTCCAGGCAAGAAGCTCTTCCGCAGTCTTTGGCGGGGTCTTTACCTTATCAGGATGATATTCAAGCAACGGGCCTGATGGATAATAGGAAACGACAACGCCCTTACCCTGCGACATTTCCTGCATACGCATTGCGGGTTCAAGATAGATGTCCTGCAATTTTGGCAGGCCGTTGTCAGGTATTGCAATGATGTCGGTCCAGATATCGTCAGCAAGGCCAGCCGAAAGCGCATCGGGACCAACGATTACAAGATCAATGTCAACGCGATTGGCGCGCTGCTGTGCTTTGATTTTTCCAGGCAGTTCCGGTGCAGGCGCTTTGTTGAAGGTAAAGCGCGAAACAAGATTTTTATTCTCGGCAGCAAAATTATCAAAGATCGGCTGGGTTAGTGCAAGATTGCCTGCAGCGTCGATCACATTGATGCCTACCGGGCTTGATGGCAGCTTTGCCGATTGCGCCCACGCTACCCCTTTCGGCAGCAAAATTCCCATACCTGTCGCAACACCAGCGCCAGCCATGAATGTACGGCGTGAAATTCCTTTACCCATATTCTCCTCCACCTTTAAATTATCCGGCACGCTCCGCTTCCTCCTGCAAAACGGGCCGGTTTTCTATTTTTCAGACAAGACCGTCAGTCTCCCATCCGGCAACAATCTTTTTGAGTGCTTTCCTGTCATCAGCATCAAGCTGCGGCAGACCAGGCAGACGCACATCGCCAACCGCAAGACCCTGAATTTGCAGCGCTTCTTTTACAACGGTGACATTCGCACCATTGCGATATTTTGTCCGCATGGTTTCAAAATCAGCAATGCTTTCGACCACATCCCTTGCGCGTGCGTAGTCGCCCTTTTCGAGCGCATTCCAAACGGCAAGCGAACGTTTCGGCGCAACGTTAACGAGACCAGAGGTAAAACCACGGCCACCAAGCGCGTAAAACGGCAAAGCCCAGCTTTCAGCAAGCCCACAAATCCAGGTCGCATCCGTTCCTTTTGTGGCACGGCAGCATTCAAAGAAAAGCATGGCATTCTGAGATGCAAATTTTACGCCCGCGACTTTCGGATGCGTTGCAAGACGCACCATCTCATCGAGCGGGATCAGATCAGAACGGATATAAGCCACGATTGGCAGATCAATCGATTCAGCAATTTCAATGAAGTAATCGACCTGAGCGTGAGGCGCTGCAAACGGATCAAGCGGATGATGGATCATCACGCCATCAGCACCCTCAACACCTGCTGCTTTGGAAAGACGGATCGCATCACGCACCGAACGCCCGGCGGCTGCGGTGACTGCCGCTTTGCCATCGGCCGCTTTAACGGCAATCGCTTGCAAGCGGATAACTTCCTCTACAGTCATACTGTAGAATTCACCCGTATTGCCGCCGGTCACAATATTATGCACGCCAGCTTTTGCAATACGCTGAACAATTTCGCTCGTCAGCACAGGATCAATGTCGCCGTGAGCGTCATAAGCAGTCGCGTGTACGCCTGAGATGCCTCGCAGCACCCCACGGTATTCCGTCAAATTCATAATACCCTCCCAGGTACTGGTCAGAAGACCAGTTCGATATGCGTATCTCCCGCTTTGACGATGTGCTCACGCATCAATCGTTCAGCCAGGTCTTCATTTCTTGCAGCGATGGCCTGCATGATTGCTTCATGCTCCTTGAAGGATTGCCTGCGCACATCTTCACGCGACAAGACTGTTACCCGCGCCGCGTGGTCATACATGCGCTGTGCATTCTGTAAGCGCCGCAGATACTCGCACCCGGATGCATCATGAATGCCATCATGGAATTTTTCATTCAGCTCAATGAGCGCATCCACATCGCCGGATTCCACGGCAAGCCGCATCTCTTCGATGACAGCGTGCAAAATTTCGAAAGCCTCCTCGCTTCCGTGTTTTGCCGCCTGCCGCGCAATGATGCTTTCAAGTGCCGCACGCGCCAGCGTCATTTCCTCAGCCTGACGTGCATTGAAACACACAAAAGTCCCGCGCCGGGATTCCGTGCGAACAAGCCCTTCACCCTCAAGCTGCCGCAAAGCTTCCTTGAGAGGGCTGGTGCTTATTCCAAGATCAGTCGCCAACTGACGTTCATTGAGCCTGTCGCCTGACTTCAGGCGGCCCGAAATGATCGCTTCTCGCAAATCATCATGAACGTGATCTCTGAGATTTCTCAGCTTTATCGGTTTGAGGGCAGAAGGGCGCTGATCCAAAGTTCTACTCTTGTTCAAATTTGCTCGTTGAATTTTTATAACACCTAAAATCTGATACCGCAACATCTGAAATATCAGATATTAAAGCTTCAGATTTTATCGCTTTAGGAAGATGGGACTAGCACGGCGATAAATGATTTATTGAAGTTCAATCGTGTTTAAGAGGATGATTGGAACGGCCTGAGCAACTTGATATGGAAACGGGTAAATCTAAGATGGCCGCAACGGTGTTACTATAGATAAAAATAAACCGGGATTTTGACGAGATATTTGCTTATTTCATTTTGAGAGGAGGATGAATGATAAAGAATTGGCGGCTTGACTGGCTGACATTGGCGATACTCGCCTTTTTGCTGTCAATCCTGATTGCGGTATTTGGCACCAAACATATGATGTCCAGTGCATTGCACGGATTACATCAACGCGGGACAAATACTTTGGGGCTTGCGGCCGCAGCCCTTGCAGGTCAGTTGGCACGCTATGAAAAGCTGCCGCCGCTGATAGCTGAACACGACACCATACAAAATCTTATACGCGATCCAGACCGCGCAAATGTTGAAGCGGTCAACAAGTACCTGCGTTCAATCAACACTCTTCTGGAATCATCAGACATTTATCTGATGGACGAGAAGGGAATTACCATTGCCGCATCCAATTATATTGAAGCCAGGCCCTTTATAGGGGAGAATTTCGACTATCGTCCTTATTTTTACGATGCAATCGCTGGTAACAGCGGTCGCTTCTTCGCACTCGGTACAACCTCCGGCAAACGCGGTTATTATTTCAGTTCTCCCGTGATGATCGATGGACAACCGCGCGGTGTGCTAGCGTTCAAAGTCGATATGGATGTAATCGAACAGTCCTGGCATGGCAGTGATTTTGAGATCATCGTCACCGACCCTGAGAGTATCATCTTCATGTCGGGAAGATCGGAATGGCTGTTTAAAAGCATCGGCCCATTGTCCGCAGATCAGATTGCGCGAACAGCCACTACACGTCGCTACGCCGAAACTCCGCTTGTAGAAATACCGGTTCAAAGCACGCGCACGGCGCAAGGCGATACACTGCTTGAGATGAACGACACGAATCGCTTGATTGAATATCTCATACTCTCCGAAGAAATGGCTGATGCTGGCTGGACCGTCAGCGTGTTACTAACGACGCGATCAGCACGAAATCAAGCCTACACGTCTGTTTTGGCTCTTTTGCTGCTGGTTGGATTTGGTGCCATGGCGATCGCAATTTTTCTGCAAAACCGCACACGCCTTGCCGAACGTCTCGCAGCGCAACGCGAGATCAAGGAACAGTTGGAGTTTCGTGTGAGCGCACGTACAGTTGAACTGGCCGACGCCAATAAGAAACTGGCAACCGAGGTAGACGAACGACGTGCAACCGAGCGCCAGTTGCGCCAGACACAGGTTGAACTTGTTCATGCCGGAAAGCTTGCAGCGCTTGGCCAAATGTCTGCCGCGCTGTCGCACGAATTTAATCAACCGCTTGCAGCCGTGCGTGCTTATGCGGAGGTTTCCGGTTTAATGCTCGATCAGGGGCGGGATCGTGATGCGAAGGCCGGTCTCGACCGGATTCTCAAAGTCGTTGAACGTATGACAAGCATAAGCAAACATTTGCGTAATTTTGCGCGAAGACCGCGTAAAAAGCTGCGCCCGGTCAAAGTGCAGGACGTAATTCGAGATACAAAGGAAATTATTTCGTGGCGCTTAAGTGTTGGCAAGGTAGACTTATCGCTTGAGCCTCAAAATGAGGCTGTCTGGGTGGTTGCCGATTCAGTGCGCTTGCAGCAGGTTCTGGTCAATATCATTTCCAACGCGGCTGACGCGGTCGAAGGTCAGGAAACAAGATTTATCGGCGTCAGCCTGCGTGCTCAAGACGATAAGGTATTGATTTATATAACCGATAATGGCCCCGGCGTGCCCGATGCCATTGCCGCACGCATTTACGATCCATTTTTCTCAACCAAGGGTGTGGGAAAAGGATTGGGCTTGGGCCTGTCGATTTCCTATAACATTGTGAAGGATTTCAACGGCGAACTATCGGTCCGTAACCTGCCGGAAGGTGGCGCCGAATTTTGTATCAGCCTCGATAAAGCGCTGCCTCCCGCAGAAGAAGAAACTGGAAAAGACATATGAATGCTGGCGAAGTCCTTTTAATTGATGATGAGGATGAAACGCGCGAAGCAATTGCTCTCGGGCTCAAGTTTTTAGGTTATCGTGTACGACAGCTTGCCAGTGCAGAACGCGCGCTGGAACTGGTCGGCTTTGGCTTTAACGGTATCGTTGTGACCGATATTCGTATGCCCGGCATGGACGGCCTCACACTCATGTCCCGTATCCATGAGCTTGATCCTGAAACCCCGGTCATTGTCTTCACCGGCCATGGCGACGTGCAGCTTGCCGTCCGCGCCATGCGCGATGGCGCTTATGATTTTCTCGAAAAGCCCTTTGCCATTCAGCATCTTGCCGAAACGGTTGGTCGTGCACTTGATCGCCGGCAATTGGTGATGGAAAACCGTCTCCTGCGTGCAGCTGCCGGAAAGCGGGACGATATAGAACAACGTCTGGTGGGTCGAACGCAGGTGATGATTGACTTGCGGTATCGTGTGAGAGCCGTTGGCCCGACGGAAGCCGATGTGCTGATTGTCGGATCCGTGGGAACAGGTAAGGAAGTCGTGGCACGAACACTTCACGATCTGAGTAGTCGGGCCGACAAGCCGTTTATCGCTATCAATTGCGCGGCTCTCCCCAGCAGCCTTATCGAAAGCGAATTGTTTGGCCATGAACCCGGTGCTTTTCCCGGAGCCATGCGCACGCGCTTTGGCAAGTTCGAGCTTGCGCAAGGCGGAACAATTCTCCTCGACGAAATCGCCACAATGCCTAACGATATGCAGGCAAAATTGCTGCGCGTCATACAGGAGCGCACGATAACACGGCTTGGATCAAATGAAATATATCCTCTGGATATTCGCTTCATCGCAACCAGCAAAGCCAATCTGGAAGAGGAAGTGACGGCAGGTCGTTTCCGCGCCGATCTGCTCTACAGGCTGAATGTCGTGACAATCAATGTACCATCGCTTGCCGAACGACGCGCGGACATTCCGTTGCTGTTCCTCAAGCTCGTCAACGAAGCTGCGGTCCGCTATCGCAACGATCCAACGCCCGTTCCACCGCATCTAATCACCACGCTCACCGAACGCGAATGGCCCGGAAACGTGCGTGAACTGCGCAATGCTGCGGATCGCTTCGGGCTAGGCTTGGGCCTCCAATTTGAGGAAGGTCGCAAGAGCCAGACACGCCCCATGCGTCTTGCGGACCGCGTGGCAGCTTTTGAGAAAAGCATCATTGCCAGCGAATTGGTTGTGCATCGCGGGAGCCTCAAGCCGGTCTATGAAACACTCGGGCTCTCGCGCAAATCACTCTATGAAAAAATGCAGAAGTTCAGTTTAGATCGCCAGAACTTCATCACCGCGCATGAAGATTGATGTGCAGATGGGTGGATTTCCACCCATCTATTTACGCTGACGTTACCAATTCCACCCATCGAGACTCATAAAGTGGAGAAAGCTGCAATTTGCGGCGAGCTTTTCCTTGCGCGAGAGCACGTCAATCCCCGTTATCGCATCAAGTGGTCTGGGAGGAACTGCTGCGCAGATGAGCCAATTGCGCGCGCTTGCATCGTTCCTCCGTTCACACTGCATGCCTTTTGCAAAGCATAAGGTCCAACGAAATTCGGGAGGAATTAACATGAAAAAAGCCATTCTTGCAGCTATTGCGTTCACCGCACTCAGTGCCACCGCCTTTGCGCAATCATTCCCTAGTCAACCGATCACCATTATTGTTCCGTTCTCTGCGGGCGGTCCGACCGATACCGTTACGCGTCTTGTCGCGCAGGCCATGAGCCGCGAGCTTGGCAGTCAGATTGTGGTTGAAAATGTCGGTGGTGCAGGCGGAACGCTGGGTGCAGCACGCGCGGCTCAAGCCAAAAATGATGGCCATACGCTGTTGCTGCATCATATCGGCATGGCAACATCAGCCACGCTTTACCGCGAACTCCCATACAAAACGCTCGAAGATTTCTCCTATGTCGGCCTCGTCACAGAAGTGCCGATGACGATTATTGGCCGCTCTGACCTTGAAGCCAATTCCATTGAAGAAGTCATGGAGTACATCAAAGCCAATGGTGAAGATGTTATGTATGCCAATGCTGGTATCGGTGCAGCTTCACACCTGTGCGGTCTTTTGCTGATGAATGCGCTCGGCACGCAGATGACCACCATTCCTTATCAGGGAACCGGCCCTGCAATGACGGATGTCATGGGTGGCCAGGTAGATCTGTTGTGCGATCAGACCACCAACACGACCAATCAGATCCGCGACGGTTCGGTTAAGGCCTTTGCCGTTACCGTGCCTGAGCGGGTGGCGAGTTTGCCCGATCTTCCCACTGTTGCCGAAAAAGGCCTCCCTGATTTTAACGTCAGCATCTGGCACGGTCTTTATGCGCCCGCAGGAACAGATGAAGCCGTTGTGGAACAGTTGAGCAAGGCGTTGCAGGCAGCATTACAGGACGAAACGGTCATCGCGCGTTTTGCTGATTTGGGGACGACCCCTTCGCCTATAGAAGACGCAACATCGACAGCCCTGAAAGCCAAGCTTGAAAACGAAATCGAACTCTGGCGGCCAGTTATCGAAGAAGCGGGCGTCTACGCCAACTAACCAATGAGAGCGGGATCGGCGCTTTAGCAGCTTCCGATCCTGAACATTTTCAATTGAATGATTGGGGTAAGGCACAATGCTGTCCCGGGACTATAGAGATATTGTTGGCGGCATCCTGCTTGTTGCACTCGGACTAGTCTTCTCATCCTATGCGGCTGCAAACTACGATCTGGGCACACTGCGCCGAATGGGTCCTGGCATGTTTCCGACTGCACTTGGCATCGTACTGGCGGGATTTGGTCTCGTTATTGCCATTCCGGCATTCTTCCGGCCGGGTGTGATACCCGAAATCCGTGTGTGGACACCCATCTTCGTGCTGACGGGTGTTGCAGCCTTCGCAATGACAATACGCCCCTTCGGTCTGATCCCTGCTGTTCTGAGTGTCGTGGTGATCTCGTCCTTTGCAGAACTTCGCTTTAAGCCGGTTAGCCTGACTATTCTTACAACCTCGCTTTGCCTTATCGCCTGGCTGGTATTCCGCGTCGGGCTTGGGCTTCCTGTTGCAATGTTCCGGTGGCCATTCTGATGGATATATTCTCCAATATCGCGATTGGGCTGGAAACGGCGCTGACGCTCAACAATCTGTTCTACTGCTTCCTCGGCGTTTTTCTGGGAACGCTGATTGGCGTCATTCCGGGCATCGGTGTGCTATCAGCCATTTCGATGCTGTTCCCGATGACCTTTTATCTTGAGCCAACGACAGCGCTCATCATGCTGGCGGGCATCTGGTACGGGACGTCCTATGGCGGCAACACCGCCTCAATCCTGCTCAACATACCGGGCACCCCAGCCAACGCCGTGACCTGCCTCGACGGCTATCCGATGGCAAGGCAGGGGCGCGGCGGCGTTGCCCTTCTCATGACCACAGTGGCTTCCTTCGTTGGCGGCTCAATCGGCATTGTGTTGCTGATGTTGTTTTCACCCATCATTGCAAAATACGCCCTGAGCTTCGGTTCGGCAGATTACTTCTCGCTGATGGTTCTAGGACTGGTTGCTGCATCCACGATCTCCGAGGGCTCGCTGTCAAAGGGCCTTGCGATGGTCATACTCGGCATTATGTTTGGCACAGTTGGAGCCGACATCTACACGGGCACGCCGCGCTTTTCTTTTGGCGTCCTTGAATTGACAGACGCCATCAGTCTGATTGCGCTGGCAATGGGGGTTTTCGGCGTTTCAGAGGTGATTGCAAGCGTCCGCAAGGTCAATGTCGGTGATATCGACCCGGAGAGCGTGAAGTTCAAAGCGATGAAGCCAACGCGAGACGATATGCGCAGATCATGGTTTCCGATGCTTCGCGGATCATCCATCGGAGCGTTTTTTGGCACTCTGCCAGGCACCGGACCATCAGTTGCAGCCTTTATGGCCTATGCCGTTGAAAAGCGCGCAGCCAAAGAACCGGAACGCTTTGGCAAAGGTGCGATCGAAGGCATTATGGCGCCAGAATCTGCAAATAATTCCGCTGATCAGACATCATTTATTCCCACTCTGTCACTCGGCATCCCCGGCAGCCCGACAATGGCACTCATGCTGGGTGCGCTGATGATCCACGGCATTGCCCCCGGCCCCACACTCATGACGGATCAACCCTCACTTTTCTGGGGCCTGATCATGAGCTTCTGGATCGGCAATCTGATGCTGGTGATCCTCAACGTCCCGCTGATTGGTATTTGGGTGCGCTTGCTCACCATCCCGTATCATCTACTTTTCCCTGCCGTTCTTATGTTCATTTGCATTGGAACATATTCGGTCAATAACAGTGCATTTGAAGTGTGGCTGGTCGTGTTTTTCGGATTTGCCGGATACCTCATGCGCATCTTCAATTTCCCAGCAGCCCCTTTATTGCTTGGCTTCGTCTTGGGGCCACTTATGGAAGAGCATTTCCGACGTGCAATGCTGATGTCACGCGGCTCGTTCTCGACCTTTGTCGACCGCCCAATCAGTGCAACGGTGCTAGGCATCACAGCAGTGCTACTTATCTGGGGAACATGGTCGGCTTATAAACGTCGCAACAAACGTATGCTGACAACACAAACGCTTACGCAGTAAAATTACCATTCTCCCGCCGCACAGGCGGGAGATTACCAAATAATACTGAACTATATTGTTCCGTGACTTCAATATACGTACGCGCAATACGCTCTTTCAGAATATATTGCCGTGATACCAATCTGATAACTTTGCTTTACTACAGATCAAGAATGGGAATACGCGCGATCCTGCCTTTCATCCTAATCGATTTCCCCTCTAGAAGTGGGGAGCTTCTGTTAGAAAAACTGATAGGAGACTTAAACTGTAGCAGCAACGATTTACTGAGGACTACAAACGTGAAGCCGTTCAAATTCTAGTCAGGCGTTGCTGAAGCATTTAATCTGTTGCAACTCAGTTTGATATTGGTAAGCCAACGCTCTACCCTTGGTGGCATATTTTTTGAGAACAATTTACTACGATGTTTTCGTTCGAGCGAAGATCACAGCGCC
>NZ_NNRJ01000074.1 GCF_002252445.1 Brucella thiophenivorans
GATATCGTTACATTCATTATGATTCAGGCTCTGAGAATTCACTCCGTTGAAATCTCCGGTCTGTATTCCTTGAGTAATAACCTGAATCATATAGTCGTTAAGCCCAAAGCTTGAAATAGAGTGCTCGTCACGGATATATTTCTGGGCGCTGAACTTGGTTTCACCAAAAACTATTTCACCAATCTGTTTGGCGGCTATCTCTCCGTAAAGAAGTCCTGGTGCTTCATGTGGATCAATAATTGTCTCAAATGCTGGGCGTGTTACTTCACGCCAATAGTCATTCCTATCGCGCTCCTCAATCAAGTCTGTTGAAATTCTGATTGGACTCACAAATATTTCCCCGATTCTAGAATATTAATATGAGGTAACAAATAAATATAATAGCATTGGGTAATAAAACATATAATAATAAAGTAATATTTTACTGATAGGTAATTCACAATTCATACTATTACATTGGGATTTTATCAATCGTAATTTGTGTATCGTGCTGTCATCGCCATGGAATTCTTAAGCTTGCGGGGCTATGGTCCGCGGCAGAGCAGGTATGGAGATTTGCGTTGAAGATTTTTGTTTTTGGCAGCGTGAACGTCGATGTCAGTGCCAGAATGGCGGCGCTTCCGCGTCCAGGCCAGACAATCAATGCGTTAGGCTACGGTATTGGTCTTGGTGGTAAAGGGGCCAATCAGGCCGTGGCAGTTGCGAAACTCGGCGGGGAAATCCGCTTTGTTGGTGCCGTCGGTAATGACCCCTTCGGTGAACTGGCCGTCAAGCAGATGCAAGAGTTTGGTTTATGCACCGATAGCATTCGGATTAAAAAGGGCGCCGATACAGGTGTCGCAATTATTCAGGTCGAAGAAGCCGGGCAGAATACGATTGTCGTTTGCGCGGGTGCGAATGCGCTTTGGTCTGCATCGGATGTTGATGCTTATAAAACGGATATTGCAAACGCAAAGATCACGCTGTTGCAGCGTGAAGTGCCGCATGAAGTCAATCTGGCGGTTTCCAAGGCCGTGAAAGCTGCGGGCGGCACTGTATTGCTCGATCCTGCGCCTGTGGGCGATGCAAGCCGCATGGCCGATTTGATTGCATTGAGCGAGATCATTTCACCCAACGAGACTGAGGCTGCGGAAATCACCGGAATTGAACCCACCGATATTGCGTCAGCTGAAGCCGCTGCCCGCAAGCTTTTGGAGCGCGGCCCCAAGATCGTCATCGTCAAGCTTGGCGGTCGCGGTGCGTTGTTGGTGAGCGCGGATGAAGTTAAGCATTTCGAGCCATTCAAAGTGAAGGTGGTCGATACGGTTGCGGCTGGGGACAGCTTCAACGGCGGTTTTGCAGTTGCCTATTCGCAGGGACAATCGCTGCATGATTGCGTGCGCTATGCATCTGCTGCGGGTGCAATTGCTGTCACGCGGGCAGGTGCGGGTTCTGCTGCGCCGACGGCAAAAGAAGTCGCTGAATTGCTCGGTAGAAACTAAAACTCTCAACTTCGAAAAGCAGCGCTCCTCAACCAGCGCGGCTTTTGTTTACAGCGTTGCCAGACGTTGCGTCAGAAGCGTGAAGAAGCCATCTGCATCCACATCCTTGATGAAGAGCGCATTTTTGGGCCGATCCGTCACGCCCCACCAGTCAACGACTGTTGCGCCCATTGTCAGTTCCGAATTGATTTCGATTTCCACATTACAATGACGGCCTGAGTAAAGCTCTGGCTTGAGCAGATAGGCAATGACATTCGGATCATGCAGCGGGCCGCCATCGGTGCCATATTTGGCCTCGTCATAGCGCTCGAAAAATTCGAGCCATGCAGCCACCACTTCGCCGACATGAGTGGAGATGCTGCGAATGGTGGCGATACGTTGTTCGGTGCTCAGAACCTTGTGTGTAACATCAAGCGGTATCATGGTGATCTGGATGCCTGACTTAAACACTACGTCTGCGGCATGCGGATCAACATATATGTTGAATTCCGCTGACGGCGTGATGTTTCCACCTTCAAAATAGCCGCCGCCCATCAGCACGATTTCCTTGACCTGTTCAGCGATCTTCGGTTCCCGGATGAGCGCGGATGCAATGTTTGTGAGAGGGCCAAGGGCGCAGAGCGTCACGGTGCCTGTTGCTTCGCTCATTAAAGTCTGGATGATGAAATCAACACCGTGCTGCGCCTGAAGCGGCATAACTGGTGTGGGCAAATCATAGCCATCCAGACCGGTCTTGCCGTGAACCTCTTCAGCCGTCACCAGAGGGCGTAACAGTGGACGAATAGAGCCTGCAAAGACTTTCGTCTCTGGCTTCTTTGCCACTTCGCAAATGGTACGAGCATTGATTGCTGTGCGGCTCAGCGGACTATTTCCAGCAACGGTCGTTATGCCGAGAATGTCCAGTTCGGGGCTTGCCAGCGCCAGAAGAATTGCGATCGCATCGTCCTGACCTGGATCGGTATCGATGATGATTTTGCGGGCCATAACGGTTCCTGATAAAAAGTTTTGATTATTTCACGAGTGCCTGACTGGGATGACGCAGGGTGGGGTCGAAAGGGTTAAGTTTCTCGGTGATAATAGCCGCTTCTTTGCGCAGAAGGTCGGTGATCGTATACTGGCGTTTTTCAGTCAATCGTGATGCCAGCGTGCCGATGCTGAGTGCTGCTACCGCTTCGCCATTTCGGTTAAGCACAGGAACGCCTAAGCCCGACATGCCGTCGATCATGTTGAAATTATAGGTCGCAGCACCCGTGCGTCGCACATCCTCGATCATAATGCGCAGATCCACCTCATCAACGGTCGCCTTGTCGAGAATGCGCGGCATGTTGAAGCGAATGATCGCCTCACGTTCTTCTTCCGGCAGAAACGCCAGAATTGCCAGGCTACCCTGACCGATGCCCAGAGGCACCTTGCCGCCAATATCGCCGGTGAAAGAACGAATGGGAAAAGGGCCTTCGACGCGATCAAGACACACGGCATCGAAATTGCTGCGCACCATTAAAAAGACCGTATCGTTGAAGGTGGTTGATAGTCGCAACAATGAAGGGCGGGCAATACTTAAGATTCCATCACGCTGGCGTGCTTGTGCCGCCATAGCAAAAAACTCAAGCGAAAGACGATAGGCCTTCTTGTCGGGAAGCTGCTCGACAAGATTTTCGGCAATCAGTGTCTTCAACAAACGATGCGCCGAAGGCTGGCTGAGTTCCAGATCGCGGGCGAGATCAATCAGGCGGACGCCGTCATCCGTGCTCGTTGCCAGACCTTTCAGAATATGAATTGCCTTCACCAGACTTGAGTTAAGCGAGGCACCAGATTTCATATTTTCTGATATATCATCCATAAAATTGCTTCCAAATTTTGTATTTTGAAAGAAATATATAATTTATTCCGAAATTGAAAATTATAATTTGTAATCGTTCAAAATTTTCTGCCATTTAAAATCCGTCGCCAATGGGAAGGTCCGGCAAAGGCATCACAATCGATGTTGTAAGCGGGTCGGCGGTTTTAACTTGAAGTAAGGGGAACGCTACGGTTGCATCAGTGACCGGACAAACACGCGTTCAAACGATCCAAGTCTGATCAGCGCCAAATAAGGCGCGGTCGAGCCGCTCCCGCCAGCCAAGCCCTATCGAAGAGGCGACGTGAGACAACATCACGGCGCTTCCGTCCCCCCAGCCTATGGCGGAGGTCTTGCCGAGAGGGAGACGCAATGAGCTTTTTGACCCTTTCCAATATTTCCCGTTATTACGGCAAGTTCGCTGCCGTGGATGACTTCAATCTGGAGATTGAAAAGGGAGAGTTCATCTCGCTTCTCGGACCTTCGGGCTGTGGCAAGACCACGACATTACAAATGATTGCGGGTCTCGTACCACCATCATCCGGTACGATTACGCTTGATAATCGCGACATCACCCGTCTTGCGCCAGCCAAGCGCGAACTCGGCGTGGTGTTTCAGAGCTATGCACTGTTCCCGCATATGACGGTTGCGCAGAATGTGAGCTTCGGGCTTGAAATGCGCAAAGTGCCAAAGGCCGAGCGTGAAAAGCGCGTTCGTGATGTTCTGGAACTGGTGCGTCTGAGTGCGCTTGCGGATCGTTATCCGCGTGAAATGTCCGGCGGTCAGCGTCAGCGTGTGGCGATTGCCCGGGCGCTGGTCATCAATCCGCCGGTGCTGCTGCTCGATGAGCCGCTTTCCAATCTTGATGCGCAGTTGCGCGAAGAAATGCAGTTTGAACTGCGCCGCATTCAGCGCACAGTTGGTATCACGACTATTATGGTTACGCATGATCAGGCGGAAGCGCTGTCGATCAGCGACCGTGTCGTGGTTATGGAAAAGGGCCTGATTACGCAGGTTGATGCTCCCTATAAGCTCTATGAGCATCCGCATAACCACTTCATTTCTAACTTCGTTGGCAAATCGAACTTCCTCAAAGCCCATGCCGATGGCGAGCATATTACGCTGGCCGATACGCAGATCCGGTTCCCAGCAAAAGATGCCTCTGCATCTGGCGAAGTGTCGGTGTTTATCCGTCCTGAAAAAGTGCATCTGGTTGATGCCGATGAAGGCCATGTCAGCGGCGAAGTTAAAACCCGCTATTTCATGGGCGCGCAGTGGCTGCTCGGCGTTCTGACCCCTGCCGGTATGCTGAATGTAGCTTTGCCAAACCTCGGCAACCCGCCGCCGATTGAAGGCAGCAATGTTGGCCTCAAGTGGAACCATGACGATTGCCGCATCCTGAACAAGGGAGCGCACTGATCATGAGTGCCGTTTCACAAACAGGTTCAGGCGATGCGAAAGAACGGCGCAATTGGATGCCGGTCTTTCTGACTGGCCCATCCACTCTGATGTTTTTCGCGCTGGTGCTTCTACCGCTGGCACTCACCGTGATGCTGTCGTTTAACAGTTATAGCTATGACAAGGGCATCGAAGCCGTCTACACAATCACCAATTATACTCAGGTGCTTCAGGATCCTTATTACCTGAACATCTTCTGGCGTACATTGCGCCTCGCGCTGATTACCACGGTGATTGCCGTGATCATCGGCGTGCCGGAGGCCTATATTCTGTCGAATATGCGTGCGCCATGGCGCTCGATTTTCCTGCTGGTCATCATTGGCCCGCTGCTGGTTTCGGTCGTTGTGCGTACATTCGGCTGGAGCATGTTGTTGGGGCGGAACGGCCTCGTCAACAGCGTGCTGGAATTCGTTGGCCTACCGGCGCAACAAATCCTCTATACCGAAACTGCAATCGTGATCGGCCTTGTGCATATTATGCTGCCATTCATGGTGATCCCGGTCTGGACGGTTCTGCAGAAGCTTGATCCAACAGTTGAAGCCGCAGCCCTGACGCTTGGCGCATCGCGCTTCACGGCGCTGCGCCGCGTGGTGTTCCCTCAGGCAGTGCTCGGCATTCTGTCCGGTAGCCTGATCGTGTTTGCCTTGTCTGCAAGCTCCTTTGCGATCCCCGGTCTGCTTGGCGGTCGTCGTCTCAAGATGGCTGCAACGGTTGTCTATGACGAATTCCTGATCGAGCTGAACTGGCCGCTTGGTGCCGCTATCGCGATCATCGTTCTTGTCGCCAATCTTATTATTATGATTGCCTATAATCGCATGCTCGAAGGGCAAGCAAGAAAGAAGCTGGGGTAACGACCATGGTTAAAAACGGTCCTTTTGCACTCCTCTTCCACACGCTGATCGTCATCTTCATGCTGGCACCAATGGTCGTGGTTTGTCTCGTGGCGTTCACGCCTGAAAACACGCTGACCATGCCTTGGAATGGATTTTCGCTGCGCTGGTTCTATGCCGTATTCGCGCATAACGACTTCATGACGTCGTTCTCGAACTCGCTGAAACTCGCATTTTTTTCGGCAACGATTTCGACGCTGCTTGCAGTGCCATCAGGTCTTGCAATTGCGCAGTATAATTTCCGTGGCCGCGATGCGCTCAATGCATTGTTTCTATCTCCGCTGATCATTCCGCATCTGGTACTGGGCGTGGCGTTCCTACGTCTCTTCTCGCTGATGGGCCTTACGGGTTCGTTTGGCTGGCTGGTGGCAACCCATGTGATCGTTGTCACACCCTATGCGCTGCGCCTTATTCTGGCATCACTCAGCAGCATGGACCGCAATGCAGAAAATGCAGCCCGTACCTTGGGTGCCGGTGAATGGACAGTATTCCGTCGCGTGACATTGCCGCTGCTTTTGCCGGGCCTGTCGGGTGGCTGGCTGCTTGCTTTCATCAACTCATTTGATGAATTGACCATGTCGATATTCGTCACTTCGCCATCCACGGTCACGCTGCCAGTGCGCATGTATATGTATGCAAGCGAATCCATAGATCCGATGATGGCCGCGGTTTCGGCTTTGATGATCCTTGTTGCGACTGTGACCATGGTGATCATCGACCGTCTGTTCGGTCTCGACCGTGTCCTTGTGGGCAAGGGTTGATAGGGGCATACAAATGGCGGTTTCAACCTCGCCTCTCACGCCCCAGTTCCGCAGACGGTATCGTTTGGATGAACAGCCGGTCGGTTTCCTGCTCGACGGCGTCCCTTATCAGGGACGTCGCGGGGATACGGTGCTGACGGCAATTCTTTCTGTGCAGAGCAAAGTGCGTCATACCGAATTTACCGGCGAGCCACGAGCAGGCTTTTGTCTGATCGGCGCATGTCAGGATTGCCATGTCATGACCAGCGAAGGTGGGCGCGTGCGCGCTTGCACGACACTGCTTGAAGAAGGCATGTCCTTTGTGACGGAGCCACTCGCATGAGTACGGTTCTCAATCCGGTGATTGTGGGCGCTGGTCCTGCAGGTATCCGCGCAGCGGAAATGCTGGTGAAGGCCGGTCATCGTCCGATTGTACTGGATGAAGGCATGCGTGCTGGCGGGCAGATTTATCGCCGTCCGCCGTTTGATGACGGCCGCAGCTATAAAGCGCGCTATGGCTCGGAAGCGCACAAAGCGGAAGCGCTTCACAAGACTTTCGATCATTTGCGCGATGCAGTCGATTATCGTCCTGAAACGCTGGTCTGGAACATTTCGCGCGATCATGGTCGCAGCCTCGACCTGATGTCCGGCGGTGTCCATAAGCAATTACCGTTTAGTCATTTGCTGCTTGCAACCGGTGCAACAGACCGCGTCCTGCCATTTTCGGGCTGGACCAAACCCGGCGTTTATACGCTCGGCGCTTCGCAGACTGCACTGAAAGCACAGGGCTGCACCATTGGCGAGCGTGTGGTTTTCATGGGATCCGGCCCGTTGCTTTACCTGGTGGCATGGCAATATCATCATGCCGGTGCAAAGGTTGCAGCGGTTCTCGATACGGCCTCGTTCAGTTCGAAATTTCACTTGGCGCACTTAGCCCTTCACGCTCCGCGCATCGTGGCGCTCGGCGCTTATTATGGTTTGCGTCTCAAGCTTGGCGGTGTGCCAATCCATTATAATGTGCGGCCTGATGAAGTGCTGGGCGCGGGCCATGTTAAAGGCATTCGCTATCGCTCCGGCAATCGCCAGCGCGAGATTGCATGCGATGCGCTGGCCTATGGTTTTGCGCTGCGGCCCGAAACCCAGCTTTCAGATCTGGCGGGTTGTGATTTTGGCTTTAACGAGCGTGATCGCGCTTGGCTTCCGGTGGCGGATGCGCTTGGCCGGACGAGCGAGAGCGGCGTTTACGTTGCGGGCGATGGCGCTGGAATTGCCGGTGCGGATGCGGCCGAAATTCGCGGGAAACTGGCGGCAATCGCCATGATCCGCGATCTTGGTGGCACGGCAGATGCTGCGCTTGAACAGCGCCTTCATCGTGAACTGGATGCAATCTATCGTCAGCGCCTTATTCTGGAAAAGGCATTTCCGTTCCCGCGTGACTGGTTTGAAACCGTCGGTCAGGACGTGACGCTCTGCCGTTGCGAAGAAATCAAGATTAGTGAAGCACTCGATGTGATCAGCAATGCGAAGACGCACGAAATCAACCGGCTGAAAGCATTAAGCCGTGTTGGCATGGGCCGTTGTCAAGGCCGCATGTGTAGCGCTGCGGCGGCCGAGTTGCTTGCATCCATGCAGGATAAGTCGCCATCGCAGGCAGGGCGTATTCGTGCGCAGGCGCCGGTCAAGCCGATCCCGCTTGGCTTTGGTGCGAAGGCTCAACATGAGGTGTTGCCATGACAAAACGCCTTCATGCTGATGCACTGATTATCGGCGGCGGTATTGTCGGCGGTTCGGCAGCGCTGTTCATGCGCAAGGCGGGTCTGTCGGTTATCCTGCTGGATAAAGGCTTTTGCGGTGCGCAGGCAAGCGGCGTCAATTACGGCGGTGTTCGCAGGCAAGGGCGTGAGCCAGAACAGATTCCTCTTGCACAACGCTCGTTCGATCTATGGGGCCAATTACCGGAACTGATCGGCATTGACGGCGAATATATGCGCAGCGGCCATCTGAAACTTGCGCGTACGCCTGAGCAGTTTGCCAAGCTGGAAGCCTATGCAGCCAAGGTGAAGCCGCTTGGGCTGGAGCTTGAACTGATCGGCGGCAATGCGGTGCGTGAACGCTTTCCATGGCTGCCGGGTGATGTGGCCGGTGCTTCGCTTTGTGCGGAAGACGGTAATGCCAACCCGCGTCTGGTGTCGCCCGCTTTTGCGCGCGCTGCAAAAGCACTGGGTGCAACGGTGCTGGAGAATACGCCGGTTCACGAAGTGCGCTCCACCGGCGATGGTTTTGCCGTACTCGCCGGTGATGGCGTTGAAATCCACGCGAGCATGGTCTTTAACTGCGCAGGCGCATGGTCGGATAAGTTTGCCGCATCTTTCGGTGAGCAAGTTCCGCTCAAGCGCATTTATCCCACAATGGTTGTAACTGAGCCGATGCCACAGCGACTGCCAATGAGCCTTGGTGAAGAGGGCGGCGGCTTTTATGGCCGTCAGGTCACGCGCGGTAATTATGTGATGGGCGGCGGGCGCGGAACACCCCTTGAAAACCCGGATTTCTCGCGGCCTTCAGTCAATGCGGCATCGTCTGTGATGCTGCGTGCGATTGAGCTGTTCCCACATCTCAAACATACGCAGGTTATTCGCTTCTGGTCGGGCACCGAAGCGGAAATGCCGGATGATAACCCGGTGATCGGGCCAAGTGGTCGGGTCAAAAATCTTTATCATGCCTTTGGTTTTAATGGTGCGGGTTTTCAGACCGGACCCGCTGTTGGCGCAGTTCTCTGCGATCTCGCGACCAAAGGCGAAACAGAAACACCGATCGAAGCCTTTTCGATCAACCGTTTTACTTCAACCAATACCAATCTTAACATGGAAGGGAACTAAACATGAAAAATCAAAATTTGCCTGCAATGACGGCTATGGCGCTCGGCCTGTCTGTCGCTTTCGTTTCGACCGCATCGGCTGAAACCAAGACACTTTATATCGGTATGAACGGCGGTAATATGGAACGCGCTTACACCGAGCACGTCCTGCCGGAATTCGAAAAAGCCAACAATGCGAAGGTTGTTGTCGTTCCAGGAACTTCCGCTGATATTCTCGCGAAGGCAACCGCGCAGAAGGACAACCCTCAGATGCACGTCATGCTGCTTGATGACGGCGTGATGGTCCGCGCGATCAATGCTGGTCTTTGCCAGAAAATTTCTGATGATCCTGTTTTGGCCGACATTCAGCCAGCAGCGCGTCTGAAGGACGACATGGCCATCGGCGTTGATATGGGCATGACCGGTATTGCCTATAACAAGAAGCTGTTCGACGAAAAGGGCTGGGCTGCACCAACCTCTTGGATGGATTTTGCTGACGAGAAGTTCAACAAGGCTGTTGTATTCCAGTCGGCTTCTGCTTCGACGTTTGGTCTGCATGCATTCCTGATGTTCAACCGCATTCAGGGCGGTGACGACAAGAACCTCGAACCAGGTTTTGAAAAGTTCCCGGACACCATTGGCAAGAATGTTCTGGAATTCATTCCATCATCGGCCAAGATTTCGGAAATGGTTCAGACCGGCGAAGCAGCAATCTTTCCGCTGACACCAACCGGCGTCAACAACCTGAAGGACAAGGGCATTCCGGTTGAATACGCACAGCCAAAGGAAGGCTCGGTTGTTCTCGCAGTGACCGAATGTGTTCTCGCTGGCAACAACGAACCAGAACTGAGCCAGAAGCTCGCCCATTATCTGCTTTCCGCTGATGCGCAGAGCAAGGCGCTTGATCATGGCAACGTGATCCCGTCGAACCAGAAGGCCAAGGCCGGTACGCCAGAAGCACAGGCGAAGCTTGATGCGTTCAATGGCTACATGAAGACAGCCAACACGCTTGATTGGGATGCCGTCAATGAAGGTCGTCAGCAGCTCAACAGCCGCTGGAACCGTACAATCGAACAGTAAGATCGGTCAGTGATTTGAAAGAAGCCCGCCCTGAGAAATCAAGGCGGGCTTTTTGTTAGGCTGGTAATCTAGTGTGTTTCTTTCGTGCAGATTGCCACACCAGCGGCACCAGAATGAGCGCAACCGCCGGGAAGATAAGCCAGTTGATCGTCTGCCAGCCGGATGAATGCAGCAGAGATCCGGCAAAAAAGGATGCACAGGCAACGGTGCCGAAAACGAGAAAGTCGTTCGCACCCTGTGCCTTGCCGCGTTCTTCCGGTGAATGGCAATCAGCGACCATTGCCGTTGCGCCAATGAAGCCGAAATTCCAGCCGATGCCAAGCAAGATCAGCGAGATCCAGAAATGTGTAAGATCAAGCCCCGACAATGCAACGATTGCCGATAGCCCAATGATGAAGAGACCGATGGCAGTGACGAGTTCTTTGCCAAAACGGGTAATCAGCAGGCCGGTGAAAAAGCTTGGCGCAAACATGGCAAGCACATGCCATTGAATGCCCAAAGCTGCGTGATCGATGGAATGGCCGTGACCGACCATCGCAATTGGGGCAGCTGTCATGACAAAGGTCATCAAACCATAGGAAACGACGCCTGCGGCGACAGCAAGGATATAGCGCGGGCTTCGTAATATTTGCTTCAATGGACGCCCCGTGTTTCCGGTAGTGGCGGCCTTTGCTGTTTTTGGCGAGCGAAACAGCATCAGCACCGGGATAGCCAGCAGCGCGAGTGCTGCCTGACTGATAAAGCTGCCCGCATAAGGAGCTGCAGGCAGCGCATCCCGCGTCCATATGACAAGCTGCGGGCCGATAATCGCCGCTATCAGCCCGCCCACCATAACCCATGAAATAGCGCGTGCTTTCAGCGCTCCAGTTGCCGCATCGGTTGCCGCAAAGCGATAGCTTTGCACGTAAGACGCATAAAAGCCTGCGATAAAAGTGCCAAGGCAGAAAATAAGGAAGGAACTTGTGAAGATGCCGAGCGCTGCCACAAGACCCGACGAGATGCCAAAACACGCGCCCAACAGATAGCCGTTGCGGCGCCCGAATGCGCGCATGATGAAGGCGGCTGGCAGGGTGCCAAGCGCTAAGCCAAGGCTGAACAGGCTGACGGGAAGTGTGACCAGCGCCGGATCAGAAGAAAGCTGCTGACCGACCAGCCCGCCCAGCGAAATGATAATCGGTGGGCTTGCAGCCCCCAGAGCCTGTGCTGCGGTCAGCACGAAAATATTGCGTCTGGCGATGGTCTGGTCAGTCATGGTCTGTACTTCTTTATAGTCACTTAAGCAGTTGCCTTCAGTCTCCAGCTAGCCGCTTGCTGGCATCTGAAAATGTTTGCAAATCACCGCCATCACCTGCTGTGCAATATCGCTTTCCACACGATACCAGATTGTCTGCCCGTCACGTCGTCCGGCAACAATGCCCTCCCGTCGCATCAGAGCCAGATGTTGTGAGACAGTGGAATCCCGCAGGCCAATTAACTCAGCAAGCTGGCCCACAGACTTCTCACCTCCGTGCAGCCGGCAAAGAATCATAAGCCGGTGATTGTTGGCGATTGATTTTAGGAATTCACTTGCCTTGTCGGCCGCGAGGTGGGTTTTTACGCCGGGGTCGATTGGGTCAGTTTTACTCATAACTTCATATCTACGAAAATACGAAGATATAGTCAATATTGCTCGGAAAATTGTTTATCGAGGAATTTTGTTCCGATTCGTAGGTCTGCTATCAACGATGTAGAAAGGGCTTCTGCTTGCCGTCATCATATTGTAGCCTACGCGCAGTGTTTTTCTGGTTGGGCTTGGAGCTGTCGTGCGCATAGCTGTGTTGAGTGTTGTTTTCGTTTTTTTATTTTCGGGCGTGGCCCTCACAGAAAAAGCCCATGCAGAAGACGACTGGAAAGCCGTCGAAGTCATAAAACCTTATGCGATTTCAGGTCGCACAGGTCCGCAACTCTATGAATCCATCGGCGAGCGCGGCCCTAAAGCTGGCAAATCACGCGTGATTGCGCATACGACATTCGTGCTGACATGGGATCGTAAATTCGACACTTCCAACAATGGCTGCACGATTGTTTCAGCAAAGCCGAAACTGAAGATTACCTACACGCTGCCCAAACCATCGCAGAAGCTTGCTTCTCCAGTGAAGGAAAACTGGGAGCGGTTTTATGACGGCATTTACAAGCATGAACTTGTGCATGGCGAAACCGCCAAGGATATGACGCGTGAAATCGTTCGCACGACAGTTGGGCTTTCCATCCCGGATGATCCGAAATGTCAGAAAATGCGCCGCGAACTGATCAATCGCATCAATGCGCTGGTTGCTGTTCAGCGTCAGCAGGGCCGTGATTTCGACCGTGTCGAAATGGGGTCGGGCGGCAATGTCGAACAGCTTATTCTGGCGCTTGTAAACGGTGGTTAACCCATGCCGGTTTCCCGGCATGGGCCTCAGTTTTTAAGCCAGTTCATCGCGCAGTGCTTTTGCTGCTGCCACCATATTGACGAGGGCAGGGCGCACTTCGCCCCATTCGCGGGTTTTCAGGCCACAATCGGGATTGACCCATAACTGTCCATCGGAAAGCTGCTCGCGGGCAAGTTGCAGGAGATCAGCCATCTCATCCACATTCGGAACGCGCGGCGAATGAATGTCGTAGACGCCCGGCCCGATTTCGTTGGGATATTTGAACGTCTTGAAGATTTCGAGTAGTTCCATGCGCGACCGCGAGGTTTCAATCGAAATCACATCGGCGTCCATATTTGCGATGGCCGCGATGATGTCATTGAATTCCGAATAACACATGTGGGTATGGATCTGCGTTTCATCGGCAACGCCGGTGGAGCAGAGGCGGAAGCTTTCGACGGCCCAGTCAAGATAATGCGGCCAGTCGGCGCGGCGCAGCGGCAGCCCTTCACGCAATGCGGCCTCATCAATCTGGATCATGGTCGCGCCTGCAACTTCCAGATCATGCACTTCGTCGCGAATGGCGAGCGCGATCTGGCGACAGCTTGCCGAGCGTGGAATATCATCGCGAACAAATGACCAGTTGAGGATTGTAACCGGTCCCGTCAACATGCCTTTGACTGGCTTGTCGGTCAGCGATTGTGCATATTTCCACCAAGCAACTGTCATCGGTTCAGGACGCGACACATCGCCGAAAATGATCGGCGGGCGTACATAGCGCGAGCCGTAGCTCTGCACCCATGCGTGTTTCGTGAATGCAAAGCCCGAAAGCTGTTCCCCGAAATATTGCACCATGTCGTTGCGTTCAAACTCGCCATGCACCAGCACATCAAGGCCGATTTCTTCCTGCCAGCGGATTGCGGCTTCAGTCTCACGCTGAATGAAATCTTCATATTGAGCGTTGCTGATTTCGCCCTTGTTGTGTGCTGCACGCGCTTTGCGCACTTCCGGCGTCTGCGGAAAAGAGCCGATTGTGGTGGTGGGAAAGGCAGGCAGGCCGAGCTTTGCATTTTGCAGTTTTTGGCGTTTAGCAAAAACACTCTGGCGGCTTTTCTGCGCCTCTGTGATGTTCGCAATCCGCTGTTTAACGGCTGCATTATGCACGCGTGGTGATGTCGCGCGTGCGCCGACTGCTTCGCTTGCAGCATTTAGCTCGGCAAGAACAGTGCTTTTGCCAGACGCCAGCGCGCGTCCGATGATGGAAAGCTCGTCGATCTTCTGCGCCGCGAATGCGAGCCAGCTTTTTAGCTCCCCATCAATGGCTGTTTCAAGCTCAAGATCAATCGGCACATGCAGTAGCGAGCAGGACGGCGCGATTTCGATTGTCTCAAGCCCGCGCTTGTCGATGACAGGCTGGATACGGTCGATAATCGCGTTCAGATCAGCGCGCCAGATATTGCGCCCGTCGATGACGCCGAGCGAAAGCACCTGATCTGCACGCGCTTGGCTTACAATGTCCGCAAGCTGATTGCCCCCACGCACAAGATCAACATGCAGGCCAGCAATTGGCAGGGCGAGTGCTGTTTCGAGATTGTTGCCAAGCTCTCCGAAATAGCTGGTCGCCAAAATTTTGATCACGCTTGCCGTGCTCAAGCGCTGATAGGCGAGTTCAAAAGCAGCACGTTCGTTGGGAATGAGGTCAAGAACCAGCGCTGGCTCGTCAATCTGCACCCAGTCGGCTCCGGCTTCTGCCAGTTCCTGCAACAGCGCTTCGTAAACAGGCAGCAGTTTAGGCAGCAGTGCTATCGGGTTGAAACCTTCGGCGGTCGACTTTGCCAGTTTCAGGAAGGTGACTGGCCCAAGAATGACCGGGCGCGTGTGGATGCCCAGCGCTTTTGCCTCAAGAAAGTGCTCGACAGGCTTACGTGAGGAAAGCGCAAAACTCTGATCATCGGCAAGTTCTGGCACCATGTAGTGATAATTGGTATCAAACCACTTGGTCATCTCAAGCGCTGTCACACCTTCACCCGAATGGTTGCAGCCGCAATCACTGTGCGTTCCGCCTTCATGTCCACGCGCCATGGCGAAGTAGGTTTGAAGCGACACCTCGCCGCCCGACCAGCCATAGCGCGCAGGGATCGCGCCCACCATCACGGCAGTATCGAGCACATGATCGTAAAGCGAGAAATCGTTGGATGGGATTTTTATGATGCCGTGATCGCGTTGTTCGGTCCAGTTGGCGGCGCGCAGGGCACTTGCGATGGTGAGCAGTTCGGCCTCGGATGACTTGCCCGACCAAAAGGCTTCAAGCGCGAATTTCAGCGCGCGATGACGACCAATGCGCGGCACGCCCAAGGTGGCGGTGGAAAGTGTAGTTCGTGACATATCTATAGACCCCGATATAGGCAGCGGGGATTTGGATGCGCAAAAGAACATAGGCTGAACGCCCGCTTTGCGACATTCCGGGACACCCCGCCCGTTGACGTTATCTGTCATGGCAGGTCTCCTGGCTCGCGGGTCAGTGCCTTCAAGATGCGCATTTTTATCCGAAAGTCGTTTCACACTTTTCGAAATGCGCTCTGATCCGCCTTCCCGGAATTTTCATTCCAGTGGCATGATGGATCAAGGCTCGCCGCTTACAGTTGCGGGGGCAGCACCGGTATTGTTTGAACGCACCGGTTTCCCTCTTAGCTTCTGCCGTGAATGGCGGCAGAAGAACCATAACACTTTCAATTTGACCTAAGCGCTTCGCAATGTCAATTAATATAAAGAAATGTTTATATGTTTAAATCACAATGAGATTGGTTCAGTTCCTGTGTTCACCCTTCGTGTTCGTGGGGTCACATGGACAAACGCCGTATAATTGATTGCCAAAAAGCCTTAATTATTTCAAATAGTCTATCGATCATAAGCTCATCAATCGAAAGCGGGATAAAAGTGCTCCGTATAAAATATGCTTTTCTTTGCCTCATCCTCGCGATTGGTTCACCGGCAAATGCTTTAGAAGCTGGTTCGCCGCCTGTTCTCGAACCGCTCCCGCAGCAGGCGCAAGCAGCGCAATTGACATCCGAATTTCTCCAGCGCTTTCACTATAAGCCAGTAGCGTTGGACGATGCATTGTCAGTCAAAATTATGGATCGTTTTATCGAGACTCTCGACCCGGAAAAGCTTATTTTTTTGCAATCCGACATCGATAGTTTCAAATCCCGCAGCACTGAGATTGATGATGCCATCAAGCAGCAGGATCTGAGTATTCCGTTTGCTATTTTTAATATCTATGGCCAGCGCATTGCTGATCGCATGTCATATGCGGAGCATCTGCTGAGTGAGAAATTCGACTTCAGTGTGGAAGAGAGTTATCTGGTTGATCGAAAAAAAGAGTCTTGGCCTAAAACGGAATCGGAACGAGATGATTTATGGCGAAAGCGGGTTAAGAACGACTGGCTGCGTCTAAAAATTGCCGGAAAAGATGATAGCGCCATTCGCGATACGCTGACGAAGCGATACGAAAACTCACTTTCACGCGCTTCAAAATCCAAACCAGACGATGTGTTCCAGCTCTTCATGGCGGCCTATACGACCTCTGTCGACCCGCACACCGATTACTTTGGTGCAAATGCTGCCGCTGAATTCGATATTTCTATGAAGCTCTCCCTCGTAGGTATCGGCGCGGTCTTGCAGGATCGTGATGACTTTACAACCATTCGTGAGTTGACGGCTGGTGGCCCGGCGCAGCTGTCAGGTAAACTGGCGGTCGGCGACCGGATTGTTGGTGTCGGGCAGGGCGAGGATGAACCGATCAAGGAAGTTGTCGGGATGCGACTTGATGAGGTCGTCAAGCTGATACGCGGCGACAAGGGTTCTGTTGTGCGTCTTGAAATATTGCCGGCGGATGCTGGCGCCGACGGCAAACATACGATTATCAGTTTGGTTCGCGATAAGATCAGCCTTGAAAAGCAAGCTGCTCAAAAGAAGGTATTGTCTGTAAAAGACGGCAATGAAACGCGTAAAGTTGGCGTCATCACGCTTCCGGCCTTTTACGAAGATATTGAAGCGCGGCGAAAAGGCGACAAGGACTACAGAAGTGCCAGCCGCGATGTTGCCAAGCTTCTTAAAGAGCTAAGCGAAGAAAAGGTTGATGGCGTTTTGATTGATTTACGCAACAATGGCGGTGGATCACTGAGCGAAGCCATTGATTTGACAGGTTTGTTCATAGGAAAAGGCCCAGTCGTTCAGCAGCGCAATGCGAAGGGTGAAATCAAGATAGAAAGCGATAATCTGTCTAAACCTGCCTGGAGCGGCCCGCTCGGAGTGCTGATTAATCGGGGTTCGGCCTCTGCTTCAGAGATTTTTGCGGCCGCAGTACAGGACTATGATAGGGGCTTAATTATCGGTGAGCCTAGCTTCGGTAAAGGCACGGTACAGACGGTGGTCAATCTGGACGAAGTGGCACAAAATCCGGAACCGAAATTTGGCGAGTTGAAGTTCACTGTTGCCCAGTTTTTCAGAGTCAATGGTGGGACGACCCAGTTGCGTGGTGTGTCACCCGATATAAGCTTGCCCGGCCTTTACAATCTTAAAACGGTCGGCGAAGCGAGCTTCGACAACGCGTTGCCGTGGACCCAAATTGAACCCGCGAAGCACAAATCCTTTGGTGAAGCGAAAGCCTTTCTTCCCACGTTGCAGCAAATGCACGACGAACGCATTAAAAGCGATACCGAGTTTCAGCGCTTTGCCGACGATGTTTCCACTTCGAAGCTTAATCGTGAGAAATTGACGATTTCTCTCAATGAAGATGAGCGTCGTGCCGAAATGAAGGCGCAGGCAGCGCGCTCGCAATCATCTGGCCAAAATGATGATGGGTTACAGTCCAACGAGAGAAGCCTGAGTGATGATATCGCTTTGGAAAACGCTCGCAAGGACATCAAGGATGTGCTGCAGAATGAAGCTGCGGCCATTGTTGTCGATCTAAAAAACTTGCAAGAACAAGCTCTGAAAAAGTCGTCGGACTGAAACGTCTGAGAGCGCGTTTCAATTACTTGTTCTAACGCGCATCCCGAAAACGGTATCACACTTTTGGGATGCGCTCTGGTTGCTAAACATGCCGGAGCTGTAAGCCCCGGCATTTTGAACTGTGTTTAGAACTTGCGGCTGAACGAAACTTTCAAGTTACGTCCCGGCATGGCCGAAATACCGTCACTGAGATATGGCTCGTAATTTTTGTCGAATACGTTTTCCAATGCAAGACGCAATTCTGAATCCTTCATGAAACCCTGTGTGGGTGTCCAGTTGAAGAAAAGGTCATGCACGGAATAGCCCGGCGCTTTAGGGCGATTATAGCTCAAATCACCTACGACATGCGAAGTTCTGTCCTGCTTGTCGACAAAGGTTCCTGTCCAGCCGAAATTAACATCCTGATCGGCTAATTTGTAACCCAATGTTGTGACCAATGTCGTTGGCATAATGTCGTTGATATAGCTGTCGGGGCCACGCACATTGTTGAGTGTACCCTCACGCCTTCCAATCATGTAAGTGAGACTGGCATCTGCGAACATGAAACTGTTTTCGTAATGGGCTTCGAGCTCAATACCCCGTGTATAATAGGACGGCATATTCCAGTAGAACGGAGCTTCACCTGCTTTAAGATCGGCATTGTTCGCGCTTCCGACGCGTCGTCCGACTGGGTTGGAGATATGATTGTTGAAGAATGAGCCGCGCACCATCAGCATATCGCCGTCTGTGAACAGGCTGTTGAATGCGGTATCGGCACCAATATTGATTGTATTGTTGCGTTCAACCTCAAGGTCGCGGCTCGTTCCCGAAGTTTTGGTCTGTATGCTTTGGGTTGAATAAATTTCATCAATGTTCGGCGCACGCATTGCATAGGCCCAATCGGCAAAAAGGCGCGTTGCAGGCGTGATCTGATAAGAAGCGCTTAAGGCCGGTGTGAACCCATCATGTGATGTTGCCGAATAATCGTGACCAGCGGCTGGATTATTATAACGAGGGGCTGCATTGGGAACGCCTTCGGAGCGCACATAATCGTAGCGAATTCCCGGCGTGATCATCAGCTTGTCAGTAATCGCCATGCGATCGCGGATAAAGAACGATGTCACGTCCTGTTTGCCAGCAGGCATGATCCACGGTGCATAATAGCCGTAATTATACTGCGCTTGTCTCTCATTGGCTTTATCGAACATTGTCACATCACGCACATGATGATTGTACTGCACGCCATAATTCAGACTGTGCTCAATTCCGCCCAGTTCGAAATTGGAAGTGTTTTCCGCTTCAATGTGAAAATCCGAATATTTCGCATCGTTTTCGGTGCCGCCCAGCGATGCCGTGCCATTGACACCCGGAAAGCGCTCGGCGTGCATATCGGTTGAGGAATAGCTTGCCATAATGCGCGTGTTCACCAGATCGCTGTCACCATCATAGGTGTGTTCGACAACGGAGGTGAAATCCTTGAGTTCACGCCAGGCGAGGAGTCTTTGCATGGCCGTTTTATATGCGGGGGTGCCGGGCACCAAGACATTGCTGCTTGGCTCAAACTGACCGCGAATAGCTGCCAGCGGTCCCCAATTGGCGCATTCGCCGTAAAGAACCGAAGCTTTGACAGCATGACCATCATATTCGCCGCTGAGCTTACCGGAAAAGGACGTTAGTTCGGAGTTTGAGTAGTTGTAGACATCGCCGCCACCGACGCGCATGTTGTCGCCCTTGCGCCACGTCAGGCTAGCAATGCCGTCAAAATTCATGCCGGTGCCAAGGGTAGAGCGGCCATAAACGGCTCCAGTTTCCAGATACTGCTTATTCGCTGTTTGATAGGCGGTTTTGCCCCAGGCGCCCCAGTTCTCACCGTCACGCAGCATGTCGGCTGCATCTTTGCTCTCAAGTTTTACGGTGCCGCCGAAACCGCCATTGCCGTAACGCACAGTTGTTGCGCCTTTTTCGATCTCAATGCGCTTGAGAAGTTCAGGCTCGACAAAGATTGTGCCCTGATCATATTTTTCAAAGTTCTTCGGCGCGCCGTCGAGCAGGATGCGAACGTCGGTTTGGCGCGAAAAGCCACGGATTGCAATTGACTGGCCTTCCGTGCGCACGCCGCCTAGCATCGACACGCCGGGTGTTCTCTTAACAAGCTCGGGAATGGTCGAGGCCTGAGCCTGTTCCAACTGCTCAGATGTGATCTGCGATACACGTGGATCAAGCTCCGCGAAATTTACGCCGGTAATGCGCGAAATGTTGATTGTATCCAGTACGAGTGAACCATCGGTAACAGGTGCTATCGCATTGTTTGCGTCCGTTTCTCGTTCCAGACGAACCGTTTTTGTACCGGTAAAGCGATATTGTATCTCGGTATTGCGTAGCAAGGTGGAAAGGGCTTCGGCAGGTGTCATGGTTCCGCGCACGCCGGACGTATTGAGCCCTTGCGTGACAGATGCATCAAATGCGATTTGCAGGCCTGTCTGAATGGCAAGGCGAGTGAGGCCGGTTGCAAGCGTACCTGCTGGCACATTTACGGCGATGGCTTGCGTTGTTGCTTGTGCCATAGCAGGCAAGGCCAGAAATGGGCTAAGAACAGTGCCACTCATAAGCAGCGAAGCAAAAAGAGAACGTGCGCAGGCAATCAGCATGCGCGAGGAGGGGCTTTTCATGTCGTTTCCAGTCTCAACGTTCAAGGCGTTGGGCATTTTTGATCTTGAGGCACGCGCACTATCCGCGCAAAATGCCTTTCATAAACTGGACGAGTGAAAATTGGAGTTTGGGACATTCGATTGAAAATTAATTATGCAAAACTGTCAGCAGCGACCCAACATGCTTCGCTTTCAGATCAAACGCCTTGATGAAATCATCAAGAGCGATGGATGGCGAAGACAGATCGAAGGTGCCGGTGATGCGGCGTTGTGCAAGGTCGTTGCTTGTAATCATCACCCGGCCAGGAAGATGCCGCGCAATATCTTCGACCACATGCGCCAGCGGCTGATCTTCAAAAACAAGCCGACCATTGCGCCAAGATGCTGCGAGTTCGGGATCAACTGTTGTTACTTGCCCGATGCCGCTTGCATTATCATAGAAAACACTTTGTCCCTGTTCGAGTCGTAACGTATCGCGCGGGCTAAAGGCCGCTGATGTTGTGCTGGTCTCTACCTGAACGGCATGTTCTGTGACGACAACGTCTGCGCCGCGATCTTTCAGTTTCACATCGAACTCTGTGCCAAGCGCGGTAACTTCGCCATCGGCTGCGGTGACTGTGAAGGGTCGCTGGGGGTCCGGTGTCACAATAAAATAAGCTTCGCCACGCAGGAGATGAACGCGGCGCGTGGTTTCTGTGATGTCGAAGGCGATAGCTGAACTAGAATTGAGCTGAACTGTCGATCCATCGGGGAGTTTTATCACGGGCATTTCGCTGCTTGCTGAAATTGCATCGGCGCGCATGCGCATCGGGCCATCAAAAGCG
The DNA here is from genome assembly GCF_002252445.1 of Brucella thiophenivorans. Classification (GTDB taxonomy): domain Bacteria; phylum Pseudomonadota; class Alphaproteobacteria; order Rhizobiales; family Rhizobiaceae; genus Brucella; species Brucella thiophenivorans. Next base: position 21,195 of record NZ_NNRJ01000074.1, read on the forward strand.
ATGAAGCTGGCTGCCAGCGCTACAAACACAAGCATTGAAGTTATTGCGACGCGAACGGGAAGGCGAGGCTTTCTGGCGGCTGCTTTCGCAAAATCTGTGTCTTGCAGCAGCAGAAAACGCGTATCGCTGAAAACGCGTGATGCCTTGGCAAATGCAAGTTCATGGCGGCTATCGCTTGTGCGCCAGAGGTCGCATGCCTCTACCAATTCCATGTCTTTTGGTGATGCCTGAAGCTGCATCAGCCAGTCAACGGCTTGTTCCTGAATAAGACGTTGAGCTTTGTCCGGTTTGGTTGCTGCTTGCCGCATTATGCCTGATCCAGTTCATCGAGCCGATAGAGGCAGTGAATAAGCGCCTTGCGAAGATGCCGGTCCACCATATTGCGCGTTATTCCAAAGCGAATAGCAATGTCGTCGGGGGGCAAATTGCCAATGCGGCTGGCAATGAAAATACGGCGCTGGCGAAAAGGAAGTTCCATGATCGCATCGCGCAAGCAATGAAGCCGTTGTGGCATATCAAGAGCAATGTCGGGATTGATCGCTTCGCCGCTTATGTTCGCGGCCTCTTCTCCTGTGCCGGAAAAGATTTTTGCTTCAAGGCGTTCGCGGCGAAAACGATCAAGTCCCAGATTTATTGCCGCGCGTGTGAGAAATGCACGCAGTGAAGATTTGCCTTGAAGATCGGTCCTGCGATCTTTCAGCCTTACGTAAAGATCATGGACGATTTCATTAGCATTTGAGGATGTGTGTCCGCGTCGACGAACTGCGCGGCACAGTTCATCGTAATAATCTGCAATAGCGGTATCAATGTCTGCAATATCGCGCAGCGGAAAGGCCGGGGGCAAATTGGATTTTTCAGATTGGTTCAAGGCGGGCACCGGATTTGTGTGGCGGCACCATAATTCCATGATTCATCAAATGCAATAATATATGAGAATTATACTCATCTTATGCGGGCCTGCCATTTCCGTTCACTTTGCCATCCATTTTTGCTTGTCTCGAATTTGCAGTGAACTTATTTTACTCTTGTATTTTCAATTATACATATGTATTGAGATTGAGAGTTCGCTATGAGGCAGAGGCAGAGGAGCCTTTCCTGGTGATCTTTCAAGTAGTCAGGCGGGAGGGTGTTTCGTCTGATTTCCAAGGGAGGAATTTATGAAAAAGCTTGCTTTGCTGGCGGCTGTTGCTGCCTTTTCGTTGCCTGTTTCGGTCATGGCGCAGGACGCGCCCGGCACTGTCAAAAAAGACAGTTATCGCTTCGTCATCGTTCCAAAGGTCGTTCACCCATGGTTCGACAAGGTGAACGAAGGCGCGCAGCAGGCCGCTGCGGCTTTGAAGGCGCAGACTGGCGCCAATGTTGAAATCGTCTACTCCGCACCACAGAGCGCGGACGTTGTTCAGCAGAACCAGATCATCGACAGTGCGCTTGCAACCCGCCCGGATGGTCTTGCAGTCGATCTGCTTGATCCATCGGGTAACCGTGCATCGCTCGAAGAAGCACAGGGCCAGAAAGTCCCGCTGGTGTTGTTTGACTCTGTGCCACCTGAAGGCATGGCAATTACCTATATCGGCTCGGATTTCTGCGAGCAGGCCAAGATTGCTGCCCGTCGTCTGGTTGAAGTTCTGGGTGGTGAAGGCGAAGTCGCGATCATGATGGGCGTGCCAACCGCACCAAACCATTCGATCCGCGCTGATTGCCATCGTGCAGTGTTCAAAGAACATCCGGGTATCAAGGTCGTTGCCGAAGGCATCGATAATGACAGCATCGAGATTGCACAGCAGCAGGCAGCGGCCATCATGCAGGCCAACCCAAACCTCAAGGGCTGGGTTGCATCGGATGCCGCTGGTCCAATCGGCATTGGTCAGGCAATCGTTGAAGCTGGCAAGCAGGGCAAGGTCACGCTGGTCGGTCTCGACAATCTGCCCGAAATGCTCGACATGATCCGCAATGGCGTGGCTGACAGTTCGTCCGCTTCGCAGCCTGAACTTCAGGGTTACTGGTCGGTTATGGTGCTTTGGGCACAGGCAACCGGCGCTCCGGTTCCGGGTTATATCGATACCGGCAATGCGTTCCTCACCAAGGAAAACGTAGGCAACTGATCCGTTCCGATCGCGTTGCAGGAGCACGGGTTCGCCCGTGCTCCATCCTTTCTTTTTTATCAGAATGCAACCTGCGCTTTGCCGGACGTGCACTGATATGTGTCCAAGGTGTCCATCATGGCTTATCTTGAAACAAGCGGATTAGGCCGGGACTTTCCAGGCGTGACCGCGCTGGACGGCGTTGACCTGAAAATTGAATTGGGTCGTACGCATATTCTTGCTGGCGAAAACGGAGCCGGTAAATCCACACTGGTCAAGATTCTTACGGGAACCGACAGCGCTTCACGCGGTCAGGTGCTCATTGATGGTCGTGATCCGACCACTGATCCCACCCTTTATAAAAACGTCGCTTATGTTCCGCAGGAACTCACATTGTTTCCGCAGATGAGCGTGGCGGAAAATCTGTTCATGCCGTTCAACCGGACAGGCCATGGCGGGTTTCTTGTCAATCGCAAGGCGTTGATGGAAGAGGCCAAATCCTATCTCGAACGCTTCGGTATTGAAGCGCAGGCAGATGATCTGGTGGCCAGTATTTCCGTGTCCGATCAGCAGCTTTTGCAGATTGCGCGCGCCTGCACCAATGAGCAGATGAAGGTGCTCATTCTTGATGAGCCGACATCTTCGCTGACGCGTGTTGAAGTCGAGCGTGTCTTCAAGGTCATTCGTGGTTTGCTTGACCGCGATCATGCCATCGTCTTTATCAGCCATAAAATGGAAGAGGTTTTCCAGATTGGCGATGATTATACAGTCCTGCGCAATGGCACCAAGGTTGAAAGCGGCGAAATCAAACAAGTGACGGAAACGGATCTGATCCGTGCCATGTCCGGTCGTGATTTGTCTTTCGATGAGCATTTCCGTCCATCAAAGCCGACCAACGAAACCATTATGGAAGTACGCGGCCTGTCCGGTTCGCGTTTTGAAGACATCAGTTTTGATCTGCGCAAGGGCGAGATTTTGGGCTTTGCCGGTCTGGTCGGTGCAGGTCGCTCCGAAGTGATGCAAACGATCTTCGGCTTTTTGAAAGCCCAGGCGGGCACAGTGAAGGTCGAGGGCCAAAGCTGGACGCTCAATGATACCTCGCGTTCGGTTGCAGGCGGTATGCTCTATCTTTCGGAAGAGCGCAAACATCACGGCATTCTGCCGCTTCTGTCGCTGCGCGAGAATATCGGCATTTCGGTGTTGTCGCTGACCAGTGGCAAGCTTGGCATCTCTGATCGTCGCGAACGCACGATCGTGCAGAAGATCATCGACGATTACGGCATTCGCACTTCAGGTATGAGCAAGCGCATCTCGCAGCTTTCAGGCGGCAATCAGCAGAAGGCCATCATCGGTCGCGCTATGGCAACCCGCCCGCGCGTATTGATCTTCGACGAGCCGACAAAGGGCATCGATATTCGCACCAAATCCGAGATTTATCGGATCATGAAAAATCTTGCCGAAGAAGGCGTCGGTGTCATCCTCGTCTCTTCGGAACTCAACGAATTGCAGAAATGCGCAAGCCGTATCATCACCATGCATAACGGCCATATCACCGGTGAGTTTTCAACCACCGATACCAATAATGAAACACTCGTGGGCGCGATCTTTGGAACAGAGGTAAAAGCCGATGCAAACTAACCCCCTTTCCAGTCTCATCCGTACGCCGCTTGCAGGCGTTTTTGTGGCCCTGCTGGTGATTTTCATCCTGTCGGCAGTCATGTCGCCTTACTTCCTTACGCCTTACAACATGTCGGTCGTTGCGCGCGGTCTGGCCTTTGTCGGGCTGATCACCATTGCGCAGTCCATGCTGATGGTGCTGGGCGAGCTCGATCTGTCGCTTGGTGTTATTGGTGGTTTGAGCGGCGTCGTGTCCGGCATATTGATGATGCGCATGGGGTTCGAACCCTATTCAGCAATGTTGTTGGCGATCCTGCTTGGCCTTTGCCTCGGTCTGTTCAACGGATTCCTCGTCACCTTCCTGCGGCTGCATTCGCTGGTTCTGACCATCGGTACGGCGGGCATTTTTGGTGGCGCCAATCTGGTGCTGACGCGTGGCGTTGCGATTACCGGAATACCACGCGAAATTCATTTCCTTGGTCGTGGTGATTTCTTCGGAATTCCCGTACCGTTTGTCATCATGTTCGTGGTTCTGTTGATCGCGACTTTCGTGATGCTGAAAACACCATTTGGCCGTTACATGTATGCCATTGGCAACAATCGCGACGGTGCACGCATGTTGGGTATTCGTGTGGATCGTGTACGTCTCATGGTGTTTGGCTTTGCCGGTGCCATTGCAGGCCTTGCAGGTGTCTTGATGGTGGCGCGTCTTGGTACAGCACAGCCGTCCATTGGTGACAGCTGGGTGCTGGCTCCGATTGCTGCTTCCGTCATCGGTGGTGTTGCCACAACAGGCGGTATTGGCAGTCCGATTGGTGCGATCCTCGGTGCAGGTATCATCGCTATTATTGAAAACATTATTGTTCTGTTCGGTGTCTCTCCTTATTGGCAGGGCATTGTTTCGGGTGCAATCGTTGTGCTGGCCATTTCATTTGATGCTATATCGCGCCGCTATCTGCGCCGGGATGCACACTGATCAAGCGACACGTTGAAGAAAGCCAAAGCTATGAATGAACAAGTGAAAACCAAGAAGCTGATCAACGCGCCTGAAAACATCATTGCAGAAATGATCGAAGGCATGGTCGGCGCACATCCTGATATTCTGCGTGTTGAAGGCGAAACAGGTCGTGCAGTTGTGGCGGTCGATGGTCCGCGTGAAGGCAAAGTCGGCATCGTTGTCGGCGGCGGTTCAGGTCACGAGCCTGCCTTTGCAGGCTATGTCGGGCGCGGGCTTGCGGATGCTGCAGCTGTTGGCAATGTGTTTGCATCGCCTTCACCCGCACATATTGCTGAAGCTGCACGCGCTGCTGACGGCGGTGCTGGCGTGTTGATGCTTTATGGCAATTACACCGGCGACGTTCTCAATTTCACCATGGCTGCCGAAGAACTGGCACAGGGCGGCATGGATGTGCGTCATGTCGCGGTTGCCGATGATGTGGCCTCAGCGCCGCTTGATCGCAAGTCAGAACGTCGCGGTATTGCCGGCGACTTTTTCGTGTTCAAGGTTGCAGGTGCTGCGGCTGATCTGGGTGAATCCTTGCCGCGTGTGGAAGCGCTTGCACAGGCTGCCAATGAAGCGACCCGTTCGATGGGCGTGGCGCTAAGCCCTTGCTCGCTGCCCCAGACTGGCAAGCCAAACTTCTCGATCGGCGATGACGAGATGGAAATTGGCATGGGTTTGCATGGTGAGCCAGGCATACGCCGTCAGAAACTCGAGCCTGCCGATGAAGTCACCGACGAACTGATGGCTTCCGTTGTCGAAGAACTGGCACTCAAGGCCGGTGATCGTGTCGCTGTGCTGGTCAACGGTTTGGGCGCAACCACGCATATTGAGCTTTATCTGATCTTCCGTCGTGTGAAGCAGATCCTTGATGGCAGGGACGTTCAGATCCATGCCTCTTGGGTTGGCGAATATGCGACGTCGCTCGAAATGGCTGGTGCGTCGGTGACATTGATGAAGCTCGACACCACCTTGCAGACGCTTCTCGATCATCCGTGCCACACGCCAGCCTTAACGGTTGGTGCTGTGCAGAAGGGTGACCGCGAACCGGCTTCGCATCGCAAAACAACCCGGAGCGTTGAACACAAGGAGGCGGCATCCGATGCACCACGCAAGCTCATCACCGATGGTGATGTGACGCCTGCGCTGTTCAAGGCCATGATGATGAATGTCGGCAATCAGATAATTGCTGAAAAGAACTGGCTTTCGGAACTTGATGGCGTGATTGGCGATGGAGATCACGGCATCACCATGGAGATCGGTTGGAAGGCCGTTCAACATGCGCTTGAAGACGAGCAGGGCGATGAAACCATTGAAGCGATCTGCAAGCGCATGGCGAAGGCGTTTCTGGATGCGGTTGGCGCTTCGTCTGGCCCGCTTTATGCGACAGCATTCTTGCGTGCGGGCACGGCTGTCAGCAATCGTCTGAACCTTGATGGCACAGGCATTGCCGAATGGCTTGCGGCGGCATCCCAGGGCATCCAGGATCGTGGCCGCGCGGCACCGGGCGACAAAACGATGATCGATGCATGGGTTCCCGCGGTTGAGGCTGCGAATGAAGCTGCGAAGGCCGGAAAATCGACGCTGGACGTGCTGATTGCAGCTCGCGATGGTGCAGAAGCGGGCATGAAAGCAACGGCTGCAATGGAATCGCGTCGTGGTCGTTCAGCCAAGCTTGGCGAGCGCTCGATCGGTCATATCGATCCGGGTGCAGCGTCCACATTCGTAACCTTGCGTGCCATGGCAGAGGCTTTGCAGCGTTAAGCCCGAAAACCAGCGCCCCATCCGCCAGAGAAAGCGGACGGGGCGCTATTTGCATTTTTGCAGATATAACTGTTCCTGTGTGTAAGACCCGCCAATCCTATATTAGCGACTTGCCAGAAGAATGGTTTTCCTAGTGTCTAGATGCTTCTGATAAAGCGTGATGGAGTCGATTCGTCGTTGGAAAATGCAACGGCTCGAATGAGGCCCTCTTTGTTTCATTGCAGGGATTTTAGGCATGACTCTCAATCTGATCCATTTTCCAAATTTCAGAAAAACCTTCTTCGGAGCCACATTTCAAAACGATATTCTTGTCTTGATGGCGCGTATACGCGACGAGATCGGCTGTCGCCACATTATGCATGCTTATCGAAATCGCGTGAGCGAGAGCGCGAAAGATTTCACCTCTGATCTGACGGTTGTAACGTCTGCACCGACCGGATGGATGGCACGATATGCCAACAACAACTATTTCAAAATCGATCCACTTTTCCAAGAGGATGCACCCTATTTTCGCTCGGATGTCAGCGGTCTGGTTCATGATCTCAAACGCGATGCGGATAAAAGCAAGGCGATAGCGGAAATGTTTCGCGATGCGAATAAGCAGGGATTGGGCAATATTCACGTCGCTGTGTCTGCGCGTTCGCCAAAGGGCATTTCCGGCTGTTCGAAATTCAGTTTTCAAATTGATGATCTTAAAGATCGCGATGGGTTTATCGCTGGTTTGCGCCCGCGTTTGTTAAGTGTCGGGGGCATGCTTCACAATGCGCTTTGCGGGGGGCGGGAGTTGAGCGCCTCTGTCGGTCTTCTCACGCAACGCGAACTCGATTGCTTGCGCTGGGCTGCCAATGGCAAGACGGATGGCGAGATTGCCGAGATCCTAAGCATCGCGCGTTGGACTGTCATAACCTATCTTCAGAACGCGAAAATTAAGCTCAATTGTTCAAACCGTACATCGGCGGTCGCAACGGCGCTTTCGCTTGGCATTATCGATATGCCCGAAGTACAGCACTTATTTGGACAATAGCGCGGAGTATTCAGGCAGTCCTCTCATGCTGATTTACGCAGTGAAAGCTTTGCATCGTCGATAGCATCGGCAAGTCGCGCTGTGTTCTGTGCCGGATTTTCATCCGGATTATCAAAGACGATATGGTTGAGTTCAACGCTCGCAGTCTTTCCGGATAGTGTGAGGCGGAAATAGGCGTAAACGCCTTTGTTGCGAAATTCCATGTCCAGCGTGACCGATGGATTGCTGAACCAGTCGCAAACGAAATCACCGCCATGGCCCAGACTGAGCGTCCCCGTGTAAAAATACAGCTCCGTTGCGGAGTTCACGACATCGGCGATGTTGGCGAAAAGCTCACAGCGGATGAAGGCGATATAATCAGCCGGATCGACCAAACGGAGATCGGCCACCACCTCGCGGATGCTCCGCGCAATGATTGCTTCGCGTTCATTTGAAAACTGCATGCTTTTCATCGTGACACCACTGGGTCGTGTTGACAGAAACCTAGTATATTAGCGCATAATAAATTCATTGGAAAACCGATTAGTGTATTGAATGACGTGTATTGATAATACGAATAAGTTCGGCAACAGCTTTGTAAAATTCCGGTGCGATCATTTGATCAACATTGACTTGTTTGTAAAGAGCACGGGCCAATTGGACATCCTCGAACACTGGAATTGAATTTGCGGCTGCAATTTCTCTTATCTTCAGAGCAATCAGGTCTTGCCCTTTTGCCACGACAATTGGCGCGGCTTCTTCATTGGCACGATAACGCAATGCGACAGAGAAATGGGTCGGGTTTGCGACGATCAGTGTTGCTGTCGGCACCGCACTTATCATGCGGCGGCGGGCACGGTCACGTCCAAGCGAACGCAGGCGTGCTTTGACCAGAGGATCGCCTTCGGACTGTTTGAGTTCATCTTTGATTTCCTGTTTGGTCATGCGCAATTCCTGTTTCCAGTGAATGCGGGACCACGCCAGATCGAATGCGGCAATGGCTGCGATTGCCAGAACATTTGCGACCAGCAAGCGGACCATATTCTCGCGCAGGAACTCTGGAAGATTGCTCGGATCTGTCGCAATAGCCTGTGTGAAAAGGTCGTTGCCTTTGAAAAACACAAAAAAAACGATGATGCTGGCAGCGATGAACTTTGCCAGCGATTTGAGGAACTCAACCTGACCGGAACGCCCAAAAATGCGCTGCCAGCCTTTGATCAGTGATATGCGCGAGGCCTGCGGACGAATGCGCTCGCCGACCATGCGCGGCGCATTCTGAAAGGCGGAAGCCGCAACACCTGCCAGTGGAATGATGACGAAGATAGGCACCAGCGCAAGACCAATTGCCAGCGCAAGAACGGTGAAAAGCTGGCTTGCATCTTCAGCACTGTTAAGCAGCCAGTCTTCGGGACGGTCGATCAGTTCACGCAGGAAAATGGTGAGTTTGGTTGTGGCGGGGGCTGCGACGAAGACCGCAATGATTAGAAAGGATGCGATACCGGCAAGAGCGGGCATTTCGCGTGAAAAGGGCATGTTGCCCTTATCCAGCGCGTCGCTAATCTTCTTTTCAGTGGCTTCTTCGGTTTTGCTCTCTTTGTCGGTATCGTCGGACATGTGTCACAGGACCTAGAGCGCATCCCGAAAAGTGTGAAACGGTTTTCGGGATGCGCGTTAAAACAAACGATTAAGATGCGCCGATCTGACTCAAACAGATCGAAACGCGCTCTAATCCGCAGCTTCGTCTGAATCGAGCGTGATGATGCCGCGTTCCGACAAATCGATTGCAATACGAGCAACGGCGCGGCGTGCATCTGCAATGTTCTGGCTTGTGATATTGCCCTGTTCTGCGGTGAGTTCGCTTTCGACCATACGGCGACCGCGCGCCGACAGTGACGAGAGGATGGTTTCCTGGAGGGAAGCACCCGCGCCGCGCAGCGCCGTTGCGATCTGCTCGGTTTGAACTTCATCGAAAAGAAGCAGACGCGCACGCGGCGACAACCGTTCTATATCCTCGAAATTGAAGAGCTTGGCTTTGATGCGGGAAATATCATCATGGCTCAAATCCTTCAGGCTCGCCATCAGTTCTTCCATTTCCTGGCGGTCGAGCTGATTGAAGATATTGGCGATTTGGCCATGATGGGATTTGACCGGACCTGCATCGTTGCGGCCAAGCAGATCGCGCCTAAGCACGTCTTCCAGAAGCTCCGAAGCCGCCGGAGCAACATTGCCGATGTGAAGCGAACGCTGCACGACCGCACCGCGCAATTGCGGAGGCAGGCCAACAAAAATACGCGCTGCCATATCGGAAGGCAGTTTGGAAACAATATAGGCGATGATCTGCGGATGCTGATCTGCAAGATAATCCTGCAAGCTTTCGACCGGCAGGCGCGCAACTTGTACCCAGACAGATTCCTGCACGAGCTGAGGCTGCACGCGTTCTTCAAAGACGGCGTCGGCCTCATCTTGTGGCAGAGCTTCACGTAGCAAGCCTTCAAAGCGCTGGGCGGCTTCGGAAACGGGTGCGCCTTCTGCAAAGGAATCTTCAAATTGCTTGACCAGAAGCTCGAAATCTGCGGGCGCAATTGGTTCGAGCGTTCGTGAATGACCGGCAAGCTTGCGCAAGTCGTCGGCGTTGAAATGCTTGAGCAGGCGTGAGGCAGACGGGCGGCCAATGGCGACAAGGATCGCGGCAGCCTTCTGCGGACCGGAAAGTGTATCGATCAATCCGCTCGCGCTGTCGTCGGAAGGCTTTTGCTGTTCATTATCGGCCATGGTCGATCCGTTATTTACCGATGATTTCGGTGAGGCTCACGCCAAAACGGGAGGAATCGTCTTCAAGAACGATCACTTCACCGCGTGCAATGACGCGTCCATTGACGACGATATCGACGGGATCGCCGATCTGCTTATCGAGCGTGATAACTGCGCCGCGGCCGAGTTTCATAAGGTTGGCAACGGGCATGGTCGTGCCGCCAAGAACCACCTGAACGTCAACCGGAATACCCATGATGAGTTCGAGATTGGGCTTAGCGCTTCCCGGTTTGGCACCACGGGGCTTTTCTTCGCGTAACTCTTCAATGGCCTCATCCAGCTCATGCGGCATTTTGTGATCCTTGTTTTTTAGTGCTCATGCCCTCGGTGCTCACGCTTGGCCTGCAATTTCAACTGTCGCTTTTTTGACGGCACGGCGCACGAAAACCGGCAGGGCTTTCTTTTCCTTGGGTGCGGGTTCAGCAACGTGACTTTGCGCAGCATTTTCTGCACGAATGGAAATTTCCGTCACGTTGCGCGCCTGTCGCATATCGCGGGTCAGTGCCTTGCGCAGACGGTTGAGTTCTTCAATTGCCTCGTCCATTTCGCGGCGCACACGTGCTGTTTCTGTAAGACGCGCTTCAATGCGTACAGTTTCATCGGTAAGATCGGTGCGCTGGCTTTGCAGTGATTTGGCAACGCGTTCCAAGCCGTTGGATGCGGCGGCGACACGAAGGGTCAGCATTTTGCCGAGCTTGATCGTTTCGTTAGCCTTGCGGCCAACAACAATGAGAGCACCAAGCGAGCCGAGAGCCATCAGCGTGGAAAGAATATTAGCCAGCAACAAGCTCATCAATGAGATCCTCTTCCTGATTGACCGGATCGCCAACCTTGACTGTAAAATGAATGCCGGATTTGCCTAAGCTGCATTTGAATAGCTGCTGGTTTCCAGCGCGCAGACGAACCTGCTCCATGGCATCGACGGGAAGTTGCAGCACTTGACCAATTTCAAGTTTCGAAAGCGCATCAAGGGTCATGCTGCCTTGCTGAATGAAGGCTTCAAGCTCAATGCGAGCCCGGCTAACCTCATTGCGCATCTTCTTTGTCCATGCGGGATCGGCCTGATTGACTGGACGGCGCAAAAACGCAGCAACAGCATCCTGCATCGGCTTATGAGTGCTGCGTGGCAGCAGGAGATGAACAATGCCGCTTTTTCCTGCGGCAGCAATTTCGATGCGGCAGCTAAAAAGGCGTGATTGTTCAAAATCCTCACGGTTAAAATCAACCGTATCAAGACATTCGCCAGGCGTAAAAAGTGGTGTTCCGTTGCTTGTGAAAACCTGATCAAGCGATGCCGAAAGATGCGATGTGACAAGGCTGGATACCTTGCGCTCCATCATTCCGAATGGACGCTCAAGGTCGGTATTTCCAAGGTTGCCCTGCGCACCGAACATGGCTTCTATGACGGCAAAAACAAGCGTTGAATCGGCGGTCACATAAAGCGAGCAGCCCCAGCTATCAGCTTTCAGGGGGGCAATGATTGCGGCCTGATCAAGGATCTGGCTCAGGCTTTCTTCGTCGGTGGCATCGACTGATCCCGCTTCGGCATCAAACGCTGCCGCAGAACCGTTCGCAAGACGCGCACAAAAATGCGAGGATGCATCTTTGAAGACATGCGCAAGCGATTTGAGGTCATCGCCCGAAAGACCTGCTGCGCGCAGCAGGTTTTCAGCAAGGACATCATTCTTGCGGTTCTGACCCAATGTCGTCATGTTAAGCGGCCTGCTGGAGCGGTGCGCTCGCCATGGTTTCCTGCTCGACAATATCGATGCTTGGGCGGTCATAGGCGGAGATTGTCTTTCGACCATATTCAAGAGCAATCTGCGGCAGCGAACCGTTCATATAGGCAAGCAGCGTTTGCTTCACCACCGTGTAGAGGCGGTTGTTCTTTTCGCGAGTTGATTTGATCTTGGTTGCGATCGGTCCGACAACGCCATAGGAAAAGAAGATACCGGCAAAGGTTCCAACAAGTGCCGCACCAATCAGATGGCCGAGAACTTCCGGTGATTGATTAAGCGCGCCCATGGCCTTGATGACGCCCAAAACCGCGGCAACAATGCCGAGTGCTGGCAGGGCTTCGGAAATACTGACCATAGCTTGATACGGCTTGAGCTTGTCACGCTGGATCGTATGGATTTCTTCATCCATCAGTGCTTCGATTTCATGGGAACGCACATTGCCCACGATGATCAGACGGCAGTAATCGCAGATGAAATGCATGAGATCTTCGTTTTTCATGATGCTTGGGAAAGCCTGAAAAATCGGAGATTCCTTCGGATTGTCGATGTGGACTTCCACTTCATTGCGCGATTTTGCGCGTAACTCACGCATCAGACTGTAGAGTACGCCCAGCACATCAAGATAATCGCGTTGCTTTGGCACCTTGTTGGTGAAGGCTTCCATACAGGCTTTGCCTGTGTCTTTTATCAGCGAAAATGGATTGGCGATGAAAAAAGTACCCAGCGCCGAGCCGAGGATAATGACGAACTCCCACGGCTGAATGAGCACGCTGACGTGACCGCCCATGGCGATGAAGCCACCCAGCATGCAACCCAGTGTGATGGCAAGGCCGATGAGAATACCCAAAGCTAAAAACCCCACAGATACAATTTCTTTGATTGCACCTTATGGTGCGCGGCTTGCGCGAAGCTTGCAGCGAGGTTTGAAATGAAATCAGCTTCGGACAAGCTTGACCTTTCATAAAGAGGCAAGTGTGAAGAAGGGGCTTCTTATGGTCGATACGATGACAAGCTATCGCCTGATCGCGTCTGATATGACGCGGTCATTGCAGCGTGTGTCAAAGGAACCTTTGGTGGAGCGGGAAACTGCTTACTACAAAGAGAATATCGGCAATGTGAAATCCATCGATGATTTTATGTCCGATACCCGACTTTTCAATTATGCTATGAAAGCCTACGGTCTTGAAGACATGGCCTATGCCAAGGCCTTTGTGCGCAAAATTTTGACGGAAGGCGTTGTCAGCAATGATGCCATGGCAAATAAGCTGACCGACAAGCGCTATAAGGAATTTGCCACCACCTTCGATTTTGCTGCCAAGGGTGACAAGGCAACTGACACCAAAGCAGCACAACAGGGTGTTGTCGATAAATATATGCGGCAAACACTGGAAAGCGACGCCGGTAGCCAGAATGAAGGTGTGCGTCTGGCGCTTTATTTCGAGCGCAAGGCGCCGACACTCACCAATGCATATGAAATTCTTGGCGATCGGGCGTTGCTTTCAATGGTGCAGGCGACTTTTGGCTGGCCAGCATCCATGTCCAATGCGGATGTCGACAAACAGGCCAAAATGATCGAAGAGCGGATCGATTTCGATAAAATGTCCGATCCCGCATATGTGTCGAAGTTCATTGCCCGTTTCACGGCAATGTATGAGATGAATAATCCAACGCAGAGTTCGCCTGCCTCCATTGCATCGCTGCTTTTGGGCGGCACATCCTCAGTCGGGATCTCGGTAAATATTCTGAGCACCTTGCAAAGTTTCAAACCGGGCGGGCGCTAAGAAATGCAGAATAATTCAATCTATGTTGGCCTGTCTTCGCTGGTCACGCTTGAACGGCGTATGGATGCGATTGCGCATAATGTGGCCAATGTTTCGACAGTTGGTTTTCGCGGCGAAGGTACCAAGTTTGAATCCATCGTCTCCAATAAAGCCGATGGTGATGTGAGCTTTGCGAGTGCGGGCAAAAGCTATATCCGCACCGAAGCTGGTCCATTGATCAAGACGGACAATCCTCTGGATGTCGCAGTCAAAGGCGATGTGTGGATGGCTGTCTCTACCCCGCAAGGGCAGGTCTATACGCGCGACGGTCGTATGAAGATGATGATGACAGGCGACCTTGTCTCCGTCATGGGCAATGCGGTTCTCGATGTCGGCGGTGCGCCCATTGTGCTTGATCCGAATGGTGGTGCGCCAAAGATTTCAAGCGACGGAGCCATTTATCAGAATGGCGCACAGATCGGCGCTATCGGTCTTTATTCCATTCCGAAAGATGCAGAGCTGAAATATGCCGGCAATTCCGGCGTGGTTTCAAACAAGCCCGCTGTGCCGATTGTCGATAACAACAGTGTCGGTCTTGTGCAGGGCATGATTGAAGGCTCCAACGTTGACGCTATGACCGAAATGACGCGGCTGATCAGTGTCAGTCGGGCATTTGAGCAGGCCAATAATCTGCTGACCCAACAGGAAAGCACGGTTGCCGAAGCCATCCGAACACTGGGCTCCAAAAACGGATGATAGCTGACCTGCCGCTCGCACGATTGGCCGCTGTTGTTCGCCAGCAGACGCTAGCGCCCCGACCACTGACAGGTCTTGGCGGTACGGTCAGTGATGTGTCGCGTTCGGCAATTGCCGTTCGCGGATTGTCACGCAATGCGCGTTTGGGCGATGTGGTGGCGATCCGTGCGGAAGGTGGTCAAAGTCTTGGCGAGATCATTCGCGTGGCTGACCGGCAGGTGTTGGTAAAGCCGTTTGATGACCGGATCATCCCCTCGCTGGGTGCTGCGGTGTTTGAAGAAGGGCCGCTGCGAATACATCCCGCGTCCGAATGGCGTGGTCGTGTCATCAATGCACTTGGCAATGCAGTTGATGGAAAAGGCGCGGTTCATCCCGGCACGCGCCCGATGGCTTCGGAAAACCTGGCTCCGGCGGCCTTGCGCCGCTCGCGCGTGGATCGCGGTCTTCGTACCGGCGTCAATGTCATCGATATTTTCACACCGCTTTGCTTTGGTCAGCGTATTGGCATTTTTGCAGGTTCCGGCGTTGGAAAATCGACACTTCTCGCCATGATGACGCGTGCTGCCGATTTCGACACCGTGGTTTTGGCGCTGACTGGCGAACGCGGTCGTGAAGTGCGCGAGATGCTCGAAGAAACCATGGCCGGTCATCTCGACAAGACTATAACCGTGGTTGCAACGGGCGATGAAAGCCCGATGATGCGCCGTCTGGCCCCCAATACGGCAACGGCGATTGCCGAATATTTCCGCGATCTTGGTCAAAATGTTCTGCTGATCGTCGATTCCGTCACGCGCTTTGCCCATGCAGCGCGTGAAGTGGCAATTGCTGCGGAAGAGCCGCCGGTTTCACGCGGCTATCCGCCAAGTGTATTCAGCCAGTTGCCGCGCTTGCTTGAGCGCGCTGGTCCCGGTGTGAGTGACGCGGGCGGCAGCATTACCGGCATTTATTCCGTGCTGGTCGATGGTGACGATCACAATGATCCGGTGTCCGATACGATCCGCGGCACGCTGGATGGTCATATCGTGCTTGATCGTGCCATTGCTGCACAGGGGCGCTTTCCGGCAGTTGATATTCCCGCATCGGTATCGCGTCTTGCGAAGCACAACTGGTCTGCCGACCAGCGCAAGCTTGCCGGGCAATTACGCGCCATGGTGGCCCGCTTCGAGGAGACGCGCGATCTGCGCGCAATCGGAGCCTATCAGAAAGGCCATGACGGATTGCTCGATCAGGCTGTTGATCTGGTGCCACGTGTCTATGAAGCGCTCCAGCAATCGCCCGAAACAAACGTCTCCGACGATCCCTATTCAGACCTTGCCGCAGCTTTGCGCGCAGATAAACAGGCATAACGCATCATGACGGGTTCTCGTAAAAGCAGGGAAGAGGCAGTTCTGGCTGATCTTGCCGCAGAGGTGGAAGCCGCTGCTATGAAAGAAGGCGCTAAAAAGCCGCAAAGCCAGGTGGATCGCTATCTCAAATCTGGTGCCATCACGCTTGCCGCGATCTGCGCGATGTTGCCCTTCGTCACCTATTTGCAGCGTGTTGATCTTGGTCCTGAAAAAAAGTCCGATAGCAAAATTGTCGATCCGCTTGACCGCTCCGATCAGAAGACCGTTCGTAGCTTTCCAGCGTTTAGACCCAATGAAGAAGTCGCACCCGATGAAGCTATTGATGACATGACGACGAGTTCGGTCATGTCCAATGGCAAGGGTTTGCCGGGAACCAGCAATCGTCCGGGTGGGGAAGGTGGCAGCGAAGGTCAGCCGCTGCCAAAGCCCATTTTCGCGTTGCGCGAAGTGGTTGGCGGCATGGCTATGATTGAAGATTCATCCGGTTACTGGTTTGTCGAAAAAGGTTCGCTTTTGCCGGACGGAAGCCATCTTGTTTCGCTCCGTCGCGATAACGGGTCAGGGAGCTGGCAGCTTACGACGTCTAATGGCGGCGTGATTGATATGCGTAAGTAGGGGAACATCCCTTCAACCTTACCCAACGCAAGCTTGACGCAAGTTCCGACCTTTAAGTTAACCAAAGGTAAAGGCGGGAAACTCCATGAGCTCCATTCATCTGTTTGATCTGGCGTCGAGGCAAGCGCAATGGTTGTCGGTAAGACAGGCGACTGTTGCGGGCAATGTCGCCAATGCGAACACACCGGATTTTCGGGCGCGTGACGTTCAGCCCTTTGCGGATGTGTTGAGTAAAACCCAGCTCACTATGGCTGCAACCAATGCACAGCATCTGGAAGTGGAGGCCAATGGCATTGCCGGTGCGCGTCTTCGTCCTGAAGATATTACCGAGCAAACCCATTCGGGAAACACCGTCGATGTCGAGCAGGAAATGATGAAGGCAGGTGAAATAGCGCGTGATTATTCGCTCAATACAAGCATCGTCAAAGCGTTTCATCGCATGATGCTGTCGGTTGCGAAGGGATAATCGATGTCGTCCGATGCTTTGCAGAACACACTGAAAATTGCGGCCTCCGGCCTGTCGGCACAGTCGACACGGTTGCGCATTGTTTCAGAAAACATTGCCAATGCGCAGTCCACTGCCAAGACTGCCGATGCCGATCCTTATCGCCGCAAAACAGTTTCCTTTCGCACCGAAGTCGAACAGGCAACGGGTGCAGCACAGGTGCGTGTTGCGGAAGTTGGACATGATACATCGGCTTTCGTTGAGCAATATGATCCGAGCCACCCGGCGGCCGATGCGCGCGGTTATGTTAAATATCCTAACGTCAACATGGTCGTCGAGATGGCGGACATGCGCGAAGCAAACCGTTCATATGAAGCCAATTTACAGGTGGTCAAGCAGGCACGTGAGCTGATCTCGATGACCATCGACCTGATGAGGAACACATAATGTATGACTCAATCATGAGCATTTCGGCGCGCAATGCCCTGTCGCGCCTTTCCGAAACAGTTGCCCAAACAAATGTCGGTTCCACCCAGGCACCACAGGCCATTCCGAGCGCTCCCGGTGCATCTTTTGGTGAAGTGCTTTCCCAGATGACGGATTCGGTTGGCCAGAAATTGCAGGCCGCGGAAGCAACATCCATTCAGGGCATCAAGGGGGATGCGCCAGTGCGTGATGTAGTCAGTTCCGTGATGGAAGCGGAACAGTCGCTGCAAACCGCAATCGCTATCCGTGACAAGATCGTACAGGCCTATCTCGAAATCAGCCGTATGCCGGTCTGAGTTCAGATAGGCTCTATTATTAAGGACGCGCTATGAAAGCCCTGACGATCGCCGCAACTGGCATGAACGCCCAGCAGCTTAATCTGGAAGTGATTGCCAACAATATCGCCAATATCAACACGACTGGCTTCAAGCGTGCTCGCGCAGAGTTTTCTGACTTGCTTTATCAGGCAGAGCGCACTGCGGGTGTTCCCAATCAGGCCAATCAGGCTGTTGTACCGGAAGGTGCGCTGGTGGGGCTGGGTGTTCAGACAGCGGCCGTTCGTAATCTGCATATTCAGGGCAGCTTCAATCAGACCGGTAATCCTCTCGATTTGGCGCTGACGGGTAAAGGCTGGTTCCAGATACAAAGCCCAACCGGTGAAACGCTTTATACGCGCGCTGGTGCATTTAATACCAATGCTGACGGTCAGCTTGTCACCATGGACGGAAATCTGGTTCAGCCTGATATTGCCATTCCCGCCAACACGATTGAAGTGGTGGTCAATGATTCCGGTGAAGTCTTTGCCAAGGTTCAAGGCAACGCAGGTATCGAAATGGGAGCAGCGATTGGTCGTATCGCACTTGCAAGCTTTACCAATGAGGCGGGTCTAGAGCCGTTAGGCGGTAATCTCTACCGCGAGACGGAAGCCTCTGGCGGTCCGATTGCGGGCAACCCTGGCGATCCCGGCTTTGGCACGGTCAAACAGGGGTATCTGGAAGCATCCAATGTCGATCCGGTCAAGGAAATTACCGATCTCATCTCCGCCCAGCGTGCCTATGAGATGAACTCGAAGGTCATTCAGGCTGCGGACGAAATGGCTGCAACCGTTTCCAAGAATATGCGCTGATGGTGATTGCGATGATGAAGCGCCTGAGACAAGCTTTTCGGAACACAAGTGCAATACTCGCCACGAGTTTTCTGGTGTTGAGCGCCCCGGCTGCACAGGCCGCTGAGCGTATGGCTTTCTTTGTGCCTTCCGTCACTGTCTATCCCGGACAGGTCGTAAGCGATGTTTCGCTGGTCGAAAAACAGTTTTACATCAGCCCGCCAGCCGCCAAACAATATGTGCTTTCACCTGAACAGGTGACAGGCAAGGTCGCCCGCCGAACGCTTATTTCGGGAAAGCCAATCCTGATGGCAGCCCTTTCGGAGCCTTCAATGGTGACGCGTGGCGAGCCTGCGCTGATGGTTTTCACCTCGGGTCCTTTGACCATCACCGCAACGGGGACGCCGCTTGAATCGGGTGCTGTTGGTGATTTCATCAGGGTCCGTAACGCTGATAGTGGCCTTATCGTCTCCGGTACGGTTCTCGCAGATGGTCGCATTCAGGTGGGGATGCAGTGATAAAAACATTCACCACCCTTATTGCCTGCCTTGCCCTCGTGCTCACGCCGATAACGGGGGTCGCGGATGAATCGTCAAAGAACGCAACCGAATTCCGTTCCGCTGTCGAAGCCGATGCGGATTGGCTTGGGGCGGGCGGCGATCCGTCCAAAATGGCCTATGCCGAACTTGGTCGCGGCAGTGCCGTTGCACGTCTCAAAGACATAGCCACAATTCAGGGCGTGCGTGAAAATCAGCTTGTCGGCTATGGTCTGGTTATAGGCTTGAATGGCACAGGCGACAGCCTGCGCAATTCGCCGTTCACCGAACAGTCGATGCGCGCCATGCTGGAAAATCTTGGCATCAATGCGCCGCGTAATTCGACGCGTGCTAAAAATACGGCTGCGGTTATCGTTACCGCCAATCTTCCGCCGTTCTCCGGTGCCGGATCGCGTATTGACGTGACGGGCACTGTTACTTTAACGTGAGTGCCGACGTAACT
>NZ_NNRJ01000075.1 GCF_002252445.1 Brucella thiophenivorans
CGCTGATATTTACGCGCAGGTTAACGTAACAGTGCCAGGCCGCACGCTATTATAACGATGCCGAACGTAGGTCCGGGAAAGCTGCGAAACTGGTTTCTTAGACCATCAACAAAAATGGACGTTAAACTGAATTAGCGAATGCTCGATAACATCAAAGATATTATCATCAAATGATCTGAAGAAGAATTGCCAGGTATAAAGCCTGGCAATTTTTTTGTTCTTTAGTGATCCTAAGCGCGCTTCGCTGTGAAAGCCACGAGGCTCGTAATGAGCAGCACACCGACCGTCGCGCCAGCATCCTGAAGGCCGATGGTCTTTTCCTGAAAAGCTGCGGCTTTGCCGTGCTGGGCCACCATAGTTTTGGTGGCTTCAAGCGCGTCTTCTGCGGCTTTCGCTGCTGCTACCAGTGCAACGTCAAGCGAGGCACCCGCCGCCGCTTGTACTTCAAGTGTTACGGCGATGGGATCAAGCACATCGAGAAGTGTCTTGTCGCCAACTTTTGCTTTACCCCGCTCGGCAATGCCGTCGCGATAAGCACGCCAAAAAGCTGCCATTTCCTCGGTTCCCAGCGCATTGATACCGTCACAGGCCTTGCTCGCGCGCAGGAAGCCGGTTGCGGTCAGCGTACCCATGGTTGATGGTGCAACGCGTGCCATGGTGGCACCTGCCGTACGCAGAAGCTTGGCGATGCCTGCGGCTTCACCTTGTGCATGGACGGCTTCTGAGGCGCTTGCAAAAGCCTTGCTCATGGTAATGCCGAGGTCGCTGTCGCCAACCTTGCCGTCCAGCGCGATGAGGAATTCGCGCTGTTCTGCAAAAAGCTGTTTCCATCTATCAAAGAGATCGATCAGATCGGATGCTGTAATGACGTTCATGGCTGCACCTCAACCGGCAATATGCTTGAAGAATGGGGTCTTGGCAGAAGCGGCAACTAGTGGCTCCAGTTCCTCATCCAAATGTAGAACCGACACTGACGCGCCAGCCATTTCCATGGACGTTGCAAACTCGCCGATCCAGACATGCTTGACCGTGACGCCACGCTCATCAAACAGCTGGGAAACCCGGCGGAACATGATGTAAAGCTCTTCAAGCGGTGTCCCGCCGAGACCATTGACCAGCACGGCCACCTCGTCACCCTTGGCATAGGTCTGCTCAGCGAAAATGCGTTCCATCAGTTCGTCGATAACGGCGTCGGCAGTTGCAAGCTTCTTGCGGCTGATGCCCGGTTCGCCATGGATGCCCATGCCGATTTCCATTTCATCTTCGCGGATGGAGAAGGTGGCGTGACCGATTTCCGGCACAACGCAGCTCGAAAGCGCAACACCCATGGTGCGGGTACGCAGACGTGCCTTGTCGGCAAGTCGTGTCACTTCATCCAGCGACAAGCCATTGGCAGCGGCTGCACCGGCTGCCTTGTAAACAAAGAAGATGCCTGCAACGCCGCGACGCTTGTGTTCTTCACCGACAACGGAGGACGCCACATCATCATTGCCGACGACTTGCTTGACCGCAATACCGTCGAGATCGGCAAGTTCTGCAGCCATATCGAAATTGATAATGTCGCCACTGTAATTGCCGAAAATGTAGAGAACGCCAGCGCCCTGATCGATAGCTTTGGTCACCTGATACATTTGTTCAGAACTTGGCGACTGAAAGACGCCACCGACAGCCGCGCCGTCGATCATGCCTTCGCCAATATAGCCAAGGAACAGCGGCAAGTGGCCGGAGCCGCCGCCCGTTGCAATGCCTACCTTGCCGGATTTGATGTTGGCGGTGACCATGCAGCGCTTGTCGTTGTCGACGTAAGTAAGCTCGGGATGCGCCCGATAGATGCCTTCAAGCATCTCATCTACGAAATTGACGGGATCGTTCAGAAACTTCTTCATGATTGCCTCTTGAGAGTATCGGGTTATTTCTTGCGTTGACTGGTGACGAAGAAGGCGGCGGCCAGCAGGATGAAGCAGCCGACGACAAGACGCTGCCATGTGCTGGGGATGCCGACGAGCACCAGAACACTGTTGATGACGGTGATGAGCAGCACGCCGAGGATGGTGCCGAAGACGGTGCCGGTGCCGCCGGTGATACGTGCACCACCGAGAACAACGGCGGCGATGACCGCGATTTCCGTTCCGACGAAGTCGAAAGGGCTTGACTGGCGATTGGCGCAGACATGGATGATGCCAGCAAGTCCTGCCAGACCGCCTGCATAGCCGAACAGGAAGATATGGATGGTGCGCAGATTATAGCCGAGGCGGCTTGCGATCTGGCTGTTACCACCCATCGCAAAAATCGCGCGGCCCATCAAAGTGCGGTTCAATATCCACCAGGTCAGGATTGCAGCCGCAGGCAGCACCAGAAAATAGAATGGCATGGTGATGGTTGCACCGGTTGCCGATTCAAACTGGAACAGCGGAAGGCGCCCGAAAGCACCCATTGTCGGCGGCAGCGACATAATCCAGACCGTGCCGACAAAAGCCAGCAGGAAGCCGCGGAAGAGATACTGCGTGCCGATGGTGACGATCAATGACGGCACATTTAGGTAATGCACCAGCAGACCGTTGAGAACACCGAGGAAAATACCGCCAGCAATCGCCATCAGAATGATGAAGATGATCGGCAGTTCCGGCATATAGGACTGCACCAGAAGCGTCAGCGAATAGACTGTCGTGGCGGCAATTGCGGTAAAGGAAACATCAATGCCACCAGCGGCGAGAATGATGAAGACGCCAAGCGCAAACAGACCCATCACCACACTGGCACGGCCAATATCGATCAGTGTCGAGGCTTGCAGGAATGCAGGGTTGATGATCGAGACAATCGTGCAGATTGCCACGAGCAGGAAGAAAGTGATCGATTCCGGGCGCTTGCGGATGAAGTCACCCAACTTGAAGGATGGGGCTCGACCCATATCCTGTTGATACTGCGACGCACTCATTAGGCAACTTCCTTCTGCGACGACATCATGGCTTGATAGAGCTGATCTTCGGTGGCCTGTGCAGCATCCAGTTCTGCGACGATGCTCCCTGAGTTCATGACGAGAATGCGATCGGCATTCTGCAGAAGCTCCGGCAGATCATCGCTAACGATGATGAGGCCCATGCCAGCTTCGGCCAGCGCCTGAATTGCGCGGTAAATCGTGTCTTTTGATCCCACGTCGACGCCGACGGTCGGGCCGTGCAGCACCAGAAGCTTGGGGGCAATACTCAGCCAGCGACCGATCAAAACGCGCTGCTGATTGCCGCCCGAAAGTGCGCCAACCGGCAGGTCGAGATTGGTGGTGTTAAGCCGCATCTCTTTCATCAGCGAGGCGGCAGTGTTCCGACCCTGCTTCTGATCGACAATGCCGAGGCTGTTGCAGAGCTTTCTGAAGATCAGCGCAATCTCGTTTTGAAAGATCGATTTGTCGAGGAACAGGCCTTCTGCAAGCCGGTCTTCCGGCACATAGCCTATACCGCGCTCAATCGCTTCTGCCGGACTTTTGACTTCAGTTAAATTACCTTCAAGGCGGATTGAACCGGCGTGCGCGGGCACAACGCCGGTGATTGCCATGGCAAGCTCATTGCGCCCGGAATCTGCAAGCCCGGTAATGCCAAGGATTTCGCCCTTGCGAAGTGTGAAGCCAATGTCCTTAAAGCCAGAGGCGGTCAGGCCGTCGAGTTTGAGCAGTTCGGCATCGCCGGGCTGTGCCGTGCGATAGCGTTCGGCGTCGATTTCCCTGCCGATCATCAGCTCGGAAAGCTGCTTTTTGGTGTAGTTTTCAATCGGACCCTGTGCCACGCACTGGCCATCGCGGAAGACAACCGCGTTCCCGCCGATGCGGTAGCATTCATCAAGCTTGTGGGTCACGAAAAGCACCGCGACGCGCTCGGCGCGCAGGCGGTCAACAACTTCAATGAGATTATCCACTTCGCGGCGGGTCAGCGATGTGGTCGGCTCGTCCATAATAACGAGTTTGGCACGCGTTGCGATAGCGCGCGAAATAGCAACAAGCTGGCGCACTGCAAGCGGCAGTTCAGAAACGATTGTGTTCAGAAAAGCTTTGTCTATCGGAAGACCGACGGTGCTCAATGCGCGTTCTGCAGTTTCACGAAGCTGCGAAAGCTTCACCCTACGAAACAATCGGCCGTTACCTTCAACAAGCTGCTCATTCAGCGCTACGTTTTCGACCACGGTCTGGTTGGGAATAAGCGAAAGGTCTTGATAGACAGTCTCGATACCAGCGGCGAGCGACTGGATCGGATTCAGCGACGCATATGTTTTGCCATCGAGAATGATCTCGCCTTCGCTGGGTGCGTGTGCGCCAGACATGATCTTGATCACCGTGCTCTTGCCGCAGCCATTTTCACCCAACAGGTGATAGGCCTGACCAAGGTCGATTGTCATATCGATGCCGCGCAGCGCGTGAACGCCGCCAAACCGCTTATGAATGTTGCGCAGTTCGAGGAAACGATCCGCGCTAGTGGTTGTAGTGGACACGTTAAATTCCTTTGTCGCCGCGCAGCTCGCCAAAGCGATTGGGCTAGCTGTAGGATCGACCGACGATAACTGTCGGGCGTTAATGTCTTGGTTTTATGGCTGTTCGCTTGCTTCAAGCACCCGGATGCGCGGGGGCAGCATCCGGGCTTTTGACACCACCGCGCGAGGCTGAACGATGTCCACGCACGATGGTCAGTCAACCTGTGCGAAACGCCTAGAACAGGTGTTCCTTGTAGGTTGCCTTGTCAGCAATCACCATCCCATTGCCGATCACGAGAAGGCCTTCACCAGCACCCTTTTTCACGCGAACGCTGTTATAGCCTTCAACGCCAAGATCGGTGCCTTCCTTGACTTCTTTCTTTTCGAGCAGAAGCTTGGCAACGGCATTCATCGCCATGCCAGCCTTCTGCGGGTCCCAGAAGCCGATTGCGGTTATTGCGCCCGATTCAAGAAGATCAGCCGAAGGATTTGGCAAGCCGGTGCCAACAAGGCAGACCTTGCCGCTCAAGCCAGCTTCATCGATAGCGCGACCAACACCGAGAACGTCGTTACCGGCAGAAGTCTGGAATCCCTTCAGGTCAGGATGCTTGCGCAGGATTTCCTTGGCCTTTTCATAGGTGCCATTGGCATCATCGAAGGATTCATTGTTTGGATCAACGAGCTGCATGTCAGCATATTTCTTGGCATTTACTTCAGCCGAGCCAACCCACTGCATGTGGGTGCGGCTACCAAGCGAACCAACAAAAGTGGTCCACTTGCCGCTCTTGCCCATGCATTCTGCAAGGCGTTCATTCAATGCCGTGCCGTAATCCGCATTGTCGAAAGCTTCAACGTCGGCCATGGTGTTAACCTGGTTGTCGGCTTCATGGGTGACAACAATGATGCCGCGTTCCATGGCGCGCTTGAAGGTGCCTTCAAGAACAGCCGGATCCATAGGAACAACGGCAAGCGCATTGACGCCCTTGGCAACAAGGTCCTGAACGATCTGGAGCTGCTGTGCAGCATCAGCCGTTGCTGGGCCGCTCTGCGTTGCGACCACATCAGGATTTGCCTTCTGATAGGCTTCAACGCCGGTGTTCATGCGGTCAAACCAAGGAATACCGCTGATCTTGACGACCGTTGCGATAACTGGCTTTTCCTGTGCGACGAGAGCGCTTGCGCTGCCTGCAACAATCGTTGCGCCAATGACAGTTCCAGCGAGCAATTTCTTCGTTACTGATTTCATGATTTCCTCCACGCTAACATTCCCCCAATGTTTATGGTCTGGTGCTTGAGGGTTGAGCACCGGCGTTTCCCCTTTGGCGATTGCCGAGGGTAAAGAAGCTCGCAATGTCGTATTTTCCGACTGCGAGGAAGGCGAGCAGCAGCAGGCCCCATGCAAAATCGCGGACAAAATTGGAAAGTCCGCCGAAGTTGAGCAGGCTCGACATAAGCTGTAACGCAATGGCGCTCATCACCACGCAGATCACCCGGCCATATCCGCCTTCCGGCTTAACACCGGCCATGACAGCAATCAGAATGGCGACCAGAAGGTAAGAACTGCCATAATCAAACTTCACATTGACGTTGCGCGCCGCAATGATGATGCCTGCAATCCCGGCCAGAAGTCCGCTTGTTGCATAGGTGGCAACCAATACGCTATTGCGTGGGAAACCTGCAAAGACAGCGGCTTTCGGATTGGTGCCCATCAACATCAGCCAATAGCCATAAGGCGTGAAGCGCACCACGGCAGCGATCAGCAACGCAACTGCGATGAAGATCAGAAAGCTGATCGGAACCGCGAGAAACATGTCGTTGCCGATGCGCGACAGCAGATCCGGGCTGCCAACCATGACGGCACGGCCACCAGAAACGACAACCGCAAGCCCCGTAAACGCCATCTGCGTTCCGAGCGTGCATAGGATTGGCGTGATATTGAAGCGGGCAATCAGCACGCCGTTGACGATACCGCCTGCAATGCCGATCACCAGCGCCAGCCCGATGAAGGCAAGGCTAAAGCCAAGCTGGTTCTCAGCGCTGGAGATGAACATCGAAACGATGACCGCTGAAAGCACACCTGAAAGGTTAGCCAATGCGATACCCGAAAGATCAATCCCACCATTGCCAGCGCACATAGCCAACATGACACCGATTGCCAACAACCCGATCTCAGGCACCTGACCGGCCATCGACTGCACATTGAACAGGGATAGGAATGATCCTCCCGAAATATACGCGCCAAGCACGAGCAATCCGAGATTAATGACAACAAGCATAGCAAGCTGATTGCTTGTCTTCTGCATGGTCTCCTCCTACCATGTTTAGTAAACAAAACTGTTATTCACTAAATGATTCAACAGATCACGCCCCGCTGTCAAGCCCGTTACCGAAGGATTTTGGTTGCCTATGGGCTGCAATTCGCTTAATCGTTTTAAAAAATGTCGTTTATGTTTACTAAACGACGAACCTGTTTCAGTATGTTGCGCGGAGAGCATGAAGAAGAAAAAGTCGTTCACAATCAGGGATATCGCTGAGAATGCGGGGGTTTCTCCCGCTACTGTATCGCTTGTGCTGAATGGGAAGGGTGACATTTCGGGTGAGACACGTGCGCGTGTTCTTGAGTCGGTTTCTAAGCTGAATTATGTGCCACGCGCTGGCAAAACGGGAACAAGCGCGGGCGAAACAATCCGCTTTCTCAAGATCGCCAAGCATGGTGAAACTGTTAATCGCGACCACAGCATATTTATTTCAGATTATATCGATGGAATGTCGGCGGAAGCCACGCGTCGAAATTATACTCTCGAGGTGGTCAGCTTCGAGGGCCAGCCGATAAGTGCCGTCGCTGAATCGCTCGCTGGTGCATCAATCCGCGGCGTGATTGCTCTTGGTACAGAGCTTTCTGTGCCCGATATTCACATGATCCAAGGGCTTGGCTTGCCGACGGTATTTATCGACACGTTTCACGAAGTCGTCGAAGCGAACTTTGTCGATATGAATAATGAAGACGCGGTATTCAAAGTTTTATCGCGCTTTCAAGAGCTCGGTTTGGCGCGAATTGGCTTTGTTGCTAGTCATACACACACAACAAACTTCAGGCTCCGTCGAGATGCGTTTTTTAAGAATATGCAGCGTTTGGGACTCCCTGTTCAGGAACAGGATATCTTATCGGTTGAATCGACTTACGAAGGTGCTCATCGCGATACCTGCGCCATGCTGCATTCAGGGCTTGATCTTGCAGAGGCCTATTTTTGTACCAACGATATTATCGCCTATGGCTTTGTGCGGGCATTGAAAGCAAAAGGCATTCGTATCCCTGAAGATGTGTCGGTCATTGGATTCGACAATTTGCCACAAAGCGCAACGATGGAACCGGGCCTTACGACGGTCGAAGTTTCCAAACGAAAGATCGGCAATCTAGCCGTCACGATTCTGGACGACCTGATCAACACGTCTGAATCTCAACCACCCGTTAAAATCCTTGTTGGAGCTGATATCGTGACCCGGGCGAGTGCTTCTAATCTGTCGGCACAAATACGCAAATCGCCAGCGTTGTCGCGTTGAATGAAGTGGTTTGCCTGATTTTTCGCATTACTTTTCTCAAGTTGAGTATTGGCTAACCTACCGGTGCAATTAATCTGAAGATTCTTACGAAGCCGAGCCAAAGCTTTAATATGAGTTTGCGATGAAATCGATATAATCCAACCCGTCACATATGAATCCTAACCACCTCAACAAAATGTTGCAGCTCTGGGGGGCTATGGTCGATTAGTTTCGGAGCGTTTAATGGATGTTAAAAATTATTCCTGACACAATCGCTGTTGTTTGCGGCCTGTTGTTTTTTCCTTGGATATTAGGTGTTCCGGGACAGCCAACTATTCTGGCTCAATGCGGATGGAATATCGGCATAACGACCATAATTGTTTATTTGATCACCTACCAGATTGTAAAATCTTCCGAACGGATTATTTGCCTTAGGCAGCCAGCGGTTCGCGTTCGTCTTGATCGCCTGCTATTTTTGATCGCAGCCTTATCCGTGCCGGCGATAGCTTTTGCGGTTGCCTTGGTTGTACTCAGTTAAACTACGGGCGACTTCAGCTATGGTCTGTTCGGTAGTGCGCACATTATCCAACAAACCAATATGAATAAAAAAGCTTAAACTTTAAAGCAAGAGACCGTGATGCAGTTAAACCGCAACGGACAGAGCCTACAATCCTTTAATCTCATCCACGCCTCATGACAAAGCCACTTTGTGGCTTGTTTTAGCCTTGCTTCTCACTCCCTCACCCGCTCAGTATGTGTCGGCACGTTCGTTTAGAATCAATCGGATGCGCTGTAATCGGTCACTCCCCAAAGGGTGCTCGCGTTGATACAAGGGATGGAGTTACATGAAAAAACTTGGAAAACTGTTTTCTGCAGCACTCGTTCTTGCTGCCTTTAATAGCACAGCACTGACACAGAGTTTTGCGAAAACATTGGTTTATTGCTCGGAAGCATCTCCTGAATCTTTTGACGCGGCCCAAACAACCTCTGGAGCTGTTTATGACGCATCTGCGCGCAACGTCTCAAATGCCCTTATAAAAATCAAACGCGGCTCCACTGAACTTGAGCCGGGATTGGCTGAAAGCTGGGAGGTGTCAGAAGATGGCAAGGAATATACGTTCCATCTGCGCAAGGGCGTCAAATTTCACACGACAGACTTTTTCACACCAACACGTGAATTCAACGCAGACGATGTGATTTTCACCTTCGAGCGTCAAGGCGACGAGAAGAATCCCTATTATAATCAAGGCACATGGCCGCAGTTTGGCGCTTACTCCTTTCCTTCGCTTATCGAGAAAATAGAAAAAGTAGACGATCACACAGTTAAGTTCTCGCTCTCACAGCCTGAAGCGACGTTTATCGCGACGCTCTCGCTGACATTCTCTGCTATTCAATCCAAGGAATATGCGGATAAACTTATCGAAGAAGGCAAACTCGAAACTTTTAGTCAGCAGCCGGTTGGGACTGGACCTTTTCAGTTCGTAGCGTATCAAAAGGACAGCGCAATACGTTACAAAGCCAATCCGGATTACTGGGGTGAACCACAAAAGATAGACAATCTTATTTTCGCCATTACGCCGGATGCAGCTGTGCGACACCAGAAGCTGAAAGCCGGGGAATGCCACGTAATAGCAGCTCCTAACCCAGCTGACATTGCGGAAATGAAACAAGACCCTTCCATCTCAATGCTCAGCAAAGATGGAATGAACCTGTCATTCCTTGCTTACAATACGCTGCAAAAGCCATTTGACGATGTTCGCGTCCGAAAAGCGCTCAACATGGCCGTCAACAAGCCAGCAATCATTGACGCAGTGTATAACGGTTCAGCGGTTGTTTCTGTGAACCCTCTGCCACCATCAGTGTGGGGATATAATAAGGATATTAAGGACGACCCTTACGATCCGGAACAATCTGGTAAGCTTCTGAAAGAGGCTGGCGTAAAAGATCTCAAGATGAAAATATGGGCGATGCCAGTTCAACGTCCATATATGCCGAATGCGCGCCGCGCAGCCGAACTCATCCAGTCCGATTTTGCCAAGGTGGGTGTTAATGCAGAAATCATCACTTATGATTGGGGTGAATATCTGAAACGCTCACTGGAAAAAGACCGCGACGGTGCAGTTATGCTTGGCTGGACTGGCGGGATCGCAGATCCGGATAATTTCCTGGCGGCCCTCCTCGGTTGTCAGGCTGTTGGCAGCGCGAACCGCGCCAACTGGTGCAACGACGAGTTTGAAAAGCTGATCCGAGCTGCCAAACTGACAACGGATCAAGAGGAACGTGCAAAACTCTATGAACAAGCCCAGGTTATATTCAAGGAACAGGCTCCGTGGTTGACGATAGCGCATCAGGTTGTCGAGCAACCTGTTAGCACCAAGGTCAAGGGATTCAAAATCGATCCATTTGGTGGGTATCTATTCGAAGACGTTGATATCGAAGAATAAAGGCGGATGCCGTTGCTTCAATAACAACGTACCAAGCGCTGAGTTGCGTGCTATACAATAGCTCGCAACTCTAAACGAAAATTAAGTTTTTCGTGCCCCAATCCTGCTCATTGCCCAAGAAGATTTGCCATGAATATCGTAGAACGTTTTCTGAATTACACGCGTATAAACACGACTGCCGTCCCCAATACGGGTAGGCTTCCCTCTAGCGAAGGTCAAATACAGCTTGCAAAGTTACTTGCAGGTGAAATGCGCGCCTTGGGTCTGGACGTAGAAGAACGTGACCACGCTATTGTCGTTGGCTCATTGGCTGCCAATGTTGTAAGCGAGCGACACAGCTTTCCCACAATTGCCTGGGTTGCACATCTTGATACATCTGCTGAATACGCGACAGATACAAACGCCCACATTGTCGATTATAGCGGCGGTGACATCGTGCTCAATGAGACCAACAATGCTGTCATGCGCGTGGCGGAGTTTCCAGAATTAAATCGCTATATTGGTGATCGTATCATCGTAACCGACGGAACAAGCCTGCTCGGTGCCGATAATAAATCAGCAATCGCTGAGATCATGGATGCCATCCAATACCTTACCACGCATCCTGAAATCGAACATGGCCCCGTTAAAGTTGTTTTTGTCCCGGACGAAGAAATCGGACTGCTGGGAGCCAAAGCTCTGGATGTCATTTCACTAAACGCTGATTTCGCTTATACGCTTGATTGCTGTGCTATCGGTGAAATCGTTTATGAGAACTGGAATGCGGGAGAATTCCGTATCACTTTTACCGGCCAACCCGCACATCCAATGTCCGCTAAGGGCAAAATGCGCAATTCAATCCTATACGCGCAACAGTTCATCGCGATGTTGCCAGGTGGCGAGCGTCCTGAACATACCGAAGGCACCGAGGGCTATTATTGGATCAAAGGCACCGAAGGTTCAGTTGCAAAGACGACACTCATTATCGATATCCGGGACTTTACAAAAGAGGGCTTTGAAAACAGGCGTCAATTCATTGATCAACTGGCAAAAAGCTTTAATCAGCTATACGGCGCGAATACAGTCCATGTGGGTTATCAGCCAGTCTATCGTAATGTTGCTGAGAGCCTTCAGGGCGAAAATCGATATCCAGTGGAACTGGCCTTGAACGCGATGAAAGCGATTGCCGTCGAGCCAAAGCCCATCCCGATGCGCGGTGGGTATGATGGCGCTGTACTTTCAGAAAAGGGTCTTCCGTGTCCTAACCTGTTCTGCGGAGCACATAATTTCCACTCAATATACGAGTTTCTGCCCGTAAGCTCTCTCGAAAAAGCCTCTCAAATGGTGGTCGAAATAATTAGAACAGCAAGAAAGCCGGACTGATTTCGTAAATCCACGTTTGAACGCATTAATTAGCGGCTGCTTTAGTATTGAGGCAGTCGTCTTGCCTTCAACTACCCCCCCCAACAACGCCATTGCGGCGTGTAAGGGACCGATTCATTCAGGTTGATAACCCTCCCACCAGCACGCTTTTGCAGGTCTCGGCATTTTTTCACCCTGATATTCTTTTCGAGATGGATCCTGGCGTTGGTCCAGACCGCGTAGGCAACAATTTCACGCGGAAAACGAAACCCCTTCAGGCACGGAAAAGGAGCTGCGTAATTTCATCGCGTATTGATACCCCAGACTCAAACGCCAAACAACTTGGCAATACCACCCAGGCACATCCGGCTGGTTTGCAAGATCGAGAAGGGTATCTCAATTAGCTGATCAACTCACGACACTGCCGGGGTTCAATAATCTGTTGGGGTCGAGCATGCTACGAACTGAACGCATCAGCTCTATACGCACCAGATCTGTCCGCAGGTTGAGTTCTGTGGTTAACTTGCGACCGATGCCATGCTCAGCAGAAAACGTCCCATTGAGCTGATCAACAACGTCATGCACTCTTGTCATGATTTCTGAAGTCACGAGCTTCGGATTTTCAAAATTGGTCCACTGATCATGTTTGAAATGCGCAATGAAATGAACATTGCCGTCACCGATATGAGAAACGATGAGAATGCGCGCATCTGGATGTAACTCATGAACTGCATCTGCCGCACGCTTAATGAGTTCGGGAACCAATGCCGGACGAACGGCGATATCGTGCGAAAGGCTATGACCTTCGAGCTTATTTGCTTCGGAAACCGAATGTCGCAAATGCCAGATGTCAGCAGCTTGAGCATCGCTTTGCGCGATGAATGCATCCTCGACAATACCTTCCTCAAATAGCTCGCTAAGCCATTCTTCGAGAGCATTATGCAAGTCAGCTTTGGGATCGGTGCTTCCTAACTCTACCAGAAGTGACCATTCAGGACGACTTTCCAGTGGGTGCCGGGAGCGCGGTATATGCTGCAAAACAAGATCGACTTGATTACCAGACAAAAGTTCGACAGCTTGTACGGCACTATCGAAGCGATCCTGTATTCCAATCAGAATTTCAACGGCTGTTTCAAGATTGGGCAACGCAATCCATGCATGGCCTGATGAGCGCAAAACAGGCTGCATACGAAGTGCTACAGCGGTGATGATGCCGAGTGTGCCTTCTGATCCGATGAATAAGTTTTTCAGATCGTAGCCCGTGTTGTTTTTGCGCAGCGCTTTTAAGTCGCTCAGAATACGGCCATCTGGCAACACGACTTCAATGCCGCAAATCAATTCGCGGATTGGACCATAACGCAGGGCGCTTGTGCCACCAGCATTTGTAGCTGCGAGGCCACCTATTTGCGCACTTCCCTCACTGCCAAGATGAAGCGGGATACGACGATCAACACTTGCGGCGGCATCGTGTCCGGCTGAAAGGGTGACACCAGCTTCCAGCACAATAATATTGGATGCTTTATCAATTTCGCGGACACGATCCAAACGACGAAGCCCGAGAACAATTGCGCGGTTTTGTCCTACAGGGATCGCGCCTTGTACTAAGCCTGTATTGCCGCCTTGAGGAACGACAGAACAATTATATTCTGCGGCGATACGCAATAATTGCGATACTTCTTCTGTCGTGGCGGGGAAAACAACGGCAAGTGCACTGCCTGTTTCATAGCCGCGCCAATCGGTAAGATAAGGCTCAGTATCGCGCGCATCCGTCATCACATACTGATCGCCAATCACTTCACGCAGGTTTGCGAGCAACTGATCGTTATTATCGGACTTGAACTGCATGGAACTGGCCTAAAAACTGTTTGAATAAAATGCGGATTGCTAACCAATCCACTCAGATTTTCGAAGATCTGGAATGGTGGGTGCGCCTGCGAAAGCGAGAAATAACCGAAGTTCATCGCGGAACTGATCGACAATGCGAACAACACCGTCGCTCCCTTCAGCTGCAAGTCCATAGAGCGGAGCGCGTCCCAAAAATACACTGTCAGCGCCTGCCGCGAGTAGCTTGGCTGCATCCGAACCGCGTCTAACGCCGCTATCTGCAAAAAGCGTCTTATCAGGCCCAATGGCATCGCGTATTTTCGGAAGAACTTCCATTGGAAGCGCTGCGCTGTCCATATTGCGGCCACCATGCGCCGACACGACGACCCCATCGCAGCCTGCTTCAAACATAGCAACCGCATCGCTAACCGCCATAACGCCTTTGATTACAAGTTTATGTGGCCATCGGCGGCGAAGCTCTTTGAGAAAATCGAGGTCGAGCACCATATCCAAAGCGAAGCGCGGATCTCGAATAGACTGTGTAACGGCTTTTGCGACATCTCCGGGGTAATGGGCGTAGGAAGGAAAGCCATTTCCCAGCGCATAACGTCCCATAACGCCAAGCGTCCAGCTCGGGTGCGCCATCAAGTCGAGCGCCAGAGTTGCGGACGGTTGCAAAGGAACACCAAAACCATTGCGCCGGTTATGAATTTTCTTCGGTGATGCTGGTGTATCCACCGTTAAAACGAGTGTTTCGACGCCGCATGATTTTGCGCGTTCCAGCAGTTTCCATGTCTCGTTGCGATCATTCCAGACATAAAGCTGGAACCACAGATCGCTGCCCGGTGCGCCATCCGAAATTTGCTCGATACTTGTTGATGACTGAGTTGCGACAACAAACGGCAGACCGGCAGCTTGTGCTGCCCGCGCCATAGCAACCTCGCCATTATAACGAACCATGCCAGCCAAGGCAGTGGGAGCGATCACAAAGGGGCAACTATGATCGCGGCCAAGACAGCGTGTTGATAAGTCAGGTGATGCGACGGGGCGCAGGACATGGGGAACGATGCGTTTTCCTTGGAACCCACGATGAAGTGCTGCAATCGCGTTTTCCGCTTCTGTGCCCCGATCAATATAGTCGAATAGAGCGCGGGGGAGAAAAGACTTTGCCTTTTCTCTCGCCTCTGCAAAATCCAGAAACTCTGCCCCGCCTGCCATTGCTTACGCTATCCCTTGCGCTTTCAGTCCTTCTATAGCCTTGGAAATAAGGCTGAGAGTCACGTCATTCGGCGCTCTAAGTGGCAATGAAACTGTACCGACAGGCATGCCAAGATCAGCCATCATTGACTTAAGCGGACCAGGATTCACTTCGTTAAATAGTGCTGCAAATGTCGGAAGCAGTTGACGATGCAGCGCGATACCCGCAGCATAATTGCCGCTGATAAGCTCGTCGTGAATACGTGTCCAAAATGCTGGCAACATAGGCGCGCTAGCAAGAATACCGCCCGTTGCGCCATACATGATATGCACTGCATACATCATGTCATCACCAGACAGCAGTGCGATTTTGTCGCCAATCGCTGTAGACAAGCGATTGAAGTAATAGGCATCGGTATTACAGATCTTTGCCCCAATAATTGTTCCGTCTTCACCCAATGTTTTGAGGGTTTCAACAGCTGTTACAAAGCTCGTGCGCGACGGGACATCATAATATACGATAGGCAAGTCAACCGTCTGACGGTAGGCATGGAAATAGTCGATAACACCCTGTTGGCTTGGAATAACGTAAAATGGTGTCACGAGAAGCAGAGCATCAGCACCCGCTTCCTTAAATGCTTGTCCATGCGCAACAGCTTCTGCCCAGCCGGGAGAAACAACACCACTAACTACCGGAACCCGACCATTGACGATGCGGACTGTCTCACGAACGATAGCAAGGCGTGTATCCGCCGATAAGGCTGTGAACTCGCCCGTGCCACCAATTGGGGCAAGCCCTTTTGCACCGCCAGCCAGATTGAACTCAATCAGGGTTTCCAGTTTCGCGACATCGAGTGTTCCATCCTCAGTCAGGGGGGTTGGAATTGCAGGATACATACCCCGCAAGTCAGAATGTTTCATGATCAAATGTCCCATTTTGATTGGATTTAATTAGTGTTCGACCTTGGACAGGAAGGATTTGAGGCGATCGGTTTGCGGGTTACGCAACACGTCTTCAGGCGCGCCTGTTTCCACGACATGCCCGCCTTCCATGAAGATAACTTTCGACGCGACATTGCGTGCGAAGCTCATTTCATGGGTAACCACGATCATGGTCGTTCCATCGGCTGCCAGGCCCTGCATCACGTCGAGGACTTCTCCAACAAGTTCAGGATCAAGCGCGGATGTCGGCTCATCAAACAACATGACTTCCGGCTCCAAGGCCAATGCGCGTGCGATTGCAACGCGCTGCGCTTGTCCGCCAGATATCTGCTGAGGGTAGAGATCAATCTTATCTGCAAGTCCGACGCGCTTAAGCAGCGACATCGCTAACTCTGTGGATTGCTGCTTAGTCTTGAGCTTGTTGAGTAGCGGTCCCGACATAACATTCTGCAAGACTGTCATGTGCGGAAACAGGTGAAAGCCCTGAAAGACCATGCCTGTTTTTGCACGAAAGTTCGCCTGCACACGTTCAGAGAATTTGCTTTTCGGCGTACATTCGAGGCTCTTACCTGCGATTTCGATACGGCCTTCAGTCGGTTGTTCAAGCAGATCAAGGCAACGGAG
The DNA here is from genome assembly GCF_002252445.1 of Brucella thiophenivorans. Taxonomy (GTDB): domain Bacteria; phylum Pseudomonadota; class Alphaproteobacteria; order Rhizobiales; family Rhizobiaceae; genus Brucella; species Brucella thiophenivorans. The sequence continues at coordinate 16,368 of NZ_NNRJ01000075.1, forward strand.
CAGGGTGGACTTCCCACAACCCGATGGGCCTATAAGAACAGCTACATCACCACGATCCACTTTGAGGTCAATGCCCTTGAGAACTTCGTGTGTGCCAAATGTTTTTCGCAGATTTTTTACATTTATCATGACGCACCCCTAATGTTTGATTTCGAAGCGATTGGCGATCAAAGTTACGGGTGTCAAAATGACCAGATAAAGCAGCGCCGCGAATGTGTAGACTTCCAGAGGCCTGTAAGTGTCCATCGTCAGACTTCCTGCCGCATACATAATGTCGGGTACAGCAACGACGGACAGAAGGGACGTATTTTTAAGCTGGAGAATTGTCTGACTCACGATAGGAGGGATCATTCTGCGTGTTGCTTGCGGTAGAATGATATGGCGCATTTTCGTGAAGTAAGAAAAGCCGAGTACGGTTGATGCCTCCCACTGGCCACGTTCAATGGAGATAACGCCAGCGCGGAAAATTTCGGCAGCGAATGCGCCCATATAGAGTGTCAGACCCAAGCCAGCCGCAAACCAATCTGGCAAGGTGTAGCCTGTCAGCATCGGCAGGGCATAAAAGAACCATACAATCTGAACCAAAAGCGGCGTGCAGCGAAACAGATGGATATAGGCGTTTATCAACCATTTAAGCACCGGTATGCGCGATACCAGAGCAAGGCCCAGGATGACTCCGATCAGAAGGCCCGCGAGAGACGTTACGACCGCATAAGCAACGGTCACACCGATAGCGTTAAGCCACAATTGTCCGTCGAGAATAACGGACCAGTCAAATTGGTACATCTGCATGCACTCCCATTTTGCGACCGTGTTCATTCCCGATCAGGCGGCCTTTTTCCCAAGCGCTAGCGCGATTCGGAATCGCTGAAAAGCGTTTTCAACATAAAAATGTATATTTAATCGCATTGTGATTATAAATAATTTTATTACGATATAATTATACGTAATGATCATAGAATTCTGGTTTTAACAGCTGTAAAGCATAAAAAATAAAGTTTTCGCTTGTCTTGTTGAAATAGAAAAATACATGCTGCTGCCGGTTGAATTGAAGCTCTCTAGAGAAGGGCAAACGAAGGGAATATCGACATGATGAGGATGATAGCAGCTGCATTATTGGCCTGTGCGGCAACTGTTGCCAGCGCGCCAGCCATGGCTGAATCTGTATGGGACAAGATTGAACGTACCGGTGAAGTTGTTTGCGGCGGTGTTCGTAACTACCCACCGACGTCTTTTCATGTTGGTGGTGAACTCGAATATGCCGGCTATGGTCCCCGCGTTTGCCGTCAGATGGCTGCAGACCTCGGCAAGGCTATGGGTAAAGACTTAAAGCTCAAGTGGCGCGAAGTCACGTGGCAGAGCATTGTTCTAGACCTGCAATCGGGCCGTCTTGATATTTTCCCGGGCATGACTGCTACAGAAGAGCGGAAAAAAGCGCTGGCTATGGCTGGTCCTGTTTGGCAGATGTCCGATTGCGTAATCGGTTCGAAAGCAAAGCAGCCAATGGCGACATGGGAAGAATACAACAACCCAGACGTCACATTTGCTATGGTGACGGGTACAGCGCAGACTAACTTCATTAAAGAAAGTATGCCAAAAGCCAAGATTATGAGCTTGAAGGAAATGAGCGAAGCCATCATGGCCGTTCAGTCCGGGCGTGCAGATTATATGATTCAGGAACTGCCTATCTGCGTTAAAACATTCTCGACCGCTCCAGCTGTATTCTCCAGCTATACCGTTCCAACGCCACCACATGGCATTCCTGTTTCGGCTGCAACACGTATCGATGAAGATGGTCGTGTTCAGGCCTTTCTCCAGAAGTGGGCAGAAGAAAACCGTGCCAATCAGACTATCGTTCCTTTGCTGATTGAAGGTTTCAAGGATGCGGGAATGGATACATCCGCTCTTTCTGAAGGCGTACGTTTCTGATTTTCGATATTTGACAAGAAGGGTGCCGTTTTCGGCACCTTTCGCGATTAAGTGAGTATTATTGCTCGGATGCATGATATCGGGGGTGCCTTGACACAAGGCGGAGGGACGGCTTGAAATGGCGCATCACGACGAAGAACACGACGATCCAATGCTGGTTCGAGCTGTTGAAAAAGCCTTTCGCGTACTTGAAACATTTGATGCGGTTCACTCTCGCCAAACCCTGACACAGCTTGCCCAGCGCGCAGGAGTTGACCGCTCCGCCGCACAGCGCTTTGCGCATACCTTGTTACACCTTGGGTATCTGCAGAAGGTTCCAAATGCCAAGACATATGAGCTTTCAGCCAAGTCACTAAATATGGGGTATCGCTATACGCGCTCTAGTCAACTCGTTCAGCGTGCGCATCCATACCTAATGCATCTTAATCGCAGTACCGGAGAGACAATCTCTCTTACATTGCGCGATGACACAGATATCATTTATCTGGCTCGCTATCTGTCGACCAATACGCTCGATAATGACGTTATCGTTGGAAGCAAGCTCCCCGCTTATTGTTCGGCGGCGGGACTGGTCCTTCTTGCCGGACTACAAGATGACCAAGTTACCGATATTTTAGCTCGAAGTGATTTACGGGCTTACACACCTAAGACGATATTCGACCCTCAACAAATATGGCAGCGTATCCATGAGACCCGACAGAGGGGTTTCGCTATTGCCGTAGAGCAGGTTTATGCCAATGACATTGCCTTGGCGGCTCCTATCCATTTGCCTGATGGTCACACGACTGCTGCTGTAGTGCTTGCTGCGTCTAATCTGCGCTACGATGAAAATACCATCACGCGCCAGTTTGTACCGATGATGATCTCCGCAACCCGGTCTGTTACCCAAATCCTCAATTAGAGCATCAGGCACCAATCATACAACACATCAATCGGCCCGCGTATGGATCGCCGACGGACAGACGCACTGGCACCTCCGTATTCCTCACAGCGTATCAGAAACCTCAGAGGCTAACCATCTCTTTTACGGCTACCGCAGGCTACAGGCATCATGGTTCCGGCAGTGTATTATAATTTGAGAGAAGGTTGTGCAGCCTTGATCGAGTAGCAGAACCTGAACGTAGCCACGCGTTAGTGGCGGCAATACCGCTGCTAATATGTCCGCCCATCATTGATTGATTCGATGGCTAATTATCAGCTGATCTATCGGAACGAAACCAAATGCTGAGTTGGTTAACGCAACGCTCGATTCTGCCATCGATACTTTCACATGTAAAGGTAAGTGCCCAATAGTGCACTCTGTTCGGGGTGCTCACTATTGCGAGCCTAATCGAATACCGAAACTGTCTTGGCCTTCAGACATAATGCCAGCCCAGGTTTTTATCTGCACTCCCTGAGCGATCATGACTCTTGCTATGAATAAAATCCGCCTAATTCTAGCATTTCTGAGCTAATAACGTCTGCGCTAAGGTTAAAGATACAGTACACTACAAAACAGTCGCTCGGAAACGCGCTAATTCGCCTTTCGTAGGCGTCGCTCCAGTGTAAATTTGCACATAAGTTGGAATGCGCAAAAGCCTAGTCTCGATCGTCTCCCTAGCCTGCATCGAAATATATCCAATCTGGACCAGATAGATCGTCCGGGCGCGTACATCCGCCTCGGCAGGTACATGCCCCCATTGCACCAGCATCGCATGAAGGGCTGCCAGCCGTGCTGCGTCAGCGTTTTCGATGAGGGTGGCCACTTCTGTATTTTGCAACGCCCAGCTGCGCACGGCAAATTCCAGCCGAGAGTCGAAGGAGTCTGACAGGAAGCAGCTTAGAACATTCAGCATCGCTTCAGCCAACGTTTCAGCATATTGCGTGGCCGAACTTATTAGAGGCTGTGTGGTTCGCTTTTCCCAGTATTCCAGCAGCGCATCTAAAAGCTCTTCTCGATCATGAAAGAACCAGTAAAAACTTGTTCTCGAAAGGCCCAATTGCTTTGCAAGTATTTGAATCTTAACGCCGTCGACACCGCTGTCGATGAGCGCACCGTAGCCGGCCTCAAGCCAGCCTTCGCGCGATCCGCGCCACCCGGTTTCTACACTTTCACGCGTTTTCATTCGAACCGGATAAAACCTTTGTTCCAGTTTGGCAACGGCTATGACTCTAAACATTTTAAAAAAATGTTCACCAATGATTTTTTTATTGACACATCTGAACATTTTGAGAAGATGTCAGTCTTCTTATGCTCCACCGTTTGAGGTTGCCGTGATGTTGAACGACCCCCTTTTGCAACCGTTTCAGCTAAAACATTTAACGCTGCGCAACCGGATCATGATTACGAGCCACGAACCGGCCTACCCAGAAGACGGGATGCCTAAGGAGCGTTACCGTGCCTATCATGTGGAACGCGCAAAAGCTGGGGTGGCGCTAACGATGACAGCAGGGTCGGCCTCTGTAGCTAAAGATAGCCCGCCGGTGTTCAACAATATCCTGGCCTATAAGGATGAAGTTGTAGGGTGGATGAGACAGCTGGTCGATGAATGCCACGATCACGGCGCGGCGGTGATGATTCAGCTAACACATCTGGGGCGGCGCACACGGTGGGACAAGGCCGATTGGCTGCCGGTAGTCTCGCCTAGCCACAAGCGAGAAGCATCGCACCGCGCCTTTCCCAAACAAATGGAAGATTGGGACATTGCTCGCATCATAGGCGATTACGCCGATGCCGCCGAACGGATGAAGGCGGCGGGGCTAGATGGGATTGAGCTGCAGGCCTACGGACATTTGATGGATCAGTTTTGGTCTCCCCTGACCAACGAACTTGATGAACCTTATGGAGGCAGCCTCGACAACCGGCTGCGCTTCACCTTTGACATTCTGCAGGAGATCCGTAAACGCTGTGGCGAGGAATTCATTGTCGGCGTGCGCTATACAGGTGATGAGGAACTGTCGGGCGGACTGACCCGTGATGACGGTCTGGCAATTTCGCATAAGCTAAAAGACAGTGGGTTGGTCGATTTCTTAAATATCGTGAAGGGGCACATCGACACCGATGCAGGGCTGACCGATCTGATACCAGTGCAGGGGATGCGCAACGCACCACATCTGGAGTTTGCCGGTGCTGTCCGCAAGGCTACGAACTTTCCTACTTTTCACGCGGCCAAGATCCCAGATGTCGCAACCGCGCGCCATGCTATTGCGGCGGGTCTGCTTGATATGGTGGGAATGACGCGTGCGAACATGGCCGACCCGCATCTGGTGCGTAAAATCATCGAAGGGCGCGAGGATGATATCCGCCCCTGTGTCGGCGCGAACTATTGCCTGGACCGCATCTATCAAGGTGGCATGGCGTTCTGCTTACACAACGCGGCAACGGGACGCGAGGAGACAATGCCACAGACTATCCTCGCCGCCCCCGCCAAGAAGCGTATCACCATCGTTGGTGCCGGTCCTGCCGGGATGGAAGCCGCGCGCGTCGCCGCCGAGCGTGGACACACGGTCACCGTGTTTGAAGCTGCCAATCAACCCGGTGGCCAGATCCGTTTGACGGCATTGGATGAACGGCGGCGCGAAATGATCTCGATTATAGATTGGCGCACTGCGCAATGCGAAAAGCACGGGGTTATTTTCCACTTCAACACTTTCGCCGATGCGGCCGATGTCTTGGTGACACAGCCTGATGAAATCATCATCGCAACGGGTGGTATGCCGCACACCGAGATACTGGACAGCGGCAATGATCTGGTGTGTTCGGCCTGGGATATCCTGTCAGGAGACTCGAAGCCGGGGAGGAATGTACTGATCTTTGACGACGCAGGCGATCATGCGGCGCTTCAAGCAGCGGATATGATCTCGGCCACCGGCGCGCAGGTCGAAATCGTGACACCGGACCGCAGCTTTGCGCCCGAGGTGATGGCGATGAATCTGGTCCCCTATATGCGTAACCTGCAAAAGCGTTCTACGACTTTTACTGTCACTTGGCGCCTGTTATCTGTGGCGCGAGACGGCAATCAGCTGCGCGCGGTTCTTGGCAGCGATTACTGCGACATTCGACGAGAGCGTCTTGTGGATCAGGTAGTAGTGAACCACGGCACCCGACCACTGGATGAGTTGTATTTTGATCTCAAACCGCTGTCTCGCAATCTGGGCGAGGTTGATTATGACGCGCTGACCGGCGGGAAATTGCAGCATCTGGATCACAATGAGGATGCGACCTTCCGGTTGTTTCGCATCGGTGATGCTGTCTCTGCGCGAAACACCCATGCGGCGATCTACGATGCCCTGCGGTTGGTGAAAGATTTGTGATCGGAGCGTTAGCAACGATCTCGCGCATGCCGCAATGAAGTGAAAGGAATTGCATGCGGCGCAGACATCACCTCTCTTTATTGTGGAGACGGTGAATGTTACGACCAGTCGGCGCACTCTGCCCGGCAGGTGAACAAAAACTTTATACCAAAGGAGGCAAAGAACCTCCTACTTTCTGATTAACCAATCAGCTAATCCAACAACAGGGGAATGCACATGAAAATCTTTGTTTCTGCAACCGCCATCCTTCTTGGCAGTATCTTTGCCGCTCCAGCAATGGCGCAAGACAGTCAATGTGGTGAAGTATCGATCGCCCAGATGGGCTGGGCCTCAGCCGAGATCATCACCGAAGTCGCCAAGTTTCTGTTAGAGCAGGGCTATGGATGCAAGGTCGATCTGGTGAAATCTGACACAATCCCCGCCATCACTTCGGTTGCCGAAAACGGGAAGCCGGACATCGTTACCGACCTCTGGCTGAACTCGGCTGGCGAGGCTTATACGAAGCTGGAAAAGGCAGGCACGATGGTGACGCTGAATAACGTGCTGGCCCCCGGCGGTATTGAGGGCTGGTGGCTGCCAACCTATCTGGTCGAGGCGCATCCCGAACTGGCCACCATCGAAGGCGTCATGGCGAATCCGGCGCTGGTCGGCGCACAGTTCAACAACTGCCCCGAGGGCTGGGGCTGCCGTGTGGTTAGCGACAATCTGGTTCGCGCTCTGAACCTCGAAGCTTCAGGAATCAAAGTGTTCAACCACGGCTCGGGCGAAACGTTGGCCTCGTCGATGGGGTCGGCCGTCACGGCGCAGAAACCGTGGTTCGGCTATTACTGGGGCCCGACCGTGCCATTGGGCAAATACAAGATGACCCGCGTGGCTTTGGGTGCCTATGACGCGGCGAAATTCGCGAACCTTCAAAATCCGAACGCTCCCGATCCGCAGGTTTCCGATTTCCCTGAAGCGCCAAGCGTGACGGCGGTAACGGCAGCTTTGGTCAAGGATAAGCCCGACGTGGTGGAATTTCTGCGCAAAATGGCGTTCCAAACCTCGGAAATGAGCGCGCTTCTGGCCTGGCAGGATGAAAACAAAGCCTCGGCACAAGAAGCTGCCGTGCAATACATCACGATGAACAGCGCAGACTGGTCCACCTGGCTATCGGACGGAGCGCGCGAAAAACTTGCGACGCTGATCAAGTAACCCTCGCGGCGTAAAGCCTCCGGTGCCCGTGTGGGCACCGGCTATTTGAAGCTTTTAGTATGTGGGGCGCGCAAGCGATGGCAGCTTACACTAGGGTGTTCGAGATATTCGGCTTGACCGAATGGTGTGCAAGGGGCGCCGGCAGCGGTGGACCAAAGTCAATGGCCGATTTGCTGGCGCAGACGCAAGGCAACGCTGGCGAAGCGTCGACGATCTGGTCGTTGCCGCTGCCTTCGCTGAACAACTTGCACGAAGCGTGCGCGGCATTTCCGCAAACCCGAGATCTGACATTGGGCCTAGAGCGCAGCTTTCTGTCCGCCCGCGATGTGTTGCGCGTTGTGCTGGACCCGCTGACGCAGCCACTGTCATGGATGTTGCGCGAGACGATATGGCTGATGACTGCGACGCCATGGTTTATCATGCTGCCGGTGCTGTTGTTACTGACATGGGTAGTGTCACGGTCGGGGCAAGTGCTGGCACTGGTGGCAGTGGCCCTCGCTACGCTGGCCTTCGTTGACCATTATACAGAGGCGATGCAGACGCTGGCGATCATTTTTGTTTGTGCATTCATTTGCGTGCTGTTCGGTGTTCCCATCGGTATAGCCATGTCGCGAAGCAACCGTCTGCAACGGATAATGACCCCAGTTTTAGACATGCTGCAAACCCTGCCAGCCTTTGTATATCTAATCCCGCTGATCTTCTTGTTCAGTGTAACTGAGCCGAAGCTCTACGGTATCGCGATCATACTCTACGCTATCGTTCCAGTTATCAGACTGACAGATTTGGGTATCCGGCTTGTGGACCGCGACGTGATTGAGGCCGCAGACGCTTTTGGAATGACAAAACAGCAAAAGCTCTTCCGTGTGCAGATCCCGCTGGCGCTGCCGAACATCATGGCAGGCGTCAACCAGACCATTATGATGAGCCTTGCAATGGTGGTGATTGCCTCGCTTGTCTCGGCCCCGGGTCTGGGTGTGCTGGTACTGCGCGGTATCCGCAATTTGGAACTGGGTGTCGGTTTGATCGCAGGCTTCGGCATTGTCCTGCTAGCAATCATTCTAGACCGCGTCACCAAAGCTGCGCTGGCGCGTCTGGATGCCAGCAAGGCCGGACACTAAGGGGGCACGTGATGAATAAAGCTGTCAAAATCGCGATCCGCAATCTGTACAAGATATTTGGTGAAAACCCAAAATCAGCATATGCTGATGTGCTGGCCGGGATGAGTAAACCCGATCTACTTGCTAAGCGTCACCATGTTCTTGGACTATCAGACATCAACATCGACATGCGAGAGGGCGAAACGACAGTCATCATGGGGTTGTCTGGTTCAGGCAAGTCCACGCTGATCCGTCATTTCAACCGTCTGATAGAGCCAACGGCGGGCGAAGTGCTGGTGGATGGAGAGAATATCCTTGCCTTCAACGAGAAGCGGCTCCGCAACCTGCGCCGCAAGACCATGTCGATGGTATTCCAAAAATTCGCCTTACTGCCGCACCGAACGGTGTTGCAGAATGCTGGCATGGCCCCGGCCACTACCGGCATCCCGGCCTCGCGTTATCTCCCCGAGGCACAACGTTGGCTGGAACGTGTCGGCCTTGGTGGCTACGGCGATCATTACCCAAATCAGCTTTCGGGTGGTATGCAGCAGCGAGTGGGCATTGCACGCGCGCTAACTTCGAACTCAGGTATCATGCTGATGGACGAGGCGTTTTCCGCACTCGATCCGCTGATCCGAACCGATATGCAGGATCTGCTGATCGAGTTGCAGCGCGAGTTGCAAAAAACTATCATTTTCATCAGCCACGATTTAGACGAGGCGCTGAAGCTGGCCGATCATCTGGTCATCCTGAAGGATGGGGTCGTGGTCCAGCAGGGCGAGCCGCAGCATATTCTGCTGAACCCCTCTGATCCTTATATTGAGGCATTTGTCGGTGATATCAATCGAGCGCGGGTGCTGCGTGTCCGCTCGGTGATGATCGAAGGTGCTGCCGAGGGCGACATTGCAGGCACAATCGACGCCGATGATAATCTGGAGCATGTTCTGTCGCTGTCCAGTGGCAACACCTCGCACCGTTATCGCGTGTTGCGCGACGGTAAGCCGGTGGGACTACTGGAGATGAAGGCGCTGATCCGGGCGCTCGTGCCGAAACGGACGGTGTGAGGACGCCAGATGAGGGTCGGCATTATTGGCGCGACGGGCTGGCTTGGCTCCGCTTTGGGAAAGCAGCTGCTGGATCACGGTCTTGTCGCACCGGAGAATATGGTGCTGCTGAACCGTAGTGGTCCGCGTAGCGAATATCACGGCTATCACGGTGCAATCTGGGCACATGATGCTAACGATCTGGTGGCGCAGGTGGATATTGTGGTGCTGTCGGTCAGGCCGTACGACTGGCCATCTCTGAACCTGCAGGCAGATGGAAAAATGGTTCTGTCCTTCATGGCGGGGGCACTGTTACGTTAACCTGCGCGTAAATATCAG
>NZ_NNRJ01000076.1 GCF_002252445.1 Brucella thiophenivorans
CCATAGAGCATGTATTTGTTGTCGGCCCAGGCATAGGTGGTGCCTACACCGATACCTCCCCATGTGTCATCGCTGTCGGTTACCATATGGGTTCCTGCATAATTCATGCGCGCGTCGCCCATGAGCTCCTGATAAAGATTGGCGATTGCGTAAAGCGATGTATTGACCATCAGCCCGTCATGGTTTTTCCAGCTCTTGGTGTAGTTTGCTGCAAGACCGAGGCGGGCAGTTAGGTTTTCGCCGTTTCGATTGGAGATACGAGCGCCGTATGTATCGGTAAAGGTGTCGAAATCCACCGATGACCACATAAGCTGTGCCTGTGGTGTCAGTGACCAGTATTGGTTCATATCAAAGCGCTGTCCTGCTTCAAGGCTCAAAGCGTAGCCAAATCCCTTGTTGCCATTCGTTAGGGTTTGGTTCCTGGCATCGACATCAAGGTCACTATCATACCAGTTGGCCTGTGCCTGCGCATCGAGATAGAAGCCGGATGTGCCATACCATGTGGCAGTTGCACCCAGTCCCCAGCCTTGCGTGCTTATGTGGCCGGAACCATCACCGGTGCGATTGTCGATATCAGAACGCGCATTGCCATACTGGCCGGTAATGCCGGCAAACAGCTTGCCATTCTCGTCTTCATAGAACTGACCGTCTACACCCGCCTGCATGATGAGCGTGTTAATCTCCTGACGCAGATCTCCTGCGGTCGAGCCATTTTCCGCACGATGATGCGCGCCTTCGATGCGGCCCCAAATGGCCTGACTGTCGCTTTCGCCCGCATTGGCCTGATCAGAGCCTTCCAGATAACGCTTACCCACGCGCTGCTGCAATGTCGGCAATTTGTTCAGAGCCTGCAAGGTTGAGGTGTAAGATTCATAGACCGGTGCTGCAGGACTATAACGATCAGGGCCAGACGGTGAAGGCGGCGACGGTGGCGACGGTGGGCACGTATTGGTTGTCTCACAGCTTGGATCAATTGGGGGAGCTGGATTGTCCTTATCCATCTTGCTCACCAGATACCAGTTGCCGTCATTGGGCGTATTTGTTCCCCCCTGTTGCAACGTATAGGCATAGGCAGAGTCGGTCATAATGCCCGGCTTTCCCTCTTTGGTGGTATAATCGCCATTGAGCGTGAACAGGCCATCCGAGTTGCCAGCGACGGAAATGATCTCGATGCCATTATTCGTTTTGGCGCCAAAACCGTGACGGTTGGTGATGTCAATTTTGGAACTGCCAGATGTGTTGCCAGTGACATTCATTCGGTCTGTCAGAGAATTGTCATCGCCAAACACGGCAGACATATGCAGCGTGCCACCAGTGCCATTGTAATCCCCTGACACATTGAGCACGCTGCCGCCATTGCCGCCGAAGAAAACATCGCCGCCATTGGACAGCCCTGCCAAGGTGCTGGAGAAGCCTCCAAGTTCAAGGGAAGCGCCGCTGGCCACATTATAGGTTGAAGCAGCCGAGAACCCACCGGCAGCGCCCTGAACCAGTGCACCTTCGTTGAGTGCTGTGGCCCCCGAATAGTCATTGGCACCATAAAGCACCAGATCGCCCTTGCCGTTCTTGGTCAAACCGCCCGTGCCGGAGATTACGCCGGAAAAGTCCGCATGTAAGTCCTGGTTGAGTGTTAATGTGCCGGAGCCGAGATTGATGTTGCCGTCATGACCATTTCCATCAGCAGGATTAAGTCCATCAAGACCACCGATCGTTTCATTGAAGTTGGCAAGGTCCAATCTTGCTCCATCGGCAATCTTGACGTGACCTGAGCCAAAAGCATTATCAGCAATACCGGCTTTCGCTGCACCGGCTTCAACCGTTAACCCGCCACTGAAACTGTTGTCGCCACTAAAGGTCGTTGTCGCCTTGCCGCGTTTGAAGACTGTGCCAATCCCGCTGATCTGGTTGGCAAGTGTGGTATCAGTTGTTTTGTCGACAGCAAAATCACCATATCCATAGCGGGTACTGGCCAGCACAATGCCGCTTGTTGAGTCAATGCTACCACCTTCACCAAGTGTAAGGAGGCCTTCTGTGACCGTGGTTGTGCCTGTATATGTGTTGGCTCCATTCAGAACCAGTTGCCCTGCACCCGATTTTAATAAGCCTTCATTGCCCTCAATATCCGAATGAATGGTGGCGGTCATAGCAGAGCTTTGCAAAGATCCATCACCGACAATGATCAGCTGATCGCCGGTCCCAGCCAATGTTAAAGAGCTGCCTTGCAGAACATAGCCATTGCTCATGAACTGCATGCCATTGACGCTCGGTTGATAACCTGCATCAATCGTTACGGTACCGCCTGTACCGCCAAACACCGCAAAGCCATCATTGCTCCAAGGAGAGTTTATGAGGCCATCGGCACCAGTCCAGTTGCTCGCAGCACTATCCCAGGTGCCATTACCACCCTGAATTATACCATCGTTCCCGGGGCCTGCACCATCCCAGAAAAACATGCTGCGGCCCGCAGTATTGACCAGATTGACCTGGTGGTTAATCGCAGTCTGAAGATTAAAATCGGCAATATTGCTATCAGCAATCGTGCCCAGGGTCATGGTGTTCTCAGTCAGATTTCCAGTATAATCGAAGATGCGATAGACGCCGGTTCCCATAACGCTGCCACTCTCGACATTGAGTGTACCATTGAGCGCAAGATCGCCAGTCACATCAAATAAGGCATTCTGCGATTGGCCGCCCGTTAAGGTCACATCAGTCTGACTACCGGTTGCCAGATTAAGGCCATTCCCAAAGCTCAGCTTCTGCTTGCTCTGGCCAAACAGCGTTGCTCCTGAGGCAAAACGCGCGGCACCACTGATTGCGCCGTGGCCACCAAGATCGGCCTTATCGTCAACCGCCAATGTTCCGCCCAATGTTGCGCCATCAAGGCGCAGATCACCGGCTTTCACGCTGACAGCACCATTATAGCCAGAGCTGTCAGCGCTCAGAATCAGCCCACCTGCGCCGGTCTTTGTCAATGCACCCGCACCACTGAATGCGGATGAGACACTAAAAGTGTTATTCGCATCAGCAATGTCAAAGCCACCACCATGGGCGCCCCAATTGATCGTGCTGGCTGTGGCTTTGAACGATTTGCCTGTCACCTGTAGCGTGCCGCCATCAAAATCAAGCGTACCTGATCCGAGGTTCGCTGCCTGCGCGACCGAAAGCACGCCATTATTAAAATGCGTATCGCCGTAACTGTTATTGCCGGAAAGTGTCAGCGTTCCAGCACCAGATTGCTTCACGCTACCAGTGCCGCTGATGGCACCCGACAGAGCGGCTGCATTCATATTATTGACGTTCAGAGTGCTGTTATTGACAATATCGCCTAGGATCATGCCGTCATGACCAGCAGTCCCGTCACCCAATTGCAGAGTTCCCGCAGCAATCGTCGTGCCGCCCGTATAGGTGTTGGAAGCGGTCAGAACGAGCGTGCCATCTCCTGCTTTGGTAAAACTGCCTTTGGCTGTATCTGCATTCGCAATAACGCCACTGAACGTCGCCGTTTTAGCACTATCGACCGAAACCGTGCCGCCAGCAGAGCTCAGTGACACCTTCCGGTCCGCATTCATGTCTCCTGTGATGAGCAGCGTACCACCCGAAAAATTCAGGGCACCAGATGGATCGCCAAGATTGGAATCAGATGAAACTGACAAAGTGCCGGCGTTGATATTTGTACCACCCGTATAGGCATTAGCACCCGACAGAACCAAAGTACCGGCGCCAAGCTTCGTTAATGCACCGCCCGTTGCCAGATTCTGCGCTATCGTAAATGTATTCCCAGCATCCGCAATATCGAAGCCGCCACCCGTTGGTCCCCAATTTATCACGGACCGTGTCGAGTGCATCGTCGTGCCGGTAATTTGCAATGTGCCACCAGCGAGGTCCAGATGATGCGTAGGATCTCCTCCCAGATTATCGTCACTACCGACGGAGAGTACACCTTCTTGAAGTATTATACGGGGGGGCTTATTCTGCCCATCAAGAATAAGGGTACCATCGCCCCTTTTGTATAATAATCCGCTTCCCGTAATGGTGGAGCTGTAGGTAGTTGGTTGACCAGCCGTATCAAATGTACCGCCATTGATTCCGAGTTCGATAGGAACGCTAATGGTCAAGGGCTGAGATAATGTATGAATAATGCCGCCATCCAAGCTAATTTTGCCGGCGACAAACGGATCTGGCGTGACGTCGTTCAGTGGAGACCAGATGCCTCCATTTGCAAGTTTTAACGTGACGTTATTTTTGTTGGAGGTAACGTCTCCTGTCCATATAGCGCCATTAATAATCGTTATGGTTGCGGAAGCGAACCTGTCTGGATGTAGCGCAGTCACCTCAGATGCCACATATAGGTCACCCAACCAACTCGTCGAACTTCCATCAATTGTAAAATTTAGTAAATTCTTACCCGTAAATGCTTTTTTATTATCTAGGTCATCAACATATATGCCGCCGCGCAAAGTGGTTTGCGTCGCATTGAATGTGAGTTGCGCAGAATCTAGCCCATCGTAGTTTTTAACAGCATCTCTTGGGTCTGATTTCACCTTCATTGTATTATTGATGTAAATAAGAGAACGATCGCTGATTGCAGAATTATCTGATGCAATCAAGCTTGATGTGCCACTGACGCTCACTGTTGCAATTGTTGCGTCAACATCAAAAAGCGAAACATATTTTCCAGAGTCTGTACCATTAAAATTAACATTAACGTTGTTGAGGTCGAATTTGTTGTCGAAATAAACTGTTGGAATATCAGCGGTGTTTGTTTGAGGTGCTGGAGAAAAGGGTGTAATACCACTTAAAAATACCGAAGCGCGTGAATCTTTGCTGCCTTGCATATTGAGATTTAATGTGGTGTTGCTTAAAGATGCATGTGCATGTTGGTTGAGCGACACGACGCCCCAGATGCCTGACGGTCCATCGCCATCCATCGTATAATTCAAAGTCATATAATTCGCATTAAAATTGGCGATAGTTGACCCAAATACATCGTCTACGTCTGCCGTGGGCTTCAGTCCTCCGCGGGTTCCTGCGCTGTCCCATACACCCGAAAGCATCACCCAGCCATAAGCAGCTGGATAGTTAGGTGTCACACTTCCCTCTACACCAGACGGGTTGATCACGCCCGTCAATTGTGGATTGTACTGCTGGGCCAGCGTGTAGGTGCTAGGTTTTTTGAAACTTAGGGAAGACTGTGGTCCCGCCAGTATTATCGCACCATAAACAGACTTATTTCCACTCGGATCTTTAATGGAGAGGAGTGGGAGGTTAAAGTTAGCTGAACCGTTGAAATCAGCATGAGTATCATTGAAAATCATAGGAGCTACGAGAGCGGCACTTCCGTTGTTATAGAACATCGCGGTATCATCGGATCGGGCATCCATTGTGGTCGTTCCGCCAATCGTCAATGAACCGTACTGATCCGTACTCGGTTGAAGATTGCTTGCATCATCAGCATGCGATCCACCCTGGTAAAAAAGCATACCGCCACCAACTTGAAGGTCGCCCTGTATATCTATTTTTGTTGTGTGCCAATCAGGATTGTCCTTGAAGCTTGATAAGCCGTAATAGGAACTGATTGCGGCCATCGGATATTTTGAGTTAATTACAGGAGCCCCGAGACCTGAGATCCCGTAATCACCTTTGACAGTGATTTCCCCTCCGCCGAGGACGGCGAGCCCTGCAAAATACGAACCGAGTGTTTGGTCAGTTAGGTCGCCAACATTGATATCATAACTCAAATTTCCGTCGAATGTGACAGAGGTCGGCTTCGAAAACGACCCGACAGCCATGCAGGACGTTATGCCGTGAATAGAACCGTTGCCTTGCGCAAAGTTGGACGGGGTGCAGTCTGTGACGTCTCCCGAAAGCGTTGTTTGTCCGTCATCAGTGTGGTTTTTAGCCTGTGCAATGGATTGTGGCTGCAATAGCGCGATTGCCAATACAGAGGCGCACCCTAATACCCGAATGAGAGATGCGCGAACTGTGCTGCATTTAGAGTGATTCACGAAAACGCCTTCCAAATATAAAAACTTATATTAGTTAAATATAAAAATTAATTATGGGATTCTGTTGTTGATATAATATATGTGTAAAATTTACTATGAAATAATTTGAAAATCAACAAGTCAAAATTTTATAAAAGTATTATATTTGTATAATAAAAAATACTAATATGAATATCTGAAATTTATAATTGTATTATATTACATAGTAAATTATTGTCAGACATTATTATGATTGATAATCAATCGTATATATGATATTATATAATACACATGTTTATTCTGCTTCAGAACTGTTTCTCTCTCTTAGAGGCATTACTGGTTGGCAGTAAAAGTCATGCTGAAGGCGCGCCGGGCGGTGAGGCGTATTAGGAGTTTTTTGATCTAAAAATTGGATGGCGCAATATTTTCTCATGCTTTGAGTGGTGGCTTCGAGCCAAGATCTATATGGCAGGGACGCGACGACAGAGGCAATCTGTCAAGCGATACGACAGAGCCAAAATTGCCTGAGGGCTTTGGCGATGCTGTACGGTATCAACCAAAAAATAGTCGCTAAGTGGAAGCCGCCGCAGCATTGATCATGACAATAGCGTCTACATAGCAGGCAATTATATGGAGGGTATGGCGCGCGCTCAAACATTGCATTCGGGGGGAAGTATCGGACTGTTTGGTAATAGACGAAGATATTTAGGTGGTTAAACGGCTTTATAGTTGGTTCTCGACAGAACGCCTGAACAGTTACGTGATAGAGTTCGTGAATTGCGATACGAGAGAGGTATCACGTAGAACGAATTTATACCCCGTTCAGCTGTTTGCAATTTTGGCGAAAGAGACCCAATGAAAACTCCGCCGACCTCACAATTCATAATATTCAGCAGTCTCATTTTCGATTTATGCGTATAAAAAAAGCTTCGGATTTCTCCGAAGCCCTTATTGTTAAGCAAATTATTGACTGCTTGTTATTTGCGGTAAGCTAAGCCGCCCCAAATTCTACCTTCGTCGCGATGACGACCACCGTGAACGGCTCCGATGTAAGCGGCAACTGCGGCAACAAGAGCAGATGCAGCAAGTAGGAATGCTGTTAGAATGCCAGTTACTCTTGCTTTTTCAGCAGCATCAGCTGCCTTAGCTTTCACTTCTTCTGCAGTTTTTTCAGCTTGCGCTTGTAGATCTGAAAATACTTTCTGTGCTTCGTCAACCTTTGTCTGGGCTTCAGTACGCAGAGCCTGAACGCGTTCAACGGTCTGGTTTACACGCGTTTGGGCGTCATTTTGACTGAGGCCAGTTCGAGAGGCTACCTGATTAGTGAGCCATGTGCGGTCAGCATCAGAGATTTCACCCGTAGTCAGCAGGTTTCCAAGGATACCACTTATCTGGCGTTGAAAATCCGCCAAATTTTGCGCTTCTTGACCAACAACAGAGTTCCCCTGACTGTCCGTGCGTAGCAGACTATCGGTGAGGTAGTCTAAAGGGTTTGTTTTCAGCCCTTGTGGCAGCATCTGTTCAACAGATGGAGCGGCAGCTTGCCCTGCACCCTGCGCCAATCCGGAAACTGCTTGTCCGGCGCCAGAAACGATCCCGCCGGCCAACTGACCGGCACCCTGTGCAGTGCCGCCGACGACCGTTCCCGCGGTTTGCACCGCTGTTTCAGCCGCACTTCCAACTGCTTTGGCGCCACCTGAAATAATACTTACAAGCAGTAGAGCAGATGCGATCGTACCGATACCCCACACCACCAGCCCATTCAGGCCGTCGCGAACGGTCAATTCATCACGGGTCGCAGTTCCGGCAGGTCGGCGCATTCTGCCAGTGATGTAGCCACCAAGCATATAAGAAGCGACCATCGATATGACGATAAAGAGTGCAGTGATGACAAGCCATACAGCGCTTATGTCGCCTCCATCATCGACGGAGAATGAACTTAGACCAAGGCCACCGGCAAATGTTGTCAGGACAACCATCACGCCGGATGCGACCGCAGCGCCAGCAAAAATAGCCGCCCAATCCACATAGCTGCGATCAGGCGCATTTTCTACAACAGTTGAATCTACCATCAACGTAATCCCAGAAAAGAGAGGATGAACAACACGATAACGACTAGTCCTACTAAATAGATAATGGAGTTCATGTTGGTTATCTCCTTTGGATAAGTAAAATTTCCCGGTTAGCGGTGTGATAAGTGTCGGGCTTTACGCTCTCTTTGAGAAAACTCGTGAGTTAGTAAAAAGTTTCAGTGAACATGAAATTTATTTAATTTATCAATACTTAGAACGGTCGGGATAGGGGGATTTTGGATTTTGTTTTTTTGAACTGCCCGGTGAATTTGTTTGTTCGTGTGTCGGTTTTTCGTTTTGGTCTTTTGGATCAACTGAATCTGGATCTGCCGACTGGTCCTCGCGAACCAGATCAGGGTCCGACCAAGGACTTTTCTTATTGCTCATATATCTCTCCTATTCCTCAGGTCCAAATTTGAGAAGTTCAAGCACCAAACCTTGAGAAACAATGGCAATTGCCTTTGCGGTTTCGACCTCGTCCCATCCAGCATTTTTGCCAGACGCTATAAGGCCCGCAATTTCATTCGCTAATGCTTCCTGACAATCAATGTCACGATCGGGGTAATTTCCCGGGTGCGTAGGTTTCAGCATTGACGTCCTCCTGAATGCATGGAGAACAACGCACGAGATCAGGAAAAGGTTCTCAGAAAAGACTTGTTCGTTTTTCCGCGTTGTCGGACTGATCATATCGACACTCTGCAATGGCTTCTGTATTTCGTTGCCTCAGCCTATGGCGCGCTTAGCCAGGTACTTACGTTCTTATTTTGTTATTTTTTTAGTGGGCCCGCCTAAAAAAGATGGAGGTCAGAAAACCCCAATGGGACGTGGATCAGATGTCTTGAAACGGGACTTGATAGCGCTACCTAATCCCCAAGTTTTCAAGATAGGAAGAAAACATGAAGTTCAAAGCGCTCGCGCTTCTCTCGCTAGTCGGGTTGGTAGGTTGTGCCGCTTACGGTGTAGCGCCAACACAAAGTCCAGCGATTACGCCTGTTCAGAATTTCGACGCAAATCGTTATCTTGGCAAATGGTATGAGCTAGGGCGAATTGAAAATAGCTTTGAACGTGGGATGTTCAAAACCACAGCGCAGTATTCATTGAACTCGGACGGATCAATTAAGGTTGTTAATAGCGGTTATGACCCTGCGAAGCAGAAATTTAGGGATGCCACTGGCAAGGCTAAATTCGTCGGAAGCCCAAATGTCGGCGCTTTAAAAGTTTCATTCTTCGGGCCGTTTTATGGCGGCTACAATGTTGTGGCTCTTGATGACCAGTATCAATGGGCAATCGTTGTCGGGCCGAATCCCAACAAATATTTTTGGGTTCTCTCACGTCAGCCGAAGCTTACGAAGCGACTTAAAGACAAAGCGCTTTCAGTCGCAAAAGGTCTCAATGTTGATGCGGCTAAAATTATATGGGTTCAACAATAATGCCGACTAACGCGGCTGGCTTAAGAAGTGATAATTAGATTTTTCAATTCGCCCAATCGGGGATAATGCCATTTTTGCCCATAATGCCGTAATAGCCGCCAGTGTTGATAAACCAGACGGTGAATAGTGCACATAGCACTAAAAATATACTCAAGGAGATTGAAAACCGCGTCTTTCGTGGCTTTCGCCTCATCATGAGATATACGCCAGCGCCAACCGCCGCAGATCCGATATAGGCTGCAATCATACAAAACTCCGCTACCGTAAATATGAAAAAAGGCAGGCGTTACGAAGCCTACCTCGATTTCGTGTCTCGCAACTTGGGATATGAAAGCTTCGCTTATGGAGCAACCGACGTCAGCTACTTTTTTTGCTTCTCGGCGTCTTTGATCTGGGTTGCGAAGCGTCCGGCTACTGGGCTGGATGACTTATCAGTCGAAGCTGACTTATCCTTCTTAGGTTTGCGTACTTCGCGATTACTGCGTACTTGGCCTTTTGCCATGATAGAAACTTTCTTGCCTATGAGCGGAAGGTTCCGGAAATGTACAGAGGTCTGTTCAGTTCGTTTTGCTCATAATATTTACCCTATCACTAATATCGACAAACGGCGCATGAAATCCTCGCCATCTGGCAAATGCTAAGCGCTGAACAGAGAAACTATCCACACAGTCAGTTAGCGCAGATGTTCCCGCAACTGCTGACACATAGAGTTCAGAAACATGCGGCATAAGAGAGCGGACTACGGGCCGCTTCTCTCTGCAAATTGGTATTGCTAGGAGTTTGGGGTATCAATCGTATTGCTGACTTGTTCCATCGCTAAAAATGGCGCTGCGAGAGCAAACATAGGCGCGCATGCTGTCTTTCTGCATATGATCAACAGCCTCATCCGGTATTATTGTATCGATAGTGATGAACGTTTCTTTTGGCTTTATGAGCAGATGTTTATTGATGAATGATGAGAATAGAAGGTTGCCCAATCTGTCTTCAATAATCACTGACGCATCCAGAGATTTTATAGTTTTTTTCGATTTTGAAATTAACTGGAAAAGAAATTGTTGTGTTTGTGGCTTATCGGCGTTGATCGACCAATCTGAAATCTGAACCAGAGTGGTATTGCATGCTGACGCATTCCCCAGACTTCCACAAAGCGCCAAACAGGTAGGAATCAAAAAAGCCAGCTTCATAAGTCTCTCCAAATTGGCGAGAACTTAAATGAATATTGGCTCTAATCGGTATCCCTATGAATGAGGGGTGGACAGATGCTGCCCGTCATTACTATGCAGCTTCAAGCTCGCGAATTGCTGCTCGATCATTCTCAATAGCGAGGGTTTCAATCTTGAGGTCAAAGCTTGCCTGCATGTTCATCCAGAACTCCGGCGTGGTGCGAAAGAACTTTGCAAGGCGCAATGCGGTGTCTGGCGTAATAGCGGTCTGCTCCTTTGATAAGCGCTCTATACGAGTGCGAGGCACATTCAACTGCTTGGCAATCGCACCGGCACTCATATGGAGCGGGGCAAGATACTCTTCGCGAAGGATTTCGCCGGGATGCACGGGAGGCAGTATGCAGGTCATGGCTTTTCCCTTTTGAACGACAATCGACGGTCTTTCATCAATATGATGATGCCAGCATCCCAGAAGTTCGGGCAGTAGATCGGTGTTGATCCTCGAATCATTGTTGCGCAGGCCGCGCATGAAACAGAGTGGGTATGTGTCTCAGCAATCAAATGCGTACCCAGTTGTTGTTAATGACGTCGGCGCAAACTTCAACTGATTCTGATCAGCGGAAGATCGATCGCACAATCGTTCGAGGCTGTGCCGGTGGCGTCTGGTCGAAAGACGAATGCGCAAAGCATGATGAGAAATAAGGGGGCTGCTGGCGATGACGGTGCCGAAATTCGAATGGTCGTTCAACTTCAACACGGCTTTGCAGATATTCACCTTCGGGGGATTTGGTTGCGGGCTGGATTTACATATGGGCCAATACCGAGCGGGATATTGATGAGCTTCAGGCGTGGAAGGTTTCACATGAGCTTTTGCACAACGAGCGCCTTGCAGACGTGAAGGCAATTGAAGCCCGACAGGATGAGCGCGTGAAAGGTATTGAGGCCGATGTGCGTAAGCTATTCAGCGCATCAGACAATCTTGCCTATCGAGTTACAGCAAACGAACAGGCCACTTCAAATACCTCTCACACCGTCAGCAAGATACAGGACACGCTTGCGCAACTCGGCGGTGATATGCGTCTTGTTATGAAGATATTGCAGAGGATTGAAGCGGCGCAGAAGAAGGGGCATTGATGGATAAAAAGGTGAGGGGAAGGAATGGGATTATATAATCAAATCAATGCAATTTTTGGGCGTTCGGTGACGGGCTTTGTAGTCGACGATTTAGCCTAAAGAATTGTTAATACAGTATAATTCATAACTATTTTAGAGATCGAATGGTGGGCGTAACAGGGATTGAACCTGTGACCCCTACAATGTCAATGTAGTGCTCTCCCGCTGAGCTATACGCCCATTCGATGTGGCGCATACACCATATCGCGTTGCGCCCGTCAATGCCCTTATTTGAAGTTTTTTATTCTTTTTGTTGAAGAGCTTATCAAAAGCCCGGAAAGGTGCTGGTCGCCTCAGGCGGCGATCAGCATTTTCTCTATTTCGTTCACAAGATCGCGCAGATGGAATGGCTTGGAAAGCACTTTTGCATCGCGTGGGGCGTCCGAATCGGGATTCAATGCAACGGCTGCAAAGCCCGTTATGAACATTATTTTGAGATCGGGGTCGATTTCGGTTGCGCGGCGCGCCAGCTCGATACCATCCATTTCCGGCATGACAATATCGGTGAGCAGAAGTGAAAAAGGTTCTTCGCGCAGTCGCTCGTAAGCGCTTGCGCCATTGTCGAAATGGGTGACGTGATAGCCCGCTTTTTCCAGAGCCTTCACGAGAAAGCGACGCATATCGTTGTCGTCTTCAGCTAGCAGAATTCTTTTCATTGGTCCGTCCGAATTTCGTGTCGTCCGTTCGCGAGGTGCAGCGAAGATAACGACTCATTTTGCACACTAGAAAACGCTTTTTTGGTAAATATGAAATGAACGCTCGCGCAAATGTTAATTGTTATGGCCACTGTTTGGCAACATGCTGTTGTATGTTACAGCTTTGCATGATTTGGGAGGCTCGCCAATAGGAGTAAGGGCGGTCTTTTAAAATTTGGATATTGCATTGCGGCAGACTCAAATAAGGTGCTGCTTTTGAAGCAAATCTGCACTGTGACGGGCCGTCACAATATAATCGAGACGGGTTGAAGTATGAGTTTGGAACGTGATTTTCATCTGATGCCCCCTTTTGAGGTTTGCGCACCGGCGCAGCAGCGTATTCCTTTTGTTTTCAATTCGCCCCATAGCGGTCGCGCCTATCCAAAGTCGTTTCTTGCGGAAGCACGCCTTGATCCGCTCGCCATTCGCTATTCGGAAGATTGCTATGTGGATGAGCTTTTTGCATCTGTGCCGCGCTTAGGCGCGCCGTTGCTCAAAGCGCATTTCCCGCGCGCATTTCTTGATGTGAACCGCGAGCCCTACGAGCTTGATCCACGCATGTTTATTGAGCCGCTGCCGCCGTTTATAAACAGCCAGTCTGCGCGAGTTGCAGGTGGTTTGGGAACTGTGCCGCGTCTGGTTGGCGAGGGGCAGACGATATATTCGGGTCGCATATCGTTGCAGGAAGCATTTTATCGTATCGAAGACCTTTATAAGCCCTACCATCGTGCACTTGATGATCTGCTGAAATCGACCCATGAGCGTTTTGGCTATTCGGTTCTGATCGATTGTCACTCTATGCCAGGTGGAACGCGTTCGGGTGAACTGAGCGGTCGCCCGGATTTCATCATCGGTGATCGTTTTGGCCGTTCATGCAGTGAGCAGTTGACGCAGGCGGCAATTGAGCTTCTTCAAGGGCTCGGTTATACGGTCGCGCATAACAAGCCCTATGCTGGTGGCTTTATCACCGAGCATTATGGCAGGCCTGCCGCAGCCTGTTTTGCCTTGCAAATCGAAATCAACCGCAGTCTTTACATGAACGAGCAGAGCTTGCAGAAGCTGGTTGGTTTTGATGCGCTTTGTGCGGACCTCTATCAGTTCCTGAGCGATCTTACGTCCTTGCCGGATGAACTTCTGGTCGTGCCGCCGCTTGCAGCCGAATAGAGCGGAAAAACCAAGCAAAATCAGGATAAAAAGAACCGCGCCTCAATAAAGAGAACGCGGTCAAAGACTAGGGAGGAAATGCCCCGAAAGGCACCGACAGGAAAACCTGTCTGACGTTTAAGCTAAGCTTAAAAGCCTTTTGGGTCAAGGAATTACGCATAATTTTTGAGCTTAAAGATTGCCAGCTCAAAATATGTGCAATGTTGGTATGGATTGCATAGGAATGCATCACTTTATGGAAACGGGAGATTGGGATTGCTGATCGATAAGGCATTTTTTTCCGAAGTCGCTCGCGCTGCGGCCGCCGAAACCTTGCCAAGGTTTCGCCAGTTTAATGAGATCGATAACAAATACACGTCTGGTTTTGACCCGGTCACGGAGGCAGACCGTGCGGCAGAGCGTGCGATTCATGCGGTGATCGGACGTGAGTTTCCAGAGCATGGTATTCTTGGTGAAGAATATGGGCCGGAAAATATTGACCGCAGCCATGTTTGGGTCATTGATCCCATCGATGGCACACGCGCTTTCATTTCCGGTCTGCCTGTCTGGGGGACGCTTGTTGGGCTGACCGTCGATGGCGACGCGAAGGCCGGAATGATGTCACAGTCTTTTACGGGCGAGCTGTTCTATAGCGATGGCGAGGGTGCTTATCTGGCGCGCGATGGTGTTGAGCAGCGTTTATCCGTGCGCTCGCAGGCCAAGCTTGAAGATGCCACCATGTTCACGACAACACCTTCGCTCTTCAAAGGCGAATTGCGGAAGGGTTTTGACAGTTTGGAAAACTCGGTGCGTTTGTCGCGCTATGGCGTCGATTGCTATGCTTTCGCGATGCTTGCGGGCGGCTTTGCCGATATTGTTGTGGAAGCAGGCTTGCAACCCTATGACATCGTAGCACTTATTCCGATCATTGAGCAGGCAGGCGGGGTCGTAACGCAGCGCGATGGTGGGCCGGCAGAAAAGGGCGGCGACATTGTTGCTGCCGCATCCATAGAGTTGCATCAGGCAGCACTTGAGCTGATTAACAGCTAATCTAATTGTTCAGGCTCTGTGCTGGCCGGTTGTGCGTCTGTTTCCGAAGTTCCGGGAATGAAGGCATCAAAAGCGGCCAGAGCCTGTTCGCGATAAAAGTCAGCTTCTTGCAGCAGTTCGTGGCGAGCGCCATCAATAACCACCAGCGAAATGTTGCGCGTGTTTGCTGCAAAACGCTCAATAGCAGCTGTTGAAACCACTTGATCTGCACCAGCTGCAATAATCAATACAGGCAATGCCGGTCCCTTATAAAAGTCCGGCTTGTTGATGAGCGACGCGGTTTCGAGTGCTCCTGCAATCCAGCGCACCGTCGGGCCGCCAAGCGCAAGATCGGCATTGTCACGTACAACTTCCATATTGCGCATGAAACGCGCGGGATCGCTGGTCAGTGGATTATTGGCAAAAGGCCGGTCAACCATTTTGCGGCCTGCCGCTGCATATAGCTTGCCAAAGCCGAACAGGCGCAGGGTGGTGGTGATGCGGCGCATTTTGTCGTCGCCTGATTGCAATGGCCTAAGCCCCATTAGTGGCGCACAAAGAACAACACGGGTAATGCGCGATGCGATTTTCGGGATCGATGCATAGGCAATCAATGCACCCGCTGAATGCGCCAGAACATAAAAGGGCGGCGGGCAGTCGGGTAACACAATGTCAGTGAGAAACTGATTTAGATCGTCCGTGTAATCGCTAAAGCGGCCAACATAACCACGAAAGCGATCTTTGAGAAGTCGGTGGGACCCACCTTGTCCGCGCCAGTCGAATGTCGCGACATTGAAGCCACGGCTTGTGAGATCTGATATGGTTTCGAAATACTTTTCGATAAATTCGTTGCGACCTTGCAGCAAAATGATCGTGCCACGCGATGGCCGGATTTGCGATTTTACCAGCGCATAACGAAGGCTTTTACCATCCCGCGTTTCAAACATGCCAGATTGCGTTCCCATGGGTATGGGATTGGCGTTGGTCTCAAAAAGAAAGTCTGGCATTTCAGAGATGTGCCCCGGTTGAATACTTTGTGCCACTATAATGGGATAAAGAATGACAAAAAGTAACCGGAAGTTTGCAGGCAAACTTCCGGTTCAGAAAACAGCCTGTGTAAGGGACGTCACGCAGGCTGAACTGATCATTTTTTTTCGCGCATCCCACGAACCGCTTCACGCTTTTCGGGATGCGCTAATTGTCACCAACCGCGTCCCGCGCGCCGCTCATCAATGATGCGACCGCTGAAAGCATCAACCACGACGATTACGCGGCGACCGTTTGGACGCGTGGCTTTCACAAAATAGGTGCCGCGATCACGGCGAATGTCGCCAACATCATACCCCCGCCGTTGAAGTGAACGCGCAACCTGGCGTGGGCCAAGCGTATCACGACGCTCATAACCGCCGCCCCAACCCGGTCCGTTATTAGGTCCATCCCAGCCCGGACGTGGCCCGCCGCGTGGTGGTGGTGGCATTGGCGGACGATAATCATCGTCGTAATACTGGGCCTGTATGAGCAGTCCATTATCGGCTGCATAGGACTTTGTCGCGACCCCGGTCGCGATGGTGGCAAGTGCGGCAAAAGCAAGAAGAGCTTTTTTCATAACCGTGATCCTTTGATGAACCCGCCTCTCGGCAGGCATAGGGGCGATAGTATCCCCAAGCACCTGAACGCTCGCCGAAGATGGTGTTTATTTTGGGTTCATTGCGTGGCGAACGCCCCAATTTGTAGGCTCCAAATGATCAGGAGTTGTTACGGCAAGTGATAAGCCGTGTAAGCATATTGAGTTGGTTATAGGGCAGGGGTAATCCGGTTTTCTGCATGATACGATAAAATTGGTCTTGAAATGAAAAAGCGCCATTCCCAATTACGTTTTGCGGTTGCCGATAACGGGGCCGCCGGCACCAGAGAATTCGCCAGAATGGGAGTTCTGCCGCCAGTATTATGCATTCTTGTCGCTCTTAAGGAGGGCTTACACATGCGTCACGTTGATTTTTCCCCACTCTATCGTTCCACCGTTGGTTTCGACCGTCTCTTCTCCTCAATGCTTGATACACTTGCATCGCCAGAAGGTTCGCAGTCCTATCCGCCTTACAATATCGAGCGGACCGGTGAGAACGCCTATCGCATCACCATGGCTGTTGCAGGCTTTTCGGAAGGTGAAATCGAGATTGAAGCGCACCGCAATCAGTTGACCGTCAAAGGTCAAAAGGCCGAAGATGATGCTTCTGAAACAGGTGAAGTGCTTTATCGCGGCATTGCTTCGCGTGCTTTCGAGCGTCGCTTCCAGCTTGCAGACTTCGTCGAAGTTGCCGGTGCCAGCCTTAAAAACGGTTTGCTTCACATCGATCTCAAGCGCGAAATCCCTGAACAGATGAAACCGCGCAAAATCGAAGTCAGCAAATCTTCGGCAAGTGATGGTCAGCAGATTGAGGCGAAGACCGCCCACTAATTTGCACAGCTAGTAAAAAAAAGCGGCGCATTTTGCGCCGCTTTTTTGGCTTCGTAGGCATGTATTCATCCCAAAACCGGCTCCCACTTTTGGGAGACATGCTTTAAGCTATGAGCTTACCAAACTGGTCGACTTCATCTTCCGTATTGGCAAAGCTTGTGACGAAGCGTGCGAAAATCTCGCCTTCGCTGATACGATTG
The DNA here is from genome assembly GCF_002252445.1 of Brucella thiophenivorans. Classification (GTDB taxonomy): domain Bacteria; phylum Pseudomonadota; class Alphaproteobacteria; order Rhizobiales; family Rhizobiaceae; genus Brucella; species Brucella thiophenivorans. The sequence goes on from NZ_NNRJ01000076.1 coordinate 17,345, forward strand.
ACTTCGGAATGCGGTGGGTTCCAGTCATAGAAGATCACGCCCGCATCGCGCAGGCGATCATAGACCGACTGCTTCATGATCGCGAAAACCTCATTGGCTTCCGGTTTCCATGCAAGGCGCATCTGGCTTGATGCATCGATATGGCGGGCAAGACGTGCAGAAAGCGCATTGGAATGATTCGCCAGATCAATCCACAGATTGTCGGTGAGATAGGCGTCAAACTGCGCTGCGATGAATCGGGTCTTCGAGAAAAGTTGAGCTGCGCGCTTGCGAATGAACGGTAGGTCTTTGGCAGTTGACGGATCCATGAAGACCAATGCTTCCGCACACCAGCAGCCGTTCTTGGTGCCGCCGAAGGAAACAATGTCAACGCCCTGTTTCCAGGTCATTTCCGCAGGCGTCATGTCGAGCGATACGAGTGCATTGGCGAAACGTGCACCATCCATGTGCAAAGGCAAGCCCGCGCCACGGCAAATCTCGGCAATGGTGGAAATGTGCTCCGGCTGATAAAGCGTGCCGACTTCTGTTGCCTGTGTGATGCTGACGGCCATTGGCTGACCGGCATGGACGAAAGCCGGATTGAAACGCTTGAGTTCGCGCTTGAGCAATTCAGGGTCGATACGGCCCATGGCGCCATCAATCGGATGCAGACGTGCACCGCCGGTAAAATATTCCGGCGCGCCGCACTCATCTTCAATCACATGCGCTTCGCGATGTACAAGCGACACACCGCCGGGGCGGTTTACGCTGGCAAGTGCGAGCGAATTGGCCGCAGTACCCGTACCGACGAAGAAGACGGCAACTTCACGCTCGAACAACTCGTTGAATCGCTGTTCCACACGCTTGTCGATTTCGCTTGCGCCATAGGCGGCAGCAAAACCATCGGCATGCAGCGAAAGGCTTTCAGCGATCTTCGGATGGGCACCGGCCCAGTTGTCGGAAGCAAAATGCACGTTGTTCTCCGCTCGCGTTATGGTGTTTGATGATAGGTCTATAGACGCAACGCGTTGCAGGCGTAAGACCTCTATGCGTTAAAAAACGGGCAGTTGCTGTCACTTTTTAAGGCTTCTGCTGCCAGACTTGTGCCGTGCCAAACTGACGCAATTGGTGCTTTACGCAACTAAATGTTGCTTATGCATATTTGTGCGACACTTTATTTCGCAATATGCTCAAAAAAATCATGTTTCCATCTTGTGAGCGAATTTGAATTCTGTCATACGTAATTAGGACAGCAATGCTGACTAATTCACTCTTGCTGTCCAATTCATCACTGCGATTGTCAAGTTTTGCCAGTCGTTGAAAGAGAGTGTCGCACAGATTGGGACAACCCGGCAGAAAGCGGCGCTTAATGAGACAGGGGAGTTTGGTGCCATCACGGTGGGCCGAGGTCGCTTGTCGAGCCTGAAAGACTAAGGCGCTTAAACAATATTCCCCGCGACGGTTTTAACTGTGCGCCTACGGAACGTCGTCCAACGCCTTTTCGACAAGGCTCCCACACATCTAGATCAAAGCGCATCCCGAAAAGTGGGAACCGGTTTTCGGATAAGATGCGCGGTGGAATAAAGCGTATGCCGAAAAGTGGGAACCGGTTTTCGGATAAGATGCGCGGTGGAATAAAGCGTATGCCGAAAAGCGTGAAGCGGTTTTCGGATGAGATACGCCTCGAAATCAGTTGCGGAACGAATAGCCGTTCCGGTTCATTATCGTATCGCGCGCAGGGTTGCGCGCTTATTGGAGGGAATGACGATGCCGCATTTGACGCCATCTGTATCGCATGTGGATTTACACAACGGTCAGAACGGAACGGTCAAAGCTGCGACCAATTCCACCATAGTAAATCGAAAAACGCGAACTTCGGCGGGTACTCCCCCCGCCCAAGGCCTCTATGATCCGCGCAACGAACGCGACGCCTGCGGCGTTGGCTTCATCGCGCATATGAAGGGCCAAAAGTCGCATCAGGTCGTCGAAAGCGGTCTGAAGATGCTTGAAAACCTCACCCATCGTGGTGCGGTTGGTGCCGATCCTCTGATGGGCGATGGCGCAGGCATTCTGGTGCAGATTCCAGACCGGTTTTTCCGGGAGGAAATGGCGCGTCAGGGCATAGACCTGCCAGAACAGAACCATTATGCCGTGGGCTATCTCTTTATGCCGCGCGATGCTGAGCTGCGCGCGCATATTGAAGAAGTCGTCAAGGAAGTGATTGTCGCCGAAGGCCAGACTTTCATCGGTTTCCGTGAGGTGCCGGTTGATAATGCATCGCTGTCAAAGGCACCGGACATTGCTGCAACCGAACCTTTCCATGTTCAGGTTTTCATCGGTCGCAGCGCGACGATTGAAACCGACGATGATTTTGAGCGCCGCCTGTTCGTGCTGCGCAAGGTCATTTCGAACCGTATTTATCAGGAAAATGAAGGCGACGATAAGGGCTTCTATATCGTCTCCATGTCGGCGCGCACCGTTGTGTATAAGGGCATGTTCCTGGCCTATCAGGTCGGCAGCTATTACAACGACCTGAAAGACCCACGTTTTGAAAGTGCTGTGGCGCTCGTTCACCAGCGCTTTTCGACTAACACTTTTCCATCATGGCGTCTGGCGCATCCCTATCGCATGGTTGCGCATAATGGCGAAATCAACACGCTGCGCGGCAATGTTAACTGGATGGCTGCACGTCAGGCATCGGTGGATTCGGAGTTGTTTGGTAACGACATTTCCAAGCTCTGGCCGATTTCTTACGAAGGTCAGTCGGACACGGCCTGCTTCGATAATGCGCTCGAATTCCTGCATCAGGGTGGCTATAGCCTTGCGCATGCCATGATGATGCTGATCCCCGAAGCATGGTCGGGCAACAAGCTGATGTCGGACGAACGCCGCGCGTTCTACGAATATCATGCAGCCCTCATGGAGCCATGGGATGGTCCTGCGGCTGTTGCCTTCACCGATGGTCGCCAGATTGGCGCAACGCTGGACCGTAATGGTCTGCGCCCTGCACGTTATATCGTGACCGATGATGACTTTGTGATTCTCGCTTCTGAGGCTGGTGTTCTGCCGGTTGATGAAAAGAAAATCATCAAGAAGTGGCGTCTTCAGCCGGGACGCATGCTGCTGATCGATATGGAAGAAGGCCGCATCGTTTCGGATGAGGAAATCAAGTCACAGATCGCACAGAAGCATCCTTACAAGCAGTGGCTTGCCAACACACAGCTCATTCTGGAAGACCTGAACCCGGTCGAACCACGCGCGCTGCGCAAGGATGTGAGCCTGCTCGACCGTCAGCAATCGTTTGGTTACAGCCAGGAAGACACAAGGCTTCTGATGTCGCCCATGGCCACGACAGGTCAGGAAGCCATCGGCTCGATGGGGACTGATACGCCGATTTCGGCCATGTCCGACAAGTCGAAGCTGCTTTATACCTATTTCAAGCAGAACTTTGCACAGGTCACCAATCCGCCGATTGATCCGATCCGTGAAGAACTGGTGATGAGCCTTGTTTCCTTCATCGGACCGCGCCCGAATATTTTTGACCTTGTTGGCACCTCGCGCCGCAAGCGTCTGGAAGTGCGCCAGCCGATCCTGACCAATGGCGATCTGGAAAAGATCCGCTCGATTGGTCATACGGAAGATCGTTTCGATACCAAGACGCTCGATATCACCTACAATGTTGGTGAGGGCGCGGCCGGTATGCAGGGTGCAATTGAGCGCCTGTGCGACCGTGCGGAGGCTGCCGTTCACGGCGGTTATAACATTGTCATTCTGTCGGATCGTCAGGTCGGCCCGGATCGCATTCCGATCCCGGCGCTGCTGGCAACAGCTGCGGTTCACCATCACCTGATCCGCAAGGGTCAGCGTACATCGGTCGGTCTGGTGGTTGAATCGGGCGAACCGCGCGAAGTGCATCATTTTGCCTGCCTTGCAGGCTATGGTGCGGAAGCAATCAACCCATATCTTGCATTTGATACGCTGCTCGACATGCATCGCCGCCGCGAGTTCCCGCCGGAAGTCGATGCCGATGAGCTGGTCAAGCGCTACATCAAGTCGATTGGTAAGGGCATCCTCAAAGTCATGTCCAAGATGGGCATTTCGACCTATCAGTCCTATTGCGGCGCGCAGATTTTTGACGCTGTCGGCTTGCAGACAAGCTTTGTCGATCAGTTCTTCTTCGGCACGGCAACGAGCATTGAAGGCGTTGGACTGGAGCAGATTGCGGAAGAAACCGTGCGTCGTCATACCGACGCATTCGGCAACGACCCGGTTCTGTTGACGGCGCTCGAAGTTGGTGGCGAATATGCTTACCGTATGCGCGGCGAAGCACATTTGTGGTCGCCAGACGCAGTTGCAAAATTGCAGCACGCTGTTCGCACGTCCAACCCGGACACGTTCACCGAATATACGTCGATGCTTGACTCGAAGTCAGCGCAGGCAAAGACCATTCGTGGTCTGTTCGATATTCGTTTTGCGGAAGCAAGCGGACGCAAGCCGGTTTCGATTGACGAGGTTGAGTCCGCAACCGATATCGTCAAGCGCTTCTCGACGGGCGCCATGTCCTTTGGCTCGATCTCGCGTGAAGCCCACACCACGCTTGCACGTGCGATGAACGCCATTGGCGGCAAGTCGAACACGGGTGAGGGCGGTGAGGAGCCGGATCGTTTCTATCCGCTGCCGGATGGTACGCCAAACCCTGAGCGTTCTGCGATCAAGCAGGTGGCATCGGGTCGTTTTGGTGTAACAACCGAATATCTGGTCAACTCCGATCTCATCCAGATCAAGGTTGCGCAGGGCGCAAAGCCGGGTGAGGGTGGTCAGCTGCCGGGACATAAGGTCGATGCGACCATCGCCAAGACACGTCACTCGACGCCGGGCGTTGGTCTGATTTCGCCTCCGCCGCATCACGACATTTATTCAATCGAAGATCTGGCACAGCTGATCTATGATCTGAAAAACGTCAATCCGGCGGCTGATATTTCGGTCAAACTGGTGTCGGAAGTGGGTGTTGGTACAGTTGCGGCTGGTGTTGCCAAAGCGCGCGCTGACCATATTACCGTGTCAGGCTATGATGGCGGAACAGGTGCGTCTCCGCTGACGTCGCTCAAGCATGCCGGTTCGCCGTGGGAAATCGGCCTTGCCGAAACTCACCAGACACTGGTGCTGAACGGTCTTCGTTCGCGTATCGCATTGCAGGTCGATGGCGGTCTTCGTACTGGTCGCGACGTGATTATCGGTGCGCTGCTCGGTGCCGACGAGTTCGGTTTCTCGACTGCTCCGTTGATCGCTGCTGGCTGCATCATGATGCGTAAGTGTCATCTCAATACCTGTCCTGTTGGCGTTGCCACACAGGACCCGGTTTTGCGAAAGCGCTTCAAGGGTACGCCTGAGCATGTCATCAACTTCTTCTTCTATCTGGCAGAAGAAGTGCGCGCATTGCTGGCAGCCATGGGCTTCACCAAGCTTGAGCAGATCATTGGTGAAACGCAGTTGCTCGAAAAGCAGAGCATGATTGATCATTGGAAGTCGAAGGGTCTCGATTTCAGCCGTATCTTCTACAAGCCGGTAGCCGAGAAGCACGAAATCTTCTGGACAGAGCGTCAGCATCATCCGATTGAAGATGTTCTCGATCGCACGCTGATTGCTGAAGCCATGCCTGCGTTGGAAAACAAGACGCCGGTGAAAATCAATGTCGACATCAAGAACGTCGACCGTTCAGCAGGTGCGATGCTTTCGGGCGAAGTGGCCAAGCGTTTCCGTCACAAGGGTCTGCCGGATGACACCATTGCTGTCACCCTGCGCGGTACGGCTGGCCAGTCCTTTGGTGCTTTCCTTGCACGCGGTGTCTCGTTTGAGCTGATCGGCGATGGCAACGACTATATCGGCAAGGGTCTTTCGGGTGGCCGCATTGTCATACGTCCGCCAGAAGACACGCGTATTGTTGCGGAAAATTCGATCATCGCAGGCAATACCGTGCTCTACGGTGCGCTTGAAGGCGAGTGCTATTTCCGCGGTGTGGCAGGCGAGCGATTCGCCGTGCGTAACTCTGGTGCCGTGACTGTTGTCGAAGGCGTGGGTGATCACGGCTGCGAATATATGACGGGTGGCGTGGTTGTCGTTATCGGTCAGACGGGCCGGAACTTTGCAGCCGGCATGTCGGGCGGTGTTGCCTATGTGCTTGATGAAGTCGGTGACTTTGCACAGCGCTGCAACATGGCGATGGTCGAGCTGGAACCGGTGCCGGAAGAGGATGACATCCTCGAAAAGCTGCACCATCACGGCGGCGACCTGATGCACAAGGGCCGTGTGGATGTATCGGCAAACATGACGCGCCACGACGAAGAACGTTTGGTGCAGCTGATTGCCAACCATCTGCATTACACCGGCTCTACGCGTGCCAAGGACATTCTCGACAATTGGGAAAGCTATCGCCCGAAATTCGTGAAGGTCATGCCGGTCGAATATCGCCGTGCTCTGGAAGAGATGGAGCGCATGCAGATCGGTGTCGCAGCTGAGTAAATGAATATCATAACGCGGTGCTTGTGCGCCTGAAATGGCGCACGGCACTGTGATAGGAGCATAGAACAATGGGTAAGGTTACTGGTTTTCTTGAGATCGACCGGCAGGTAGCGAAGTACCAGCCAGCATCGGATCGCATTCGTCACTTCCGCGAATTCACTCTGCCGATGACGGATGGTGAAGTGCAGAAGCAGGCGGCACGCTGCATGGACTGCGGCATTCCGTTCTGCCACGGTGACACTGGTTGCCCGGTGAACAATCAGATCCCCGACTGGAACGATCTCGTCTATAACAACAACTGGGATCAGGCGATCCGAAACCTGCATCTGACCAACAACTTCCCGGAGTTTACTGGGCGTATTTGCCCGGCTCCTTGCGAGGAAGCTTGCACGCTCAACCTTGAAGATACACCTGTTGCAATCAAGACTGTTGAACAGGCACTTGGCGATAAGGCCTATGAGTTAGGTTATATTGTTCCGCAGCCGTCGGCACAGAAAACCGGCAAGTCGGTCGCGATCATTGGTTCCGGTCCTGCAGGTCTTGCTGCTGCACAGCAACTCGCACGCGCTGGTCACATGGTTGATGTTTACGAGCGCGAAAGCCGTCCCGGCGGTCTGCTACGTTATGGTATTCCTGACTTCAAGATGGAAAAGCACCTGATCGACCGTCGTGTTACGCAGATGGAAGGCGAGGGCGTTCGTTTCCTTTGTGGGGTCAATATCGGCGTCGACAAGCCGCTGCGCGGTCTGCTCGATACCTATGATGCCGTGCTTTATTCGGGGGGCTCTGAAAAGCCGCGTCCTGCTGGCATTCCGGGTGCGGACCTTGAAGGCGTGCATGATGCGATGCCTTACCTCGTTCAGCAGAACCGTCGTGTTGGCCGCGAAAACATTGAATCCGTTGCATGGCACGAAGCCCCGATCCTTGCCGGTGGCAAGCATATCGTCGTTGTCGGTGGTGGTGATACGGCTTCTGACTGCGTGGGCACGGCCTTCCGTCAGGGCGCTGTTAATGTGACCCAGCTCGATATTCGCCCACAGCCGCCTGAAAGAGAAGACAAGCTGAGCGTCTGGCCTTATTGGGCTACCAAGATGCGCACGTCTTCCAGTCAGGCTGAAGGCGCTAATCGCGAGTTTCAGGTCGCAACGCTTGAGTTTATCGGCGAAGACGGCAAGCTCACGCATGTGAAGTGCTGTCAGGTTGATGATCAGCGTAAGCCGATTGCTGGCTCCGAGTTCTTTATCAAGGCTGATCTCGCTTTCATCGCTATTGGCTTTTCTGGTCCCGCAGAAAACAGTGTGTTGCATGAAATGACGGACAAGCTCGAGATCGCAACGGATCGTCGCGGCGGAACGTCAGTCAAGGCCAATGATCGTGATTATCGCACCAATGTCGACAAGCTCTATGCGGCAGGCGATGTGCGTCGCGGTCAATCGCTGGTCGTCTGGGCAATTCGTGAAGGTCGTCAGGCAGCCCATGCAATCGATGCTGATCTCATGGGATCGTCTGTCCTACCACGTTAGAGATGTGTTATTTCGGCTCTGGCGATCTGCAAATGGCGTGTTTCTCGCTTCCGTTGCTCACGTACCTTTAAGTACGCTGCGCGCCGGTTATCAAACCCCACAATTTTCGATGCTCCAGCTCCGAAATCTCAACAGCTCTAAGGCTAGAGAATTAAAAAGCCCGGCTCGAAGCCGGGCTTTATTTTTTGTTTTAGCTCTGCTGGCGTTTCTTGCGAATTGCCAGATAGACAATTCCAAGAAATGCGAACCAAACAGGTGTCACTTTCAGCGCGACAGCCGTATCTGGCTGCTGTGCCAATGCCCATAGAATGAAGGCGAAGAAGGCAAAGACCATGACAACGGAAGCGCGTCCTCCGGGTAGCTTGAAGGTCGATTTTTTATGCAGATCAGGACGCTTGCGGCGATACTGAAGGTAAGATGCGAGAATAATCGACCAGATGAAGATGAACAACAGTGCTGAAATTGTCGTGACGATTGTGAAAACTTCAATGATGCTATCGCCTGCATAAAGCAGCACAACGCCTGCAAGCAGGAAGATACAGGAGAAGAACAGCGCATTTACTGGCACTTTACGGCTGTTCAGTTTGCCTAACGTTTGCGGTGCCAGACGCGAGGTGGCCAGACCATAGATCATGCGCGAGGTCGAGTAGATGCCGGAATTGGCGCTCGATGTTGCAGAGGTCAGCACGACGAAGTTCACCACATGCGCCGCAATGCCAAGACCGGCCAGCGAGAACATAGCAACAAATGGGCTTGAACCCGGGTCAACCTGATCCCACGGAATAACCGTGATAATGACAAAAAGTGCACCGACATAGAAAAGTACAACGCGGATCGGAATCGAATTGATCGCCTTTGGCAGATTGCGCATTGGATTTTCTGTTTCGGCGGCAGCGGTACCGACCAGCTCGATACCCACGAAAGCAAAAACTGCAATCTGGAAGCCAGCCACAAAGCCGAAAAACCCGTTCGGGAAAAATCCACCATTGGCCCATAGATGCGTGACCGATGCCTGAGTGCCGTTTGGCAGAGCGAAGCCGGTAATCAGCATATAAGCGCCAGCCAGGATAAGTGCGACAATGGCAACGATCTTGATAAGCGCGAACCAGAACTCAATTTCACCGAAGTTGCGAACGTTCGGCAGGTTCAATAGGAGCAAGACCCCGATCAAGCCAAGTGCTGGAATCCACAGTGCGAGATCAGGATACCAGAATGACATATAGCCAGAAACTGCCACTACATCGGCAATGCCGGTCACAATCCAGCAGAGCCAATAAGTCCAGCCGGTGAAGAACTGCGCCCAAGGGCCGAGATAGTCGCCTGCGAAATCAGCAAAAGAGCGATATTCGAGATTGGACAGAAGGATTTCACCCAGTGCACGCATCACGAAGAACAGCATGAAGCCAATGATCGCATAGACCAGCAGGATAGACGGCCCCGCGAGCGAGATTGTCTTGCCCGATCCCATAAAAAGGCCGGTGCCTATAGCGCCGCCAATGGCGATCAGCTGGAGATGTCGATTGGTTAGATTGCGTGCAAGATGGGGTTCCTGCTCCCCGTTGTTTTCAACGGGAGGCTTTGATGCAATGTTCATTCATATGCCTCTTATGCAATGCGGCTGCCTGCGCCAAATGCCCTTCGGGCTGCGCGTGACCCTGATAGACGAGGAATTCTGAAATGTGAACTCTGTGAAATATAGCATTTAGAATAAGAAAAGCCGCAAATATCACGGCTTTTGTCTAATATTGCAGTCTGTTTTCTTGAAAATAATCTTACTATTCAGGGGTTTAAGCTTTTCGCAGACCAGGAAAAATCATCTGCCCGTCCGGGAGTAGGCTTGTGATCGTGATAGCGTTTTATATTGTCACCCTTACGAGATTTCAGCGCTCCACCCAGCAAAATACCACTGTTGTCGCTATAAATATCGCGCAGGCTGACCGGAGCTATCCGGTCTATCGGCTTTGCAGGATCTTGCTTTGTGGCGGTAGGTAGCAATTGCTCGCTATCGCGATTATCGCCAAACAAGGCGTTTAGCGGCTTTTCGGCGTAAAATGCCAGCTTGCGTTTGCCTGCCGATGTTGTGTTGATGCCGTCATTGGCGCGAAGACGGGCGGTCTGACCGTTGATGTCAAAGCCTGTTTGGCTGAAATTTCCGTCCTCATCGACAAACCCCTCCCATACATCGACGAATTTACCGCCAGCTCTTTCGGATGTGGTGCGGTAGATTTCGTTCAATGCCAGCATATCCTGCGACATGCCGCGCGGACGAAAGGGTGGTTGGCCGACCCAGATCACTGGATAATTCTTATCCGTGATTTCCTTCGTGAACTGTGAGACTCGCTGTTGATATTCAGCCGTCCATTCGGGTGAACGCGCTGCAAGGCTTTGCCCTTTGCTGGTAATTGCCTGTCGGTCATTGGAGCCGATCATCACCACCACGGCTGCTGGTTTTTCTTCATCCAGAATTTTGCCGATATTGGCTGGCCAGTCAAAATGGTCATCGCGCACAAAGCCAGATGAGCCATTGATACGGCTGGTAATTCGCATGTCGGGATTGGATGCATAGGCCACGTCCAGCCCTTCTGCCAATCCATTGCCTATAAAATCACCGACGACCAATATTTTCTTCGCATCGGGCTTCTTCTCGACAAAGTTAATTTCAGGTCGGGGTGCGGCGGTGGGAACAGCACGGGCAGCTGGTGTTGTAGCTTTTGGTGCTCGCTTTGGTTTTGCAGGACGGGCACGCTGCGGCTTTGGCTGCTCATATTGGCGCTGCGGTTGCGCCTGTTTCTGGCCAAACAGCAAATCAAATATTGTTCGCGGACGCTCCTGCGCCGATGCAGATGAAACGGCTATAAGCATCATGGCGAAAGCGACAAGCATCGCTGCCGCTATGATATGTGCCTGGCGCATAAACTGGCTTATCTGCATCTGTTTCGCTTTCTTTCGGCGCGAGTATTAGCGCTTTGTGCGAAAAAGAAAAAGAAGCGCACAAGAAATGCGCGCCCCTTCTGTTCAATATTGCTCAACGACGACGCAGGACTGAGAGCACTTCCTTGCTTGGATGCCCGTCTGGCTGCAAGCCATTGCGCTGCTGGAATGCTTCAATCGCCTTGCGCGAGACAGAGCCGATCTTGCCGTCAATTGTGCCGTCATAATAGCCGAGCGCTTTGAGATGTGACTGCAATTCCTCACGCTCGTTCATCGTGATCGGTGTGAACGGACGGTTCCAGTCCTGACGCAGACCCTGATAACCGCCGATACGATCTGCGAGCAGGCCAACGGCCAGCGCATATTTATCGGCATTGTTGTAGCGCTTGATGACAAAGAAATTCTTGGCCATCAAAAAGGCTGGCCCTTCGCGTCCATCAAGGACCTTCAAAGTCACTTTTTCATTTGCATCCGGGAAAGGACGACCATTGGCGCGAACCACGCCGAGCTTCTGCCACTCAGCGGCTGAAATTGAACCGGAGGGGAATTTGCGCCCGGCAGGCAATGTGACTTCGTAGCCCCATGTGCGGCCGGGCTGCCAGCCATTGCGATGCAGAAGATTAGCGGCAGTGCCCAGCGCGTCAGGAACAGAGTTCCAGATGTCGCGCTTGCCATTGCCGTCCATATCGACTGCATAGGCCTGATAGCTGGTTGGGATAAACTGTGTATGTCCCATAGCCCCGGCCCATGAGCCGGTCAGGTGACCACGATCAATATCGCCGGTCTGGAGGATTTTCATCGCGGCAATCAACTGCGTGCGGCCAAATTTGGCACGGCGCTGATCAGCATAAGCCAAGGTGGCGAGTGAGCGGATCGTATCCATCATCACATCTTCACGCTTGAGGATCTCGCCGTAATTGCTTTCCATCGACCAGATAGCCAGCAGGATATTACGCTCTACTGAGAAGCGCTGCTCAATACGCTGAAGCCATGGACCCCATTTGCGCGACATGCTCTGTCCGACCGAAACCGACTGTTCATTGACGCGGTTGTCGATGTAATTCCAGACCGGATCGTTGAATTCTGGCTGAAAACGGGCCTTGCGCAATACTTCCGGGTCCGGCGCATTGACGCCCCTGAACGCGCGGTCAAACGTGGATGGAGTTACGCCATTCTGGATAGCTGTGGTGCGGAAACTGGAAACCCAGCTTTTAAACTTGGCATCAGCAAATGCGCCGGTGGTCGTCAAGCCAGATGCAAGCATTGCCACCGCAACGGTTGCTGTAATTCTGGCGCGCATTCCTCGTCCCAGAGTGAATGGAAATCGCAGCATTCTGTGTTTCCCTTCTGCAATCATGTTTTTGTCGTGTTGAACGACAAGTTGCCTTTCATGCCGGGCCTGTTTCATTAGATTGCATTAAGTTTGTAATACTATCCAGTGTTGAATTTGGGGCCGACCCTTATGAGCCTGTAAAATTATAGGCATCAGGTTAGTATTTGGTTTACCATCGCAGAGTTTTCGAAAAAAATGCCTGAAATTGTGTGAAACATTCGCATCAAGTAACATTAAGGTCAGGTCATCGAATGTGATAAGGAAAAAGACAGAATTTTGTCATTCCTTAATGAAAGCGCCCTATTTGAAATGCAGTGGTTTCAAGACTTTACAATATTCGTAACATCTCGAGGAGACGAATGAGTTCGATCCGTAAAATCCGCAAGGCAGTTTTCCCCGTCGCCGGTCTCGGTACCCGTTTTCTGCCGGCAACCAAGTCGATCCCAAAGGAAATGCTGACGGTTGTTGATAAACCCGTCATTCAATATGTGGTCGACGAGGCTCGTGAAGCTGGTATCGAACATCTGATTTTCGTCACAGGACGCAACAAGGCTGTCATCGAAGATTATTTCGATGCGCAAGTTGAGCTTTATGCCACTTTGGCCGAACGCGGCAAAAAGGCTGAGCTTGAGCATATGCAGGCTTTGCAGCCGCAGCCCGGCACAACGAGCTTCACCCGTCAGCAGGTGCCGCTCGGCCTTGGTCACGCGGTCTGGTGCGCACGCGAACTGGTTGGCGATGAGCCCTTTGCATTGCTTCTGCCAGATATGGTCATGCAGTCGAAGAAGGGCTGCCTCAAGGAAATGGTGGAGCTTTATGAGCAGACCGGCGGCAATGTGATTGCGGTTCAGGAATGCGACCCTGAGGAAGCGCACAAATACGGCATCGTCGGTAAGGGCAATGCAATCGGCAATGGCTTTGAAATCAACCAGATGGTTGAAAAACCTGCAAAGGGAACTGCACCGTCCAATCTTTACATCAATGGTCGCTATATTCTTCAGCCGGAAATTTTCGAGCTGCTATCCAGGCAGGAAAAGGGCGCTGGCAACGAAATCCAGTTGACCGATGCCATGCTTAAGCTGGCTGATGCTCAAAAATTCTTCGGCTTCGATTATCATGGCCGGACCTTTGATTGCGGTTCGAAGTCAGGCTTTATTGAAGCGAATGTGGCTTTTGCCCTTTGGCGTCAGGATATTCGTCCGACGGTTGAAGTCTCGATTGCTGATCTGCTCAAGACGATCAAGCCAGAATAATCTCTGGTTGTAAGCAAAAAAAGCCGCCTTCAGAAATGAGGGTGGCTTTTTTTGAATAGATAAGACGTGACTACCCTATCGCTGAACTTTCATACCGACATAGATGCTGTTGGCGCGGTATTCGCGGTCTGCAACCTGGCTCGTTTGAAACTCGTGACGCAGGCGTGTATCCAATCCGACAAAGCGGTTGATCCAGTATGTCGCGCCGATCTGTGCTCCGATGGTATAATCGGTGCCGGTGCCATCCTTGTTGTCGCGGACGTTAAGGTCGAGCTTGCCGCTGAGGCTTAGATCGGAACGCACGCGCCGGGTGACTTCAAGGCTTGCAAAATGCAGAAGCGCACCGGCAACGCCGGGCGTTGTCGATGTATCGACCATGGTTTGTGCGAAGAAATTCACATCGGTCCCGCGCAGCGGTGACCAGTTGATGTTTGCTGCAAGTGATGGCCCGCTGATGCTACCAAGACGTGAATCGTCGCTATTGGCGTGCATATAGCCTGCGGAGAATTCGCCGTTGAATTTTTCACCGCGGTCAAACATCAAGCCGCCACGCAGCGCAAATTGTGAGCCACTGCGTTCATAACCGTTGCTGTCTATACGTTCGTCGAAGATGCGCTTGCCGAGTTCAACTTCTGCAAACGGTTTGAGTGCAGGTGAAATTGCAAAACCGCTGCGCAACGTAATGCTGGCATAGGTGTTGTTGCGATCTTTCTGACTGACATTGCCGCCGGAAGCCAGTTCCGCATCGCCATAGGTGTCATATGTTACACGGCCTGTCGCACGACTAAAAAGCAATCCTGTATCGCGTTCGATACCGAGGCTTCCATGCATCGTGTGCACCAGAGGTCGCTTAAGCGCGTCTGTCACACCATTGGGGCTTGATGCACTTTCACGGCGCAGACGATAGCCCGCGCCTGCGTTAATTGTTGTCTGATTGCTCATATCAAAGCGCAAATTGCCCTGAATATCAACGCGCGGTTCCGATACGTCTTCACCCGAAATTGACTTACTGAGCGTGCCTGCGGCGTCAATCCTCGCCTGATGGCGTGACCAATCGGATTGTGCATTAAGCCGCAAGGTTGTTTCCGAGAGAATGGCGCTGGAACCGGTCGAACTGTTATCGCCATTAGTGGTGGCGCGGATACCCTGCTCAAGCGATGGGCGCAGAATGAATGAGCCAGTGCGAATGCCAATTGGTGCAAATGGATCAGCATCTGGCATAATTCTGCGGCCCTGTTCGGGAATGGCGGGCAAGTTCTCCCGACGCGCACGGCCTGTTTCGTCCTGCTCCTCAATTGTGACGGCACCAACTGGCATATTGTCAGTCGACAAAAACCGTCGCGGCTCTTCATCAGAAGCCAGTATTGGTTCCGCTGGCTGCGTTGGTGCTGTGCTTTCTGCTGGAGGCGTATAGGAATCATCTGCGAATTCACCCGACGTATCGCCGCTTGAATTAGGCTGATTTTCGTTGCGAATGGTGAGGCGGTCCGGTGAAGTCGCGGAAAGCACGTCTTCATCAACATCGCCCCGTAGCTGAATATCTTGCGAAAAAGCTGTCAAATGGCCAAATGCCAGCACCACACTTGCAAGCAACAGGCTTTTCAGCCTGAGGGCAAAGGGTGATGATCCGCCGGGTGGGGATTTGGCAAAAAGCATATTGTCTTCAAACCGTTGCAACGTGGTAGATGAACGGTAAACGGACATGGTTAATTCTTTATTGCTTTTCGATGATTGAAGGCTTTGATTGTGCGGCAACAAATGCTTGGACAAGCTGGCATCAAGGCGCTAACCCTGTGCTCCATGACAAAGCTCGACACAACTCATGAAGCCGCGCCTGCGGAGGATTTGATTGCCTCTGCTTTGCGCACGATCCGGACCGAAAATGCTGGCCTTGCGGCGCTTGAAGAAGCGCTGAACAACGGCCTTGCTGCTCCTTTTGCGCAAGCAGTCAGAACGATTGTTGCCTCTAAAGGCCGTCTGGTTGTCACAGGTGTAGGCAAAAGCGGTCACATAGGCACCAAGCTTGCCGCGACTTTCGCCTCCACCGGAACGTCTGCTTTCTTCGTGCATTCGGCAGAAGCCAATCATGGCGATCTGGGTATGATCGGGCGCAATGATGTTCTTCTCGCTATTTCATGGTCGGGTGAGACGGCGGAACTCAAGGGCATCGTCAATTATTCGCAACGTTTCCGCATTCCATTAATTGCGATTACCGCTGGCGAAGAATCGGCTCTGGGCCGCTCGGCAAATACCGTGCTGTTGCTTCCAAAGGCGCAGGAAGCCTGCCCACATGGTCTTGCACCCACCACATCCACGATGATGCAATTGGCAATTGGCGATGCGCTGGCGATTGCACTTCTCGAAGCGCGTGGCTTCAGCCCGACAGATTTCAAAACGTTCCATCCGGGCGGATCGCTTGGCGCAAGCCTCACGCATGTGCGTGAAATCATGCACAGGGGCGAGCGTCTGCCGTTGGTTGCCGTGGGAACCTTGATGCCGGATGCCATGAAGGTACAGGCTCAAAAGAGCTTTGGATGTGTGATAGTCGTTGATAATGACGGCACATTGGCGGGCATCGTGACCGATGGTGATATTTCGCGTAATCTGAGCCGCAATCTTTCGGAACTTGCGGTTGATGACATCATGACGCGCAAGCCAAGGACGATTGAGCAAAATTTGCTGGCAAGTGCTGCGTTAAGCATTCTCAATGAACATCATATTGGCGCATTGATCGTCGTTGAAGACAACAGACCGATTGGCCTTGTGCATTTCCACGACCTTCTGCGTATTGGGGTAGCTTGATTTAGGGTAATAAGTGAGTAGGGCAATATGTAAAAAAACATACTGCCCTAATCACTTACTTGCCTAAATAGCCACTTCAAATTCAAGTGTAATCGGATCGAAAGACACAATCCGTACTTCAGTCCCAGCGGGCAAGTCAGGCCCTTTAATGCGCCACGTCGTATCATTGATATGAATACGACCGCGACCATTGACGATAGGCTCGTTCAACGTTGCGCGCTGACCGACAAGCTGATCGCCACGGCGATTGAGCAGCGGTTCGTCCTGACTGTCGTTGGAGCCAAAAAAACGGCGTCCAGCTAGCGCGAAAATCACGGCTAGCACGAGAAAAAGCACGGTTTGCACTTGCCAGCCAAAGCCCATTATCGAACCGAGCAGGAAAGCAAGCGCGCCGGTTACAAGGGCTGCAAGGCCAAACCAGATAAAGAAAATTCCGGGTGCCATAATTTCCAGAATGAGCAGGACAAGTCCGAGAACGAACCACCCCCAGAGCCCAAGTTGTGACAGGAAATGAATAATCATGACGCCCCGCCTGACTAACTGCGGTTGGTGGTGGGGACGCTACGCGTACGCGGCGATGGTGCGGCCGGGGTTGGCTCAATAGGGGCCGCGTTATTGCCAAAAACTTCTTTGGCAATAGCGCCGATCCCGCCCAGTGAGCCAATAAGAGCACTCGCCTCAAGCGGCATCAGAATGACCTTCTGGTTCTTGGCGCTGGCAATATTACCGAGTGCTTCTGTGTATTTCTGCGCCACGAAATAGTTCAGCGCCTGAACATTGCCGTTGGCAACCGCATCAGAAACCAGTGTGGTCGCCTTAGCTTCCGCTTCTGCCAGGCGTTCACGCGCCTCAGCTTCACGCTTTGCCGCCTCAAGCTTGCCTTCCGCTTCAAGAATCTGCGACTGTTTCTGACCTTCAGCGCGCAAAATCTGTGCATTGCGGTCGCCTTCGGCTTCCAAAACCTGCGCACGCTTGTCCCGCTCGGCCTTCATCTGGCGGCCCATCGAACTGATAATATCGGCGGGTGGATTGATGTCCTTGATCTCGACGCGGGTCATTTTCAGGCCCCAAGGATGCGCCGCTTCATCGACAACACGCAACAGACGATCATTGATGGCATCACGGTTTGAAAGCAGTTCATCAAGATCCATTGAGCCCATGACACTGCGGATATTGGTCATGGTAAGGTTGAGGATTGCATATTGCAGATTGGACACCTGATAGGCGGCCTGTGCCGCATTCAGTACCTGATAAAATGCAACCCCATCCACACCGACAATAGCATTATCGCGGGTGATGACTTCCTGTGTTGGAACATCAAGCACCTGTTCCATCATATTGAGACGGGCACCGATGCGGTCAAAAAACGGCACAATGAGATTAAGTCCGGGCATCAGTGTGCGCGTATAGCGACCAAAACGCTCAACCGTATAATTATAGCCCTGTGGCACGGTCTTGATGCCCGCAAACAAGGTTGCCAGAACAAGTGCTGCTAAAATCAGTAACGTGATGTCAAAACCAGTCATTAATTAAATCCCCTCAAATCAAACCCAGCCCTGTAATTCGCGGCGTACCAGCGCTTCGATAACTTTCATGCCTTCTTCGCTGTCATTGAGGCATGGAATATGGCTGAAATTTTCTCCGCCAGCCTCATGAAAAGACTCGGCAGCTTCGTGGCCGATTTCGTCTACCGTTTCCAGACAGTCAACGACAAAGCCGGGATTAAGTACGGCAACCGATTTTACGCCCTGCTTGGCCAATTCTTCAAGCGTTTCGTCGGTATAAGGCTGGAGCCATTCTTCTGGCCCGAAACGGGACTGGAACGTGGAGCGGAACTGTTTGTCGTCCATGCCGAGGCGTGCGCGCAAAAGACGAGATGTTTCAAGGCATTGTGCGCGATATGGATCGCCCTTGTCGGAATAGCTTTTTGGAATGCCATGATAGGAAGCAAGGATCACTTCCGGCTTGAAATCGAGTGTTGCCAGATGCTTTTCGATCGATTGCGCCAGCGCTTCGATATAAACGGGTTCGACTTCATAGGAGGGGATGGTGCGGACGGCTGGCATGAAGCGCTTTTTCATCAGCACTTCAAAGAATTTGTCATTCACGGTTGCCGTCGTCGTTGCCGAATATTGCGGATAGAGCGGGAACATGACGATGCGGTCGCAGCCCTGTTTCAACAGACGGTCCGTCACATCTTCAATGGAAGGCTGACCATAGCGCATGGCCCAATCCACAATGACGTTCGGATGATCTTTAAGTGCTTCTGCAAGTTTTTCGCCCTGAGAGCGCGTAAAGGTGCGCAGCGGCGACTCGTTTTTTTCGTGGTTCCAGATGCGGTCATAGAGCTTGCCGGAGCGTTTCGGCCGCACGGTAAGCACGATGCCGTAAAGAATCGGATACCAGAAAATACGCGGCCATTCGATGACGCGGCGATCTGAGAGAAATTCGGCCAGATAACGGCGCATGGGAGCGTAGCTGGTGCCGTCCGGCGTGCCAAGGTTAACCAGCAAAACACCGACTTTCGGGTGTTTGGGTGCAAGGCTTACTGGGGTGGCGATCACTTTATCCGTCTCACTCATTTTCCGACTCCTGCTTTGCCGGAAAACTAGAGAAAAAAAGGCAAATTACAATCCTAACAATGTCAAAGCATGTTTAATTGTCTCTGTAATCAAGAAAACAGCGAATAAAAAAGGCATGTACGGGAAGCACATGCCTTTTAGAATGTTATTGCAGAATTTATTATGCCCGGCGTGTCAGTGAGAAGCGCGAGCCCGCCGAAGACGTGCAGTTGAGCTGGTTCTGCGAAACAAGAGCACAGTTCACGCGGGATGATGTACCGCGCACAATCGAACGCATATCGATTTCAACGAGCTGGGGTGACTGGAAACGATAGTTGCCTTCTGCCAGCTTTTCGTTGGTGTCTGTTGAGCGGGTTTCAAAAATGCCATTATTGAACGATGAGACGATACCGTTTGGATCGACCCATGAGCCATTGATACCGGCAGGCGCACGATTAACGACAGGGACATTGCCGCCACCGCCTGGCCCCATTGCAACACATCCTGCAAGCGTGAGCGATACAATTGCCGTGGAACCAATGATGCGGAAGGATTTCATGTCCATCTTCTCCGTAAGAGTGTTTATCGTGTGATGTATGGAAATTTACACGAATACAAGCCCCTATTATCAGGATTGCAAGACTGTTGCGCAACTGTCGCATTGTTCAAGCTCATCCCGACAAGTGTGTAACGGCTTTCGGGCAAGACGTGCGAGAGAGAGACGATTGCCCGACCGGAGCCGGGCAATCCAACTTGTTTTATCGAACAAGAATATTACGGAACTGCCAAGGATCTTTGGTGTCTATGTCTTCTTCAAACAGCTTACCGCGACCTTCAAGCGGGTTCCAGTCGGTGTAATATCCCTTAACCGGGCCAAGGTAAGGCATTTGCACTTCAAGACAACGACGATAATCCATCTCGTCTGTCTCAACGATTCCGCTTTCAGGGTTTTCCAGCGCCCAAACCATCCCGGCCAGCACCGAAGACGAAACCTGCAAACCAGTCGCATTCTGATAGGGGGCCAATTTCCGCGCTTCTTCTACGCTTAGCTGCGAACCATACCAGTACGCGTTTTTGTCATGACCATAGAGCAACACGCCAAGTTCGTCCGATCCGTCGAGTATCTCGGATTCGTCAAGCACATGCTGTGTGGGCTGTGCTTTGCCGTTTGCCCCGAACATTTCATCAAGTGATAGAATTGCATCGTTGCAAGGATGATAGGCGTAATTACAGGTTGGGCGGTATTCAAGTTTGCCCTTCTTGTTGCGCACAGTGAAGAAGTCGGCGATTGAAATCGCTTCATTATGCGTTACGAGCAAGCCAAACTGAGCGCCATGCGTCGGGCACCACGTGCGAATACGGGTGCTGCCCCCTGGTTGTTCGAGGAAGATGGCAGCCTTGTTGCCCTTTTTCTGCTTGCGGGCATTCTTAGGCTTCCAATTTTCATGGCTCCCCCAACCAAGTTCTGCCGGCTGCAAACCTTCAGCGATAAAGCCTTCTACAGACCAGGTATTCCAGAATGTATTGAAAGGCTTCGGCTCTTTTGCGCGCTGGGTATCCCGTTCGGCAATGTGAACGCCTTTTACGCCAGCCTTTTTCATCAGCCTTGCCCAGCCGTGACGGTCATCTGACGCGGGTTCTTCAAATTCAAGCTTGAGCTCGGTCGCGAGATCAACCAGCGCCTTTTTTACAAACCACGACACCATACCCGGATTTGCGCCACAGCAGGAAACAGCCGTGGGACCGCCAGGATGTTTACGCTTTTCAGCCCGTACCGTTTCGCGCAAGGCATAGTTTGTGCGCGACGCATTGTCGGCCTTTTCATCGAAATAGAAACCAAACCATGGCTCGACCACCGTGTCGATATAAAGCGCACCGTGCTCACGGCTGAAGCGCAAAAGATCGAGCGAACCTGTATCAATCGATAGATTAACGATGAAAGGCTGACCGCCACCATCGTTCAACAGCGGCTCAAGCATTTGTTTGTAGTTTTCGGGACTGATGGCTTCATTGATGAAACGAATCTTCTTTTCATCAAGAATTTTGCGGTT
Organism: Brucella thiophenivorans; assembly: GCF_002252445.1. Lineage (GTDB taxonomy): Bacteria > Pseudomonadota > Alphaproteobacteria > Rhizobiales > Rhizobiaceae > Brucella > Brucella thiophenivorans. The sequence goes on from NZ_NNRJ01000076.1 coordinate 38,297, forward strand.
CTTATCCGATGGGTCGATGACCACCATACGGGATCTGTCGAATTTGAAGTGGCGTTCGATCAGTGGCAGGGTACCGCGCCCGATCGAGCCAAAGCCGATCATGATAAGAGGGCCGGTAATTTCTCCATAGACTGGCCATTTCGCTTTCGCCATTTTCTTTCTCTCTCCTGCTGCAAGGATGCAGCGCTTGGCATTTCCGGGATGCGGAACTGCTCATTCTGTCACGATAGCACAGGTTCATAGAAAGAAAGAAACGTCACAAGCCTATGACATGAATACGTGTTTAACGAATTTACACTGTTACTAATTTTGCGAGGATCATGCCCCGCAAGGAATTGCCGATAAGAATGTTGCGCGCACTTGCAAGATCGCTGAGCTTAACCGGCCCTTCCTGGACCACATCATTGTTTAGAAGTTCACGCCGTAGCACACCTTCCAGCAAGCCACAGGAAAGGGCTGGGGTGATGCATTTGGCACCGCCAACATCAAGGAAAATCGATGTTATTGTGCCTTCGCAGACCTCATCACGATCATTAAGCAGGATAACTTCGTCAATTTCGGCGGTCGAATATTCTTCGCGTGCGCTAATATAGACCTGTCGCCGTGTCGTCTTATGCCGCAGCAGGGGATCGTTGTGGTTAAGACGACTGCGGGCAACCGCGATGCGCCAAACGGTCTGCGGTTGTAGCGGCTCATAGGGTAGGGCCGTGATATTAACCAGACCGTCGGGTGCGAGTGTCAGCCGCAGCCTGAGCGGGTTTTCGCCTGCGCAGATTTCGGTAATTTTCTGGTGAACGGCCTCCATATTGTAAAGAAAGCCGAGTTCACGCGCAGAGTTTTCAAGGCGCGCCATATGCAGATCGAAACGCAGGATGCCGGAAAGCGGCTCCCAGCGCATTGTTTCGATCAGTTGATAATCGGGTTGCACATTGCTGGCACCTGACCCGTCGCGAACTGCGCTTTCAGAAGGCATTCCTCATACTCCGCTTGCGCTGTGGAATCGAAAACCACACCACCCCCGACATTGAAAATTGCACGATTTTGGCTTTGAAGCGAGAGCGTTCGAATGGCGACATTGAAACGCATGCGTCCGCCGGGTTCAATCCAGCCCAAGGAACCGCAGTAAATATCGCGTGGTCCGGTTTCCAGCTTTCGTAGAATTTCCATTGAGCTGATTTTGGGAGCGCCAGTGATTGAGCCGCAGGGAAATAGTGCCGTAAAAAGCGCACGCAAGGAAAGGTCGGGCTTTAGTTTTGCGCGCACACGGCTGATCATCTGATGCACAGTTGGATAGGTTTCCACCCGGAAAAGTTCGGGCACATCAAGCGAACTTACTTCGCTTATCAGCGAAATGTCATTGCGCAGCAGATCGACAATCATGCGGTTTTCCGCCTGATTCTTTGGGTCGTGCATCAGAAACTGGCGGTTTTTCTCGTCTTCCTCAGGTGTCGCCCCGCGCGGCATGGTGCCCTTCATGGGATGCGTTTCGATAAAGCCGTCAGCATCGACCTCAAAGAAAAGTTCCGGTGATCGCGACAGAACAATCGGACCACCGAGATCGCAATAGGTTGCGTAGCGAACCGGCTGGCGTTTTGCGAGTTTGTTAAACAGCACCAGAGGATCGCCGTCCCATGCAGCACTGATCCGAAAAGTCAGATTGCCCTGATAGCAATCGCCCTCGCGCAAATGCCGGTGCAACCGCTCAAAACGCGGTGCATAATCCTCGAATGACCATTCAGCTACTGGTTCGCGGAGATAAGTGATGTCGTCGTCGCCGCGATGATGCAAAGTCTCATCGGATGGACCGTCGAAAACACCAAAGCAAATGAGCGGCGCTTGTCGTCCATCCGGCAATAACGGCCGCAGTTTTGGCTCAAGCAGGTATCCTGCCTCATAGGAAAGATAGCCTGCGAGCCATTTCCCATCGTCATGCGCGCGCTGCAAGTCTTCCCATGCGGCATCGAATTCTTCCGGCTTATTGGCGTGAATAATGGCAGAAGGGGCCGTGAAGAAAACTTCACGACCCACCTTATCGTCCCGAAAAAGGACGCTCGGCCTATTCAAACCCTTGTGGGTCACGAACTTGCTCAGTTTTCCATGGCTTCGAGTTCGTCGATGATCCCTTCGATCACCGACAGGCCCTTGCTCCAGAAATCGGGATCGGTCGCATCAAGACCAAATGGTGCCAACAGTTCTTTGTGATGCTTGGTGCCACCGGCTTTGAGCAGATCGAAATACTTCTGCTGGAAACCTTTTTCCGAGTTCTGATAGACGGCATAAAGCGAGTTTACCAGACAATCGCCGAATGCATAGGCATAGACATAGAACGGCGAATGGATGAAGTGAGGAATGTAAGTCCAGAATGTTTCGTAACCCGGATTGAGATGCACCGCATCGCCTAGGCTTTCGCGCTGCACATCCATCCAGATTTCACCGATGCGTTCGGCTGTCAATTCGCCTTCGCGACGTTCGGTGTGAATGCGGCGCTCAAACTGATAAAAGGCGATTTGGCGCACGACTGTATTGATCATGTCCTCGGCTTTTTGAGCCAGCATGGCCTTTCGCTCACGCTTGTCCTTGGTGCGCTCAAGCAGCGAACGGAAGGTGAGCATTTCACCGAATACGGAAGCAGTTTCTGCAAGCGTGAGCGGCGTCGATGCCATCAATGCACCTTGTCCACCGGCTAGCACCTGATGCACACCGTGGCCAAGTTCGTGAGCCAGCGTCATCACATCGCGCGGCTTGCCCATATAGTTGAGCAGAACGTAAGGATGGGCGGAAGGTACGGTTGGATGCGCGAAAGCGCCCGGTGCCTTGCCCGGACGCACAGGCGCGTCGATCCAGTTCTTGTCAAAGAAATCCTGCGCGATAGCGGCCATTTCGGGAGCGAAATTTCCGTAGGCCGAAAGCACGGTCTCGCGCGCTTCATCCCATGAAATCAGTGCTTGCGGCGTTTCCGGCAGCGGTGCGTTGCGATCCCAATTCTCAAGTTTTTCAAGGCCCAGCCACTTGGCTTTCAAGGCATAATAACGGTGCGAAAGTCGCGGATAGGCGTCTTCAACAGCCCTGGCCAGCGCATCCACCACTTCGCGCTCCACGCGATTTGCAAGGTGGCGGCTGTCTGCAATATCTTCAAACCCACGCCATCGATCGGAGATTTCCTTGTCCTTGGCCAGCGTATTGGTGATCAGCGTGAAAGTGCGTAGATTTGCGCCAAAGGTTTTGGCGAGCGCTTCGGACGCCTTTTTGCGCACTGCACCATTCGAATCCTGCAACAGATTAAGCGCCTGCTCGATAGCGAGTTCTTCACCATCAATCTCAAATCGCAGGCTTGACATGGTTTCATCGAAAAGCCGGTTCCATGCGCTATAGCCGGTGATCGACTTCTCATGAAAAAGCTGTTCGAGCTTATCTTCCAACTCATAGGGCTTGTCGAGACGCAGATCTTCCAGCCACGGACGGTAATGACCGATTGCCGGATTGGCGCTCATCGCCGTTTCCAGCACAGAATCATCAATGCGGTTGATTTCGAGGCTGAAGAAAATCAGCGGGGTATTTGCGTCTGTCAGCTTCTGCTGCACATCGCCAAAAAGCTTCATGCGTTTGGGGTCGGTCGTGTCGCCATAATAATAAAGGCCAGCGAAAGACGCGATGCGCCCCATCACTTCGCTTAAGCCTTCATATTCCTTGATCGCTTGCGCAAAATTGCCGCCATCGGACTTCGCCGCTTCTTCGCCAAGCTTGCCTTTCCAGCGCGCTTCAAAGTCTTTTGCAACTTTTGCCGCTTTTTCGAGATCGGCCTTCAACTCGGCGCTCTCGGCAGAAGGATAAAGATCGGCCAGATTCCATTCCGGCAATTCTCCAAGCTCTGTCTTTATCGCAGCAGCCGTATCTCCGGCTGGTATATGAAGGACAGCGTCAGATGTGACAGGCTTTGAAAAACGGTTCGTGATAGTGGTCATTGGCATTCTCCTGTTGTCCTCTTCTCGCATGTCTTTTTCTTGTCGCCAAGGGGTGTGCGTTCAGTTCAGAAAAGCGCCACTATTCTGAGGAATATATGCAAAATGCGCGCATTGGGCTTGCATTGGTAAGGTGTGGTGTTTCAAAAAAAGTGCCTGAAATATGTTCAGTACAATATATTGGGGTATTCCGGCATATACACCGCTGGTAGTAGAGCATCGATGAGTACGCGTATCCTCATAGCGGATGATGATCCGATACAATGCCGCAACCTTGAGGCGGCAGTCCTGCGCATGGGCTATCGCACTATTCTTGCAGACGGCGGGATAAGTGCGCTTGGATTTATCGGCAGTCGCAAAGACATTGCGCTGATCCTTCTTGATCTCGCCATGCCGGATATGGATGGTTGCGCGGTTCTTGCGAGAATGCGTGAAGCTGGCATCCACACACCTGTCATCGCTCTCGTGCAGAATGGCAATATGGATAAAGCCATGCAGGCGATCCGGCTAGGTGCTGTCGACTTTCTGACGAAACCTGTGGCTTTTGAGCGTGTGCAGGTCTCAATCGCCAATGCGTTCAAACTTGATTCGCTGACGCAAGAGCTCAACCGCACCCGTTCTTATGATAAATCGCATATTCTGCTTGCAGAGATGGTCTCGAAAAGCCGATCGATGGAAAAGGTCGTAACACTGGCTCGTCGTGTGACGCAGCTTGATACGCCATTGCTTGTTGAAGGCGAAGTCGGAACGGGCAAGGAAACGCTTGCGCGGGCTATCAGTAGTGGCGGTCAGCGCTGGCAAGGGCCATTCATATCTATTGATTGCCGCTCGCTGGCAAAGCAAAATGCCGATGAAGTGTTGTTCGGACAATCGGATATGAATCTCGCACTTAAGACGGGCACTGCACCCATCCAGATCGCGGGTAAATTTGCCGAAGCACAAGGCGGCACTTTGTTTTTTGATGAGATAAGCGCTTTGTCATATCGGACGCAGCTTCGTGTGTTCGAAATGATGCAGGCTTCTCAACTCTCCGACACGCGCATTATTGCATCCAACAGCCATTCGCTGGTCGAGCTCGTGCATATGGGACGGTTTCATCCCGGTCTTTATCATCTTGTTTCATCGTTTTTGATTGAAATGCCTCTGCTTAAAGACCGTGTTGAGGATATTCCAATTCTCGCGCATCAGTTCCTCATGCATTTTGCGAGCGAAGAAAGGCTCAGCCATATCACTGGTATCACTCCATATGTGCTGGAAAGCCTCAAGGCCTATCATTGGCCGGGCAATGTGCGCGAGCTTAAAAATGCCATCTATCATGCCGTTCTTCTATGCGAGGAACATGCGCTTACCATTCGCGATTTTCGTCATCTTGGGTTTGAAGGCGGAACAGTCCCGGTCCAAAGTAATGACAATGCGTTTCTAAATCAGACATATGTCAACGGTTTTGGCTCACGCTCTATAAGCGGTATCACAACCGAGGGAGAAGTACGTACACTTGCTTCGACCGAAGAAGACATGATCCGCTTCGCGATTGCCCATTATGATGGTCATATCAGTGAGGTTGCGCGCCGCTTGGGTATCGGAAGGACCACCCTTTATCGAAAACTGAAAGAATATGGCATCGATGTGGCGTCGATAGCTGGTAGAGGCGAATACGACACAAGTCCCGAAAATGATACCGGAAATGGCCGGGTTGTGAATGGTTGAATTCACTTAACGCATTGAAAAACAATAGTTTATTGGATTAACCTGTTGCTGTTGCCAGAATGTCAGCATCGAAGAAGATTGTTAATAATTTCTTTACCATACTAAAAATAGATGCGGTCGTGTGTCTTTTTTGCCATGGTGTCTCCTCATTTGTTGTTCACTAAGCGTCTATTAACCATTAAATCCGACAATCAGGGTTCTCGAATATTCACTTGTACGGTCTCTGATACGGCCCTTGGGCGGACAACACGGTAAGGCGATACGATTCAATGAGCAGCATATCGACCATTAAAGCGCGCTTTGCGAAAGTCTGGACCAGGCTGTCCGTTTCGGTATTTGGGATTATTGCGGCTGCGCTTATGGCGCTGGCGCCATCGCAGGCATCGGCTGAAACCCGCACGTTAAAACTTTATTACGTGCACACCGGCGAAAAGGCGGAGATCACATTCAAGAAGAATGGCCGTTTCTTGCCGGATGGTCTCAAAAAGCTGAATGTTTTTTTGCGCGATTGGCGCCGCAACGAGCCGACCAGAATGGATCCGCGTCTATTCGATCTGGTTTGGCAGGTTTATCGTTCCTCGGGTTCTAGCCAGTATATCACTGTTGTCTCCGCTTATCGTTCGCCTGCAACCAACAACATGTTGCGTTCCAAAACCAGTGGTGTGGCTAAGAAGAGCCAGCACACGCTTGGTCGCGCCATGGACTTTTTCATTCCCGGTGTTCCGCTTGCCAAATTGCGTGGCATTGGTATGCGCTACCAGATCGGCGGCGTTGGCTACTATCCTCGTTCAGGTTCTCCATTTGTGCATATGGACGTCGGCAATGTGCGCTCCTGGCCGCGTATGAGCCGCCGCGAACTTCTGGCATTGTTCCCGGATGGTAAAACGGCCCACCTTCCAGCTGATGGTAAGCCATTGCCCGGCTATCAGCAGGCACTTGCGATGATTGAAAGACAAAAAGCGAGTGGCGGCAGTGTCACGGTGGCAAGCAATTCGGCTCCGCGTAAGAGCAAGACACTCTTCGGCGCACTGTTTGGAGGTGGTGCTGATGAGGAAGAAGATAACAGCAACGATTCTGCGCCAGCACCAGCGACGGTTCGTCCAGCACGCGCAACACCGAGCCGTCAGGCTCCAGCAGTTACTCCACCTGCACCTGTCCAGCAGCCTGAAGCACTGATTGCATCCTTGCCAACGCGTGAGGCACCGGTGCCGATGCAGGCGCCGCGTCCAGAAGCAGCGGTTGCAGAACCGCAAGTTGAAGAAGCGCCCGTGGTTGCATTGAACATCCCGGTTCCCACGCGCAAGCCGGTGAATGCAGCGCAGGAAGCAATAGCACTTGCTGCGGCACAGCCTGCTGATGCCGTTGCGCAGGAAATCGCGGATGCGGGTGCCAATCCGCTCATGACAGGTTTTGTTCCAATTCCGTCATTGCGGCCACAGCAGGAAGCCGTGACACAGATTGCAGCCGCGGTCGTGCCGGGTGCTCGACCTGAACGTGATCAGCAAAATCCACAGGACGCGATTGCGCAACTCGTTAACAATAATCCGGTTGTTGCATCAACTGCAGTTGCAGATGCCGGCAATGCTGCGGAGCAGGCCTCAGCAACCGCTTATCCGCTTCCTAAAGAGGCACCCCGCGCCAATACGCAATTGGCGATGGTCTCAAAACGAGATGAAATTGGCGAGCTGATTGCGCCGCCTGAAGACGACTTTGACATTGCGCCCGTTGCAGCAGCCAAGCCTGAGCCCGTAAAGATTGCGCCGGTTAAAACTGCATCGGTTGCCAAGACTGTAGCCACGCCACCCCGCCAGAATGTTGCATCCATTGGTCAGAACGTAAAAAGCATTGCTCGCTCATCAGGGAAGGGTGATCGTCATGTGGCAAGAGCGGCCTCTCGCCCAAGTCCGGTTGTGCAGCCTGCTGCAATGCCAGCTTCTGCGGTTGCTATGTCATCAGATTCGGTTTCGCAAACGTCCCCAGCGACCAACCCGGTTCTTCGTAACGATGCACTGCGTGCAGCACCTGCAATGGTTTACACAGCTGGTTTCCAGCGTGGGGATCTGCCAAGCGAGCGCGCCAATGAGTTCAGCGGTAACGCCGTTACCTTCCTCACAGTTGCAAAGTTTACGGAAACCAACTGAGCAGTTAAGAGATAAAGAAAAGGGGCCTTTAAGGCCCCTTTTCTATTTCTACTATTTGCCTCTTATCCTTTTAGGCGAGCAGCCTCGCTTGCAAGTTTGGTGATCCCTTCCCAGTCGCCAGCCTCGACCAGTTCCTTTGGTGCAACCCATGATCCGCCAACGCAGATGACATTTGAGAGCGATAAATAGGTTTTAGCATTGTTAAGGCTGATGCCACCGGTCGGGCAAAAAACGGTTCCTGCCAGAGGTGAAGATAATGCCTTTAAGAATGATGCGCCGCCAGCTTGTTCAGCTGGAAAAAACTTTAAATGTGTGTAGCCTTCTTCGCGAAGCGAAAGCATTTCGCTTGGAGTGATCGCGGCAGGTAGCAGCGGCACGTTGCTGTCATTCGCCGCTGCAAGAATATATTTTGTAGCGCCAGGGCTGACTATGAAGCGGGAACCAGCCTTAGCGGCATCTTCATACTGCTTTGCATTGAGAATAGTGCCAGCACCGACGATTGCCTCAGGTACTTCGGAAGCGACCGCATGTATTGCATCCAATGCGGCGGCGGTGCGCAGCGTAATTTCGATGGCAGGTAAGCCGCCTTTAGCAAGTGCACGTGCCAGCGGAACTGCATGTTCACCTTTTTCGATCACCAAAACCGGAATAACAGGCTGGCCTTGCAGGATGGGAACGAGAAGATCAGTTTTTTGCGGCATGGACGGGCTCTTCTGCTAGAATTAAATGGCTTAAGTCGATTTAAAGCGCGTAGCGGAATTTGTCCACCGCAGGCTGGGCGTATCATGTTTGCGCCGCCTATTTGCGTATATCCTAACAGAGTATTTATCGCTTCGCTAAGCTGAGCTATTTTCCACGGACCACAAAGCTGGTAACTCCTTCCGACGGACATTTTCTGATCGGTATTCTCAATGATTTTGTTGCTGGTTTCATTCTTTGCAAGCGCCATCCTTTGCGGCGCCGGAATTTATATCTTATCTGCATCGCTACCACGGTCATTTCTTGCGGCAGCGTTTAACTCGCGATCAAATCACAGCGTCCCGGCCCGGCAGATCGGTGGACTGGCACTTATTCCCGCCTATCTCGTCATTCTGCTGACACTCGGACTGGATCTTGGCATTCCGATAGAGTTAGCCGTGTGTTTGTCGGTGGCATCAGCACTCTTGTGGATTATCGGCGTAATCGATGATCGATTTGAATTACCAGTTTTTTTGCGGTTCGGTTCCCAGTTCATAGCCAGTGGTTTGGTTCTCTATGGTCTGGGGCCAGATTTCCGGCTTTTATCTGCTTTGCTTCCGCACTGGTTTGAGGCGACCTTGATTGTGATCGTTCTGGTCGCGGCCATTAACATTACTAATTTTATGGACGGACTGGATTTGATGACAGTCGCGGGTCTGGGTGTCCCGTTGGCAGGTGTCGCTATCTTGACGATGATGCGGCTTTCGGGTGTTGAAAGCGGTGCGCTTGCGGCAATAGTCGCCGGGGGGCTGCTTGCTTTTTCATTCTTCAACCGACCACCCGCAAGCATTTTTCTTGGCGATTCGGGTAGTCTGCCGTTGGGTCTTTTAACGGGAACGGCATTGCTTCTTCTCGCGCGTGAAACGCATATCGCGGTAGCGCTTGTGTTGCCGCTATATTATTTGCTTGATGCGGGTACGACGATTATTTTGCGTCTGATCGCTAAAGAGAATATCCTCAAAGCCCATTCAAAACACGCTTATCAAGTTGCAAAAAGATCAGGCTGGAGCGTTCTTAAAGTTGTCTTCCATGTCGGGCTTCTTAACGTCATCCTGATAATTTGTGCCGTCGCGATGTTGAGTTTTGACCATTTGCTCGCGCAAGTTATTTTCTTGCTCGTCGCAATCGTTGCCGTTCTGATCCTGTTACTGGACTTCCGTGGCAGCTTCAGAAAATTATAATATCAAAAAGCACTTTGCGGACAGCATCGACATCTTCGGCTTCCATTGCTATTTTTAAGGCATTGAGGCTCGTCATGACATCGACATCCGCCTTCTTGCCTTTTGGCGCACGCATTATCTTTGGATGTCGCGTAGCTTGCGCTTGTGACGGATCATAGAAGAGTTCCTCATACATCTTCTCGCCTTCACGGATGCCCGTAACCTCGATTGCAATATCGCCGTTTGGGTTGTCATTGCTGCGTACGGTGAGGCCCGCAAGAAGAATCATGTTTTCTGCAAGATCACGCACTTTCACGGGCTCACCCATTTCGAGCAAAACCGTATCGCCGGATTCTGCAATGGCACCCGATTGCACGATCAACTCGGCCGCTTCCTTGATCGACATGAAATAGCGCGTCATGTCTTCATGTGTAAGCGTTATTGGACCACCATTGGTAATCTGTTCGCGAAAAAGCGGAACAACCGAGCCGTTTGAACCCAGAACATTGCCGAAACGTACGGAATAGAAGGATTTGTTCTGACCAGCTTTTTCGGCAAGTGTACCGTAATAATAAACGACGAGTTCCGCCCAGCGTTTCGTCGCTCCCATAACGTTTGTTGGTCGAACCGCCTTGTCAGAAGAGATAAGCACCATGCGCTCAACATTCGTTGCAAGTGCTGCTGCCGCAACGTTCAGGGTGCCGAATACATTGTTGCAGATGCCGACGAGTACGTTCTTTTCGACGAGAGGCACATGCTTATAGGCCGCGCAATGATAGACTGTATCAATGCTGTACTGGCGAATGGTTTTTTCGGGCGCGTGTTTGTCTCGCACAGAGCCAAGAACCGGTATGATTTCACAGGATGCAAGCTGCTTTAGCTGACGCTCAATCTGATAAAGCGCAAACTCACTTGATTCAAAAAGAACGATGCATTCCGGGTTCCACTGCGCAATCGTCTGACAAAGTTGACTGCCAATTGATCCGCCAGCACCGGTTACCATGATCCGACGTCCTTCGACGACTTCGCGCAACAGATTGGTATCCGGTGGTACGGGAGAGCGTCCAAGAAGGTCATCAATCTCGACATTGCGCAAAGCGCTGACAAGATATTTGCCAGCCGTCAGATCAGCAATCGGCGGAAGAATGCGTGTACTGACTGGCAAACGACCCAGTAGACGCGCGAGTGTCTGTCGTTGTTCCTGTGTTAGCTCAGGCTCGGAAATGACGACCTGTTTAATGCCGTAATTTTCGATGAGTTCAGGGATTTGAGCAATGGGATAGACGCGCAATCCCGTTATGTCCATGCCATCAAGCCGGCCGTTCGGGTCGACAAATCCAATGACATGCGTATCGCTATGGCTTCGCAATGCGGCGGCAAGCTGACGACCGGGTTCGCCAACACCGATAATAAGCGCGGAGCTTGAATAGATCTTTTTGGTGTCTGCATTGCGCAAAAGCCACTTCGCGCCAAATCGACTGGCGGAAATAAGAACTGTGCTTAGAAGCCAGTATAGCAATGGTACAGAACGGGGCAGGCCGGAACCGCCATAGAGTTCCATGAGGAATACAAGCGCTACCCAGAATAGCGCTGCAATTGCGGTTGCTTGAAAGATTGGCCAGATGGATCGCTCTGCAAGATAGCGAATGATAGCGCGATAAAGCCCAAAGCGGATGAAGACCGGAACAGCGAGCACGGGTGCAATAAGAATCAGGAAAAGTTGTGCATGAGAAGGCACAAAAACGAAACCAAGTCGCATGACAAATGCGAGATAAGCGCTGAGCAAAAGTAGGGCACAGTCGCTTAAAAGCAGAATGATCTGCTTACCCAAACGCGGCAGGCCTGCAAGCCTTTGCCATGGATAGTTCAAACTCATACGAATAATATCCTGAGCCTAACCCGCAGAGATTAACGCTGTCTTCGGCATCAGATCATTCTGGCAGAAAAGCGCGTTTCCTCTGCTTGCAGGCGTTAAATGCAAACTACTCAACTCACCGTTATCATGAGTCCCGCATGGGAGCTATATCAATTGCCATTACAACAGCTTAACAAAAAGTCTATCCAGAATAAGTCTCGATGTATACCAGCCTCTCGTTTGCTTTGAGCACAAGTCCTATTGGAGTGAGGAGTGATTGATAAGGTTATGCTTTAAGCAAAAGAGCTCAGCGCACCCATCTGGTTCAATTAAATTAGATTGCCCTCTAAAGGATTATGGCAGCGGAATGTGGTTAAAAGCTAGCCTTACTGCCTGCTTGTCCCCTTTACTTTAGCCAACATGTTCTACGGCCCGTCGTGCTTGGCCAGCTTCTTGTAGTGTTTGGCGATCACAAAACGCATTTGATAAATGCCTGATGGCCTTTGGATCGTCGCCAAAGGCTCCCCCTGCAACCGAAATTTGATTAACCGCGAAGGCCGTAAACGCGCGCATTTGACATGTGGCTTATTCTGCCGTAAAACAAAATCAACAAATGCGCATAAATCTCACATTTGTTGATTCGAGTTTCTTAGGGAGGAAAAGAATGCTCAATCGTCGTACTCTACTCGTGGCTTTTACTGCCCTTTCATCGTCATTGATGTTGCCGTCCATCGCCTCGGCTGATGGGCTTAAAATCGGCTTTAGTCAGGTAACTTTGCAGTCTCCGTTTTACGTGCAGTTGAAGGAAGGTGCTGAGGCTGCGGCTAAGGCTTCGGGCAACACGCTTGTTTTTCTTGATGCCAATGGTGACGTAAGTAAGCAAAACAACGATATTCAGGATCTCATCACACAGGGTGTGAATGCGATCATCATCAATCCGGTAAACCCGGATGCGGTCGTGCCGTCGCTGGAAGCGGCAGTAAACGCTGGAATCCCGGTTATAACGGTTGATCGCAGCGTCAATGGTGATGGTGTGACGGCGCATATCGGCCGCGACAATAAAAGGATGGGCCAGCTCGTCGGTGAGGCCGTCGTTGCCAAGCTGAAAGCTGATGGCGTGGAGAGCGCCAAAATCATTGAAATTCAGGGCGATGCTGGCGGCGCAGTTATGATGGATCGCCGCGATGGCTTCCATAAGGCGCTTGAAGGCAGCAAGCACACGATTGTTGCCGGACCTTATGCTGAATACATTCGCGCAAATGCAGTGACGGCTATGCAGGATTTGTTGCAAGCTAATCCTGATGTGAAAGTCGTTTATGCACATAATGACGATATGGCGCTCGGTGCTTTGCAGGTCTTGCAGGAAAGCGGTCGGGATGACGTATCAGTTGCCGGTGTGGATGGATTGTCCGAAGCGCTGAAGGCTATGTCTAGCGGCGACCATTACATTGCGACAACGCTTAACGATCCGCAATATCTGGGCGATGTTACTATTCAGGTTGCTATTCAGGCGGCTGCAAAGAAGGACGTACCTAAGTTCGTTGATGCCGGAACGGAAGTGGTCACAAAAGACAATGTGAGCAAATTCCCGCATGACAACCTGTTTGCAGAATACCGCCCAGAGGTACTCGCAAAGTAAACATTAAAATTTTGAGTGCTTCGCTAGAGGAGCGCTCGAAGGAAAAGCGGGTCGCTGGGTTTGAAATCCAGCGGCCTGCTCGGTGGGCCTTTGTCCAGATCCAGCCAACAGATTCACACTCAATATCAAAATCACTCAGGATTTCCCCATGCGTGCAGCAGTATTATATACCCCCGGCGATATTCGTATCGAAGATGTACCAGCCCCAGAGCTGCGCCCAGGGCATGTGATGATACGGGTCGCCTCGGTTGGTGTTTGTGGGTCTGATCTGCCGCGCATGCTGATCAAGGGTGCGCATAAAATGCCCATCATCTGCGGGCATGAGTTTTCGGGACATATTACCGAGATAGGCGAGGGCGTCGAGGGCTTTAAACTGGGCGAACTGGTTGCCATTCCGCCTATGTTGCCCTGCCAGAAATGTGATCAATGTGAAAAGGGCCAGTTTTCGCGCTGCCGCGATTATGATTATTTCGGTTCACGCAGAGATGGAGCCTATGCAGAATTTGTCTGTGTTCCCGCCGAAAATCTTCTGAAGACCCCCAAGGATATTGATCCTCGCGCGGTTGCCATGACCGATCCTGCATCTATTGCACTTCATGCAATTTGGAAAGCCGGTGGTGTTACGATCGGCCAGCGCGGAGCGGTCATTGGCTGCGGTCCCATTGGTCTGTTTGCAATCCAATGGATGAAGCTGATGGGTGCCAGTGAAGTCGTTGCAATCGACGTTTCACAAAAGAAGCTTGATCTCGCCCGCGAAGCCGGTGCCAGCCATGTATTTTTGCCGGGAGAAGAAATCCCTGCGAATTTGCTATGCGACATTATTGTGGAAGCAGCCGGGCATCCTTCATCAATCAATTCGGCGGTGAAGCTTGCAGCTCCCGGTGGTCATGTCGTCTTCATCGGCATTCCGGTCTCAGATGTGACCCTCGAAACCAAAACATTTCAGCATTTCTTGCGGCAGGAAATTTCGCTGCATGGATCATGGAATTCATTCGGTGCCCCTTATCCGGGTCCGCAATGGACTGTGACGCTGGATAAGCTTGGTACGGGAGATCTGAAGTGGGAGTTCATGATCAGTCATGATATCGACCTCTCCGAACTGCCCGAAATGTTCGAGAAATTCAAATCTGACAAATCACTGTTTTTCTCTAAAGTCATGTTCCGTCCCTAATCGCAAGGGACGCTAATATACCAATCGGGAGTTGGTATAGGGAGGATTTACATGACATGTGTTCTTAGTTTTGATCTTGGCACCGGCAGCGTGCGCGCCGGTGTCTATGATCTTGAGCAGCGCAATATGATTGCCGTTGCCGAAGCACAATATAACACCACTTATCCGCGCGCCGGATGGGCCGAACAGCAGCCCGACGAATGGTGGGATGCACTTTTGATTGCTGGTCGAAAGGCAATTGAAACAATCGGAATGCGGGATATAGCCGCCATTTGCGTTGCAACCACGGCATCAACCGTTGCCATATGCACCAGAGACGGCAAGCCTCTGCGCCCAGCGCTTTTATGGATGGATTGCCGCGCAACTGCCGAAGCGCACGCGACCAGCGAAGTCAATCATCCGGTCATGGCTTATAGCGGTGGCGGGGATGCGGTTGAGTGGCTGGTGCCGAAGGCAATGTGGCTGGCGCGCCATGAGCCGGAAACATATGCGCAGGCAGATATTATCTGTGAAGCGCTTGATTTCATCAATTTCAGGCTTGCGGGCGAATGGGTTGGCTCGCGCATGAACGCTGCGTGTAAATGGAATTACGATTCCCGAACCTCTCACTTCGTCCCGGAAGTCTATAAGCAGCTCGGCATTGAAGACCTGACGGGCAAACTCCCACAGCGCATCATCCCTGTGGGTGGAACGATTGGCGTGCTTCAAAAGCACGTTGCCGAAGCGCTTGGGCTTTCGTCGTGCCCGATCATCGCGCAGGGAGGCATTGATGCACATATCGGCATGCTGGGTTCCGACACAGTTGAAGTCGGATCGATGCTGGCGATTGGCGGAACGTCCAACGTGTTTCTGACGCATCTATCTGGCTATGGCGATGTCAGCGGCTTTTGGGGGCCTTATCCCAATGCGCTGGTGGATGATTATTGGCTGGTTGAAGCGGGGCAGGTGTCTACTGGTTCCATTCTCAACTGGCTAAGCGGTCAGATATTTTGTCTTAATGCTGATGAGCATAAGGTACTTATTCAGCAGGCAAGTGTCGCGCAGAAAGCTGGTTCCGGCTTGCTGACACTTGATTACTGGATGGGCAACCGGACTCCCTATCGCGACGGTCATTTGCGTGGCGCGATGCTAGGTCTGTCACTTGGACACGGAAGGGCAGATATTTATGCATCCGCCGTTGACTCCATTGCCCTCGGTTCGGCCAATGTTCTGAATGCTCTGGAAAAGCGCGATGTAACGATCAACCGTATCGTTATGGCCGGTGGTATTTGCAAAAATCCGCTGTGGTTACAAAGCACAGTCGATGCCCTTGCACGCCCTGTTTTGGTCGCGCAAAGCGATAATCTTTCGCTCATTGGTGCGTCGGTCAGTGCGGCACATGCTCTGGGATTTTTCCCTGATCTGATCACCGCTGCAAAAAATTGCGCTGCATATACAGAGGAATTGCATCCCAATGCGGTGCGCAGCGCATGGTTCGCAGATACATTGGAGCTTTATCGCGAAGCAACCGCAGTGCTGACTCCAACGCTGCATCGGTTGTCTGCGCGACAGGCAACAGGAGCTCCAGTATGAACGACACCCGTTTGAACCCTTCCGTCCGTCTTCCGTCCGACGAACAGCGCGAACATCTCATGGTGCGCGTTGCCAAGCTCTATTACGAACTGGAACGGACACAGAGCGAGATCGCCAAGGAGCTCGGGCTCACCCGCTGGCAGGTGGGAAGGCTCATGACGGAAGCAAAAGAACTGGGGGTTGTCAGAATCGAGATCACGCCGCGTGCGCAGCGACGCACTGAACTCGAAATCATGTTGCAACAGCAATTTGACCTTCACGATGCCATTGTTGTGCCGACCGGCGAGAGTACGGATTCCGCTCTTTTGATGGAAAGCGTTGCACAGGCAGCGGCAAATTATCTTGCGGCCATGCATCCCAAACCCAAGCTGATTGGTGTTTCGTGGGGCCGCACCATGTCGGCCGTAGCGAAATTTTTGCCGAGCAATTGGTGTCCGGGGTTACACGTGGTGTTGGTCAACGGATCAACACATTTGCATTCAACGACGGTAAGAACCAGTGCTGTTGCCGAAGAATTTGCCGCCGCCGCAGGCAATGGTAAAACCACATTGCTGCCGGTTCCGGCCATTCTTGGCAAGAAGACCACACGCGATGCGCTGGAAGAAGACCCGATTGTCGAACGTGTGATGGAGCTCGCCGAACAGGCGGAAACCGTTTGCTTCGGCATGGGCGGTATCACGCATCAATCTGTCCTTTTAAGCTCCGGCTACCTCACTGAAAGCGATATTGATCGTCTGCGCGATACGGGTGCGGTGGGCGATATTCTCGGACGCTTCGTCGATGTCAAAGGCGCAATTGTCGATAGTTCGATTGATGACCGCACGCTTGGATTACGTCTCGAATCTCTTTGCAAAAAGCAACACAGCATCGGCGTCGTTTCTGGTCCCGAAAAACACAATATCGCTGTCGCAGCCCTCGCAGCTGGATATCTCAAGGTTATCGTAACCGACGAGGCCACCGCACGACATGCCCTAGAGGTTTCAAATGTCCCATAGCGTTTTGTCTGTAAGCCAAGTTTCCAAGCGGTTTCCGCCCAATATTATTGCGCTGGAACATGCATCAATCGACATCAAAAAAGGCGAGATACATTGCCTGCTGGGCGCAAATGGCGCGGGCAAGTCGACATTTCTCAAGATCATTGCGGGCGCGCTGCGTCCTTCGACCGGAACGGTTGCGATAGACGGCAAGAACGTCTCACCAAGATCACCGTCTGAAGCTTCCCGCCTTGGCGTTTCGATGATTTATCAGGAGCTTGATCTGGTTCCGCAACTGACCGTCGAAGAAAACATGTTTCTCGGACATGCGCCGACAACGTTTGGTTTCCTGAGAAAAAAGGATCGTCGGCGCAAAGCCGTTGAAGCGTTAAGGCGTGTGGGTGCGAATTTTGCGCCTGATGTTCGGGTCGAGACGCTTTCGGTCGCAAACCAGCAACTCACGGCAATCGCGCGTTCGCTGACCATGGATGCCAAAATTATTATCATGGATGAGCCGTCAGCAGCGCTTAATGAAACCGAACTCAAGAGCGTTTTCGAAGTCATCCGCGAGCTGACCCGGCAAGGGGTGGCAATCCTTTATGTCAGTCATCGTCTTGGTGAACTGCGTGAAATCGGCGACCGTGTGACGGTTTTGCGTGGCGGTAAGACGATTGAGACCTTTGATTTGAGCTCGACTGGTGATGAAGCCTTGGTCGAGGCGATTATTGGCCGCGAACGCTCGCTGGTCGAACGGCAGGAACGCCCGCCAGTAACGGGAAAAGTCGCCCTGAAAGTAACCAGCCTCAAGGGTGATGAAGGACTTCATATTGATGACTTTCAGGTGCGCTGGGGTGAAGTGACCGGGCTCACGGGCCTTAATGGTTCCGGGCGCACCAGTTTTCTCAAGTCCCTGTTTGGAGCGCGAGCTTTTCAGGGCGAAATTCACATCGATGGCAGGCCTTTCAAACCGCGCTATCCGGCAGATGCCATTCAATCGGGTTTGGGACTCGTACCGGAAAACCGAAAGACGGAAGGGCTGATCCTTCACGCGCCGATTTATAAGAATGCGACTTTGCCTGCGATGCGTTCGAGCTGGCTTACACGTCACAATTTTCAAAAAGAACGAACACGACCGATCCTTGCCAGCCTCTCGACGAAATATGGCTATCCCGAACAATCGGTGATCCAGCTTTCGGGTGGCAATCAGCAAAAGGTTGTTCTGGCCAAATGGATTATCAATGGCGCGCGCATTCTCCTGCTCGATGAACCCAGTCGTGGTCTTGATATTGGAGCCAAGGCCGATCTTTATAATCTCGTGCATCGCCTTGCCGATGAGGGCGCTGCCGTTATCGTCGCCAGCAGCGAATTGGATGAGCTTTATTCCGCCTGCGATAGCATCTGGGTCTTCCATGAAGGCCGCATCATTGCTCGCTACGATCCTTCAAAAACCGATCGTGACGCGATCCTGAAAACAACAATTCTGGGGGACAGTCACCATGTCCAGCACTGACACACCATTATTCGCCGTTCCTCAAGGCAAAACTCCCTTGGGCAAGCGGCTGATCAATCTGGCAGTGGAGTATAATTTCATTGTCATTTTCCTGCTGGTTGTGGCAATCGCCGCAACGCTTTCCGGCAACTTTCTTACATTTGGTAATATCGCGAACCTGTTTCAGCAGGCAGCGGTTGTGGGCGTCGTGGCCGTTGGCATGACATTCGTCATTCTCACCGGGAATATCGATTTGTCGGTGGGAAGTGTCGCAGCGCTTTGTGGTATGCTGGTCGCGGTTCTCATGTCTCAGGGATATGACCCGGTCGTGGCTGTTGTCTTAACGGCCTTTGCAGGCATGGCTTGCGGCGCTGCCATGGGCACAATTTCAGCGCTCGCTCAGGTGCCGAGTTTCATCATCACGCTTGCTGGTCTGGTTTCGTTTCGCGGACTGACTTATCTCTTGACCGACGGCGTCCCAGTGAGCGGTCTACCCGCAGGCTTTTCGACGATCAGTTCAACGATGGTTCCAATTTTTCCCGGCTTTGCGATAGCATCAATGGGTATAATCTTTATCGCTCTTTGTATCGTCGCGGGTTTGATTCTGCGCTTCACAGTGTTTGGCGAATATGTCTATGCGACGGGCGGCAATCCCGAAGCAGCGCGCCTTTCCGGTCTTCCGACACGCGGAATGATCATTGCCGTTTTTGCGATTTCGGGCCTCATGGCATCAATCGCTGGCATCTTGCTCACGTCACGTTTGCGTATCGGCCAACCGACAGCTGCACAAGGGCTTGAACTGGATGCAATCGCTGCAGTCGTGCTGGGTGGCACAAGCCTCTTCGGTGGCCGTGGCAGCATATTGGGCACGTTCTTTGCCGTCATGCTGCTTCAGGTGCTCAGAAACATCTTCAATCTGCTTGGCTGGGGCTCTTTCTATCAGATGACCGTTACTGGGATCATCATTGTCGCTGCCATTCTTCTCAACAGATTTATCGATCACAGAAAGGGCCGAGGATGACGGTCTCAATTCCTGCCAGTTTCACTAAGCTTTCCTCCGATAAGATTATGACTGACACGATTATGGATTTTCCCCGCAACGTTGGCACTTTGCTCAAGGCTGATTGGTTTGAGGATATTGTTGTGAACCGCAGTGCATCGGAACGTCGCGCCGCTACCATCACTGCGCGTCGTTCGATCAAGAAAGAATATCAGGCGTCGTGGCTTGTTCGGGCGATTGAGTGCATTGATCTGACCACGCTTGCGGGTGAT
>NZ_NNRJ01000077.1 GCF_002252445.1 Brucella thiophenivorans
AGAAGTGGCTCGGTTTGTCTGAACAGTTTTGGGCGTTTCTCTAGGTGGATTTCGGCCTTGATTATGCCGCCAGCATTATTGGAGTGAACGCGTTGAAATAAGCCTGATCCGGCGTCTGCCGGTCAAGGAATGAATGTGGGCGTCGGCTATTGTAGAAGGTCAGATATCGGCCAATGCCGACGCGGGCCTCGGATACGGTCTTGTAGGCGTGGAGATAAATCTCCTCGTATTTGATCGACCGCCAAAGCCGTTCGACGAACACGTTATCGCGCCACGCGCCCTTGCCATCCATCGAGGTGAACTGCGAGCCCTGGTCGGTATTGAATATGTCAGGTTTGCCATATCGGGCGAGCGCTTCCTCGACCGCTTCTATGCAGAAAGCGGCTTTCATCGTGATCGACAGGCGCCACGACAGAACCCTCTGGCTGAACCAGTCGACGACGGCGCAGAGATAGACGAAGCCGCGTGCCATCGGCACATACGTCATGTCCATTGCCCAGACCTGGTTGGGCCGGGTGACCGCCAGCCTACGCAAGAGATAGGGATAGATTTTGTGACCTGGGGCTGGCTTCGAGGTATTCGGGCGACGATAGATCGCCTCGATGCCCATCTTCTTCATCAGCGTGGCGACATGCAGCCGACCAACTTCTAGCCCTTCTCCCTTCAAAAGCCCCTGCAACATCCGACTTCCCGCGAATGGATATTCCAGATGCAATTCATCGATCCGGCGCATCAGTGCCAGACGCCATCCGATACCGGGCGCGGTGAATAGTAGACACTGCTATGGCTGAACCCGAGGAGCTTCGCCTGCCTTGCGACCGACAGCTTTTGCGTGCGGTCGATCATTTCTTTCCGCTCAGCAATCCCGCCTTGCCGAGCGTTCCGGCTAAAAAATCATTCTCCAGAGTTAGCTCGCCGATCTTGGCGTGAAGCGTTTTGACATCGATGGTAGGCCCCGCTGGCTCCGCCTTCGTCTCGTCGCCAAAAACACCGGTCGCCCCATCAAGAAGCTGGTCTTTCCACTGCTTGATCTGGTTGGCGTGCACGTCAAACTGTTGGGATAATGCCACAAGCGTCTGCTCGCCTCTGATCGCAGCGAGCGCAACTTTAGCCTTAAAAGAGGGGGCTATGGTTCCGGCGTGGTCGTCTCGTCATAGTATCTCCTGTACTCGGCATCTAAGCCGATGTCAGGCAGAAATTCCACTTATCCTAGCGGTTCAAATTTCCTGAATCACTTCTATGCAACTCGTTCCTGAGTAAACAGTCTGCGTATGCGAGCCTCCACGCGGCGCAACGATGATGCTCAAAGCTCAGAAGCGCCTCGATTGATGCATCTGCCATACCCGACCTCCAAATTATGAGGACCAATTGATTCTGACTACCGATAAATGTTCAACTGTAATGCTAGCTGGTGGGCGTATCACTCCCCCTCCTGTAGTGCGGAGCGATACGAGGTGAGTAGCCGCTTAATGCGATGTTTTTTCAGGTGAATATACCCGTCCTTGTCCTTCCGCTTCCGGCTTAATGCCAGATACACTGATGCTGGTGTGCGATCAATTGCTTTCGCCAATTCAGCCACGTTAGAGTAAATCACTCCGTCACATTCCAGTCTCCTCGACTGTCCCAAGCCCAGGCCAATGTTATCTTTTGTTCCCCTATGGATGGATATAGATATGCTACTGACTGAAACGTCTAACGCGGCAGCAGCAGCAGTTAGAGAGGGGTAAGCAATACCCCTTATGATAACGGATTTCGCCGAACCGTGAACCATAGTTCTCCCTCTCAGGCTTTGGTGACTGCTCTATTCAGGCAAGCAATGCAGTCTTTCACACATTTCGTTAAGGAAGCGGAAAATTGTAGCGGGGTCAATTTTGCAGTATAACTATTTCACGACTTTTAGAGCACCGTTCTTTCAGTGGGTGTTGATTTCCACCCCCTAAGTGAGCCTGAACGGCGGGTAATTTCCATTGAGAACTGAGCCATGTGACCCTGCCTCCACTGTTTTGTGCAGCGCAGGACAACGGAGTGATCCACATGGGACTTTTGAAAATCATTCGCCGCATGCTTTTGCGGGACATGCCATCGATCCGTGAGATTGGACGGCGGACTGGTCTTTCACGCAATACTGTTACAAAGCATGTCGCCTCGGGTAAGATCTGGCCTAAATTTGCGCCGCCGGATCGACCGAGCAAGCTTCATCCTTACGCAGACAAGCTTTCATCACGGATAAAAATCGAAGCAGCTAAATCGCGTAAACCACGCCGTAATCTGAAGCAACTTTATGCTGATCTGGTCGCTCTTGGCTTTGACGGATCTTATGGGCGGGTTGCAGCCTTCTCTAGGTGTTTGATCCCGGGGTTTGATGGTGCATTATTTTCCCATGCTTGGAGGGATGCACTATGGGACAGGTTTTACACGGCAGCGCCACCACGACTGAGGCAGTCCGTCGCCGTCGAGCAATACAAAATAGTCAAGAGAGCCTGAGGGCGCTTTCCAAGCACTATGGGATCAATCAGAAGACGGTTGCGATGTGGAGGAAGCGGACATCCGTTTCCGATCTGGCGACCGGCCCCAAAGAGCCGAGGTCGACAGTCCTGTCGCTTGAGGAGGAGGCTGTGATCGTCGCGTTCCGCAAGCATACGCTGCTGCCACTCGATGATTGCCTCTATTCTCTTCAACCGACCATTCCTCACTTGACACGCTCATCGCTACACCGATGTCTACAGCGCCACGAGATTTCCAGACTACCAGAGGTCACGGGCGACAAGCCGACCAAGAAAAAATTCAAGTCTTACCCTATCGGCTATTTTCACATTGATATTGCTGAGGTTCAGACCGCCGAGGGCAAGCTCTACCTCTTTGTCGCCATCGACCGGACGTCCAAGTTTACCTACGTCGAACTGCACGCAAAGGCAGGCAAGATGGCCGCAGCCCAGTTCCTGCGCAATCTGGTCAAAGCCGTTCCTTATGCAATCCATACCGTACTGAAAGACAACGGAATTCAGTTCACCAACCGCACCCGCGACATCTACGACTTTGGTCACATCTTCAATCGGGCCTGCGACGAAAACGGCATCGAGCATCGGCTGACCAAGGTGAAACATCCCTGGACGAATGGTCAGGTTGAGAGCATGAACCGCACCATCAAAGAGGCTACCGTCAAGCGCTTCCATTACGATGACCACGCCCAATTACGAACACACCTCAACGATTTTGTCACCGCTTACAATTTCGGTCGCCGCCTAAAGACACTCAAAGGCCTCACTCCATACGAATTCATCTGCAAATGCTGGACAAAAGAACCCGAACGTTTCAGGTTAAATCCGATCCATCAAATGCCGGGACTGAACACCTAGGAACTGGCGTGCAGATCGCTAACGTGAGCAGCAGGCAAGCGGGCGCGGAACCTTCATTCCGCTGACTTTCCGCGCGGGTGAAGCTTTTCAATTTGATTGGAGCGAGGATTTTGCTGTGCTGGGTGGAGAACGCACCAAGTTACAGGTTGCACATTTTAAGTTGTCTCACAGTCGAGCATTTGTGGTCAGGGCTTATCTGCTTCAGACCCATGAGATGTTGTTCGATGCCCATTGGCACGGGTTGCGCGTCCTGGGTGGTGTGCCCGAGCGCGGCATATACGATAATATGAAGACGGCGGTTGACCGAGTTGGCTGTGGCAAAGAACGGCATATCAACATGCGCTTTCTTGCCATGGCGAACCACTATGTCTTCGAGCCAGAGTTCTGCAACCCTGCTGCTGGATGGGGTGAAGCAGATCAGAAAACAATCCAGTTAACTGTTTTCCTGCTGAACGCCCGGAGTGGGAGCGAAGGGCCGGGTGGGTCAGGTCGAAAAGAATTTGCAAGATGCCCGCCCGCGCTTGAAGTGATTCAGGAAATTTGAACCGCTAGGATAAGT
>NZ_NNRJ01000008.1 GCF_002252445.1 Brucella thiophenivorans
TCTTTACTATTTTGTATTGCTCGACGGATTGCCTCAATCGTCGTGGCGCTGCCGTGTAGAACTTGTCCCATAATGCATCCCTCCAAGTCTGAGAAAGTATTGCACCATCAAAACCTGGGATCAAACATCCTAAGCCGGGAAAAAATAGCGTAGTGCGATCAACAGCACTGCGCCTGCAAAAAACATCGTCATCATGCTGACGCGCAGCGAAAGCAGCACACAAAAGACGAGTACAAGCAGCTCTCGCCAGCCGTGATCAGATGCGGGTGCTGCCACAATCGCAGTCAGAACAGCGGCAGGAACGGCATTGAGTGCTGCTTCGACGCGATAATGCACACGATCAAATCGCGATAAGATCAGGTGTCCACCAAATCGGGTGATATAGGTAAAGATCCCACCTGCAAGAATGATCCAGATTGTCGTGGACATGGTCTATACCTCCCTTGCCTGCGGTTTTGCGAGAATTGCAGCAAGAATAACACCACCAGCAGCGCCCAGCGTTACATGCCACGGGGAGCCTACAAATTTATAGGCCACAACCGCACAAATCGCACTCACGACCACCACAGGCCACCAATGCTGCCTATGACGAAAGCTCATCACCATGCCGAGAAAATAGATTGGCAGCAAGAAATCGATACCCAGCGCATAAGGATCGGTAATCAAATTGCCGAACAGCGCACCAACGAGCGTTTCTAGCAACCAGCAAATATAGATAGTCAATCCCAGCCCCATATACCAGGCGAAGCTGATTTTCTTGCCTGCTTCACTGCGGATTTCGACCTCGGCATATTGCGGATCGACAAGCAGAAAGAAGGCGAGCGCCTTTTGCATGAAGGTAAAATGGCGAATGCGCCGGCCGACCGTCGCCGAATAAAGCACATGCCGGAAATTGACCGCGAAAATCGACAGCACGATCATCCATGGCGCAATGTTCTGGCCAAATAGATCAAGCCCGACCATCTGGCTTGCACCGGCATAGATAATTCCGCTCATGAAGATGGCTTCAGCGATGGTAAAACCGTTATCGATTGCTACCGCACCAAACAACAAACCGAACGGCGCGCCAGCTGCAACGATGGGCAAGCCACGTTTGACGCCGCCCCAGAAGTCGCTCCCTGCTGACGCCAGTGCTGGTCGAAAACCCTGATCCACGAATATCACTCCTCACTCACGGAGTGCTTAGAGAATTTTCGGCCAAGTTGAAATCAATTTTCGATAAAAATCATACTATTAGAATGTACGCGCAGCATTTCAGCACCACTGATAAAAACCAGTGATGCTGAAATAAATTATTCTGATGCTTGCGGAACCGCGCCCTCAATCTTCTTGATCCAGTCAATCATCGGTCGTGACTGTTCAGAAAACTTGATAAGCCGGTCAGCAAGATCAGGCCGCGTGATGCTATCCGGGTCAATTTCCATCCGAACAGCGAAATGTCGGTTGCGAATGCCCTCAAGAAGATCAACATCGGTAACGGTTTCAAAGCCGCGCGGCGTGCGCTTTAAACGCTCGTTGTCGCTAATCTGCAAACCGCTTTTCTTGAGCTTAGCCAAAACCGCACGATATTCGTCCGGCTTTTCGACAACTGCTTCACGGATAGCCTGAAGCAGCTCTTTTTTCGGCCCCCACCATGCCACACCAGCATAGCAATCGCGAATGCCCGGCAAACCGATACAAACATAAAAACAGCCGCTCTCGTCCCACTTCGCACCGGAATTGGACAGAAGCGCTGACAAATGCCGATTATAGGGCGCCTTGTCATGAGAGAAACGCGTGTCCCGCTTGATACGGAACTGAGACTTCACGCGATCACCTTTGAAAGGCAATCCGGCTTTTTCAAAGCGCGCCGTCAGCTCTTCAACCAGATCACCAAGCGGTTCTTTCAGATGCTCTTCAAACAGGTCTTTGTTTTCAACGAACCACTCGCGGTTTTGATGAAAATCGAGCGCCTTGAGAAAGGGGATTGCCTTGTCGCCAAAACCTTTGAATGGGGCCATTAGCCTTCTCCAACCAATGCCAGCCAAGCATCTTCGTCAATCACTTCGATGCCAAGCTCTGATGCCTTCGCAAGCTTTGATCCAGCCCCCGGTCCTGCAACAACAAGATCAGTCTTTTTAGAAACAGAACCCGCCGTCTTGGCACCATGTCGTTCGGCCATAGCTTTCGCTTCATCACGCGACATGCGCTCAAGGCTGCCGGTAAACACAACGGTCTTACCCTCAACTGGAGAGCCGGTTGCAACGCGTGCCACTTCATCAAGCGGTTTTACTTCCGCAAGAAGCGCATTGAGCACTTCCTGATTATGCGGCTCGGCATAAAAATCGACGACGGCTTCGGCAACAATCGCGCCAATGCCTTCAACCGCAATCAGATCCTGCCAGGCTTCGTTGCCCTTGTCGCTACGGTCGCCTTCTTTTGGCGGAACAGCTGTCGTGGCCGCTTCAGCAAACTTTTCATAGGTCAGATAAGCTTTCGCAAAGCGCTTGGCATTCACTTCACCGACATGACGAATACCGAGACCAAACACGAAGCGATGCAAAGCAATCTGGCGCCGGTCATTGATCGCGTCATAGAGCTTTTTGACGGAAGTCGCGCCAAAGCCATCAATATTTTCGAGCTTTTTGAAGAGCGAAGCCTCCTGTCGTTTTTGTAGTGTGAAAATATCTGCAGGTGATTTGATTTTCAGGCTGTCATCTTCGGCATGGAAGAAGAACTCGACCTGCTTTTCGCCTAAGCCCTCAATATAGAATGCGTTGCGCGATACGAAATGACGAATCCGCTCAACCGCCTGTGCAGCACAGGTCAGACCGCCGGTGCAGCGATAGACTGCCTCGCCTTCTTCGCGCACGGCATGGCTGCCACAAACCGGACATTCATGCGGAAAATTGAACGGCACAGCATCAGCGGGACGCTTTTCCAGCACAACATCGACGATCTGCGGAATAACATCGCCAGCACGCTGCACGATCACTGTATCGCCGATACGAATGTCATTATCATCCGCGCGGATGCGTTCACCCCTAAGACCGATGCCCTTGATATAATCTTCATTATGCAGCGTCGCATTGGTGACAACGACACCACCCACAGTAATCGGCTCTAGCCGCGCCACCGGCGTCAGAGCGCCGGTACGTCCAACCTGAATATCGATACCACGCAGAATGGTCGTCGCCTGCTCTGCTGGGAACTTGTGTGCGATAGCCCAGCGCGGGCTGCGCGAGCGGAATCCAAGCCGTGTTTGCAGATCCAGCCGATCCACTTTATAGACAACGCCGTCGATATCGTAGTCGAGCTTGGAGCGCTCAAGCCCAATCGCCCGATAATGCGCAATCAGCTCATCTGCGCTCTGCAACCGCTTTGTCAGCGGATTGACCGGGAAGCCCCATTCGCGGAACACCTCGACCATGCCATGCTGTGTGTCGGCTGGCATTTCAGACATCTCACCCCAAGCATAGGCAAAGAACCTGAGCTTGCGGCTGGCCGTAACTTTCGCATCAAGCTGTCTCAGCGAGCCTGCTGCGGTGTTGCGCGGGTTGACATATGTTTGCTTGCCTTCTGCCACCATCTGCTCGTTGAGCGCCAAGAAGTCGCTCTTGGCCATATAGACCTCGCCGCGTACTTCGACGACCGCTGGAACACCTGCTGGAAGCTTATTTGGAATCTCACTGATGGTTCGGATATTGGCGGTTACATTTTCGCCGGTCGTACCGTCTCCGCGTGTCGCTGCACTCACTAACACGCCATTTTCATAACGGATCGACATGGAAAGCCCGTCGATCTTCGGCTCTGCGGTGAAAGCAATGGAATTATCCGGGAGTTGCCCGAGAAATCGATATACGCTGCCGACGAAATCCTGCACGTCTTCATCCGAAAACGCGTTGCCAAGCGAAAGCATCGGACGCGCATGGATAACTTGAGCAAACTTGGAAACAGGTGCCGAACCCACCCGCAAGGATGGGCTGTCAGCCCGCACCAGATGCGGAAACCGCTCTTCAATGGCATCATTACGCCGCTTCAGCGCATCATAGTCTGCATCCGAAATCTCCGGCCGGTCATTGGCATGATACAACTCATCATGATGAGCAATTTCACGCGCCAGCCGCTCCAGTTCTACAGCGGCTTCAAGGTCGGTCAGTTTTTCAACGGAAATATCGGACATATGCGTGGCAAAACCTGCTGATTCAATTTTGCCCAACATAACCAAGAAATGAGGCCGCGCCTACGAAAACAGCAAATCGCGCACAGACTGCTGACAACAGTTTAAATTGCCAGCGCACTATTCTCGGCAAGCAACCGCTCAGCCGCCTTGCGCGCTTCATCGGTGATGCTGGCACCTGCAAGCATACGCGCGATTTCTTCCTGCCGCTCATCGACACCAATCGAACGGATCGACGTGGACATGCGATCTTCATTGGTCGCGGATTTCGCAATCAGGAAATGCGTGGATGCACGCGCGGCCACCTGCGGCGCATGGGTCACAGAAAGAACCTGCACACGCGATGACAACCGTGCCAAACGCTGTCCAATCGCATCAGCAACCGCTCCACCCACGCCCGTATCGATTTCATCGAACACAAGCGTCGGAGCCGATCCGCGATCTGCAAGCGCAACTTTGAGCGCCAGTAGGAAACGCGATAATTCACCGCCCGAAGCAACTTTCATCATCGGGCCAGCACGGGTGCCAGGATTGGTGCGAACCCAATATTCAACCGTATCAATGCCTTCAGCAGCACGCGCATTGGTATCCGTGGTCATTTCCACAATGAATTCGGCGCGCTCCAGCTTCAAAGCCGGAAGCTCTGCCATGACAGCGGCTTTGAGATGCTCAGCTGTATCGGTACGGCGTTCAGACAGAACCTTGGCAGCCTTATCATAAGAGGCGCGTGTTTCTGTTGCCTGTGCTTGCAACTGGATGAGCTTTTCTGCACCCGCATCAAGATCAGCAAGGTCCGCATCCATCTTGTCGCGCAAGGCGGGCAAGCCCTCAACAGCAACCGAATATTTACGCGCAGCAGCCCGCAGAGCAAACAGCCGCTCCTCGGTCTGTTCTAAAACACGTGGATCAAAATCAATTTCGCGCATCGCATTGTCGATACCATCCTGCGCGAGCGCCAAGTGATTCAATGCTTCGTCGATTGCTTTGCAAACTGGCTCCAGCAAATGCGGCGCTTCCGGAATTTTACGCTCAAGACGACGCACAAGACTTGCAAGGGTGGGCACCGGCGATCCATTGCCCGACAAAAGCTCGCCCGCTTCGTTGACGTCACCGGCAATCTTTTCCGACTTCATCATGATCGCGCGACGTTCTGCGAGTTCTTCCTCCTCGCCCGACTGAGGATCGAGCGTGGTGAGTTCTTCGACCGATGAGCGCAGATAATCGCCTTCGCGCTCGGCCTGCTCAACACGTGCGCGATGCTTGGACAAGGCGTTCTCGGCATCGCGCCACGCTTTATAGCGCTCGCGAACGGTTTGAGCTTCACCATCCAAACCACCAAAGGCATCCAGCAATGTGCGATGAAGATTGGTATCGATCAGCGCACGGTCATCATGCTGACCGTGGATTTCCACAAGCCGCTTACCCAGCTCGCGCAGCAGCGCAACACTTGCCGCCTGATCATTGATGAAAACACGTGTGCGTCCGTCGCCCATCTGAAGGCGGCGCAGGATGACATCGCCGTCATCGTCAAAACCGTTTTCGCTTAGGAATTTGCGGGCAGGATGTCCGCCCGGAACATCGAAAACCGCAGTCACCTGCCCCTGATCCGCGCCATGGCGAACCAGAGAAGCGTCGCCGCGCGCACCAAGCGCCAGCGACAACGAATCAAGCAGGATGGATTTACCAGCGCCGGTCTCGCCCGTAAGCACGGACAAGCCGGTTCTGAACTCGATGTCGAGCCGTTCAATCAGGACAATATCGCGGATCGACAGGTGCGACAGCATGCGGGTATCGGCTTAAGCGCCGCCACCCGTGATCATTGCCGAAGCCTTGGCCAGCCACGAACCGCCATTTTCACGCGGCTCAAGACCACCGCTCTGCAAGAGCTTGTAGCTATCCTTATACCAACGGCTATCCGGGAAGTTCTTTCCAAGCACCGATGCTGCCATCTGCGCTTCTGATGTCAGACCCAGCGCATAATAGGCTTCGACCAGGCGAGCCAGTGCTTCTTCAACCTGACGGGTGTTGGAATATTCTTCCACCACACCCCGGAAACGCTTGATCGCGGCCAGATATTCCTTGCGCTCAAGATAATAGCGGCCAATCTGCATTTCCTTGCCCGCAAGCTGATCGCGAGCAACGCGGATTTTTGTCTTGGCATCGTCGGTGTATTCAGAATTCGGGAAGCGATCAACCACTTCCTGCATCGCAGCAATCGCACGACGACTTGCAGCCTGATCGCGGGTTACGTCAGGAATCTGACGGAAATAGCTCAGACCGATAATGTAATAAGCATAAGCCGATTCAGGCGAAGTCGGATAAAGTGTATTGTAACGTTTTGCCATGCTGACAGCTTCTTCATAATTACCCTGACGGTAATTTGTGAAGGCAGCCATGACGAGCGATTTACGCGCCCATTCGGTGTAAGGATGCTGGCGATCAACCGCAGCAAACTTCTTGGCAGCTTCGCCGAGGCGACCTGCATCAAGATTTGCAAGACCTTCATTGTAAGTCTTGTCCGCCGGATCAATCGTCTCAACGTACTTGGTCAGATCAATATCGTCATTTTTGCTGGCACATCCCGCAAGCGGAACAAAAACGGCAAGGGCGCCAACAATCAGCGCGGTCTTCGTCTTCACCGGGAAATTCGAACTCGTCATGCGGTCTCCGGCCATCTGGCAACGTCTTTTCTGTCTGGAGTTCCATAAACACATGTGTTCACGGCTTTCTCCATTCTTTCCAATACATCAGCGTCAGCACTTAGGTAAACATAGCCGAGGCTGTTTTGGCAGTTCATAAACCACATGCTGGCGAAATCGGCAATCATCTAGCTGATCAATCGTCAGAAATTGGTATCATTAGAGCACGTCTTCCAAAAGCGGGCACCAGTTTTGGGTTAGAGACATGCGTTAAACAAAGATTTATCACCACGTAAAGCAATATCCGTGAAAACTAATGGCTTTGTCCTCGTCAAATGCGGAGGATTGGCTGCCAGTTTGCAACGCATATGCCGACTCAAAGCGAAGAAGACCCGGCGAACACGGCCCAATTATGGCCATAAATGCTCAAGCGTGGCTTATAAGGCTTAAAGCGCCCAAGGCGCTGAAATATTTGGCCGAACAGCAATAAAATCGGAGCTGTCTGCATTGCGGCGCACACCGCTCGCTTCGACAATATCATAATTCGATTTGTCAGCCAGAAGGGCCTTCACGGTTTCAGCATTCAACCGGTGCCCACCACGATAGGAGCGGAAGCAACCGATAAAAGGCAAACCTGCAAGCGCCAAATCACCAACCG
The DNA here is from genome assembly GCF_002252445.1 of Brucella thiophenivorans. Lineage (GTDB taxonomy): Bacteria > Pseudomonadota > Alphaproteobacteria > Rhizobiales > Rhizobiaceae > Brucella > Brucella thiophenivorans. Next base: position 7,457 of record NZ_NNRJ01000008.1, read on the forward strand.
CATCCAGTGTCTTGTGGCGCACAAATTCGTCCTGAAAGCGCAATCCACCTGGATTGATAACGGAATTGTCGTCACCAATGACAAGCGAGTTATCAAGCGATGACCCCAGCGCCAGTCCTGCAGCCCATAAGCGCTCTACATCTTTCATGAAGCCGAAGGTGCGCGCGGTTGATAGTTCTTTGCGGAAAGTTTCTTCTGACATATCAGAAGCAAATTTCTGTCGACCAATCAGCGGGCATTCAAAATCAATCTCGACTTCAAAGCGCGTCCCGGAATAAGGCTGAAACTCACCCCAAGAGCCCCCCCCTTCTAAGTGTACGGTCTTTAGAATGCGAATAAAACGACGCTTTGTTTCCTGCTCAACGATTCCCGCTTCATCGAAAGCATCAATAAAACGTGCAGACGTTCCATCCAGAATTGGCACTTCGGGTCCATCGACTTCTACAATCAGATTATCCAAGCCAAGCGCCGCAATCGCTGCCATCAAATGTTCAACAGTGTTGATACGCGCTTCCTGCGGTCCGAGTGCCGTGCAAAGATCGGTTGCGCCGATTTCGGAGACGTGAGCACGCATAGCACGTGCAGCCATTCCAAGATCTGAGCGCTGGAAGATTATTCCCGCATCTGTATCAGCCGGTTGAAACGTCACCGACGCCGCGGCTCCGCCATGGACACCGACGCCAGACAGAGTAACCGCGCGACCAATTGTTTTCTGATAAGCGCTCAAAACAGGTCCATTCCATATCAATAAGTCAGTTTGCAAAAACGCGCATAGCAAATTCACCAGCTTTTATCCGATTTCCAATAATCGAAAATAAATGGCGAAAATAGCGATTAACAAAAAAAACCGGTCCACGCTTTTATGCGAACCTTATCCTGCTAACTCGCTGAAAATAGTGATGCATGGTGACCAAACAAAATCACGCTTTCTTACGAAATATAACCACGTGGGAGAATGCAAAAAAGCCGTGGGGATAAACCCACGGCTTTTTCGATTTCAAAGTAGGATCAGAGGATTAGTTCGACTGACGGCGCAGGAAGGCCGGGATTTCGAGCTGATCTTCTTCCGAAGCTGCACGCGGCTGCGGACGGCCCTGATCGTCAAGCTGGCCACGACGCGGTGCGTAGATGGAGCTATCCTGTGAAAGCGGACGGCGCTGATCTGGCTGTCGCATCGCTGGCTCACGCTGCTGTGCTGGTTCCAGACGAGCAGCTGGCTGCTCTTCTTCACGGCGCGACAGACCACGGGTCAGGCGGGAAAGCAGGCCCATTGGTCCGCGTTCTTCCTGAACTGGTGGCTGAGGAGCAACGCGGCGTGCGTTGATTTCAGCCTGTGCTACCGGCGGGAAATCAGAAACGGCTGGCATACGTGGTGCAGGACGTGGCTCACGAGCGGGTTCTGCATGCATCTGCTGTGGCTGCTGGTAAGCCTGCGGCTGCATAGCATGTGCGGTCGCCTGATTGTTGATCATCTGCGGCTGAGGAGCGACTGGGCGAGCAACGGGTGCGCGTTCAAAGCTATCGGCAGCAGGTGCTTGGAAAATGCGGCTCTGAGGACGGAAGTCTGGTGCAGATGATGCAGCAGGAGCAACTGTTGCAGCAGGCATTTCACTTTCAATCGACTGAGCAACCTGTGGAGCTGGTTCAGCCTGACGTGGCTGTTCGACAACTGGAGGGCGCAAAATGCCGTGCGGAGCCATAGGCTTAGCCTGTGCGGCTGGCTTTACTGGCTGACGAAATTCCAGCGGCGCCGGGGCCGCGTCTCCGATCTGCTTGTCGATGCCGGTCGCGACAACGGATACACGGATAACACCTTCGAGGCCTTCGTCGAAGGTAGCACCGAGGATAATGTTGGCTTCTGGATCAACTTCTTCACGGATACGCGTTGCAGCTTCGTCCACTTCAAACAAGGTCATGTCACGACCACCGGTGATCGAGATCAGGAGACCCTTCGCACCGCGCATTGAGGTCTCGTCAAGCAGCGGGTTGGCAATCGCAGCTTCAGCAGCAGCCATCGCACGGCCTTCGCCCGAAGCTTCGCCCGTGCCCATCATCGCCTTGCCCATTTCGCGCATAACCGAACGGACGTCAGCAAAGTCGAGGTTAATGAGGCCTTCCTTGACCATCAGATCGGTGATGCAGGCAACGCCCGAATAGAGCACCTGATCAGCCATTGCGAATGCATCAGCGAAGGTTGTCTTATCATTGGCGATGCGGAAGAGGTTCTGGTTTGGAATGACGATAAGCGTATCGACATTCTTCTGCAGTTCTTCGATGCCAAGCTCAGCCGTCTTCATGCGGCGAGCACCTTCGAAATGGAACGGCTTGGTAACGACGCCAACGGTGAGGATACCGCGTTCGCGTGCAGCGCGTGCCACAACAGGAGCAGCACCCGTACCAGTACCGCCGCCCATGCCGGCAGTGACGAAGCACATATGCGTGCCATTGAGATGATCGACGATTTCGTCAATGCACTCTTCAGCGGCCGCACGGCCAACTTCAGGCTGCGAACCTGCGCCCAGACCCTCGGTGACAGCAGCACCAAGCTGGATCATGCGCTCCGACTTCGACATCGTCAAAGCCTGCGCATCGGTGTTTGCCACAACAAAATCCACACCGCGCAAACCGGCATTGATCATGTTGTTGACCGCGTTGCCGCCGCCGCCGCCCACACCAAATACGGTGATGCGAGGCTTCAGCTCGGTGATGTCCGGCTTTTGCAGATTAATGGTCATGGTTCTCGTTCCTCTTAAGCCTCTCACCGCTTCGCCGCCGCGGTGCTAATTGGTTATTACGCTGATGGTTACGCCCACATCACGCAATCAAATCTCTACTCAATGTTTACTCAAAAACTCTCTCTCAGCCATCGGCCGACACGCTGAATTCGCCCCCCCGTACCGGTCATAAGACCGGAGGAAGCTGCTTTCACAGACCGTTCTTCAATACCTGCCACCTGTGGGTAAATCAGAAGACCGACGGTCGCGGAGAAAGCCGCACCCTTGGCCGCTTCAGGCAATCCCGCTATTCCTAGCGGACGCCCGATGCGTACATTTCTTGCAAGAATCCGCCTTGCAGCTTCTGGCATGCCCGGCAACTGGCTCGCGCCACCGGTCAGAACCACGCGCTTGCCCACAATATGCCCGAGGCCCGACTGGTTCAGCCTGTCGCGAACCAGTTCCAGCGTTTCTTCCACACGTGCACGGATGATCCGCGTCAAAACCGAACGCGGATATTGATTGGGTACATCACGCTCATCATCGCCAATTGGCGGAACCGAGATGAGATCGCGGTCATCGGCAGCGCTTGGCAGCGCCGAGCCATACATGACCTTGAGGCGTTCGGCGTCTTCCATACGCGTGGAGAAGCCGCGTGCCACGTCCATCGTGACGTGATTGCCGCCGATTGCAACTGCATCAGCGTGAATAAACTTGCCTTCGGAGAAGACGGAAATCGTGGTTGTGCCGCCGCCCATATCGATGCAGGCAGCACCCATTTCAGCTTCGTCACCAACGAGAGCTGCAAGCCCGCTTGCATAAGGTGTCGCAACAATTGCTTCGACCGAAAGATGACAACGATTGACGCAAAGCTCAAGATTGCGAAGTGGGGCTGCGTCAGCCGTCAGCACATGCATATCGACGCCAAGGCTATCGCCGAGCATACCAAGCGGATCGCGAATGCCGCGTTCGCCATCAAGCGTGTAGCCGACAGGCAGCGAATGCACGAGGTGACGTTCGGCGGCAAGAGCCTGCTTGGCACCGGCAGACAACACGCGGCGAATATCGGTCTGCTCAACTTCATGACCGCCAAGATTGACGCTTGCGGTGAAGGTTTCGCTCTTAAGGCGACCGGCAGAAATATTAACGATCAAGCTATCGACGGTCAGACCCGCCATGCGCTCCGCTGCATCCACTGCAAGACGAATCGACTGTTCCGCGGCATCGAGGTCAATAATAACGCCAGACTTCACACCGCGCGAGCGCTGGTGGCCGATACCGAGCACTTCCATACGATGCGTGCGCCCCGGCAGCAATACGCCGCTTTCATGCGGGCGCAGCCGCGCAATCACGCAGGAAACTTTGCTTGAGCCAACATCCAGAACCGTGAGAAGGCGCACTTTGCGCCCTGCAGTTCCGCCCTGTGGTGAACTTTTTCCGCCAAGCATACTCATACGCGCTTCCCCGTGCGGGATAATTCTTTTTTACGCTCCGCCAAAAACTTCTGGCGTTGCTCCATGCCACTTGGCGTCAGTTGAACCGTAATGCGATCATTGAGACGAAGATCGACACCTGAAATATCGCGTGACAGAAGGTTCTTTTCGCGATCAAGACGCTCGACCTGAGCGAGAGCCTTCATCGGCTCATCTTCCGGCAGCATGATGCGAACGCCATTTTCAAGAAGAATATCCCAGCGACGGTCGGCAACGCGGATATAAGCGCGCACCTTGCCAGCGAGCTCCGGATATGCCGCTACTTCATCTACAAAGCCTTTTACCCGCTTTTCCGCACCCTCACCCACAACAAGCGGGAGAGCGTTGTAACGACCCGGACGGAATGGAACGATGGTATCTCCTGCCGAATCAATCAGCGAAAGCTCCTGACCATTTTGCCAAACAGCAAAGGCTTTGCGCTCTTCAAGCGCAACCAGAAGCGTACCCGGATAGACCTTACGCACTTCAGCACTTTCAACCCACGGCAACTTGGCGATAGCCTGACGCGCACCTTCAGCACTCAGGCCTACGAGTGACGTCTCACCGTCCAGCTCAAGCTGACCAAGAATATCAATATCTGACGTTTCGTTGTTGCCAACGACCTTTACGTCCTCAATTGCAAAACCAAATGTCGAGGCAGTCGCCTTGACCATATTTTCGGAATGACCGCCGAGCACCATGCCGTAAATGCCGGTTGCACCAAGAAAGCCAAGCATACCAATCGTACCGGCATAACGCGGAACATTGATATTGCCCTGAAACATACGAACAGCAAAGCGGAAAGGCTTGCGCAAGATGCGCGGCAGAACAAAGGCTGCACCCGATGCATCCCGCATCGCGCCCGAACGCCTGTATTCATGTGATCTGCCGTTTAACGCAAACAAGACGCGTCCTCCACCATCCAACTCAACAATTCACCAAAAGAGATACCTGCCGTCTTCGCGATGTCAGGTACGAGCGAGGTAGGAGTCATGCCCGGCTGGGTATTCACTTCCAGCCAGATAACTTCGCCTTCTTCAGAAAAACGATCATCGAAACGGAAGTCTGATCTGCTTACGCCCCGACACCCGATTGCCCGATGCGCCGTAAGGGCCATTGTTTGTATTTTTTGGTAAATATTTGGTAAAATTTTTGCCGGACATACGTGAGTTGATGCGCCAGGCACGTATTTTGAATCAAAATCATAGAACTGATGACCCACCGGGATGATCTCGCAGACGTCCATCGCGCGATCACCCATCACCGAACAGGTCAATTCACGACCATGGATGTATTTTTCGACCAGAACTTCGGCACCATAATTCCACTCGCTCGAGCCGATGATCTGCGGCGCGTGAGTCTGATCTTCCTTGACGATGACCACACCGAAGCTCGAACCTTCACGAACAGGCTTCACGACATAAGGCGGCTGCATCGGATGCTCTGAACCAATATCAAAACGGTTCATGAGGCGCGAAGGAGCAACTGCTACACCCGCAGCAGACGCAACAGTCTTGGCGCGGTCCTTGTCCATAGCAAGTGCCGAAGCCAGCACACCAGAATGCGTGTAAGGAATCTGGAGATACTCAAGGATACCCTGAATTGTGCCATCTTCACCAAACGGACCATGCAGTGCGTTAAACGCTACATCAGGCTTCAATTCCGCGAGAACGCTTGCAACATTGCGATCAACATCGACACGGGTAACGCGATAACCGCATTCCTCAAGAGCTTTAGCACAGGCAGCACCAGACGACAGACTGACCGGGCGCTCAGAAGAGAAACCGCCCATCAAAACGGCGACGTGCTTTTGAGCCTTCTGTCCAGCCACGTTAGTCATCCCCTCTGCGCATCCCCTGCGCTCGAATCAAAAATAGAATCAGGATAGCCCGGCTACACTACGCAGCAGACACCCAAGTCAGGAAAACCCTGACGAATCAAATCACTGTACGGTTAACCATAAAGAATCAGAGAGTTGATTCCGTGGCAAGCCCCTATCAAAAGGGGAGCAACTTACGAACGACTCAATAAGCAGAAAAAAGCCCGAGATTTCAGTGGGAAATCCGGGCTTCTTAAAATGTTAATTTTTATAAGAATTCTTTTACTTGCTTGCCTTCTTGGAACAAGCCAAGCCTTTTAATCTCCCAATGAAGGCGAATGCCGGAATTCTCATAAACTTTAGCGCGAACTGTCTCGCCAAGCGTTTCAAGATCATACCCAGTGGCGTCACCCGTATTGATCATAAAATTGCAGTGCATCTCAGACATCTGTGCGCCACCGACACGCAAACCGCGACAGCCTGCTTTGTCAATTTCTTTCCAGGCAGATGTGCCTTCAGGATTCTTGAAGGTCGAACCACCGGTTTTCTCACGCACAGGCTGCACCGTCTCACGGTGATTCTGGACGTCGTCCATGGCTTTTTTGATTTCTTCACGCTCGCCCGGAACACCTTCAAACAGAACCGAGGTGAAAATCAGATCAGCCGAGGCCGACGAATGACGATAGGCATAACCCATATCGGCATTGGAAAGGATATGCAGTTCGCCCTTGCGATCAAGTGCGCGCACTTCCACCACACGCTCGCAGGTTTCAACACCATTAGCACCAGCATTCATCCGAAGAGCGCCGCCAATACCGCCGGGAATGCCATGGTAGAAATGAAAGCCCGCAAGACCTGCATCAAGCGCTGCCGATGCCACACGCTTGTCGGGCGTTGCTGTCCCTGCCCGCAGCTGCGTTTGAGAGACATGCTCAACTTCACCAAAGCCCTTGGCCGACAAGCGCACCACAAAGCCTGGAATACCGCCGTCCCGCACCAGAAGATTGGAGCCGATACCTACAACCAGAAGCGGAATTTCTTCCGGCACAGCTTTCAGAAATGCCGACAGGTCTTCCTCATCCGCAGGCTGAAAAAGAACCTGTGCAGGACCACCGGCGCGAAACCATGTGATCTTGTCCATACCGGCATCAGGCGTCAGCCTGCCACGCAAGCCCGACAGCTTGCCATCAAGCTTCTTGAGAAGCGCCTCACCGCTTTCCATTACTTCGCACCCTGCTCAGTCAGTTCTTTCGGCAAGGCATAAGCCCATTGCGTGATGTTGCCTGCACCCAGACAAACCACGAAATCACCGGGCTCTGCAATGGATGCAACCAATGGGGCCAAGGTTTCAGGCCCACTTGCAAAACGTGCATCACGATGACCAGCCGTCTTGATACGCGACACGAGTGTTTCCGAATCCACACCCTCAATCGGGTCTTCTCCAGCGGTATAAACCGGTGTCACGATAACCGTATCGGCGTCGTTGAAGCATGCAGCAAATTCATCAAACAGGCTGTGAAGGCGCGTATAGCGATGCGGCTGGACAATACCGACAACACGACCTTTGGTTGCTTCGCGCGCCGCTTTCAGCACCGCACGAATTTCAACCGGATGATGACCGTAATCGTCGAAAATCTCGACGCCGTTCCAAGTACCCGTATGGGTGAAACGACGCTTCACACCACCAAATGCACCAAGTCCCCGACGAATATCGTCGGCAGAAATTCCCAATTCATGCGCAACCGCTATCGCAGCCGTGGCATTGGAAACATTGTGCAGACCCGGCATCGGCAGACGCAGATCTTTAATCTCGGTTGTATCTCCCTTACGCGAACGAATCAGCACGTCAAACAGGCTGACAGCGCCTTCCATGCGGTGATTGAGGAAACGCACATCGGCCTGAGGGTTCTGACCATAAGTCACAATGCGGCGGTCTTCGATGCGGCTGACCAGAGCCTGTACTTCCGGGTGATCGAGACACATCACGCCAAAACCGTAGAACGGCACATTCTCAACGAACTGCGCAAAAGCAGCGCGCACATTGTCGAAATTGCCATAATGATCGAGATGTTCAGGATCGATATTGGTAACAACCGCAATATCAGCTGGCAGTTTCAGGAATGTGCCATCGCTTTCATCCGCTTCAACGACCATCCAGTCGCCATCACCCATCCGAGCATTGGTGCCATATGCATTGATGATGCCGCCATTGATGACGGTCGGGTCAAGATGACCGGCATCAAGCAATGCTGCCACCATTGATGTGGTGGTGGTCTTGCCATGCGTGCCGCCAATAGCGACAGCACGACGGAAGCGCATCAATTCCGCTAGCATTTCAGCGCGGCGGACGATTGGCAGAAGCTTTTCGCGAGCGCTCACGAGTTCAGGATTGTTTTTGCGGATCGCGGTCGAAACGACAATCACTTCCGAATCGCCAAGATTTTCAGCCTTGTGACCGACAAAAACTTCAATGCCCTTCTCGCGCAGGCGCTGTACATTGGCGCTGTCCGACTGGTCCGAACCCTGCACCTTGTAGCCAAGATTATGCAGCACTTCCGCAATGCCGCTCATGCCGATGCCGCCGATCCCGATAAAATGGACAAGCCCGATGTTGAGCGGCATTTTCATGGCCGAGTTCCTTCTTTGAATTGCTGAACTGATTGTCCTGCTGCAATAGCCTCTGCAAGATCAGCAAGCAACTGCGCGGCATCTGGCTTACCAACGCTTTTTGCAGCTTTTGCCTGTTGTTCAAGCCTTTCAGGCTCGTTTATGGCAGAACTGATGATCTCCGAAAGCCGCTGCGGCGTAAGCTGTGACTGACGCACAACTTCGCAACCACCGGCACTTTCGAGCGCGAGCGCATTCGCCGCCTGATCATGGTCAAGCGCATACGGGAACGGCACCAGCATGGCCGGGCGACCAATCGCTGCGATTTCCGAAACCGTAGAAGCGCCGGAACGCGAAATCACAAAATGCGCATCCGCAATACGCGCGGGCATATCGTTGAAGAACGGCGCAACATCAGCCGGAACACGCAGCTTCTGATAGGCGGCACGAACGGCGGCCTCATCCTCTTTGCGGGCTTGCTGCGTAATCAACAGCCTTGCACGCTCGCCCTCTGGCAAAAGCGCAATTGCTTCTGGGATCGCATTTGAAAAAAACTGCGCACCCTGACTACCGCCAAAAACCAGTAATCGAAAACGCTGACCTTCTTTGGCTGGCTTATAAGATGTCTTGGCTGCGGCAAGCACCGGCGCACGAACCGGATTACCGGTCGCGATAATCTTATCAGCGTGAGCGCCGCCTGCCGCTGGCAGAAAGCCGCCAGCGATCGCCTTCACACGTGCGGCCAAGCCCTTATTGGCACGCCCCATGACGGCATTCTGCTCATGCACAAGGGTTGGAACGCCCATATTGCTGGCCGCATAAAGCGGCGGCAAAGTCGGATAACCACCAAAGCCGGCAACAAGCTTAGGCTTCAAACGGCGAAACAATTTACGGCTATCCAGATTACCCTGCCACAGCGACCAAAGCGTGCGCGCAAGCGCAATCGGATTGCGACCGGCAATGGTGGCTGACCGGATCACGTGCACATGGTCCTGATCAAAGGCCCCGGCGAAGCGTTGCGCACGCGCATCGGTTGCAAGATGCACATCCCAGCCACGAGACTTCAGCTCATGCGCCAGCGCTTCAGCAGGAAACAAGTGGCCACCGGTTCCTCCGGCAGCCAGTACAATTACGCCTTTGCCCATATTGCCCTCACAAAACCGGAATACGCTCGCCCATACTGACCGTGTGCGTCATGCGCGCTTCCGGACGACGGCGTGTCAGCGCCAGCAAAATGCCCATGGTAATCGCAATCGCCACCAGCGACGAACCGCCATAAGAAATAAACGGCAGCGTCATACCCTTTGCAGGCATCAGATGCAGATTAACCGCCATGTTGATGATCGACTGGAAGCCGAACAGGATCACGATGCCCGACACAGCAAGGCGCGTGAAAGCATCGCGCTCACGAAGCGCAATCGACAGGCCGCGGATTACGATAAATGCAAACAGCGCCATAATGATCATGCACAGGATGATGCCGTATTCCTCGGCCGCAACCGAGAAAATAAAATCTGTATGACTATCAGGAATGCTGCGCTTGACGATGCCTTCACCCGGACCCTGGCCAAACCAGCCGCCGCGCAGAATGGCTTCGCGGCCCATGTCTACCTGAAACGTATCACCCTCGCCGGTCATAAACCTGTCAACACGACCTGCAACGTGGTCCAGCGTCATGTACGCGCCAAACGCACCAACAACTGCGATACCACCCAGGCAGAGGATCCAGAACATCGGCAGGCCAGCAAGGAAGAACATTGCGCCCCAGGTACCTGTGGTGAGCATTGTCTGACCAAAGTCAGGTTGCAGCATCAACAATCCTGCACTCACACAAAACAACATCATGGCCAGAAAATAGCCCGGCATATGGCCACCGCGCTCACGTTCGGAAAAAAGCCATGCGCAAATCACCACGAAAGCAGGCTTCATAAATTCAGACGGCTGAATGGAAATGCCAGCAAGACTGACCCAGCGACGCGCACCCTTAATTTCAATGCCAACGAAAAGTGCGGCCGCCATTAGAAACAGCGAAATGCAGAGCAGTATCAGCGCAAAACGCCTGACCTGGCGCGGTGACAGAAACGAAACACCGATCATCACCGCCACAGCAGGGATCATGAAAAACGTCTGACGCTCAACAAAATGAAAGCTGTCGAGGCCGATGCGCTGTGCAACCGCAGGACTTGCTGCAAAGGACAGCAGCACACCAAGGCCCATCAGGGCCAGACATGCGGCCAGAAAGTAACGGTCAATTGTCCACCACCAATTGGCGACAGCACCACGGTCAACGCGACTTACCATCAGCTTTTCCCTCCGATTGGTTCAATACCCGGGAGCGTGAGAACGGCGGTGCGGAATGCATCGCCACGTTTTTCAAAATTCTGAAACTGGTCAAAGCTTGCACAGGCAGGCGAAAGCAGCACAACCGGCTCGCTTGCTGCATCATTGCCTGCATCGCGGGCAGCATGCTCAACCGCCACAACCAGCGTATCGGAAATTTCAAATGGCACTGCATCACCAAGTGTAGCCGCAAATTGTGCGGCAGCTTCGCCAATCAGATAGGCTTTGGCGATGCGTGGAAAAAACTCTGACAGGGCAGCAATGCCGCCAGCCTTTGGTACCCCACCGGCAATCCAGTAAATATTTTTCGCAAAAGACGACAATGCAGGTGCAGTTGCTTCGGCATTCGTCGCCTTGGAATCATTGACGAAGAGAACCTTGCCCCGATGCCCCACTTGCTCCATGCGATGCGCAAGACCGGGAAAACTTTTCAATCCTGCTCGGATTTCATCAATTGAAAGTCCAACCGCAAGACAGGCAGAGATTGCGGCCAATGCGTTTTGCGCATTATGCGCACCGCGCAGCGATCCGATACCTTGTAGCGAAGCCAGTTCTTCGATCTTGCCTGCATTGGCAGAATAGAGCTTTGGGCCATCGGCAAAAGCACCGTTTTCAAGGTGCTTGTCCTTGGAGATACGAATGGTCTTTACGCCATTTGCCTCAAGCTTGTCGGCGATTGCCGCGCAATGTTGGTCGTCATTTCCGACAATAGCGACATGACTCTTTGTAACCAGTCGTTCTTTGATCGTCGCATAATTTTCCATCGAACCGTGGCGATCAAGATGGTCCGGCGTCAGGTTCAGCAGGATACCGGCAGTCGGATTAAGCGAAGATGCAAGATCAATCTGGTAAGACGAACATTCAACCACGTAATAGCGATTTGTCGCTGGTGGCTCCAGCGTCAGGATAGCCGTTCCAATATTGCCACCAAGCTGCATATCGCGACCTGAAGCTTTGATAATATGCGCAATCAGTGCTGTCGTCGTTGATTTGCCATTGGTGCCCGTGATGGCAATAAACGGGCAATCCGGCGCAATATGATTACGCTCACGCACGAACAGTTCGACGTCGCCAATAATCTCGACACCAGCAGCGTGAGCCAGGTCAACCGTCCAGTGCGGCTTGGGATGGGTCAGCGGTACGCCGGGCGAAAGCACAAAGGCAGCGAATAGTGACCAGTCAGCCTGCCTCAAATCACCCGTCGCGATGCCTGCACTCTGCGCACGTGCCACACTGTCAGGATTATCGTCCCAGGCAATGATCTTCGCTCCACCCGCTACAATGGCTTTGGCAGTGGCGATTCCCGACCCGCCCAATCCGAAGAGGGCAACAGTCTTGTCTTTAAGGGCGGTGATCGGGATCATTCTCGTGCCTTATCTCAGCTTCAATGTGGAAAGGCCAATCATGGCGAGGATAATAGCCACGATCCAGAACCGGATCACGACCTGACTTTCCGTCCAGCCCTTCTTTTCAAAATGGTGATGAATAGGTGCCATCAAAAACACACGCTTGCCGGTAAGCTTGAATGAACCAACCTGAATGATGACCGACAGCGCTTCGACCACGAACAATCCGCCAATGATCGCAAGCACGATTTCGTGCTTCGTCGCAACAGCCACAGTGCCAAGCATCCCGCCGAGCGCCAGCGAACCCGTGTCACCCATAAAGATTGCAGCAGGCGGCGCATTGAACCACAAAAAGCCAAGCCCAGCGCCAATCACAGCACCCAGCACCACCGCAAGCTCACCCGTACCCGGAACAAAGTGGATTTGCAGATAATCCGCAAAAATCGCATTACCCGAAAGGTATGCGATGAAGCCAAAGGATGCTGCCGCAACCATAACCGGCACGATCGCCAAACCATCAAGACCATCAGTCAGGTTTACGGCATTGCCGGCACCAACCATCACGAATGCTGCCAACGGAATGAAGAACCAGCCAAGATTCAGAACAAACTGTTTCACAAATGGGAATGTCAGCGAGGACGAGAACGGCTCCTGTCCTGCGCGCATGATGATAAAGGCAGCAACGGCTGCAATCAGAAACTCGATTGCCAGACGCGACTTGCCCGAAAAGCCCTTGTCGGACTGTTTCGTCACCTTGAGATAATCGTCATAAAAGCCGATAGCGCCAAAACCGACGGTAACCATCAAGACAACCCAGACATAGACGCTGGAAAGATTGGCCCAAAAGAAACACGATACCAGAATGCCGGTCATGATCATCAGACCGCCCATAGTGGGCGTACCGGCTTTTTTGAAGTGGGTCTGAGGGCCATCAGCACGGATTGGCTGACCTTTTCCCTGTCGTGCACGCAGCGAATTAATGATCGCAGGGCCAAACAGAAAAACGATCAACGCCGAGGTGATCATCGCTCCGCCGGTGCGGAACGTGATGTAGCGGAACACGTTGAACGCTGTCACATGATCGGCGAAGACTGAAAGAAGCATCAACATGCGGAGAAAAATCCCTCAAAAACGGCTATTCGGCGGGCACCACTGGCGGAAACTGATTGGTAAGCGCCTTGACGATCTTGGAAAAGCCAATTCCTTTGGATGACTTCACCATGACAACGTCACCGGGACGCACAGCCTTCGTCACCAGCGGCAACAATTCTTCGGTGCTCTGCCTGTATTCGACGTGAATTTCAACCGGCAAGGCGTTTTTGAGCACCGACATTTCGCGTCCACCGATGTAAAGCACGTTCACTTCTGCATCCACGATAGGACGTGCAAGATCGGCATGAAGCTTGCCGGACTGACGACCAAGCTCCAGCATGTCGCCAAGAATGGCAATGCGGCGACCGCGCGGCGCTTCGGGCGGGGTTGCTTGCAACAACGAAAGCGAAGCGCGCATTGATGTTGGGTTAGCGTTGTAGCTTTCATCGATCAACGTGAAAGAACCGCCATCCGGGTGTTCCAGCACATGACGCGCGCCGCGTCCACCTTCAGCGGTCAGTGTTGCCATGGCGATTGAAACTTTGGCCATGTCTGCACCAACCAGATGGGCAGCACCCAGAACCGCCAGCATGTTCTGCACGATATGACGGCCCGGCATGCCAACTTTCACGAAAGCTTCTTCGCTGCCGATCTTCACCGTCATGCACGAGCAGGTCGGATGCATCTTCACTTCGCGCAAGCGATAATCGGATTGTGCATTTTCTCCGAAGGTCACGACATGCTCGACGCCGGCCTTTTCAGCCAGTTCTTCCAACTGTTTGAAACGCTTGTCATCGCGATTGAGCAATGCATAGCCGCCGGGCACAATGCCTTCAAATATCTCGGCTTTTGCCACTGCAATCTCTTCGAGATTGGCAAAATGACCAAGGTGCGCCGGTGCAATCAGCGTGATCATCGCAACATGTGGACGCACCATCTTTACCAGTGGGCGAATTTCGCCATGATGGTTCATGCCGATTTCGAACACACCATAATCTGTGTCAGCGGGCATACGCGCGAGCGTCAGTGGCACACCCCAATGATTGTTAAATGAAGCAACCGAGGCATGAACCTTGCCGCAATCGGCCAAAACATGGCGCAGCGCTTCCTTGGTCGTCGTCTTTCCAACAGAACCTGTTACGGCAATGATCTGAGCCTTCGAGCGTTCACGCGAAGCAAGACCGAGTTTGGTCATTGCATCCAGCACATCCTCGACCACGATCATTGGAATTTTAAGATTACCAAGTGCGGGGAGCCGGGATTCATTGACGACCAGAAGACCGGCACCCGCAGCCATAGCAGCAGTTGCAAAATCATGGCCGTCAAACAGATCGCCTTTGATCGCAAAGAAGGCTTCACCGTCTTTGAGCGTACGGCTATCAATGGAAATTCCGGTGATCCCCGCAGGCAATGTACCGAAGGGCCGGCCTTCCATGGCCTCCACCATATCGGCAGATGTCCAAAGCCAGTCACTCATCCCTCATGCTCCTCAATACTTATTCTCTTCAAGGCGGGCAGCCAGTGCCGCCGCCACCTCCGAATGGTCCGAGAACGGCAGCGTGATGTCGCCGACGATCTGGCCCTCTTCATGCCCCTTGCCCGCAACGACAAGCGTGTCGCCCGGCATCATCATCGAAACAGCAGTGAAAATTGCCTCGCGACGATCACCAATTTCCACAGCACCTTGAGCCGCTACCATAATTTCCGAACGGATCTGCGCAGGCACTTCCGAACGCGGATTGTCATCAGTGACAATGGCGACATCGGCAAGACGTGCCGCGATTTCACCCATGATCGGGCGCTTGCCCTTGTCACGATCACCGCCACAGCCAAACACCACGATAACGCGGCCTGTGGTAAATGGGCGAACAGAAGTCAGAACATTTTCAAGCGCTTCCGGCTTGTGCGCATAGTCCACGTAGGCAGGCGCACCGCCTTCGGTTGCACCCACGAGATCAAGGCGGCCCGGTGCACCCTTAAGACGCTCCAGCGCACGCATAGCAGCCGCAGCCGGAACACCCGTCACCATCGCCAAAGCTGCTGATACCAGTGCATTGGCGACCTGAAAGTCGCCCGCCAACGGCAGCTCGACTTCAAAGATTTCATCACCGATCCGAACTTCGACATGCTGACGGAAGCGTTCATGCTCAACACGCTTGATCGTGATGAAATCACCCTTGCGACCCACCGTTTTCACATCGCATCCGGCAGCTTTTGCTGCTTCGATTGCCTGTGGCGAGAACTGATCATCCGCAAAAATAATCGCTGGCGCGCCATTCGGCAAAAGCGTATCGAACAGGCGCATTTTGGCGTTCAGATATTCCTCAATCGTCGAGTGATAATCCATATGATCGCGACCAAGATTGGTAAAAGCGGCAGCTGCGAGCTTCACACCATCGAGGCGACGTTGATCAAGGCCATGCGAGGAGGCCTCCATCGCAGCATGGGTTACACCTTCATCAGCAAGCTCGGCCAGAACGCGATGCAACTCGACCGGATCAGGCGTCGTCAGCGAGTTGTAATCACTGCGCGTCGGCGAAAAGACACCCGTGGTTCCAATATTTGCGGCAGGAAAGCCAGCATAGGCCCAAATCTGGCGCGTAAACGAAGCAACGGAAGTTTTCCCACTCGTACCCGTAACCGCAACCATAACTTCCGGCTGTTTGCCGTAAAACTGTGCGGCTGCTACCGCCAGTGCATTGCGCGGATCATCAACATGCAGGACTGGCACGCCCAGATTATCCAGCGCTGTATTTTTACCAGCAATAATGGCAACTGCGCCGCGCTTGACTGCATCAATCGCATAGGCGGAACCGTCGGCCTTCACGCCTTTAAGGGCCGCAAACAGGAAGCCGCGCTCAACTTTGCGCGAGTCCGAAGTCACACCTGAAATATCCACTTCGCCCGCAGCATCGGTGGCCAGTTCTTTAAAGAGTGTAATGTCCTTCAACTTCATGGTCATCAAAATCCAGGTTCAGTGGTACAGTTCCTGCTTTCCGCAGCAAAACGGCACAATTCAGTCGTTTACAGAATCAAGAGAAGCGATTTCAGACTCAGCTGGCGCAAATTCCTGTTTAAAATCGGGCTTAACTCCCAAAAAAGTGGCCGAGCGACGAATAATTTCTGAAACCATCGGCGCAGCATTCAGACCGGCTGTTGCAGTTAACTTGCCTTCTTCAGGCTTCGGTTCATCGATGATGGTCAAAACGACATAGGTCGGATCATCCATCGGAAAGGATGCAAGAAAGGCATTAAAGCGCACATCTTTGGAATAGCGACCATGCACAACCTTTTCCGCCGTCCCTGTCTTACCACCGACGCGATAACCCTGAACGGTTGCACGCTTGCCTGAACCGCCGGGCGCGGTTGCGTTCAGACGATAAAGATAACGCATGTCGGCTGATACTTGCGGATGAATGACCTGCTGGGCAACCTGATTGGCCTCAGCCTGCGTACGTGTCAGGAAAGTTGGTTCGATCAGCTTGCCACCATTCATAAGTGCTGCAGCACCCACAGCAGTCTGAAGCGGTGTGGTCATCATGCCATGACCGAACGAAATGGTCATGGAGTGAACTTTTCTCCAAACACGCGGCTCGACAGGACGCGCCACTTCAGGCAGTTCTGTCTGCATACGATCCAGCAAGCCCATCTTCTTCAAGAATGCGCGATGGCCTTCGATCCCGACCACATTGGCCTCATGACCAGAGCCGATATTGGACGAGAAAATAAACACTTCCGGCAGCGTCAGAACGCGGCCCTTACCATGAAAGTCGCGAATGGTCTGACGTCCGATTACCAACGGACGCGATGCGTCGATCTTCGACTGAAGCGTGAACTTTCCGGAATCAAGCGCCATTGCCGTCGTGAAGCTCTTGATCGTTGAGCCCATTTCATAGGTGCCGGCCGACATTCGGTTGAGGCGATCCTTATCCAGCGCATGAACAGGATTGTTCGGATCAAAATCCGGCACAGAAGCCATCGCTATGACTTCGCCTGTCTTCACATTCAGTACAACAGCACCCGCTGCAATTGCGCGATAACGTTCGACAGCCTTAACCAGCACGTCGCGCATAATGTGCTGAACGCGAATATCGATGGAGAGCTTAACCGGCTCAAGCGACTGCGCCGTTGCCATACCGGCAGCACGCAGATCGCTCAGACCCTGACTGTCGATATATTTTTCCATACCCGCAATGCCCTGATTGTCGACATTGACGAGACCGAGAATATGAGACGCGGTTGGACCACCTGGATAAAAGCGGCGCTTTTCCGTACGGAACCCAATACCCGGCACGCCAAGCGCCATGATCTGGCTTTGTTGGCGCGGGGTTAGGCCACGCTTCACCCACACGAAGCCTGCACCACTTTTCAAGCGGCGATAGGTTGCTTCCCAGTCAAGATCGGGAATGACGGTCGAAAGAAGTTCGATTGTTTCATCGGGGTCAACAATTTTGCGCGGTTCAGCGAAAAGCGAAGCAGTTTTGATGTCGGTTGCAAGAATTTCGCCATTGCGATCGAGAATATCGGGGCGCGACGCGAGCTGATGCACCGAGGGACCGTTGGAATCTTCATCTTCGCCACCGATCACACCGAAATAAACCAGCTTTCCGCCGATCACGCCATAGATGCCGACAAAGCAAACAATAGCCATCCAAAGACGATTGCGTGCACGGTTGCCGTGCTTTTTACGCAAGCCGACAAATGCCATATTGCCAGCGAGCTTTTCGTTGCCAGCCGGCGAACTGCCGTCATCGATATTCTTTTTGTTCTTTTTGGAAAATCCGAGCTTCAGCCGCATGATCAGTGCCTCGCTCCATTCTTCTTAATGCTTCCAGTTGTCGTTGCATCTGGTTCCAGAACACCGCTGGCGACAAGTTCATCGCTACCGGAAATAAGCTTCTGTATATCGTCCAACTGACGTTCAGGAATATCTTCCACACCCATGGCAAGCTGTTCCGCCTCAATCGGGGCAAGTTTTAGTTCATCCGAGTAAACGCCAACCAGGCTCTGCAAGCGCCCCGGTTGCCGCATCAAAGCCCAGTCTGCGCGCAACAGCGTGATCGTATCCCTTTCGGAATCGATCTGACGCTGTAGTTTTGCAATGACAGCGATCTGCCTCTCCGCATCATATTTGATGGTATAGGTGATCGTTGCTGCCACCAGCATCGCCGCTATCATGATGAGTTCAAAAGTACGCAGCACTCGTTCAACTCCGGGTCAGTTCATGCGTTTCAGGCAGCTTTGGCAGCCCGAAAAGCGAAAGATCATCTTCAAGAGGCGGATTTTCAGTCCGGATACCGGCCCGCAATTTTGCAGAGCGTGCACGCGGATTACGTTGTTCTTCCTCGGCGCTCGGACCAACAGCTCCCTTGACCGCAGGTGTAAAGCTTGGATGGCGCACATGCGTTTCCGGCAAATGCCGCGATCCCGCGCTGCCCCCGACGCGATCAGCAAAGAAGCGCTTGACCATACGGTCTTCGAGAGAATGGAAGGTGACCACGACCAGACGACCACCGGGTTTCACAACCCGCTCAGCCGCAAGCAATGCCCGCGCCAACTCACCCAATTCGTCATTTACATAGATACGCAGCGCCTGAAACACCCGCGTTGCTGGATGAATAGGCACCTTTGGATTACGACCAACCAGCGCTTCAATGGCATTTGCCAGATCAAGCGTGCGCGCAAAAGGCTGCGCTTCGCGACGCTTTTCGATCATGCGCGCAATACGCCCCGCATGACGCTCTTCGCCTAAGAAATTAAAAATACGTGCAAGATCGCCCATCTTCAGACGGTTCACAACATCGGCAGCGGTTGGACCTTTGTTCGACATGCGCATGTCGAGCGGCCCATCTTTCTGGAAAGAAAAGCCACGCTCTGCTTCATCAATCTGCATCGACGATACGCCAATATCGAGCACAACGCCGTCGACTTTGCGGTCTTCCCCCAACACCTGAGCGACTGCCTCATCAAGCTTTGAAAACCGACTTTCGACCAGATTGAGCCTGCCATCGAACTGCTTCACAAGCGCCTGTCCGGCCTCAATCGCGGTCGGATCACGGTCAATTGCAATCACATCTGCACCCTGCTCAAGAATGCATCGCGTGTAACCGCCTGCACCAAAAGTGCCATCCACGATCACTTTGCCACTTTCCAGCTTAAGGGCGTCGATCACTTCGGAAATAAGCACCGGAACGTGACGGACCTGAGCCCCTTCGGCTTGAGATTGGTCTCTGCCGAGGCTAGCCATCATCCCGATCCTTTCCCGGGAAAAATCCCGCTATCCTATATTTTCTGCATGAATTCCGGCCAATTCACGACAAGCGCCAAATCAACGGATTCGTTCAAACAGTTATCGGATATTAAGCTTAATGAACCGTTATCCTTTAAGGTCTGTGGGGGATTAGTTTTGGAGCTTGTACGGATGAAAACTGCACAGGTTGAGGAGCCAAACCGAACCTGGATTCGTTCTCCATTGAGGTTTTGCGACGCAGAGCTGGGCTATTTTCACCATTTCCCGACGGTACGTGGCGGCTTTTGTCACTGAAGGCGTCGCACGCGCCGCCCTCAACCTACTTCCCAACAGGCGCGGCGCTGACGGTTCATAAAACCAGACGTTACACAAAATTTTCCCGCTTCTTTTCATCTCCTGCTGGCAATGAATCGAGCGCGTTAATGGTTTTTCCGACCAATCACAAATTTATGAAAAGACATCAATCTGTTCTCGTTGACGAGAAATGAACACAGTCATATTATTTGCAAATAGTTTGCAATTGCATTTGAAGGCATATTCGATGGCATTTAAAGTGGCCGATCGAGGAGATACTCCTCCCGTACACGCGGACGTTACATTTGAAGGTTGGCGTCGTGACCGCGGCGAAGCTTCGATGTCCGATGTTCACCGCTCGATACGCATTAACAGATCAGGTTCTAAATTCCGCCGCGCAATGGCTTTTTTCGGCCCCGGCTATCTGGTTGCAGTGGGGTACATGGACCCCGGCAACTGGGCGACATCGCTGGCCGGTGGCTCACGCTTCGGCTACACATTGTTGTTGGTCGTGCTGATCTCAAATCTCATGGCTGTGCTGTTGCAGGCGCTCTGCACGCGACTTGCCGTTGCAACCGGGCGCGATCTGGCGCAGGCCTGCCGCGATGCTTATCCGCGCTTTCTTGCTTGGCCTTTATGGTTGCTGGCAGAACTCGCCATATGCGCGACCGACCTTGCGGAAGTCATCGGTACAGCGATTGGTCTTAATCTTCTTTTCGGTATTCCGCTGGAAATCGGCGTCATTATCACCGCTGCCGACGTGCTTCTGGTTCTTTATTTGCAGAACAAGGGTTTTCGTCGCGTGGAAGCACTGATTATCACGCTTTTGGGTGTCATCGCTCTTTGCTTCCTGATTCAGATTTTAATGGCGGAACCCAAATGGGGCGAAGTAATCCGGGGCTTTGCGCCGACGACAGAAATTATTCGCAACCCGGATATGCTTTATATAGCGCTCGGCATTATCGGTGCGACTGTCATGCCACATAATCTTTATCTGCATTCCGGCATCATCCAGACCCGCGACTACGGTCACACACTGCCCGAAAAGCGTGAAGCCATCCGGTTTGCAACGCTTGATTCAACCATTGCCCTGACCTTTGCATTGCTAGTCAATGCGTCGATCCTCATCCTCGCCGCTGCAAGTTTTCATGCAACCGGCAATACTGGCGTTGAAGATCTCGACAAAGCGCATGCTTTGCTCAATCCCCTGTTGGGTTCTGCATTAGCACCAACACTTTTTGCCATTGCACTTCTGTGCTGCGGATTGAATTCCACCATCACTGCGACCATGGCTGGTCAGATCGTGATGGAAGGGTTCATCGATATTAAGCTCAAGCCCTGGCTGCGCCGTGCCATCACACGCTTTGTCGCAATCGTTCCCGCTGCAATCGTCACCATCATGTATGGATCACAAGGCACAACCGAACTGCTCATCCTGTCACAGGTCGTTCTGAGCTTACAGCTTCCCTTCGCCATCATACCGCTGGTGATGTTTACCGCAGAAAAGAAAAAGATGGGGGCGCTGGTTGCACCACGCTGGGTGACACTTCTTGCAGCAATCACAGCATGCATTATCGTCGTGCTGAACATGAAGCTCATCTACGATTTCTTCATGGGTGTCCCGTTGTAACAAATAGATAAAATGTCAGTCGGTCTATAAGCCGGGTTTTGTATGGCCGGACTTGCGTCCAACGTGGCAGCCATTCATCTGGGACGGATGTTGCCACCCGCCTCTTGCAACCCACCCGGACGGCTGATCCGAAAACTGATTACCGATCCTTGCAAACCGGTGCGCCGTCCCTATTCGGTCTTGCTCCCAATGGGGTTTACCGTGCCGCCTGTGTTGCCACCGGCGCGGTGGGCTCTTACCCCACCCTTTCACCCTTACCCCGTCATCCCTGCCGTTCAGCTTAAACGGTACGGAAGACGGGGCGGTCTACTTTCTGTGGCACTATCCCTGGGGTCGCCCCCGCCGGGCGTTACCCGGCATCGTGTTTTCATGGAGCCCGGACTTTCCTCACCTGCCGCCTTTCAGCATATGACAAGTGCGGCTGCCCGACCGACTGACGGCGCGTATATAACATGATCGAAGAAACTGGGAACCGTGTTTCGAAAAGATTATTCACAACGCAAAAGCCGGCAGCGAAACCGCTACCGGCTTTTCGTTCACATCATCGGTCTAAAACTCTACGCGACCGACAACACAAAACTTTAGAGCGCATCCAGAAAAGTGTGAAACAGTTTTCGGGATGCGCGTTAAAACAGATGCTTCGAGCGCCGATCTGATCCAATCAGATCGAAACGCGCTCTAAAGCCCAGCCATATAGGACTTCACCGAGCTACAATATTTTGCAGACGTTGGATTCATGCGCTTGGCGCCGTGACCGGCATTATATTTGAGGATCGTGCCGCAGGTGCTGCCGCCACCAAGCTTCTGTGCCTGTGCGAGATATTTCATACCGTACTGGATGTTGGTTGAAGGCTCATAAAGCCCTTTGGCCGAACCGGAATAACCAAGGCCACGAGCGGTCGAAAGCTTGATCTGCATCAGACCGATTTCGCCAGCCGCACCACGTACATCTGGCTGGAAGTTGCTTTCATGACGAACCACCGCATGTGCAAGCGCCGAGGGTACGCCATAAGTCGCTGCATAGGAGTTTATGATCTGGGAATACGGCTTGCCGCTCCTCTGTGCTGACTTTGGAGCCTCATTACGCGCCTTTGAGCGCTTAGCACTCTTTGCAGTCGGTTGAGCACGCTTGGTAATCACAGAAGCCTTCTGAGCTTTCTGTTTTGGTTCAGCCTTTGTGGCGTCAGCGGAACGTGAAGCCTTTTCAGACTGGTTGGCTTCTGCAGCCTTATTCATTGCTCGTGCCTTGAGAAGGGCTGCAAGATTGGTTGGCTCATTAACCGGAGCACTCATCGCAGAATTAAGGCCAAAAGAACTCATGGCGCCAATGAGGGCGCATACAACAACAAAATTTACTTTCATAACCTACCGTCTTGGATCTTTTTTATACGGTATCGCCGACCCTGAAGATCGCAATGCCATTTGATTTATGATCCAGCTCAACAGGCTTTTGTCTGCCCGTCGTCGCTGGGAATGGCAGTTCATTTGGTGGGGAAATGCAGCCGAAGATTGGTTGAGGAAGTAAAATAGTCTTACAGGTTGTAATAAACACTGTCACAATCCGTGATACGCGTATTGATGGAAAATCACCACCACCTAAAGCTGCAAATTCGCTAGCATGATGAATCTATTACAGAAATATGAAAATATTTCGCTCCCTACTTCCGAGGAGCGAGCATGCCTTATGCGGTAACATTTTGCAGTGAAAAAATAAGCCGGTAGAGGGTATCTATAGTGGATACGTCGGCAACACCGTCCACATTTTGTGTCCGAAAATGCCGCTGAAACGCCTTAATCACCGTCTCGGTCGTCTCATCGAACACACCATTAATCTCAATTTTATAACCATAAAGCGCAAGCATAGACTGTAAAGCCTCGACCGGCTGCCCCTGTTCACCGCGCGCAAGAAAGCGTCCGCCACGGATAGACGCTGGCTCAATATAATGGCCGATGCCTGCTTCGTGGAGTTTTCTCCATGGGAAACTATGCCCGGGGTCGGTCTTACGCTCAGGCGCAATGTCCGAATGAGCCAGTACATTTTCAGGCTGGATTTCATAACGCCCACAAATACTGCGGCACAAATCAATCACCGATTCGATCTGTTGCTCTGCAAAAGGCGGATAGTTTTCCAGATTACCCGGATTGACAATCTCAATGCCAATCGAGGCCGAATTGATGTCGGTTTCACCCTTCCAGAAGCTGTTGCCCGCATGCCATGCACGGGCCTTTTCAGACACCATCTGCACAACACGACCATCCTCGTGCACCAGATAATGCGCCGATACTTCGCGTTCCGGGGATTTCAACACGTCCAAGGCTTCTTGTGCGGTGGCTAGCCCCGTGTAATGCAAAATGAGATAGGTCGGTGTCTTGCCATCGCGTCTCGGACCAAAATTTGGAGATATATCCAGCAATGCGCCCGGATAATCAGGCTTTACCAGCGCGAGATCGGCTAAGACTTCTTCCTGTGTGACGTCTGCACCGCTCATGCTGCCTCCAGTTGTTTCTCTACGCTGGCCCAAGCCGAATTAATCGCAGCAAGGCGCGCATTGGCAATATTGATGAATTCGAGTGGAAGACCTTCGGCAACAAGCCTATCCGGGTGATGTTCTTTCACAAGCGCACGATAACGCTTACGCGCATCCTCAAATGAAACGCCACGCACCAATCCAAGAATGGCAAAGGGATCGCCCTCGCCGCGATTAACATGCCTGAGTGCGATGCGATCAAAGCCCTCTTTGTCATAGCCGAAAATTTCGGCCACGCTCGACAAGAAAGCCATTTCTTTCTCATGCACGTAGCCATCTGAGGTTGCGATATGAAACAACCCGTCGAGAATATCCTCCAACAGGTGGCAGTTCTCGTCACCTTCACGGCATAGTCCGGCAAGCTGACGCGCATAGCTTTCGTAGCCCGCGACATCCTGCTGCGCGAGATTATACAGCTTAACAACATGGGCATATTCTTCTTCAGGCACGGAAAAAATGCTCTTGAAGGCGCGAAACTCGTCCTGCGTCACCACGCCATCGGCTTTTGCCATCTTGGCGGAAAGCGCGATCATTGCGATGGAGAAAGCAACGCGTCTGCGCGTGTCTGCATCACCCTCGAAAACCGTTCGCACAGCTTCAATAACGCTCGAAATAGCGTTAAACGTTAGGGAGGTGACAAATTCACCGATGCGGACCCAGATCGACATGAATCGTTTCTATATAATTCCGTAAAGACTGGAAACAACAACCCGCTGCAAAAGTCGAAAAAACAATATTTTACAAGAATATGTGATCTTTAATGATAATTATTGCGCGGCCTGACGCGCATCAAACGACCGTTGTGCGGCATCAACCGCCGCCGCACCCGCAGCCTGAACCTGCTCGGCTTTCTGGCCAACTGATTTTGCGGCAGCTTCCGCATTGACGCGTGCGCGTTCTATTGCGGCCTTCTGCTCTTCCGGCGTCATAACTCCCGAATTATCCTGCAACGCCTTTATAAGATCAGGACCTGTCTGCTCTTGCGCAGGGGCAGCAGTTGTCTGCGCAGGCTCTGCGGGTGCTGCGGCCTGTTCTTCATCCCCTCTACCGCAAGCGGCAAGGGCAACAAGAACAATAGCGGAAATCAAAAAGAGAAAATTACGGCTCATAACGAAAGACATAACCGAAGAAAGCCTGCGTTTGAACATGGAAAACGCAGTTATACTGTCTTTATTGACGATCACTGCGGGATTATTCATCAACTTTTCTCCTTACGGGACGAATGGCGATCCGACAATCGGACCGCCATTCGTTATCCAGCCGTATCGGCGGGTTATCGTCACGCACACCGCGTATTAGTTTGCGGGTGGCGTTGTTGGTGCCGGCGCTGGCGCCGGTGTTGCAGGCGTGGTCGTTGTTGTATCTGTGTTTGCAGGCGCGGATGGCGTGCTTGTCGTATCTTTTGAATTGTCACTGCACGCTGCAAGACCCAAAAACGATACGGCAGCAACCGAAGCAATTAAAAACTTCTTCATGATGGCTATCCTTCCCTAATAAGTCAGCGTTGCGGGGATATAGCCAACGCTCTCTGGTTTCTCGTGTCTGACCGTTCGAACGGCCAATCACCTTCGCAAGACAATCGTCACACCGCTCTTAAGTCCCCGGCGATGCTTCTGACGATGCCAACATCACAGGACAAAACGGCAAGCTTGCGGAAAGGTTCTCTCAATTAGTCTTACGGCTGGTAACAAACCGAAATAATAACAAAGTAGTAACCATATTTCCCGCGTCACGCGTCTGTCACCCGAGAGTGCTTAACTTCGGCAGCGAGAGCGGATTCGTCTTTCATGAACGGCACATTTTTTCGAAAGCCACTTCTTGCCTTTCAAAATGCGCTTTAAAAAATACGGGGAATTGGGAATGACCAACCAGAATGGCAATGGCACGATCCTCAAGCGCGCAGTCACGCAAAACCATCCGCTTTCGCGCGATGGCGTGTCCGAAAGATTATTCGCGTGGCTGTTCAAAGGATTGGTCTATCCGCAGATCTGGGAAGACCCGGAAGTGGATATGATCGCTCTGAACATTCAGCCGGGCCATCGCATCGTCACAATTGCATCGGGTGGCTGCAATGCGCTTTCTTATCTGATCGCTGATCCCGCCAGCGTAGAGGCCGTCGATCTGAACAGCGCCCATGTTGCGTTCAACCGACTGAAACTTGGTGCCTTGAAGCACCTGCCCGATTATGCGAGCTTCTACCGCTTTTATGGCAAGGCCGACGACAAAGCCAATCTCGCAGCCTATCAGCGTTTGATCCGCCCGCATCTGGACAACGAAAGCCGCACCTATTGGGAAAAGCGCCAATGGAGCGGTCGGCAGCGCATTTCCATCTTCTCACGCGATCTCTATCGCCACGGCTTGCTCGGTGTCTTTATCGGCATGGGCCACCGCGTCGCCCGCCTTTACGGTATTGATCCGCGCGACATTCTTAAAGCACGCTCCATAGAAGAACAGCGCAGCTATTTCGACACGGCCCTCGCCCCTTTGTTTGAAAAGCGCATGGTGCGCTGGGCCACGGCGCGCAAATCCTCGCTGTTTGGCCTTGGCATTCCACCGCAACAATATGATGCGCTTGCAACAGCGGGAAACGGCGACATGGCCTTTGTGCTGCGCGCACGCCTTGAAAAGCTCGCCTGCGCCTTTCCGCTCACGGAAAACTATTTCGCGTGGCAGGCTTTTGGACGCGGCTATAGCAATGATGAAGACACCGGTCCCTTGCCGCCTTATCTGTCGCGGACGAATTTCGACACTGTGCGCGCCCGCGTTGATCGCATGAGTGTTCGCAATGCAAATTATACGGAATTTCTAAGCCAGAAACCGGCCTCATCCGTGGACCGTTATATTCTGCTCGACGCGCAGGATTGGATGAACGATACCCAGCTCAATGCGCTCTGGAGCGAAATCACCCGCACGGCAGCCCCCGGCGCGCGCGTTATCTTCCGCACGGCGGCAGAGCCAAGCTTGCTACCGGGCCGCGTTGATCAGACCATCCTTGATCACTGGGACTATCAGGAAGAAAAGTCCCGCGAACTACATGATCGCGACCGCTCCTCCATCTATGGTGGCTTCCACCTCTATATTCTGAAAGACGCATGAATGGGCGCTAATCCAAGAACCGTTCCGGGTATCGATCATGCCAGCCTGATGGACCGGGTCTATCGGCGTCAGCGACATTTTTACGATGCCACGCGCAAATATTATCTTCTCGGCCGCGATCCAATGATTGCGGGCCTGAATGTACCCAAAGGCGGCAGCGTTCTTGAGATCGGCTGCGGCACAGGTCGCAATCTGGTCAAGACAGCCGAGACCTATAAGGATGCGCAGCTTTTCGGCATCGATATATCGGCAGAAATGCTTGATACGGCTCGCAATGCCGCCAAACGAGCCAATATTGCGGACCGCACCAGACTTGAACTGGCAGATGCAACGCATTTTGATCCCGCTACACTTTTCAACGTAAATAGTTTTGATCGCATCTTCATTTCCTATGCGGTTTCGATGATCCCGCAGTGGCAATCAGTCATCACGGAAAGCATCCGGCATTTAAAGCCCGGCGGCGAACTGCATATTGTCGATTTCGGTGATCAGAAGCGCCTGCCGCGATGGTTTAAGAAAGCGCTCTTCACATGGCTAAACTGGTTCCACGTCACGCCACGTGAAGACCTTTTCACGGTTTCAGACCGGCTTGCAAAAGAACAAAGCGCAAGTTTGAAATGCAAAGTTCTGCATCACGGCTTTGCATGGATCTCCATTATCCGCGCAACTCCATAAAAATTTTGAGCAAAGTTTTGCCGTCTCAACTGGTGACGCAGACAACGGGATCGCGTAACCCTTGTTAAGACTGATTCGCGACACCGGGACTATTGTATGAACGCTCTCGCCAGCCGCTGCTTTCTTGCTCTTGGAGCTTTTCTTCTGTCTGCCTGTACGACAGTGGATTACGACTTTTCAGATGTAAAAAAGTCCAACACCAAGTTGCAGCAGATGGCGCGACCATCGGGTACCGTCAATGCTCCGCGTTTCGGCGATCGCAAGCCGTTTGAATGGACGGGCCGCACCCCGTGGCATTATCCAGTTCATGGCACTGATGTTTCCAAATATCAGGTCGATGTTGACTGGAATGCAGTTCGCGCCAGCGGCATTTCATTTGCCTTCATCAAAGCCACCGAAGGCGGCGACCGTTTTGACGAGCGCTTTACCGAACACTGGAACGGCGCAAAACGGGCGGGCATTCCGCGCAGCGCTTATCACTTCTATTATTTCTGCCGTCCGGCGATCGAGCAGGCCCGCTGGTATATCCAGAATGTACCGCGTGATCCAAACGCCTTGCCGCCAGTGCTTGATATGGAATGGAATGCGCATTCTCCTTCATGCAAGCTGAGGCCGAATGAAGCAATCGTGCGCAAGGAAATGAAGATTTTCCTTGATGCTGTCGAAAAGCATTATGGCAAACGCCCGATCATTTATACCACCGTCGACTTCTTCGATGAGAATAATCTCAATCAGCTGCACGGCTATCCGTTCTGGTTGCGCTCGACGGCTGGTCATCCAACAGAGAAATACGGGCCTCATCCATGGACATTCTGGCAATATACCGGAACAGGAACCATCCCCGGCATTAAAGGCGATGCAGACATCAATGTGTTTGCAGGCAGTCAAGCCGCCTGGAAAAAGTGGCTGGAAAGCAACAAGGTCCGTTAACTCTTCATCAATTGAAGGCTCACACCAAGTTTTGCTTCATTTCCGATGCGTGATGAGGCAATAGCTTGAAAAACAAATTGGGAAGTTTTTTCCCTTTAATTGTGAGTTTTCCGATGAAATTTATAGTTTCAGTCATGGCGACAGCCTTGCTGGCATCGACCGCTTTCACTGGCGCACAGGCTTCCGGCTCTCCCGCACCGGCAGCGAGCGCCGAAAGTACCGTCAATCTTCCAAGGCCCGAATGCGAAACCGATTACGGTCAGTGGATGGAAAATCTGACCAAGGAAGCTCGCGAAGCAGGCGTTGGTGAAAAGGGTCTTGCAGAACTGCACAAGGCAACGCTTGAGCAAAAGGTTCTTGATCGCGACCGCAAGCAGACCGTTTTCAACCTCACCTTCACCGAATTTTCCAAGCGCCTCATCTCGGAAGCGCGCCTGAAAAATGGTCAGAACAATCTGATCAAATATGCCGATGTTTTCAAAAAAGTTGAGGACACTTATGGTGTGCCCGGCCCGGTACTAGCAGCCTTCTGGGGCCTCGAAACAGATTATGGTGCCATTCAGGGCGATTTCGATACGCTCAATGCGCTTGTCACGCTGTCCTATGATTGCCGTCGCCCGGACCTGTTTCGTCCACAACTGATTGCGCTGCTCAAGCTTTTCGACACCGGCGTCGTCGATGCCGCCACAACAGGCGCATGGGCTGGTGAAATTGGCATGATGCAGCTTCTGCCAAAGGATTATCTGGAGCGCGGCGTCGATGGCGACGGCGACGGCATAGTCGATATGAAAACCAGCGTTCCTGATGCAATGATGACTGCTGGGCGCATGATTTCCGAACTCGGCTGGAAGCGCGGCGAGCCATGGCTTGAAGAAGTGCGCATCACCAAGGATCTGCCTTGGGAAGAGTCCATCCGCACCAACCGCAAGCCCCATTCATGGTGGGCTGAGCAAGGTGTTATGGGCCTCAATGGTCCACTCGGTCCCGATGATGGTGATGCATCGCTGTTGCTGCCACTCGGTCGCAAAGGCCCCGCGTTCCTGTCTTATTCCAACTTCGACATTTTCGTCGAATGGAACAAGTCGATCGTTTATGCCACGACCGCCGCCTATTTCGCCACCCGCCTCGCTGGCGCGCCTGCCTTCAATCCGGGCAATCCCGATCAGGGTCTGACGCAGGAGCAAATGAAGGAACTGCAGACTAAGCTGCAGGCGCGTGGATATGACATGGGCAAGATTGACGGCGTATTCGGCGTGCTGACCCGCGATGCCGTTCGTACCGAACAATTGCGCCTCGGAATGCCTGCGGATTCATGGCCAACGCCTGAACTGCTCGAAAGGCTTTAATTCAGAATTAATCGAAGGCGCGGACCAGTCCGCGCCTTTCAACTTTTAAAAACCATTTAAGCGCCATGATCTCCACCCTGATTATCGTTATACCCGTTTTCGCCCTCATCTTTTCCGGTTGGGGTGCTTTCAGGCTGAAGATATTGGGACCGCATGCAATCGCAGAACTCAATCGTTTTGTGGTCTATCTGGCCTTGCCAGCGCTGCTTTTCGACATCATGGCCAACACCCATGGAAGCGATTTGTGGCAGCCGGGCTTTATCAGCGTCTTTCTATTGAGCAGCGCCGTGGCCTTTGCCCTGCCCTTCCTTATGCGGCTGCGCGGCAAACTGCCTTTAGCCGACAATGCGCTTGATGGTCTGAATGCCGCCTATCCCAATACCGGCTATATGGGCATCCCGCTTTCGCTGATCGCTTTCGGATCAGGCGTGCTGGCTGCAACGACAATTTCCATCATCATCACCGTCTGCGTCACCTTTGCATTCGCGATCATTTTGATCGAGATCGGCATGCAGACGGAAAAAAAGCCGCTGCATCTTGCCTGGAAAGTCGCACGCTCACTCATTCGCAATCCGCTGCTCGTTGCACCCGCACTGGGAACGCTCGTGTCATTCGCGGGCATAAGCATCCCCCCGCCTGCTGAAGCTTTTCTGAAAATGCTTGGCGGTGCGGCGTCACCCTGCGCGCTTGTGGCACTTGGACTTTTTCTGGCACAACCACGCAAAATCGAGCGTGACAGCATCAATGCAATCTCTTTCCTTGTATCGGTCAAGCTGATCGTGATGCCGCTTACAGCATGGCTGCTTGCGGTCTATGTGTTCAATCTGCCAACCCATCTTGCACAAAGCGCAACATTGCTTGCAGCCCTGCCCGCTGGCACTGGCCCCTTCATGCTTGCCGAACATTACCGTCGCGAGGCAGCTATAACGTCCAATGTGATCCTCTGTTCGACAGTTCTTTCGGTACTGACTCTGTCGGCTTTTCTCGCCTTCATCCGCTAAAACGCGGCGATACAGTCACGGAAATTGGCGCTTTCGTGGCATTTTCATGAAATGTGAACAAATTTTTACAGTTAAAAATTTCAATGACTTAGGTGGTAAACAGAAGGTTTTTTTCTCAATCACCGCTTATTGCAGTACGAAATCTTCTTTTGTTTGAGACGTTTTAAGCTTAGATTCCATTTCTCTACCAGCGCGTGTCCGATCTTATCGGGCGCATAACAGGAGACAGACCAATGGGACTTACGCGATCTCTGAATGTCCTCATGATCTGTGCAGCATTCGCATTTGTTGCAGCGTTGATAGCAGGCGTTATTCCCTGATTGGGAATGGCCTGAGCCATTAGACGGTATCGGTTTTTTGAGGATAGACTGATACCGTTTTCAAAAAAGAAGCCCGGTTTCAAACCGGGCTTTTTATGTTTCAGGCGACTTGCAGTGAAGCCTCGGTTTTAGATCGGATGCCGATCATATGGCAGATGGCATAAGGCAAATCGGCACGGTTCATCGTATAAAAATGGAAATCCTGCACGCCACGCTCGATCAAATCCATCACCTGCTCGGCAGCGATCGCCGCTGCAACAAGCTGATGTGTCTGTGCATCGTTTTCCAGCCCATCAAAACGCTCTGCAAGCCAGGCCGGAATATGTGTCGCAGAACGCGCACAGAAATTGCTAACCTGCTTGAAATTATGCACCGGCAGAATGCCCGGAACGATCGGGATATAAATGCCCGCACGACGCACGCGCTCGACATAACGCTCATAAAGATCGTTCTCAAAGAAGAATTGCGTAATGGCACGCGTTGCACCATTATCGACCTTACGCTTGAGCATATCGATGTCTGTTGCAAAATCCGGACTTTCGGGATGCTTTTCCGGGTAAGCGGAAACCGAAATATCGAAATCGGAAAGCTTGCGAAGACCACCCACAAGATCAGCACCATTCTGATAGCCACCTTGTGTCGGCACATATTTCTCGCCGATCCCGCTTGCCGGATCACCGCGAAGGGCCACAAAGCGATTGACGCCGAGTGCTGCAAATTCCTGCGCGACGTGATCGACTTCTTCCCGCGTTGCATCAACACAGGTGAGATGTGCCGCAGGCTGAATGTCGGTTTCTTTGAGAATGCGCGCAACTGTGCGGATCGTGCGCTCGCGCGTCGAGCCACCCGCACCATATGTTACGGAAACAAATTCAGGCTTGAGCGGCGCCAACCGCGTGACCGTTTCCCACAGGCGCTGTTCCATTTCTTCCGACTTTGGAGGGAAGAATTCGAACGATACCCGTGTGGTCTGGCCGATGTCAGATCGGCGTGAAAGACCGTAAAAGCCCATTAGACTGTCTCCGTCATGCTTGCATTCTGTGGTGCAGGGTCAGCAATCAGCAGACGTGGGTCACGGGCAAGCCACAGCTTCACCGTCAGTCCATCATCGCCATTTGCAGCCTTCGGCCCCAGTTCAGTCGTTGTCGCAGGTTCGAGCCCCGCTTCTTTCATCCAGCCAAGCATCTGCTCATCGCTGAAACCAAGCCGCAAATGCGCGTGTTCCTCGCGCAGAAACTCAAGCCGGTGCGGAGCAAAATCGACAATCAGCAAACGGCCGCCCGGACGCAACGCGCGCGCTGCCTCACGGATCGCAGCCAGCGGATCATCCAGAAAATGCAGCACCTGATGGATTGTCACCAGATCAAAGTTTTCGCGCTCAACCGGCAGCGCATAAACATCACCCTGACGCACCTGCGCATTGCCAACCGATGCGAGATCAAGATTGGCTCGCGCCACAGAAAGCATGTCGCGATTTATATCAATGCCGAGCCCACGCACATAAAGCTTCGAGAACAGCTCCAGCAGGCGGCCCGTACCAGTGCCCACATCAAGCATGGCCTGAAACGGCTTATCACCAACGATATTCTTAAGCGCTATTTCCACAGCATTTTCGGGAACATGCAGCTTGCGGATTTCATCCCAGCTAACAGCATTGGCACTGAAATAAGCCGCTGCCTTCTCCTGACGACTGGATTTGACCTGCGACAGCCGCTCCATATCGCGCTCAAGCAACGTATCCGCATTATCAAGCCGCAATAGCAGATTGCGCGCAACTTCACCGCAAAGCGCATTATCCGACAGCCGGAAATAGGCCCATGCACCTTCCTGATAGCGATCAATCAGATCAGCTTCACCGAGCAACTTCAGATGGCGCGACACACGCGGCTGAGATTGGCCCAGAATTGTGGTGAGGTCCGAAACGGTTAGATCGCCTCTGGAAAGAAGCGCAAGGATGCGCAGGCGGCTTGGTTCAGCCACTGCTTTTAGCACATCCACCATTTGTTCGAGCTGCAAGCGCAATCCGCAACCTCCATACGCTTCTAAAGATATAAAGATATGTTTATGTGAAATACGGCGGTTGTGCAAGCGATTTTCACAAATCCACACACAGCAAAACAGAAGCCTGACGGAGAAGCCATTTGAAGCAGAACATAATCGCGATATGATTAAATCGAATCTTGCTGACAGCGGAAAAGGATGACCGCCATGGGTGCAAGCACTGTACGACAAAAGGCAATTGCAAAATCGCTCACGCTTTTGCTTCCCGCAGTCCCCTATTCAGATTCAGAGCCAATCCGTGCGGCGGCTCTTGCGCCGCATATGAAAACACTTCCACCATCCATCGCCGTTTGGCTTGCGACAGTGGCCCATGTTCGCCATGCGCACACAGACTATGACGCGCTACGCGATGACGGTTACGATAAGGATTCAGCGCGTTTCTTTGTGATGAATGCAATCAATTCCAAACTGACGGAGTGGCGCGCAACAAGGCTTGTGACCGCCGACGAAGACGAAAAGGTCGATATGTAGAAAGCTCTCAGATTACTTCTGCAAAACAATGAAAAGGCGTGGAAAACGAAGAAGAACACGACCGTCTTTGGTTTCAAGATAATGCCGGCCTATTGCCGACTTATAGGCGCTCAGATATTGGCTTCGTTCCGCCTCATCCAGCGGATCAAGAAACGGACGCAGACCAGTCGATTTGACCCATTCAACAATTGCATCAACGCCGTTGAGCGGATGATTGTAAATTGTGTGCCAAATATCGATACGCGACGCCTCACCCGCAAAAGCATTATAGAAATCAGAAACAGGCGGCAGCGCTGCTCTTCCCGTTCTGCCTATTTTTGCACTAAACGCTTCTGTTTGGGCCACCTCGCGCATGGCGACATGCGATGGCTCCGCAATATTGTCAGGCATCTGAACTGCCAGAAATGCACCGGGCTTTAGAAGCGATACGAGACGCCTCATTTCTGCAACGGGATCAGCAAACCACTGAAAAACTGCATTGGAAAACAGAACATCCGTTTCCGCATCCGGCTCATATAGCATTGCATCCGCTACTAAAAATTCGACCTGTGGCAAACGTGCCTTCGCCTTTTCAATCATATCGAATGAGCTATCAAAACCTGAGAGCCTGAATCATAATGAATGTAACGATATCAGGCTCTTGCGATACGCCGCGTAAGGAAGCGGATATTTGCGATGTAAATCCAGGCTTCGGAAGAAGCGATGGTTTTCTCGAAGTCTTTG
>NZ_NNRJ01000009.1 GCF_002252445.1 Brucella thiophenivorans
TGCTGAAATCGCTCAACACATTTTGGAACAGGCTCTGACAATTGCGCATCCGGCCAGCGCTGAACCAAAAGTTCAGTGGAGTTTCCCGGACCGCAACCAATATCAACCACCTTGCGCGGGTTATTTGTCTTTATCTGCGCCAGAAGATCAGCCGCAGGACGGCTTCGTTCGCCTTCAAACTTCAAATATTGCTTTGCGGACCAGTCTTTCATTTGGACACGCCTCACCTGTAATTGCTCGCATGTTGTATAGAATATCAATATTCCATATCAATCAATGGCGGCATGTAAAAATTTATTAAAAAAATCATCAATTCAAAAAAGGAATAAAAATGTTTATAGAATTAAGAAGAATTGATCACCTTGTATTTACTTATAACTTTGATCATCTATGGACATTCAGCGATAGCGGCGGAACAACTACATTGTTATTCAGCTGGGGACCGGCTATAGTTCTGGAAACATATGAAGAAGTAAAAGCCCTGATCGAGACATACAAGTAAAAAAACAACCCCAAGAAAATATTCTTGGGGTTGTTCATTTCTAAATAAGCCGGAAATTATACCGGTTTAATCTTTCTATTTAGCGTGTCAGCGGCTTGTAAGTCACCCGCTTTGGATTGACGCTTTCGGGTCCGAGACGACGAACCTTATCCGCTTCATAATCTTCGAAGTTACCTTCGAACCATTCGACATGGCTGTCGCCTTCAAATGCCAGAATATGCGTCGCAAGACGATCGAGGAACATACGATCGTGGGAGATGATAACAGCGCAGCCAGCATACTTTTCAAGCGCATCTTCAAGCGCTGCCAGCGTTTCCGTATCAAGATCGTTGGTCGGTTCGTCGAGCAGCAGAACGTTACCGCCAGCCTGCAACATCTTGGCAAGATGCACACGGTTGCGCTGACCGCCGGACAGATTACCAACCTTGGCCTGCTGATCGCCGCCCTTGAAATTGAACGCACCACAATAAGCGCGGGAATTCATTTCAAACTTGCCGAGCTTGATAATATCGTTGCCGCCGGAGATTTCTTCCCAGACATTCTTGTTGGCGTCGAGGTGATCACGGCTCTGATCGACATAACCAAGATGAACGGTATCACCGATACGGATCGAACCCGAATCCGGCTTTTCCTGACCCGTGATCATCTTGAACAGCGTTGACTTACCCGCACCGTTTGGGCCGATAACACCTACGATACCACCCGGAGGCAGTTTGAATGTCAGGTTTTCGATCAGCATACGGTCGCCAAACGACTTAGTCAGACCTTCAGCTTCAATAACCACCTGACCGAGACGCTCACCAGCCGGGATCAGAATCTGAGCATCGCCCGGACGCTGATTGTTGGCGGCTTCCACCAGTTGGTCGTAGGCCTTGATACGTGCCTTCGACTTCGACTGACGTGCCTTAGGGCTCGCTGCAATCCACTGGCGTTCACGCTCAAGCGCTTTCTGGCGGGAATCGTCTTCACGACCTTCCTGAATCATACGCTTGGACTTGGCTTCCAGATAAGCAGAGTAGTTGCCTTCGTAAGGAATGCCGCGACCACGGTCGAGTTCAAGAATCCAGCCAGTTACATTGTCAAGGAAGTAGCGATCGTGCGTAATGAGCAGAACAGCGCCTTCATATTCACGCAGATGCTTTTCGAGCCATGCGGTTGTTTCAGCGTCAAGGTGGTTGGTCGGTTCGTCAAGCAGCAGCAGGTCTGGCTTCGATAGAAGCAACTTGCAAAGTGCTACACGGCGACGTTCACCACCCGAAAGCGTTGTGACATCGGCATCTGCTGGCGGGCAGCGCAGGGCTTCCATCGCCATTTCAACCTGACTGTCCAGATCCCAAAGGTTCTGGCTGTCGATGACGTCCTGAAGAGCCGCACCTTCGTCTGCGGTTTCATCAGAATAGTTCATCATCAGTTCGTTGTAACGGTCGAGAATAGCTGTCTTTGAAGCCACACCTTCCATAACATTGCCAAGAACGTTCTTTTCAGGATCGAGATGTGGCTCCTGCGCGAGGTAACCACAGGTCGCACCGTCTGCGAGCCAAGCTTCGCCGGTGAAGTCCTTATCAAGACCAGCCATGATCTTGAGAATTGTCGATTTACCGGCACCGTTTGGACCAAGAATACCGATCTTCGCATCTGGATAGAACGACAGATGAAGATTTTCGATAACCTTTTTAGCACCATAGGCCTTGTTCAGCCCGGACATATGATAGATGAATTGGCGTGCCATAAAGCGCGTCGTCTCCACGAGTTAGAGAGCGTGAACGGCCAGTTGCCGAACCGCAAGGAAAAATTCTGCTGGGTATGTAGGCGAAATAGTGCGCGGAAGCAAATATCATCACGCAGATCGTGCTTGAAAAGCGCCCATATAAAATGAAACCGGGCGCGGATATTTCCGTCACCCGGTTTCCCCTCTGGCCACCACTCGGGAAAGTTTCCTCCCTTTCGCCGAATGGCCTGCTCGGTATGCCTTAAAGCTGGTCTTCCACGGCTACTGAAACGTAGCCAGCATGCGTTGTTAAAGATAGATTTGCCTATGATTTTGCGCTTTTCAAGCGGAATTTGCTCAAAAAATGCAATTGCCTAAAATTAATTCACTCAACCCCTGGATGCCTTATTAAAAGACGCACCCAAAAGAGAATTTGACTATTTGCTCAGCATAAATTCTGATGCTCTGATGTCATTTCAAATCACCCATCGCGTGAAACTCACAGACGGAACCGAACTGCCGTTCCGGCAGTCGTTGGCTTCTTTGCCAAAAGGAACTATTCACATCAATCATGGACTTGCCGAACATTCAGCGCGTTATGCGCGATTTGCACGCGCACTCAACCTAGCCGGCTACAACGTCTACGCCCATGATCATCGCGGCCATGGCGTCAATATCGGCCCACATGCGCCAAAAGGGACGGTCGCACGAAAACACGGCCATAGCTTGGCTATTGATGATGTTCTGGCGCTAAACCGCCACATACATGCAACGCATCCGGGTTTACCGGTCGTTATATTCGGCCACTCCATGGGTGGGCTAATTGCGCTCAATTATACAGTGGCGCATTCAGACACCGTTGATGCCGTTGCAATCTGGAATTCAAGTTTCAATGGCGGCATTGAGAACCATGCTGCAACCGCACTTCTATATGCAGAACGCATGTTCAAGGGGTCCGACGTTCCAAGCACGATCCTGCCGAAGCTTACCTTCCGCGCCTGGGGCAATTCAATCCCCGATAATCAAACAGCTTTCGACTGGCTTTCGCGTGATCCCGCCGAGGTCAAAGCCTACATCAATGACCCTCTGTGCGGCTTTGATGCCAGCGTTGCTCTGTGGATTGACATTTTCCGCATGATGAAAGCCGGAGCAAAAGACAGCAACTTTGCAAACATCCGCAAAGACTTACCGTTCAACCTTGTTGGCGGCGAAGAGGACCCCGCAACCGATAAAGCCAAAGCGACACGCAAACTCGCTCAAAGAATGCAGGCAATGGGCTTTAAAAATGTCACCTGCACCATTTATCCCGAAACCCGCCATGAAAGCCTTAATGACATAAACCGGGATGCGGTCACGCAGAATTTTCTGAATTGGCTGCGCGAGGTACTTCCGTCGCGTCACAAGTCCGGGTAAAAGCGGCTTCTATTTTAATTAGCGGTCGAGCCAAGGCTTTCCTGAAAAGTCTTGGTTTGGTTTGCGATCGATGGTATGGAGCCCGCCTTGCGCACTACAGGGCACCTGTACTGAGATATTACGCACACTGATTTCACGGTAAATGCGCAAGGAATGAAGGAAGCTCCGCTTGGCAACACCAACGATTTCTGTGGTCATACCCTGCCGCAATGAAGCCGACAATCTCGCTTTTCTACTCGATGAAGTCGACAGCGCCATGCTCGGCCGCGCCTATGAAGTGATAGTCGTAGACGATGGCTCAACAGATTCCACCAGCGATGTTCTGGCTGGGCGCATCCATGCAGGCAGGCCTTTGCGCCACATTCGTCACGACCGTTCATCCGGCCAGAGTGCCGCATTGCGCTCCGGCGTTTTCGCGGCGCGCGGCCATATCGTGGTTACTATGGATGGCGATGGTCAGAACAATCCGGCCTACCTGCCAGCGCTTGCAGATGCTTTGATCAATGCCGGTCCGGCTTTTGGTATTGCAGCCGGTCAGCGCCTTAAGCGCACCGATACCAAGCTCAAGCAGCTTTCGTCGC
Organism: Brucella thiophenivorans; assembly: GCF_002252445.1. Lineage (GTDB taxonomy): Bacteria > Pseudomonadota > Alphaproteobacteria > Rhizobiales > Rhizobiaceae > Brucella > Brucella thiophenivorans. Next base: position 4,205 of record NZ_NNRJ01000009.1, read on the forward strand.
GCTTTGCCAATAATCTGCGCGGTGCGATCCTCAAGGACGAGACGCGCGATTCCGGCTGCGGACTAAAAGCCCTGCACACTGATCTTTTCCGACAACTGCCGTTTTTCGACGGCTGGCACCGTTATCTACCAGCGCTTGCGCTGCGTGAAGGTTTTGATGTGGTGCACATTGATGTCACCGACCGCGAACGTCGCCACGGCAAATCCAATTACGGCATTCTCGACCGCGGTCTGCGCGGTGTTCTCGACCTTTATGGCGTGTGGTGGCTTCGCAAGCGTCGCAAGGTAGTTCCGCGCGTGACGGAGATCACCCATGACTGATATTTTAAACAGCTTGTTGCAATGGCTCCACGATGTTTTCGTGGCACAATGGGATGGCTGGATCATTCTTGGCTTTGTTGCACAGGCCTGCTTTACCATGCGCTTTGTCGTACAATGGCTGGCATCGGAAAAAGCGAAGAAGAGCGTCATGCCGGTGGCATTCTGGTTCTTCTCGCTGTTTGGCGGCGTTCTTTTGCTCGTCTACGCGATCCAGCGTAAAGACCCGGTTTTTATCGCCGGTCAGGGCTTTGGCCTGATCGTCTATATCCGCAATCTCTGGCTGATCGCCAATGAGAGGAAGCGGTTGAAAGCAGCGGAATAAAACCAAAACGCCGGCCTGATCAGACCGGCTTTCTTATATTACATGCGCCCCACCGAACGATAATCCAGTCCAGTGCCAAACACATCGTCCGCCTTATAAACATTGCGCAGATCGATCAGCACATTGCCTTCCATCAAGCGCGCAACACGTTTGAGATCAAGCGCGCGATAGGCATTCCATTCGGTGAGCAGCGCCACAACGCCTGAACCTTCTGCTGCTTCATAGGCAGAGCTGCACCAGACCACATCCGGCAGAACGGTCTTTGCAGCCTCCATAGCCTCCGGATCATGTGCACGCACGGAAATACCAGCCTTTTGGATAGCGGCGACAATATCAAGCGATGGCGACTCACGAATATCGTCAGTGTTCGGCTTGAACGCGATGCCGAGAACGGCAACCGTCTTGGTTCCGCTTTCGCGCGCCGCCGCAACTATGCGTTCCGCCATGGCCTGCTTGCGCGCCTCGTTCACTGCAATCACTTCCTCAATCAGCGACTGCGGCGCATCATATTTCTTGCCGGTCGCAGCAAATGCCCGCGTATCTTTTGGGAAACACGAACCACCAAAACCAGGACCAGCATGTAAGAATTTTGAGCCAATGCGATTATCCATGCCGATAGCGCGCGCGACTTCCTGCACGTTTCCGCCAGTCCTTTCACACAGATCAGCTACCTGATTGATGAAAGTCACCTTCATCGCCAAAAATGCATTGGCTGCATATTTGATGATTTCCGCATTTTCCAGCGACGTGATGACCATCGGCGTTTCGCGCAGATAAAGCGGACGATAAAGCCGCTGCATGGCAGCTTTTCCGCGCTCATCATCAACGCCTACGACCACGCGATCAGGCCGCATGAAGTCTTCAATCGCAGAGCCTTCGCGCAAAAATTCAGGGTTTGAAACCATGGAAAATTCAACGCCCGGGCGAGCGGCCGCAATCCGGTCGCGAATACGCGCATTGGTGCCAACCACAACCGTCGATTTGATGACAACCACAGCACCTGGCTTCATTGAGGCTGCAATTTCATCCGCAGCCGCTTCGATATATTGGAGGTCAGCTTCACCGTCGCCGCGCCGCGAGGGCGTGCCGACCGCAATCAGGATCACGTCTGCATCGGCAACACTGCTGACAAGATCGGTGCTGAACTCCAGCCGTCCGTCGCGAATGTTCCGAGCCAGAAGCTCATCAAGCCCCGGCTCAAAGATAGTGACTTTGCCAGCCTCCAGCCGTTCGATGATCGACGGATTCTTGTCGACACAGGTAACGTGAAAGCCAAATTCAGCAAAACACACACCTGAAACCAGTCCCACATAACCAGTTCCGATCATCGCCAGCTTCATGATTTGATCCTTTTTCGTTTGTCGCAGGCCTGCTGAACCTGTTGAGATTCCGGTTATGGTCTCTCGAAAATAGTGATTTTCGAGAACCGGCGTGCAGCGTCCTTAAAGGTACGCGAGCACCGGAAGCCAGAAAAGTGCCATTTGCAAACTGCCAAAGCCGGAATATCAGTAGGGTCAGAGCCACTTATCGTAGTCAGAAACCAGTAGATGTAACGGTTTTTCATTCTCTTCAATATTTGAGAAACGACCGATCGGCTCACGGAAAATATTGTCCGTCAGATCGTCATTGACCGTCGAGACTTCCCCTATCAGCACATCGCCGCCCTCACCCCAGAACGCATGCCAGTTGCCGGGAAGCAATGTCACGCTTTCACCCGGTGCGAGCTTCAAATGCGCGCCAGCCTTTTGCGTCACAAGACGTCCATCGGTGGCAACCGTTACATCTGTTTGCTCATCGACGCTGCCATCGGCGTTTGAGTTAAAAAGCTCAAGCACAAGTGTGCCGCCACCCCGATTGATGATGTCTTCGGCCTTCACTACATGACGATGCATGGGTGAGAGCTGATTCTTACGCGAAATCATGATCTTTTCAGCATAAAGCATTCCGCCGCCACGCTTGAGGTCTCCCGAATTGCCGTTGCGCGTGGTGAAAAGAAACAGGCCAAGATCGGCAAAGTTGCCCTGACCGTAATCGGTAATGTCCCAGCCAAGACGTCCATCCAGAATAGCTTTGGCATCGCTTGATGTGCGGTTTTTCAACTCTTCCGGCGACCAATAAGCAAACGGAGGCATGACATAGCCAAATGAGCGAATGAACGCATCGCTTTCGCGGATGATCTCGTTAATTTCGGAGCGTTTCATGTCCTCTGAGCCTCCCATTGAATGAAACCGAATATACTCGCAGTTTGGTAACTGCCTTTGAGTGCGTTTGGCAATCCCGTACGCGCAAGTCACACATATTTGCAAAATGCAGCGGGTCATTTTTAGAGCGCATTCCGAAAAATGTGTAACGGTTTTTAGACAAGATGCGCGTCAAAACAAATGCTTAGAGCGCCGATCTGCTGAAAGCAGATCGAAATGCGCTCTGAGTGTCGTCTTTACGCGAAAATCATGTCGCATCCCAATGCGCGTTTAGAACATTTCAATGATTGAATCATGACAACGGAAGCCAGCCTGAACATCGAGGAATGAACAGGCAAGCCATTGAGATAATGGGATAAGCTGTGCTTCCAGAAGATAACGGGAACACCCGGTCAAGCAAGCGTCGCTGAGAGAACAGCACCGGCATGATCAAGATCACGGACACAGAGGGTTCAAAACGATGGACGTTCGCAACGAAATGCTGGGACACTTAACCGGGCGTAACCCGAATTTCAGCCTGGAGCAGAAGTTTTACACGGATCCAGATTATTACAAGCTGGATCTGGAAAACATCTTCTATCGCGACTGGTTATTCGTTGGCCATGATTGCGAGCTGCCAAAAACCGGCTCTTACATGACAGTGCAGGTCGGCGCCTATCCGGTGGTAATCGTGCGCGATGCACAGGGTGGCATTCGCGCCTTCCACAATTCCTGTCGTCATCGCGGCTCGCGTATCTGCTCCGCAGAAAAAGGCACAGCTGCAAAGCTCGTCTGCCCCTATCACCAGTGGACCTATGAGCTTGACGGTCGCCTTCTGTTTGCGCGTCAGGTAGGCCCGGATTTCAAGCCTGCCGAATATGGTCTCAAGCAAGTCCATTGCGAAACAGTTGCAGGCTATGTCTATGTGTGCCTCGCTGACGAAGCACCCGATTTCAACAGCTTCCGTGCACTTGTCGAGCCCTATCTCGCACCGCACAACATCAAGGAAGCTAAGGTTGCCTTTGAAAGCTCAATCATCGAGAAAGGTAACTGGAAGCTCGTCTGGGAAAACAACCGCGAATGCTATCACTGCGCGGCCAACCATCCAGAACTCTGCCGCACCTATCCTGAGGCTCCAAGCGCAACCGGCGTTCAGGGCGTTATGGAAGACCCGGAGATCAACCAGCTCTGGAAAAACTGCGCGTCCATCGGCCTGCCGGCCGAGTTCAACATGTCGGATGATGGCCGCTATCGCATTACCCGTATCCCACTGCTGCGCGATGCGGTGAGCTACACCATGTCAGGCAAGCCAGCTGTGAAGAAGTCATTGAGCGATCAAGTATCGGGCAACACCAATATAGGTGCAATGCTGCTCTTCAATTATCCGTCGACCTGGAACCACTTGATGGTTGATCATGCGATTTCCTTCCGAGTGCTACCGATTAGTGCAGAGGAAACCATGGTCACAACCAAGTGGCTTGTGCACAAGGACGCAGTAGAAGGTGTCGATTACGATCTTGATGAGCTGACCCATGTCTGGATTCAGACCAATGATCAGGACCGCCAGATCGTTGAAGAAAATGCTATCGGCATTCGTTCGCCTGCCTATCAGCCTGGCCCCTATTCGGTCGAGCATGAAGGCGGCGTGATGCAGTTCCTCGAATGGTATACCAACACCATAACACCGCGCCTGCGTGGTGATACTGCGAAACTAAGCCGCGTTGCCTGATAAAAGGGTGGGCGTTATTTGGACCGCAAGGACCAAGATAATTGTAGAAGTGAGAAGGCCATGCAGCCTCTGAAATATCTGGATGAGATGCTGCCGTGGAACGACAGGTTGCAGATGCTGCAATGCATCTCGGCCATCGAAGAAGCGCCAGACGTGATGACCTTCTCCTTCAAGGCAGCCGACGACAACTGGTTTCGCTACACGCCGGGCCAGTTTGTCACTCTGGAACTGCCGATTGAGCGCGCAGACGGGCTTGGACCAGTCATGCGCACCTATACGCTGTCATCCACCCCTTCCCGGCCCTATCATATATCGGTTACGGTCAAGGCCCAGAAGGACAGCATTGGCACCCGCTGGATGCTCGAAAATTTGCGCCCGCCGATGAAAATCAAGGCTTATGGGCCAAATGGCGATTTCTCTCTCGCCAATCATCCAAGTGAAAAATACCTCTTTATCTCAGCAGGCTCCGGCATCACGCCGATGGTGTCGATGACGCGCTGGCTGTTCGATTGCGCGCCTGCAACCGATGTCGCTTTCATCAATTGCGCACGCTCCCCGGACGATATTATCTTCCGCAAAGAGCTTGAGCTGCTTTCTGGCCGCATGGAAGACATGCACCTTGCCTTTATCGTTGAGCAGTCTTCAGCGCGCCACGTCTGGCCGGGGCTTCATGGTCGTATTGACCGCGCACGTCTTGAACTACTGGCACCCGACTTCATGCGTCGCAAAGTTTTTTGCTGCGGACCAGAGCCTTTTATGAATGGTGTACGTGGCCTTTTGGAGCAATCCGGCTTCGATATGGCCAATTATCATCAGGAGAGCTTTCAGCCTGCGACGGAAATCTCTTCGATTCCAGTGCCCGCAGCACTTACCACTGCACCAGATAAAACACCTACGGCACCGACTGCCCCTGTTGTGGCACCTGCAAGCGTTGTGTTCACGCTTTCTGGCATTGAAGTCGAATGCACGGAAAACGACACGATTCTGCTTGCAGCGCGCAATGGTGGACTCAAAATTCCAAGCGCCTGCGAATTTGGCATTTGTGGCACCTGCAAAGTCAAATGCATCGCGGGCGAAACCGAAATGAACCATAATGGCGGCATTCGCGACGACGAGGTCGAAGAAGGCTACATTCTCGCATGTTGCAGCCGCCCCCGCGGTCGCGTCGAGATTGATGCCTGAACGACTTGACGACCCCAGCCACATAGCGCACCACTAACTTATTGTTTAAGATGGAGCGCTTTATGATTGGTCATGCCCTTCTGGTTGTCGATGTTCAGAATGATTTCTGTCCCGGTGGTGCACTGGCGATTGATCGGGGTGACGAAATTCTGCCGACCATCAATCGACTGATTGAGGAAAGCGAACACGTCATTCTGACGCAAGACTGGCATCCCGCCAATCATACAAGTTTTGCATCCAATCATTCTGGAAAGAAGCCCTTCGATATGGTCGAAATGGCTTATGGACCGCAAACACTATGGCCCGATCATTGTGTTCAGGGAGCGCAGGGCGCCGATTTTCACCCAGATTTGCAATGGACCCGTGCACAGCTTGTTATCCGCAAGGGTTTTCGCATTGGCATCGATAGCTATTCGGCCTTCTTTGAGAACGACCGTGAGACACCGACCGGGCTTGCCGGATATTTACGCGACCGCAATATCGGCTCGCTCACTTTGGCTGGTCTCGCAACCGACTTCTGTGTCGCTTATTCGGCACTTGATGCCGCAACACATGGCTTTCAGGTGCGTGTGCGGCTGGATGCTTGTCGAGGCATTGATCTAAACGGCTCCATGAGTGCAATGCTCGAAGCAATGCAAAAGGCGGGCGTTGAACTCATAAACGAACCCGCCCTTGCATCGCATCTGCTCTGATTATTTTTGCAATTCACCATCGGGCAGAACGACATAAATCAGCACGGCAATGATCGTGATGAAGAAGCGGAATGCGGATTCAATTCCGTTCCATGTGGACGACATCCACATGCCGAACCATTCGCCACCAATCGACATAAAGCCGACCTGCCAGACAAGAAAGCCGACCGAAAGACCGGCAATTGCCCATTTCTTGGAGCGGTTGAAGCTTGCAGCATCGCCACTCAGCCGGCCGAGCATCGCGAAAGCACCAATCCAGCATAAAATGGCTGTGAGCGTCTCAGCCGCAATAATCATGATATAGGCAGCGTTATGCAGGAAGTTGCTGTCAATGGCGCGATACTTGATCGTTGCATCTGGGAAAATCGTATCCATCAGAAGCACATGCTGAACGAATGCAAAATTGCTGCCGTAATCGGTAATGTTGCCGAAGGCGACAAGTGTTGCGAAAAATGCAATTGCCGCAACAAATGCGGTTTTGCTCAAACGAGTAACGACCATGGAAAACCCCTCTCCAAAAAAGTCGCAGCCGTAGCCATTCCTGACTGACGGCATGTGAAGGTACACTCAGACGGGCCTTGTCGTGAGCAAGTCAACGCTTGCCAACTCTTTTGATTCGGTCAACAAAAAAGGCGACCAAAGCCGCCTTTCTCACCATTATGCAGTGGGCCTTAATGCAAAGCAGCTTCATCAGCCTCGTTCTGCCAATCCGGATTTTTCTTGTTGTAGCGGATCGACGAAAAGAGCGAAAGGCCAATAAGCAAGGCGCCGATCAGACCGGTGATCACTTCCGGAATATGGACGAGTGTCTGCACATACATAATTACGGCAAGCACGAGGATCGCGTAAAACGCGCCATGTTCCAGATAACGATACTGACCGAGCGTCTTTCGTTCCACCAGCATGATGGTGAGCGAACGCACGTAAAACGCACCAATACCAAGACCAATCGCGATCACGAACAGGTTCGTAGTCAGCGCAAAGGCACCGATAACACCATCAAACGAGAAGCTGGCATCAAGCACTTCAAGATAGATAAACGCACCTAAACCGCCGCGATGCACCATATCGACCTGCTCCTGCGACGCATCAAGAACCGCGCCCAAGCCTTCGACTGCAAGAAAGGTAAGCAAGCCAAACAATGCGGCGACGAGGAACGTGTGCGAATGTTCAGCATCAAGCTGGTATGAGAAAAACAGGATCAACGCGATGGCAACGCCAATCTCGATACCTTGAACTGATGCAAACTTCGACAAGCGGCTTTCTATCACCTTGACCCAGTGAACATCCTTTTCGACATCGAAAAAGTATTTCATGCCAACCATCAGCAGGAAGGTGCCGCCAAAGGCTGCAATGCCGGTGTGGGACTCAGCAATAACCCGCGCATATTCATCCGGTTGCCAAATGGCAAGCTTGAGCGCCGAGATCGGGTCTGTCCACATAGCAACGGCAACAATGGCAAGCGGAAAGACAATACGCATGCCGAAAACGGCAATGATAATGCCCCATGTCAGAAATCGATGCTGCCATTCCGGCGTCATGTCGCGCAGAATGCGTGCATTAACGATGGCATTATCGAATGAAAGTGAGATTTCCAAAACGCTCAGAACCGCACAGATGATAAAAACGGAAACCATGCCTCCGATCGTACCTGTGGTCGAATACCCCAGCCAGAGCGCACCGAGAAGGCCTATGACCGTGAAAAAGGCAGGCCAAATGAAGTACTTATAAGTGGTCATAGCAAACCATCTGATTGTATGTTGATGAGGCAGGCCGAGTATCAACCTGAAAACAGCCAGGCCAACGGCGCTCCTCCTGCGGCGCAAACCTTATGTAAGAGGCAAGCCACGCGCGAACAAGAAAAACTATGGTCAAATTTTGTTCACGAAAAAACGCACAGCTCAAAATTGCGTGATCAGTTGATCTAGGATGTTGTTACGATTTAACTTAAATAAATCACCTATATCTGAGGTTGCAAGGGAGATTGCCATGATCACAGGTCCACAATGTCGTGCAGCGCGGGCGCTGGTTGAATTTTCGCGGGATCGACTGGCCCAGCTATCCGGAATTGACGCGCAGGTCATCGAATATTTCGAGCGCAAGATCGGCACGCCCACGGATGAACAAAATCAGGCTCTGCAAGATACACTCGAAAAGGTTGGCGCACAGTTCATCTGGGAGAATGGCGGCGGACTTGGCGTTCGTTTGAAATTCAACCGCTCGGAAGCAAAGCGTATCGCAAGCCTTGAAAACGAAGGTGGTGTCGCCGCTTATGACGATGTGCCATAAAAGAATGGGCGACCATGTAGTCGCCCTTCTCTCTCAAACTGATTAGTTTTTATTAAGCAGCGAAGCTGGTTCCAGTTTCGGCTCCATCTTAATCACCAGCACATCCGTGGCATCAAGGTCGAGATCCTTGAATGCTACACCTTTCAGGACCGCTCACCACAGGTTAAGCGGCAAGAACAAAACGCTGGCCCGAATAAAACGCGACGGCGGCGTGGTGTCACCCGGAATGCCCAGCATTCCTGAACCTGCGCCCAGCGGTTTCACTTCCTCCCTAAGAATTTTGGTTGGCTTTGCATCAAGAGGCGAAAGCTTCACATAATTTCTCAGATTGGTCAGATGCCAATCAAACGACGGCGCATTGGTCATGACACCAAGCGGATTGTCAGTAGCTTTCAGCTTACCCTCAATTGGTTCGATAACAATCGCAGCGCCAGCCGCATCATGCAATGTGTAATGCACAAGCGGCACAATACCCATGTCATTTTGCTGGACGGTGACGACTGAAATCGAGTTCAGCGCCTCCTTGACCTCTGAAACCGTCTCGAAATTCATCAGCGCCAAGGTCAGAAAATCCCACGGAGTAAGTCTTTAATCAGACTTTGCACTGGATGGGTCAGTATAATCAGCAAAGCCCGGAAAATAAAGAATGCCGCCCGTCAGACCCTTTTCATTCATACCATCTGCGAGAGCCAGTATCCCGAAAGCATTCATGCCGACAGCAGCATATTTTGCTTTCCACTTCTTACCGGTCTTTCCGTCAGGAGCGCTTGCTACAAGCGCAAAGTTGCGTGGAATCACGATCATTTCGGAGTTGATTGGGAATGCAAATTCCATCGTGCATCCATAAACCAGAGTACCATCCATCGTCGGCTGAACGAAGCTGGTTCCAGCCAGAGCCGCCTGGTGGCGCGATGAGCCAGACAGCAATCAACGCGACTGCAGCAGCGCGGGCCAAAGCCTTGAAAGTCGATTTATAAATTGACAAACTTTTCCGCATCATATCCGCTGCAAAAGCAAATATCCAAAATGATAAACTAACTGGCAATTCCGAATCTTAACATTGCACCTGACATCGTCAATAAAGGCGTCTACGCGATACCGGCGAATGAAATGATTCGTCCTGTAAAATGTCAATCAAGTAAAACTGTTCAGTAATCGAAATTTTTAGTTTATTTCTCACCATGATTAACATATTGATGTTAATAAGCCTTTTCTGGCAATACTTTAAATTACTCTAAATTACGTTCCCAGGGGATTTAACCAAAATGAAGCTGAATTCACGCGCTGATAGCAAGAATTTTGCGGGTACGCATATGCGTAATATTTTTTTCGCAAGCGCTTTTTCTTTGGTAGTGCCAGCAACATCTGCATTAGCAGCTGACATCGTTGCACCCGCGCCTGTACACGCAGAAATACAAGACCAGCAACATTGGCGTGTGATCTTCAGTCCCTATGTTTGGGGTGCCTCGCTGAATGGCAATGCCGGATTGCTTGGATTTTCGAGCAAAGTTGACGTCCCGTTCAGGGAAACTTTCAAAAATCTCGATATGAGCCTCATGGGAAATATCGAGATTACGAATGGCACATATGGTGCCTATTTCGACGGCCAATACACCAAGACCAGTCAAGGCGAAGATGTTTTTAACGAGCAGCTTGATCTCGACATTACCGCTACAACGTTAACTGGCGGCGTTTATTATCGTGTTTATCAACAGGATCTGGATGGGCTGACTTATTTCGGGAGACAGCGCATTTTTGCAATCGAGCCGACCGTCGGCATTCGCTGGACGCAGCTAAAAGCGACATTGAATGTTGGGCCTTATAGTGAATCACGTAAGGTGGACTGGACTGATCCGTTTATTGGCACGCGCGTGCTTTATGACATTAATGATCGCTGGAATATTTCCGCAGAAGCCGACATCGGCGGCTTTGGAGCGGGCACCAAACTGAGCGCCAACGGCCAAATTTACCTTGGTTATCGTACAAAACTGTTCGATGTGCCGACAATATTGCGTGTCGGCTATCGCGCACTTTATCAGGATTATCGTGATGACGATACGCGTGAGAAATTCAAATACGATGTGACACAGCACGGACCGGTTGTTGGTTTTTCCGTGCAGTTCTAAACCCGTAAGTTCTGCGAAAAATAAGAGCCGCTCTTCATCAAGGGCGGCTTTTTTTGTTTAGAAAGAAATAAGCATCCCCCTACTTCATACTTGCAAGATTTATATTTCTGGCTTCAAGTGAAATCATAAGGGGTGAGGTTTCGCTAAAGCTTTTTTCTAAAAACTGCCGCATCCCGACATATCTTCAGCACTGAGGAACGGATGTCTCTAATTTTTGAACTTTCAGTCTACGTTTCTTTCATCGTCTTTTTAGTGCTGGGTATTGGCGTGTATGCCATCGGGCGCGTGGCGCTTCATCTTCTTTTCCGCCATGCAAGCCATGACGTGTTATCGATACCAATTGGCGCTTTTATAAGCACCATCGCAACGGCCTGGGCGCTCTCGCTGGGCTTCGTGGCGGCTGATATTTGGACTGCGAACTCCAGAGCTGATCAGGCCACCAGCGAGGAAAGATCGTCGATTTCGCGCCTTATCGGTGCCGCCAGTCCCGATATTCTGAATGTACCTGCACTCCGAAGTGCCCTAGTCGATTATCGCGAAGCTGTCGTGAAAGATGAATGGCTGAAGAACAGTAATATCGAACCCGCGGCCACCGTGGAAATTGAGTTGCAAAATATCCGCCGTCAGATTGTCGATCTCGCGAGAACAGATATTCCAACACCTATCATCACGCAGCTCGTTCATGACTTTGACGAGTTACAGGATGCGCGCAATACACGCCTGTCTGTGGGGTCAACGTCGGTCGATATGTATAAATGGTATCTTCTTCTGTTCTTAACGATCCTGACAGCGATCACCATTTCGGCCACCCATGCGGACAGAGTGGTGGCCGGCGTCAAAGCCCTGATCATTTATTCGACCACGGCAGCTTTTTGTCTGTGGATTTTGGCAATCCATGCCAATCCTTATCAGGGACTTGAGCGGATAGAACCTTCGCTTCTATTTACAAATCATAAACTGGGATGATCGAACATCATTATACGCTTGCAAAATAACACCTATTTAAAGCCATCCATTATGGCGATTACAGCAATCGCTTTGTTCGCAGTCATCCCGCAGGCCAACGCTGCGACGTTCCGCGTGTGCCACGGTTACGACTGCTATTACAAAACGAAAGTCACCCTGACACCCAAAGACGTCAGCCGCATTGAGAACTGGCTTCGGCAAGGCACCAAATCCGCTGCAGCTGAACGCAAAGCGCTACGTCACGCCGTCGCTCTTTTCGAAGAACGCAGCACCATTACCATCGGGGTTCGCGATAAGCCTCGCATGCAATTTGGCAAAGCGCGCATCAAAGGACAGATGGATTGCGTCGATGAATCTACCAATACGGATAATTTTCTGCGCTATCTTCATTCTCTCGGCTGGTTGAAATACCATCAACCCGCACGCAAAACGACGCGTGGCAGTTTCATTGACGGGCGATACCCACATTGGACAGCCGTTATCGAGGATAATGGCGGAGTTAAATGGGCGGTCGACTCTTGGTTCGAAGCGGGCGGTGGCCCGCCAGACATCATGCCTTTGGCCGAATGGAAACGCCGGGGCTATGGCGGCGAGCGATAGACGCTAAAGCATGTCGCGGAAAAGTGGGAACCGCTTTTCCGCGACATGCGTAAAAACAACGATTTAAAAGTGTGTTGTATGAATATGATAAAAAGCGACACGCTTTAAAGAACAAATAAACAGTCAACCAATTGAAAAGCGGGGTTATCAATGGCTATTCTGAAGAAATCTCTGGCAGCTGCATGCACCAGCGTTCTTGTCGCTGCCAGCATGTTCGTGGCACCTGTCGTCGAAGCTTGTACACGTGTGGTTTATCTTGGCGCGGATGATCAGGTAATCACCGCACGTTCCATGGACTGGAAAGTGGATGTTGGGACCAATCTGTGGATTTTCCCGCGCGGCATGGATCGCAGCGGTGAAGCAGGCCCCAATTCCATCAAGTGGACCTCAAAATATGGCAGCGTTATCTCATCGGGCTACGATATTTCGACGACAGACGGAATGAATGAGGCCGGCCTCGTCGCCAATGTTCTCTGGCTGGTTGAATCCGAATACCCAAAATACGACGGAACTGGACCGGGCCTTTCAATTGCAGCATGGGCGCAATATGTGCTCGATAATTTTGCCACCGTTGATGAAGCTGTCAAAGCGCTCAGCAGCAATCCGTTCACCATCGTTACCGATTATGTACCGGGCGAAGACAGGCTTGCAACGCTGCATCTCTCCATCTCAGACGCATCTGGCGACAGCGCAATTGTGGAATATATTGATGGCAAGCAGGTCATTCACCACAGTCCCACCTTTCAGGTTCTAACCAATTCTCCAACATTTGATGAGCAATTGGCCCTTCATTCCTATTGGACACAGATCGGCGGAACGGTCATGCTGCCGGGTACCAACCGTGCGGCAGATCGCTTCACCCGTGCAGCTTTCTATATCAATGCTGTGCCTAAAACCGATGACGCGGTTGAATCCATTGCCAGCGTATTCAGCGTCATTCGCAATGTTTCTGTTCCATACGGCTTAACGACGCCGGATCAGCCCAATATCTCCTCGACACGCTGGCGTACGGTTTCCGATCAGAAGCGTAAACTCTATTTCTTTGAATCGGCTCTCACGCCAAATGTTTTCTGGGTGGATCTGAACACAATTGACTTCTCTGCCGACAAGGGAAAAGTGCAAAAGCTTGATCTCGGTCCCGATCAGCGCAACATTTTTTCAGGTGTCGCAAACAAGCAATTCAAGGACGCGGAGCCTTTTAAGTTCCTGGGTATATGAAAAAAGCTCAGAAAAATCTGAACCAATCGCCCACACGCACGTTGATTTAACACAACAACCAGAACGGAGGAAATCCAATGGACTGGAATCGCGTAGAAGGCAATTGGAAGCAGGCTAAGGGTAAGGTCAAGGAACAGTGGGGCAAGCTCACTGATGATGACCTCGACCAGATCAATGGTCGCCGCGAGCAGTTGGAAGGCAAAATTCAAGAGCGCTACGGCATCGAAAAGGACCGTGTTAAAACGGACGTCGATGACTGGTACAAGCATCAGCAATGGCTCTCTTGATAAGAGCGCTCCAAAATTAATATGAAGCCCTGCCTCTCGCGGGGCTTCTTTTTAATCTACATTCTTTTTGCCTAGCAGCGATCAACGCGCGAGAGCGATGCGGACAGACCCATCAGCGAAAATGTGTATTTTGTTTGTGTTCCGCGCGAAGACGTTGCCTGCACGTTCACGGTGCGTCCAGAGCGCATAGCACTGATAATACGCGCCTCATCGCCTTCATTCTGCGCCCAAGCGCGGTTTCCCTCGCTGAAAAACGGGAATTGTGCGCCGTCAATCATAACTTTCACGCCACTATCAGACTTTAAATCGTAACCCATCACGAGTTGGGGGCTGTAGCTGGTTGAGCCTTTTGAGATAATGATGAAGTTATCGCCATGCCGGACGCCTGCAGGAAGGAAACTCGAAGGCACGGTCAAGGCATAGCATTTGTTTCCAGGCAACTGCGTGTTCTGATAAACACCCCAATCCCGGAACTCGCCAATGTGGCTTGTTTTAGCCGAAGCCGCGAGAGAACTCGCCACCAACCCTGCAAGCGCCAACGCAACAGTGGTTGTCTTTTTAGTCATTGCCTGAAACCTCCATTTGTCAAAAATCACGTAGCATAAAAAATTGTTTCATTACGTTACTATTTCTTTAACAGCGCCCTAAAAACTTGTTGAACGGGAAAATCGTCACACCAAAACCTGTTCCTAATCCCTGACTCAAACGTTTTTTGTCCTATTTTAGAATAATGTGAATGAGCTTGAAACCTTCTGCCCTCCCGACAGTTTCTATGGCCAGAGGAGTTCCACCATGCTCATTCGCGTTGGATATGAAGTTGCTATTGAAGTCACGCAGCCGACAGCTGTTTACACCTATTTGAAGGTTCATCCTGAAAATCAGAAAGACGTCTTATGGTCGACGGTTGATCAGCCTGATGCCTCCACTTTCATTGATATTTACGGCAATGAATGCAGTCGGCTGATCATTGAACCTGGCGATACGGTCTTCAAATATGATGCAATTGTCAAAAATAGTGGAATGCCTGACCCCTTCGATGAAACCGCAGACCAGATTATCCCAAACGATCTTCCGGTCGAATGTTTGCCCTACCTGCTGGGCAGTCGTTATTGCGAAACGGACCGGCTATCACAGGTGGCATGGAACCGTTTCGGACATTATTCTCGTGGAGCGGACCGAGTGCGCGCGATTTGCGACTTCGTGAACGCCCATTTGAATTTTTCTTATGGCTATGCAAGGTCAACCCGAACAGCCCTCGAAGCATATAGTGAACGCGTGGGCGTATGTCGCGACTTTGCTCACCTGGCGATTACGTTCTGCAGGGCGCTTAACATTCCCGCCCGTTATGTGAATGGCTTTATGGGTGATATTGGCGTGCCCGCTGATCCATCACCGATGGATTATAACGCATGGCTTGAAGTCTATCTGGGTGGACGGTGGTTCACCGTCGATGCAAGGCACAATCAACCACGCATAGGTCGGATTGTTGTCGCGCGCGGCAGAGACGCTAGCGATATTCCCCTATTCTCAACCTTCGGGCCGCATCAACTCAATAGATTTGAAGTCTGGACGCAGGAGCATGAAGGTACTTACCCGATTAGCCGTGCACAGCCACGCAACCCACGCCCTGTCTCGGCCCGCTATGGACCGGCAGGACGTTCTCCGCACGATCTCGGCGTTAGCCCTTACGTGAATAGTTTATTCTAAAGCATAGTCGGCACTTCGTCACACGAGAATCGATAAGATTGTGCTTAAAGAACCAGGAGTTAGAGCACCCCCAGCAAAAAGTTCGCAGCGGTTCAGCACGGGATAATGAATAAAGACAAATAGCTAATGCATGTACATCGTTACGAGTAGGTTCAACACTCTATACAAGATAAAACTTAAAAAAGCGCCTGTTCTGGCGCTTTTTTTGTTGTAGTATATAGCGTATATTCAAGCATAAAACCTGCTTTACATCGTCGTCTCGTGATGATCACCAAGATCGGGTTTACCACCGCTAATTGCAGCAAAAAGCATTTTACTGGCAGCTACAAAACGACCCGGGCCATCCCAGAATTCAGCTTTAATCGGACGCACCGTAATAATTCGAATACGTGGATCTTCCGGCTTATCCCAGAACGCCGCAGAAAACTGGTTCCAAAGGTCTTTTACCTTCACAGGATCATAAGTGATCGTCGCAGAACCCTTTATAAAAAGATAGTCATTGGCACTTTCATTTGAAAACGTCAGTTCAACGGTCAGATCGTCTTTAATCTCATTGACCTTTTCCGTAGCAGCTTCGGTCAAAAAATAAATCGCGCCCTCCTCTTTTCTGACAATTGCAGACATTGGAAATTGCTGATTTCCGGTTCGAAAAAAGCAAACATGGCACCCTTCAGCAATTTCCCAAGCGCGGTCTTGGTGATCTGCGGACATTATTGTTTCTCCTCAGTTAAACTCACTGACAATAAACGGCTGGCGTCCGCCATCGTTCCACCAAAACTCTGATAATCACTAATTCAATTGTCAGTAGACCTTCAAAACTTACACCTCATTCATTGACGAACAAAACAAGAACATGTAGATTGAATTATGGCTCTCATGACCTTACAAACGAAACTGGCGATTTTGTCGGATGCCGCAAAATATGATGCCTCCTGTGCGTCGAGCGGCGGTGAAAAACGCAACTCCTTAAAAGGCGGCATTGGATCGTCGGGAGGCAGCGGCATATGCCACGCTTATGCGCCCGATGGACGTTGCATATCCTTGCTCAAGATTCTGATGACCAATTTTTGCATGTTTGATTGCGCTTATTGCATCAATCGAGTGTCCAGCAACGTGCAACGCGCAAGATTTTCAGTTGAAGAAATCGTTTCATTAACGCTTGATTTCTATCGGCGAAACTATATCGAAGGCCTATTCCTTTCATCCGGCATTATCCGTTCTCCCGATCAGACCATGTCAGAAATGGCGCAGGTTGCCCGAACCTTGCGAGCGGATCACGGTTTTCAAGGCTATATTCACCTCAAGACTATTCCAGACGCAGCGCCTGAACTTATTCGGGAAGCAGGTCTTTATGCGGATCGTTTATCAATCAATGTGGAGCTTCCGCAGGACCAGAGTGTACGGAAATTTGCACCCGAAAAACGGCCGGAAACTATTCGGGCAACGATGGCGCAAGTCCGCCTCGAAGGTGAAGCAGCCTCGGAAAAGACCTTGAAGGGTAAAAAGCCACCCAAATTTGCACCCGCCGGTCAGAGTACGCAAATGATCATCGGAGCGGATGGCAGCAACGACGCGACGATTTTGAACACTGCTGTGCGTCTCTACACCGGCTATAAGTTACGACGGGTCTATTATTCTGCCTTCAGTCCCATTCCGGATGCAGCCAAAGCGCTGCCGCTTATTAAGCCCCCGCTTGAGCGCGAACACCGACTTTATCAGGCAGATTGGCTGATGCGGTTCTATGGCTATGATGCGCAGGAAATAACCGCTGGCTCAAAAGACGGTTTTCTCGATCTCGATATTGATCCCAAGCTTTCTTGGGCCTTGAAAAATCGTGGCATCTTTCCGCTCGACGTCAACAAAGCTTCTCGCGAAATGCTGTTACGCGTGCCCGGGTTTGGAGTACGCACAGTGGACAGAATCCTACTTGCGCGACGTCAACAGCGTCTGCGGTTTGACGATCTTATGCGCATGGGTGCGCTCACGCGCACAGCAAGGCCCTTTATTATGTTGCCCGATTGGACGCCCCGTGCACTCACGGACAGCGCGAATTTACGAGATCGTTTTGCACCGCCACCCAAACAACTGAGTTTGCTTTAAACCCCATGAAAATGCCTTCGTGTTAGGTGATTCTGCTATGTCTTTTTCTGTCGGCCTTGCCGAAACAGGCACATTCGATGCCTGGAGGCAGGCAGCCAAAAGCGCCATATCACATCATATCGAGCCGCAGCATATTAACTGGGCCGCGCAAAATTCGTTGTTTATTGAACAGCCATTGCCTGACGCTTGCGATAAGACCGCAATTTCCACACCAAAAGCTTTCCTTGATTTGGCGCATAGTATCGTCTGGCATTCCGATCCTGAACGGTTTTATTTGCTCTATGAAGCTTTGTGGCGGATTGTTCATCGCGATGGCAACCCACTTTCTCCCGTCGATGCGTTGGGTATTCGCCTCAGCCGTATGGCAAAAAACGTTCGACGCGATCTGCATAAAATGCATGCATTTTTGCGATTTCGAGAAGTTGAACCGCTCACAGAACGCAGACGCTTTGCGGCTTGGTTTGAACCGGACCACAACATTGTCGAACCTGCATCGAGCTTCTTTGTGGCTCGATTTTCGGACATGGACTGGTCTATCCTGACGCCACAACGCTCAGTCAATTTCGAAAATGGGAAACTATCATTTCAGCCGGGGGCAGAGCGGCCAAACCTTTCGTCCGATGCCACTGAGGCGCTTTGGGCGACCTATTTCACCCATATCTTCAACCCCGCGCGAACCAATGCGCGCGCTATGCTTTCGGAGATGCCAAAAAAATACTGGAAAAACCTTCCAGAAACCAACCTGATACCGGAGATGCTGAAAAATGCAGAAGCGCGTGTCGGCGAGATGCGTGAAGCTCAGGCAAGTACGCCTCGAAAAGGCGCGGCACGCATCTCCGAGCGCTATCGTGTTCAGTTTGAAACATTATCTGACAATGTGGAGGTGTTGGATGATCTTCAAAAGGCCATCCGCCAATGCACGCGTTGTAACCTGTGTGAACATGCAACGCAGGCCGTTTGTGGCGCAGGAGCGGAGAAGGCCGATCTTATGATCGTCGGCGAGCAGCCGGGCGATCAAGAGGATTTAAACGGCCAACCGTTTGTCGGACCAGCTGGCCAATTGCTGCGCCGCCTTATGCATCAGGCTCATATTGCGCATGAACATGTCTGGTTGACCAATGCCGTCAAGCATTTCAAATTCATGCCGCGCGGAAAAAGACGCCTGCATCAGACCCCCAACCGCGATGAAATAAATCATTGTCGCTGGTGGCTTCGTCAGGAGATAACCTTGATCAAACCACGCGTAATTCTTGCTTTGGGCGCATCGGCAGCTTTTGCATTGACCGAGATAAACAAACCACTTTCTGAACGTCGAGGCCGCACCGAAACGACTTATGATGGCACAATTATAAAATTTTCCTGGCATCCCGCCTATATTTTGCGCGTACCAGACAAACAGCGTCATATCTCAGCCGAACAAGAATTGCTGGCCGACTTAGTGGAATCTTTTCATCTTACGAAAGCAGACGCTTTGCATATGCCCCAGCGGTTTGTCTCTGGGGCATAGTGTTTTCAAGTTTTAGCTTTGGATGTAAACGACGTGCGTTACGGTAAACTCGTATAGGCCGTGCTTGCCATCGGCACCACCGATACCCGACTTGCGGCGACCTGCATGAAAGCCCTGCATTGCTTCGAAATTTTCACGGTTAATGTAGGTTTCACCAAACTTCAATTCCCGTGAAGCCTGCATGGCAGCAGAAAGATCACGCGTATAGACTGACGATGTCAGGCCGTAATCGGAATCATTCGACAATGCGATTGCTTCATCCAGACTATCTACGATCTGCACTGGCAGAACAGGGCCGAAAGTCTCCTCGCGCATAATGTCCATATCAGCCGTAGCGCCGGTAATCAGCGTCGGCTCATAATGGAAGCCTGAAGCGCGGTCGGCTACCTTGCCGCCAAGTACGACTGTTGCGCCCTGCGCGCGAGCCTTATCGACAGCTTGAGCGACCTTGTCCAGTCCTGCCTGATTGACCAGTGGACCCATATGAAGATCGTCTTCGACAGACGGATCGCCATAACGGGTGGTTTCAAACAGAGCCTGCAGTTTTGCAACGAACTCATCATGCACAGGGCGTTCGACATAAACGCGCTCCGCACAATTACAGACCTGACCCGTATTGATAACGCGGGAGTCGTAGATCGCTTTGGCTGCCAGATCGAGATCAGCATCTTTAAGCACGATTGCCGGTGCCTTGCCGCCCAGTTCGAGATTGACCTTGGTGAGGTTTTTGCCCGCGAGCTGCATAATATGCGAACCCGTACCAACACTGCCTGTGAAGGTGATTAGATCAATGCCGGGATGAGAAGCAAGCGCTTCACCAGCGACGCGGCCACGACCACCCACAAGGTTGAACACGCCCTTTGGCAGATCCGTTTCGGCCAGAAGCTCCGCGAAAACATAGGCGTTGAGCGGTGTTTCTTCACTTGGCTTGATAACAATCGTATTGCCGGTCAACAGCGCAGGCGCCATTTTGCGAGCAATCAGGAAGAATGGGAAGTTCCACGGCAGGATACCAGCAACCACACCAAGCGGCTTGCGCAGAAGCAGCATGGTTTCATTTGGGCGGTCGCTGGTCAGGACTTCGCCTTCAATCCGGCGTGCCCATTCAGCCATGTAGTCAATGTAATCAGCGGTAAAATCGACCTCGACCTGTGCAAGACCGCGAACCTTACCCTGTTCCTTAACGATAATATCGGCAAGCTCAACACGATGTTCGCGTAGCTTGGCGCTAATCTTACGCAGATAATTGGCACGTTCGATCGGCGGAAGCTTTTCCCAAGCCCCTTGCGCAGCGCGCGCAGCCTTAACCGCAGCATCGACTTCATCTGCGCCTGTTTCTGGAATACGACCGAGCAAAGCACCAGTTGCGGGATTGGTAACGTCAATCAACTCGCTACCAGCATGCACGAATGCTCCGTTAATATAATTGCGATAGTCGTGCGGCGTGTCAGAAAATGCCTGCGATTGCGTACGTGTGCTCATGCCTGTTCCTCCTTGAGCGATAATCAATCAGTTCTTAACCCTAAACATGTCAGTGGCTTTTATCAGTATTCCCCTCCGCATAGCGTGGACGCAAGCGACTGATGTCGAAGACTTTTCTATCAACACTTGTCCGATCACCGGTGATCAGATCGGCCATCAGTTGCCCCGCACCCGGACCAATACCAAAGCCGTGCCCTGAAAAGCCGGATGCAATATGGAAACCAGGAATGTGATGGATCGGGCTGATGATCGGAATTGCACCCGGTGTGGCATCAATCACGCCGGACCATTCGTTCAGCACGCGTGCCTTCGCAAAGCCGGGAAAGCGCCGCGTCATGTTACGCAATGCTTTGCGCGTGAAACCAGAGTTCGCGGGCGGATCCATGACGCGGCATTGTTCAAAAATGGTCTTTTCGTTGAGCTGCCATTTGCGTTTCGTTGCAAGCTCCCGAAAAAAACTTGAGTTAAAGCGCAGGCTCAGTTCACGCCATGTGGTGAGATAGGTCGGCGCAAATTCTGTGAAAAGCCGCAGATGATCAGGTGTTATGGGGGCAAGGTTGAGATTGCGCACCGCAATGGTGAAGCTGCCATCGAGGCGCTTGCGATAAGCAAAATCCCCCGCCCCCACAGGCATGTCGGTCATGCCTTCAACACCATCGACATGTGCGACCGGGCCTATGACTTTGAGTTGCGGGAAGTCGATACCCATATTGCCCGCAAACAAGCGCGACCAGATACCACCGGCCAGCACCACAGCCTGACAGTGGATCTCACCGCGTTCCGTCACGACTGAACTGACACGTCCGGCAGTGGTTTCGATACCACGCACCGCGCAGCCGGTCACAATATGTGCACCCTTTTCGCGGGCAGCCTCCGCCATAGCTGGCACAGCTATCCACGGCTCGGCGCGTCCATCTGAGCCAGTGTGCAAAACGCCCAGAAGACTGCCGTTATTTCCCGGAATTTTTTCAGCAATTTCGCTAGGCGTAAGCATCCGGGCATCGACGCCGTGGCGCTTGCCGATCTCTGCCCATGCAAGCCAGTCTTGAAGCTCGCGCTTTGTATAAGATAGGTAGCTGATACCAGTAGGGCGCCAGCCGGTTTCGCGATTAATGCGAGCATTCATCTTGGACCAGAGTTCAACAGAATGCATACAAAGAGGCAATTCGCGCTCATCGCGTCCCATCTGACGCGTCCAGCCCCAATTGCGCGAGGATTGCTCGCCAGCAATGACGCCTTTTTCGCAAACAGCGACCGATATTCCCCGTTCGGCAAGTTCAAGTGCAGTGGAAATGCCAACAATGCCGCCGCCGATAATGACCACGTCGACAGCTTTCGGCAGCGTATCCTCGCCCTTGAATGGTGCGACCGGAATAGAAAGCGGCTTCATTTATAGAACTCACTTTGATAATATAAGCAGCAATTTTGGTTGAAGATTTATCGACCCGGACGGTCTATAAAATCGCGCAACCGATACCAGCCAGTAAAGAGTGGCAAGAACCACGGCTTTTCCGAATAAAGAGGAATAGCCATGAATTTCTCGCGATCAAAGGCAGATGGCATGTTCTGCTGGCCGAGAATTTTCCGCGCAACCTGATAGCCAAGATAGGTCATCAGAGCGACGCCATTGCCGTTGCAACCAACCGCAAAATGCGCGCCATCGCGTTCACCAATATGCGCAATCTTATCGGCAGTCATAGCAACGCTCCCCACCCAGGAATGTGTTATTTTAACGCCGGAAAGTTCAGGCCATATCGCCAGCATCCGTGCGTAGATGCGCTTTGCTGCCTGTTTTTCGCTCATCTCAAACACACCGGGGCGCGATCCAAACAGGATACGTGTGCCATCTGGCGATACGCGCGTATAAATAAGATCACGCCTGGTATCGGACACCATCCGGCCATTCGGGATCAATCGCGCAAGCAGATCGGCTGGCAATGGCTCGGTTGCAATCTGATAACTTTTGACTGGAACCAAACGTCGGGCCAGTTCAGGCGAAGCATCCTTGCCGGTATAACCATTGGTGGCATAAATGACATTCGTCGCGCGAATAGAACCGCGAGCAGTCGGCACAATTTTTTCACCATTGCCACTTTCTTCAACACGCCCTGCACGCGCATGGGAACGAAGCTGGACACCGGCAGCTTTTGCGCGTTCACGCAATGATTTATGGAACATGGCAGGATGCAAACCACCATAATCATCCACCAGCATGCCACCGTGATAATAATCCGACCCAATCACTGAACGTTGCTCTGCGCGCAAAATGTGATGAACTGTAACGCTTGTCTTCTCGTTGAGAAGCGTTCCATGCCGCTTGAGAATGTCGTAATCTCGGGCTGTGTAAGCGCCGAAGAAGCGTCCGGTCAGCGTCAGGGACGCATCCAGATTTTCACTGTCGATCAGTGTCTTAAGATAATCGAAGCTCTCATTGCTTTCGCCGATCAGGCGCGACACAAGTGCCGGATCAATTCCGTTGATAGCGCCACCAACCACTAGCTTTTGTCCACTGGAAACCATGCCGCCGGAACGCGTGGAACAACCAGCACCCAGTTGCTCACTGTCGAGCACGACAACCGATCGCCCCGCACGGGCAAGATGTGTGGCTGCATTCAGCCCGGCATAGCCAGACCCAACGACAACAACATCAACACGCGTGGGCAGCGGATCAAGGTTGGTTTCGGGCTGCGCAGCCTCCCACCAATAAGGTGTTTCCTTGAAATTCTCGGCATAAATATTGTCGTAACGGGACATGGAACATCGGGCCTGAGGGCTCGTCCTTCTTGGAATGAAACAGTGCCAAAAGCGAAGCCGTCAACACCGTGAGAAGAGGTCGCAGCGTAGTGAATGCTTGATGCTAGATTAGAGGACTTGCCCCAAGAACTCGCGTGTGCGGGGGTCCTGCGGGTTATCGAAAATCTGCGCAGGAGGTCCACTTTCAACAATCATGCCATGATCGGTGAAGCAGACGCGGTGTGAGACTTCGCGGGCAAACTTCATCTCGTGGGTGACGAGAATGCACGTCAGCCCATCTTCCACCAGTTCACGAATTGTCAGAAGAACGTCTTTCACGGTTTCAGGATCAAGCGCGGCGGTCACTTCGTCGAACAGGATGACTTCCGGCTGCATGGCAAGTGCGCGCGCAATCGCCACACGCTGCTGCTGACCACCGGAAAGCTGGCCGGGATAGCTGTCAGCCTTGTTTGAAAGGCGGACTTTATCCAACAGTTTACGCGCACGCTTCTCGACTTCAGCACGATCATGACCCAGCACCTGAATGGGCGCCATCATAATATTTTCCAGCGCTGTTTTATGCGGAAACAGGTTGTATTGCTGAAACACCATTGCGACTTCGTGACGAAGCGGACGCATGGCTTTTTCGGTCTTCATCTCATGAACCTGATAGGGTCCGACACGAATGGACCCGTGATCGATCGGGATCAGACCGTTGATACAGCGCAGGATCGTCGACTTACCGGAACCCGAAGGCCCGATGATACATACGGCCTCGCCTTTTTTGACCGACAGATCAATGCCTTTGAGAACTTCGAAACTGCCGAAGGATTTGCGGACATTTTTGATTTCAATGAGGGGGGCAGATTGGTTCATAGATTATCTCCCTTGACTGCACGTTCCAGACGGCGGGCAAACACCGCGATCGGATAGCAGTAGGCAAAGAACAGGAAGAGCACGGTCAAGTAGAAGTAGACGAGCGCACGCTCGCTCTCCATGGCAATGGACGTGTTCAGAATGGTCAGAACGTCCTGAATGCCGGTCACCGTCGCAAGCGAAGTGGCGATCATCAACAGCGCATAAAGGTTCATCCAGCCGGGGATCATGCGTCGAAACGCTTGCGGCAGGATCACGTAGCGATAGATCTGGGTGGGTGTATACCCGAGGGATCGCGCCGCTTCCCATTGACCGGTATGGATCGACTGCACCGCACCGCGAATGACTTCCGAGAAATTTGCAGCTGTCGGCAACGCCAAACCGATGACTGCTTTCATGAATGTTGGAAACGGGATGACAAAGCCCAGAACGCGCATTTCAAACGGGATGATGTAGAGCATCGCAAACAGCAACACCAACCAAGGTGAGTTGCGAAGGAAGTTCATCACGAGCAAAGCCGGAACACGCACAGCGGCACTTTTAGCCATTGTGGACAGGCCCATAATGGTTCCCAATGCTGTTGCCAGTGCCATTGCTGCAATCGACAGCAGTATGTTGAGCGCAAACCCACCCGTTATGGGCCATCCCGAACCGGAGCCGGTCAAAAGCAACGGCAGTCGTACACCAACCCTGCGCCACTGATCGGCACCACCGGAAAGCGCATCAATGGCGATCCACGTTGCGATGGCAAGGGCGATGAAGAGAAGGACTGCCTTCTTCTTGTTATCGTAGGTCAAAAGATTATTCATCATCAGCCCGCCTTGCCATAACCAGGGAAAGCCATCCATGCTTCCAACTCCGCCATGCCATAGGTCAATATGGACACAAGGGTCACATAGATCAGCAATACCAACAGCATAACTTCCAGTGTACGGAAATTATCGTTGTAGATTTGACCTGCATAATACATCAGCTCAGGAACAGTAATGACCGACGCCTGAGACGTTGTTTTGAAAAGATTACTCAAGATGTTCGTCAGCGCAGGAAGGCAAATGCGTGTTGCGATTGGCGCTTCAACCCGCCAAAAACGTGACCAGCGGCTATAGCCAAGCGAACGTGCAGCTTCGATAATCGAACGCGGCATTGTATCAATGCCCGAACGGAACGCCTCGATTGCCAAAGCGCCGCCAAACAGACTTAGTGAAATGGCAGCACACGCAAATGCGCTCAACAGCGGAACGGAAAGTCCCGTTACTGGATCAACAACCTTCAAACCTAAAGTTGATAGGGTAAAATACGCAAACAGCATTTGCAGCAGTGGCGGCGTGTTGCGAAACACTTCCACGAAAAGCTCTATCAGCGCATCGAGCCAATAAACGCGCAGTGTCAGACCAAGCGCACCCAACATACCAATCAGCACCGCAGCGAAGGAGGAAATCGCTGCGAGCTGAATAGTATTGAGAACACCAATCACCAACCAATGCTGGTAGGTCGGATCACCGAGCCATGAATAATCAAGACCGAACAAAAGTGTCTCTCCGTCTTGACGTCAGTTATTTGCAGCAGCGGCAGCTTTCGCTCGCTCTGCAATGTAGTCGGAAGCAGGCATGTTGAATTCCTTCTCCCATTCAATGAGCTTGCCTTCGGCTTCAGCTTTGTGGATCGCTTTATCAACGACTTCTTTGAAAGCCACGTCGCCTTCGCGAATGCCACCGCCCATTGGCGCGAACTCGTAAGGCTGAACAGCGATCTTGTAGCCGGCCCAATCCGCCTCACGCAGCTTCATGCGAAGCGTGATGTCGTCAAAAACGAAACCGATGCAGCGATTATCCTTGAGCGCGCGATAGGCTTCCGGTGGGTTTTTGAAAGCAACCAGTTTCATGCCGAAGTCTTCGGTCATCTTCTTGTTGAAGTATGATCCCTGAATTCCGCAAACAGGCTGACCTTTGAATTGGTCCCATTTGTCCAGCTTGGCTTCTTGCGCCATCATGATCGACGGTCCGCCTGCCGATACGTACTGCGTGGTAAAATCGATGACGCGGTCACGTTCAGGCGAAATGCCAAGCGTCGCAAACACCACATCGACGCGACCAGCGGACAGAAACTCAATACGATTCGCCGCAACAACTGGCACGAGCTCAATCTTGTCTTCTGAGCCAAGCAATTCTTTGGCGACGTATTTCGCCAGCTCGATTTCAAAACCGACAATTTCACCCTTATCATTGAGATAACCGTAAGGTGCGTAATCGTTTTTGACGCCAACAACGAGTTTGTCACGCTCTTTGATGGTTGAAAGTGTATCAGCCATGGCGCTTTGCGCAGACAGCACGGCACAGACGGCAACCGTCGAGAAAGCAAGTTTCTTAATCATTGAAGTTCCCTTTTTCAGAATGCTCAGAATCCACCAGAATGAAGCCGCCATTTATTTAATCATTTTCCCGGACAGCTCATTTTTCAGCATTGAACACCGATAATTCTCACTATACAAGTTATCTGGCCATAGTTTTTCATAATGTGAGAATTGATGATTCAAAATCCCAAAACTTCTCCAACCGGCGGCACGCAACTTTTGGATCGTGCCGTGCAATTGCTTGATCTGGTCGCCGACGGCGGCAATGAAGGACTAACGCTAAAAAAACTGACGGAATTATCTGGCCTCAACAACGCTACTTGCCACCGCATACTGAATACGCTTGTCGGCCATAAACTTCTTGCCCGAGACGATAAGAAGCGCTGCTATCGCTTGGGAGCGCGCATGTCGATTTACGGTGCTCGCGCTGCACGCGGACCCGGACTTATCAGCCGTTGTGAAATTGCCCTTACCCGATTGCGTCGCCGAACCGGAGACACCGTGCACCTTATGGCACGGTTCAACCATGATTCAGTCTGCCTTGACCGCCGCGACGGAGAATGTGTGGTTCCCACTTTAACGGGAATGATCGGCGGGTCTGTGCCGCTGGGCGTTGGTCCCGGATCAATAGCTATGCTGTCCTATCTCGATCAGGACGAACAGGATTTCATCATTCGCGCGAATGTCGAACGCTACTCAAACTACAGGGGTTTGAGTGTAGACAGGATTCATGAGCTGATAGGACAAACGCGCGAGCGCGGATATGCGGTGGATGACGAAGAACTAATAAAAGGAATCGTGGGCGTAGCCGTTCCCATTTTTACCGACGGCGTTACTGCCGGAGCATCCATAGGTTTTACGATACTGGGTGCAAAACTCGCACCAAATTCTTTAAGTGAATACGCTCGTTTATTAAAAGATGAAGTGACCGCCATTTTGGATCAGTAATTTTCTTAGAGCGCATCCCGAAAAGTGTGCAGCCTTTTGGAATGCCATGCCCGTAAAAATAAAGGAATTAGAGCGGCTTCTCCGGATGCGGGGATGCATCATATGCGCCCCAGATTGATTGGTCGAAATTAACGATTGCGCCTGTCATTAAGCCAGACTCTTCTGACGCCAGAAAGGCAATCGCGCGGGCAACTTCGGCGGGATCAATCAGGCGCCCAAATGGCTGATTTTTTACGGCTTCATCCAGCCAATTGGCTGGCGCACCATGAAATTCGCGCTGGATACGGTCTTCCCCATCCGATGCCATCCAACCGATATTAAGGCTGTTGACGCGAATGCGATTGCGCAACACCGAATAAGCCACGTTACGGGTCAGCGTGTCGAGTGCACCCTTGGACGCGCAATAGGCTGCAATGAATGGCTGTCCGCCCATGGAAGACATTGATGAAATGTTGACAATAGCCCCTTCAATCTTGTCGCGCCTGAATAGCTTGACGGCCTCCTGAATAAGAAAAAACGGTGCACGTGTATTGACTGCAAAAAGCCGGTCAAACAGTTCAGGCGATGTATTAAGAATATCACCACGATCTGTCAGTCCGGCGGCATTGACGAGAACGTCGATCCGCCCAAAACTCTGATCCGCTTCCGCGATTACCTTGCGGCAATCTTCGACTTTTTCGAGATCAGCTTGAACGAAAACTGCTTTCGTACCCAGCTTCTCCAACGCATCTACCTGCGTTTCTCCCTTCTCAACTGAACGCCCGCAGATCACGATGCCCAGCCCACCACGCTCTGCAAAAAGCCGCGCTGTGGCCGCACCAAGCCCCTGGGTGCCGCCCGTGATGACCGCAACCTTGCCTTTGAATTGCCCGCTCATTCCCAGCTCCAGATTCAAATTAAACCCGCCCGCCAAGCGCCGACGACAGATCAGCCAGTTCCTGACCACCCGCCATAAGGCTTTGCAGCTCATCCATGTCCACATCGCTTCTCGTGCGCGTACCGAGCGTGGCCCCACGATTAAGCACGGTGAATTTATCGCCCACGGCATGAGCATGTCGCACATTGTGGGTGATAAAGATCACACCAAGCCCACGCTCCCGCACGAGATTGATATATTTGAGCACCATAGCCGTTTGCCGCACGCCGAGTGCCGATGTCGGTTCATCAAGGATCAGCACTTTCGCGCCAAAATAGACGGCACGTGCAATGGCCACACATTGTCGCTCACCGCCGGAAAGCGTACCCACCGCCTGCTGCGGGTCGCGAACATCAATGCCGATTTTCTTCATTTCCTCACGCGTGACGTCTTCAGCAAATTGTGTGTCGAACCATTTAACCGGCCCGATACCCTTTGTCGGCTCCCGTCCGAGAAAAAAATTCCGCATGACCGACATCAGCGGGATCATCGCAAGATCCTGATAAACCGTCGCAATCCCATGATCCAGCGCATCGCGCGGACTGTTAAAAACGACCTGTTTGCCTTCGACAAAAAACTCGCCACTTGTCGGCTTATGTACGCCAGAAAGCGTTTTAATCAGCGTCGATTTACCGGCACCGTTATCGCCAAGCAGACAATGCACCTGCCCCGGCTCTACGATAAGCGAAACACCGTTGAGTGCAATAACCGGCCCAAAGTGTTTGACAAGATTACGAACTTCAATGATCGGAGTTGTCATCGTTCATACTCCCTATCAGCGCAGTTTCAGGAAAAGTCGCAGCCGGTTTTCCTGAAACTGCGTGAATGATAAAACCTATCGCTCGCCAGTGGCGCGCTTGCGAATGAAATTATTGAAAAGCACAGCAATCAGCAGCATTCCGCCGAGGAATACCAGATACCAGTCCTGATCAATCGTCGTGTAGGTCAGACCAATGAGCACCATGCCGAAAATGATCGAGCCAAAAAAAGCGCCAATGGCAGAACCATAACCGCCGGTCAGCAGGCAACCACCGATGACAGCTGCAATGATCGCCTCGAACTCTTTTTGAAAACCGCGTCTTGCATCGGTCGATCCCGCATCCAGCACAGTGAGAATTGCAACAAGCGCCGCGGCCATCGCCGTGCACATGAACAGAATTGTCTTCACACGCCGAACCGGCACACCGGAATTGCGTGCTGCAAGCGCGTCACCGCCCGACGCAAAAATCCAGTTACCAAAGCGAGTACGCACGAGAACATAAGTTGCAAGAAGGGCAATCCCCACAAACCACAGCACTTCGACCGGAACACCTGTCACGCTCGGCTGGCCATTAGGAAACTTTGCAATCAGGTCTTTTTCCGCAAGCCAGGCGAACAACCCTTGAAAAGCATCGCCCGAAAACAATCCCGCAATATAGCTGGTACCTACAGCTTCCTTCACGCCGCGCAGCTGCGTTGCGCCACCTGTTGCCCATTTAAGACCGACAAGCGAAAGCCCGCGCAGAATAAACAAAAACGCCAACGTTACGATAAAGGATGGCAAGCCGGTTTTAAGCACAATCTGCGCATTAACCGCACCCACAAGGGCGGCAAAAAACAGCGTCAGGACAATCGCAACAATTAGCGGCACCTGAAAGACAACAAGGGCTGCGGCGAATATCAGCCCCGCAAAGGCTATCATTGAGCCGATCGAAAGATCGAACTCGCCACCAATCATAAGGAGCGCAGCAGCGATGGCCAGAATGCCAAGCTGAGAAGCTGGCGCCATAAAATTCATGATACCGGCAGCGGTGAACATTGCCGGATTGGCCGTGGAAAGGAAGAAAATCGTAATCAGCACGAGACCAGACACCGCGCCCAATTCGGGACGGCTAAGCATACGTTGCAATGGGCTGGCATTCTTCAGCCGTTCATCCTGTTTTGCAGCGGCAATCGCCGGGTCATTTGTGGCTGCCTGAGCGGGCTGCTCTGATGAAGTTGGCTCACTCATGCTTTCCTCCTGCAAGCGCATCGATAAAAAATACGCATTAAAACAATTCTCTAGAGCACCATATTGATTCAACTTGAGAGATACGCGCTCGAGATTAAGCGCCACCAAGGGCGCGAGCTTATGGGTATTATTACCCATTCCCGCCCATTTTCATGGGCGGGTGAGGCATTTAAAGAATTATGCTTTACTAGCGGATACCCTTCGCAGACAACTCAACCACCTGCTTGGCCTTATCCTTCGTGATCAGGTTTGGACCGGAAGGCACGTTACCACCCGGCATCAAACCATATTTCGCATTCAGTGCAAGGAACGCCACCGGAAGATAGCCCTGCAGGAACTGCTGCTGGTCAATCGCAAAATCCGCTTTTCCATTTTCGACGGCTTCAAGAAAGCCTGCCGACATGTCGAAAGTGGCTACGTGAATACCTTCGCGACCGCTTTCCGAAGCCGCCTTCACTGCTGGTTCGCCAGCAAGCGTCGCATTCAGTGTCAGGATTGTATCGAGAGTGGTGTCGGATGCGAGTGCAGCACGAACCTTGGATTCATTTTCAGTAGGATCAGCTGAGGTTGGTAGAACAGTCACATCGCCGAAACCTTCCTTGAAACCCGCGCATCGCTGATCAAGCGAAACGTTACCGACCTCCTGATTGACGCAGATGCCTTTTTTGCCCCCAGCTTTTTTGAGCGCTTCACCCGCGACTTTGCCGGCATCAAACTCATCCTGACCGACATGCAGAAGCGCACCAAGTTTCTTAGATGCATCCGAACCCGCATTCATTGAAATGACCGGAATGCCTGCTGCAACTGCCCGCTCAATCGATGGCCCAAGCGCATCTGCATCGGGGATAGAGACGACTATCCCCTGCGGATTCTGGTTAATTGCAGCATCAATAAGCTGCGCCATCTGCACCATATCGAAGGTTTCAGGCGCACGGTAATCAACCTTTGCACCTGTATCTTTGGCGGCTTCAGCCACGCCATTTTTCACAACCGACCAGAACGGATCGGATGCCTGACCGTGGCTTACAACCACAATGCTGACGTCCTGTGCCTGTGCTGCGAACGACCCAGCCATCAATGCAACGCCAGCAACAGCCGACTTCAAAAGAGATTTCATCTGCACTCCTCCCTGCCCGGCACTCCCCGCCGGTTTGTTAATTTGTCTACACCTCAATCAGAGCTCATTCCGGGGCTGCCTCCACGCATTTTATCCCTGCAATTTCGCTCTGGCCTTTACTGCTTAATGGAATGAAACATTCATTAGAAATTTCTCGTGGAATTATAATTCCATTTCTGTTAGCTCATGTCAATCACATAAGCTACAGTTGAAACACGTCCGTAATTTTACTCTGGGAGGAGAGAATGGCAGTTGTAGCAGGCCTTATAGGTTCTGGCTTCATGGGCAAAACCCATGCTTTGGCTCTTGCGAACGTAACCCGGGTTTTCAATCTGCCAACAGCAGTCGAACTGCACACATTAGCCGATGTGGACGAAGCAGTGGCCAAACGCGCGGCGCTCCAGTTTGGCTTTGCGCACTCCACAGACAACTGGCGCGAGCTAATTAACAACCCTTCAATCAAGCTTGTCCATATCACCACACCCAACCGCTTTCACAAGGAAATGGCGCTTGCCGCGATTGACGCGGGAAAGCATGTCTATTGTGAAAAGCCACTAGCCCCCACCGCTGCCGAATGCCTTGAGATGACGCTCGCTGCCGAACGAAAGGGCGTTGAAACCGCTGTCGGCTTCAACTATCTGAAGAACCCGATGATGAAACTTGCAAAGGACATCATCGAGAGCCGTGAAATAGGGGAAATTAGAAATTTTCGCGGCATTCATGCCGAAGACTTCATGGCCGATCACCGCATTCCATGGACATGGCGACTTGATCCGGCAGGTGGCGGCGGTGCACTTGCAGACATTGGCAGTCATATCATTGCCGCAGCACGCTATCTGGTTGGCCCGATCGCCGAAGTGATGGGCAAAAGCATTACCGCAATCACTACGCGCCCTGATCAAGCCGATCCATCTGAGATGAAAGCTGTAGAGGTCGACGATATTTGCCATGCCTTTGTCTCGTTCGAAAATGGTGCCACAGGAACACTCGAAGCGAATTGGGTGGCAAGTGGCCGCAAGATGCAGCATGAATTTGAGATTTCCGGCTCAAAAGGATCAATCTTTTTCTCGCAAGAACGTTTTAACGAACTCGATCTTTTTCTTTTCTCCGACAAAAAAGGCCAACAGGGCTTCCGCAAGATTTTCGCTGGTCCCGATCATAAACCTTATGGCGAATTCTGCGTGGCTGGCGGACATCAGATCGGCTTCAACGATCTGAAAACCATAGAATTGCGCGACTTTTTGCTGAGCATAATAGGCCAGACTCCGGGACACGCAGATTTCCGCGAGGGCTATGAAGTGCAAAGGATAATTGAAGCCATCTATGCCTCTAGCCGCGAACGGCAGTGGAAGACCCTATAAATTTTGACGGCAATTTGAGAAGGCGCTTCAAACAATGTTTAGTCTCAAAATTCTCTTCTAGGCCGTTTGGACGATTATGTTTTGGAGCGTGTTATGGATGAAAATAGTACAGGTTTAGGAGCAAAGCCGAAGGTGGAGTGGTTCTCCATCAAGGTTCTGCGACGCAAAGCTGGGTTATTTTCACCATATCCCTTCGGGACGTGGTGGATTTTCTCTCTGAATGCGTCGAACAACCTTTGTGGAGAACCACTCCATTGGCGGTCTGTTCTCCTGTTCAGAAACAAAATCCGTCTCACGCCACGCCCGAAAAATAATCGTCCACACGGCCTAAGAACTTTTAAGAACTAAGCTTGGACGGGTGGCTCGGTTTGTCAGAACAGGTCCGGGCGCTTGCTCAGAGAATTTTGCCTTGGTTATGGCCCATCATATATAAAGTAGGTCTCGTCCAGAAGCTGCCGATCAAGGAATAAATATGGTTGCCGAGAATTATAACAGCCCAGTTAATGGGTAATTCCGACACCAGCATCAGAAACTGCCCTGTGGCCGCAGAGATCGATTTCTCCAGTTTTTATTGACGCCTAAACCGCTCGACGAACCCCCTCTTACCCGAGTTTCTTTGGCGTCCATCGAAAAAGCAAACCTAATTTTTGTCAAAATACCCATTCAGTCCACCGAGGTGAACTGCGATTTCTAGTCAGTATTGAAGAGGTTGAGTTTGATATGACGGGCAAGTGTACCGCGTCGAAAGCCAATATGGGTTCTCGCGCGATCATACCGTCAGGATATTTCCTACTACCAGCAGCGAAGCCGAAGTCAGGCAAAAAGTCAGTTATCTTAGCTGTTGAAACTTTCTAAGTGAGCTCACTCTGTCTGTTATACCACGACCGCCTTGCTATCTCCCAAAACTTAACTCTTCATGGAAATACCAAGTTATTAATTCCTTGAGGAGGTTGCCTGGATTCGAACCAGGGGATGCCGGTACCAAAAACCGGTGCCTTACCGCTTGGCTACGCCCCAACGTGTAGGTGTGGATAGACGCTCTCTATTAAAAACTCAAGTGCCAGTTTTTGGTTTGGGTGTTATTTTTTAACACACTGAAAATGCTGACTATCAAGCTGCGAACACGCGATACCAGGAGCTCAAGCATTTTCAATCCAAATGGTTCAGACGAACTTGGTTTACGTTGGTAACGCGCTTCTGCGTTTTGCTTTAAACCTGATCTGAGATTTGTTTGGCAACTTCCATAACCGAACACAGAAATATAAAAATTAAATAGAAATTCTCACATCATTCCTTAGCTGAAATGTGGTGGACCGAGTCATATCCAACTTGATTCTTTGAATACTATTCACGATCGAATAGTCAAAACCACTCAAATAATCCGGGTTTTCCCTGGGCGTCGCCGTGACAACCTATTAGGCCTAAGTCTTTGAATTTTATAAATAATGGTGGGCCCGGAGGGACTCGAACCCCCAACCAAGCGGTTATGAGCCGCCGGCTCTAACCAATTGAGCTACAGGCCCCACGCAACACTGCACGTAGCGTAAAGAAACGCGGGACACAAGCTGTCAATTATACGATTTGCCCTAATACGCACATATTCGATTGCCATTCATGCAACTCAAGACAAAAGCCTATCCAATTTGAAGCGTTTGGTTGCAATTGCGCAGCGTTTCGCATCAGATAGTGGCATATTTTTCTTAGGGGGAACTTAAATTAATTAATGCGTAGACCAAAAAGCCTCAAGCGCTTTTCGGACAAAATGCGCAGCAAAATAAATAGTTATAGTACTCATCTTATTCAATCGAATTAGAAACCGTACTAACAGCAAGGCAGAATTGGTTTCTTGCAGAGACTGCCTTGCATCGGCTGTATCAACTTTCTCTACAGGAGATTTTATGAATAACCGCGCAACTACTCTTCTTGCCACCTCTTTATCGGCAATCATGCTTGCAGGCGCATTTTCACTGCCAGCGACAGCGCAGGAGAAGCATATGTCCAGACATCATGCTCGCATTTCGGTCTCGGGCGAAGGCAAGATGACCGCCGCCCCGGACATGGCTATTCTTAATCTCACCGTGCTCCGCGATGCAGAAACAGCGCGTGAAGCAATGACCGCCAATAATGAAGCAATGACTAAAGTTCTGGAGGCTATGAAAAAAGCTGGCGTCGAAGAGCGCGATCTCCAGACAAGTGGCATCAACATTCAGCCCCGCTATGTCTACCCAGACGACAAGAACGGTCTGAAAGAAGCTAAAATCAGCGGATATAGCGTTTCCAACGGCCTTACGGTTCGCGTGCGCGATTTGTCAAAGGTTGGCAGTATTCTTGATGAATCGGTTACGCTCGGCGTCAACCAAGGCGGCGATTTGACTTTCGTAAATGACAATCCGGCGGCCACCATTAACGAAGCACGCAAGCGTGCCGTTGCAGATGCTATTGCAAAGGCAAAAACGCTTGCTGATGCAGCTGGTATTGGGCTGGGCCGTGTCATTGAAATCAGCGAACAAAGTCGCCCGCCCATGCCAATGCCTATCGCACGTCAGGTGAAGATGATGGCGGCCGCAGCACCGCAAGATTCAGTTCCTGTTGCAGCCGGTGAGAACAGCTACGATGTTTCTGTGAATGTCGTTTTTGAAATAAAGGAATAATAATAGGACGCCTGGGCGCCCTCCTCTTCAATTTTCCATCAAAAAAGCCAGCCTGATAGTCGGGCTGGCTTTTATTGATTTAGGGCTTATGTTCAGCGAATAATTGGGCAACCGCGCACATTGGCGAAAACAACGCCGGTCGAACGACCATGACGGATACCGCGAACCTGAACTGATTTTCCGCGGTACGCAACGCGTGCGTTGCGGATTCCCATGCGGTGTGCCTTCATCTTCGCACTTTCAACAGAACATGCAGGGCCACGATAAGAGGAACGTCCGGGATGGCGATTACCCCGGTAGTCGATATTTATCACTGACGAATGTGCCGCTGTGCTCATTGCGGGCACGGACGAAGGGGACGCGGCATTTGCGGAAGCGCCAGCACTGAAAGCCGCGGCCAAACCAATTGCAGCAGTAACAACGAATGACTTAAACGAAATTGCAGACATCTTGAAATCCTTTCAAATTTTTGTCAGGCGATGCTCACCTTACACACCCAACAAGTACTCGATGAAAGATGAACACAAACCTCGCCGTGTATTCACATGGCGTTCAGTTTGGTAAAGAAATAAGGATAATTTGAAGATTCCAAAATTAAATTTACTGTCTTTTCAGTAACTTAGCGAGCTTCAACTGTTAATTGCTCGAAGCACGAGTACAACATTAAACTTAATTAATGGAAGTGTTTTTAATCCAGCGGAACCATATGCTGGATATATTCCTCTTCGTCTGCCAACTCATGATCAAAAGCAGTTACTTTACCCCGAATGGAAACCCCTGCCTCATAGATCGTATCCGGTGACCCCGAAACCAGCGGGTGCCACCAATAGAGATCAGCCCCCTCTGCAACCAGCCGATAAGCACAGGTGGCGGGTAGCCAGTTGACCTCATAGACGATCTCAGGCGTCAGAAACACGCAATCAGGAACTGTCTTGCGGCGGTTTGGGTAGTCGCTGCACTTGCAGCTCTCTGCATCCAGCAGCGTGCAGGCCACCGTTGTCCAATAGACTTCCTCGGTATCATCGTCCAGCAACTTATGCAGGCAGCATTGACCGCACCCATCGCACAGGCTTTCCCATTCCTGCCGGTTGAGTTCTTCAAGAGATTTGGTCTGCCAGAAAGGTTTTTTATCCATGCGGGTGCA
Source organism: Brucella thiophenivorans (assembly GCF_002252445.1). Taxonomy (GTDB): domain Bacteria; phylum Pseudomonadota; class Alphaproteobacteria; order Rhizobiales; family Rhizobiaceae; genus Brucella; species Brucella thiophenivorans. Next base: position 40,998 of record NZ_NNRJ01000009.1, read on the forward strand.
TATAGAGTATTTGCAGCAAAAGTGCGTAGCGGTTTTGAGTCGCATAACGCGTAAAAATAAGAGCCTATGCAATTAGTAAGCAAATGGCATGGGCAAATCGCCGCCCTTCCCTATTGAAACAAACGTGATGCTACGTTAGAGAATGTTCATCATCCTTATGATCGTAAGCGTCTTACGTTAAGCAACGCATCAATTCAGCCGGGAACGGCGATTTGCTTTGATGTTTGGTTGCGCGTTCCCCGCCTAATATTCAGGAATACACATGTCTCAGTTTAACGGTTCACGCCGCAGAAAACTGCCAGCGCGCTATGCATCTATTGTGATGCCTCTTATTCTCTCAATTATGATGACATTTGTTGTCTCGCTGATCGCAACAGCAAAAAGCCTCGGCTTCACCCATCCCGATCTCGCTTATAACTGGATGACCTCGTGGGCGCTGTCATGGGCAATTGCTTTCCCAGTCCTTCTGGCCATATTGCCAATGGTTCGAAGGATGGTCGGTTTCGTCTGCCATCTGCATTAAAAAAAGCCGCGTATTATTCATACGCGGCTTTTTCAATTCGATTGTAGGTATCTAGCGGAAAATCGCTTCGCCTTGCTCATCAACGATCTGACGACCTTTATTGAGCGAAATGCTGGCTGCGTCTTCAATGCCCGGGCAACGATCTGCACGCACAAAACGGTGCTCTTTCAGTTCACCACCTATGGTCTTCGAGATCACACCACAAACCTGATATTGACCACCTTCACTATAAGGTGTTGCAATAATCAGGAAATCTTTATGCTCAAGGCGTCCGGCTTCTTTTGGTGCTACTGGGGTTTCTTCTGCTGAGCTGCCGCCGAAAAGGCGTTTCAAAAAAGACATAACGCTCCCTCTCTTTAGAGCGCACTTCGATCTGATTCAATAAGAACGACGCTCTATATCTTTGTTTTGAAGCGCATCCCGAAAACCGTTTCACACTTTTCGGGATGCGCTCTCATAAAATTCGCCCGAAACCATATCCGGCATCGGGCTATATATTTTTAGCTGTCGAGGAACGAACGCAGCTTGCGCGAACGGCTCGGATGCTTGAGCTTGCGCAATGCTTTCGCTTCGATCTGGCGGATACGTTCACGCGTTACGGAGAACTGCTGACCAACTTCTTCAAGCGTATGGTCAGTGTTCATGCCGATACCAAAGCGCATACGCAGCACGCGTTCTTCACGCGGAGTCAGCGATGCGAGAACACGCGTCGTCGTATCGCGAAGGTTTGCCTGGATAGCGGCATCGATTGGCAGCAGTGCATTCTTGTCTTCGATGAAATCGCCAAGGTGTGAATCTTCTTCATCACCGACAGGCGTTTCAAGCGAGATCGGCTCTTTCGCAATTTTGAGAACCTTGCGCACTTTTTCAAGCGGCATGGCCAGCTTTTCAGCCAGTTCTTCCGGCGTTGGCTCACGACCAATTTCATGCAGCATCTGGCGCGATGTACGAACGATCTTATTGATCGTTTCGATCATATGCACCGGAATACGAATGGTGCGTGCCTGATCCGCAATCGAACGGGTGATTGCCTGACGAATCCACCATGTCGCATAGGTCGAGAACTTGTAACCACGGCGATATTCGAACTTATCAACCGCCTTCATCAGACCAATATTGCCCTCTTGAATGAGATCGAGGAACTGAAGGCCACGGTTGGTATACTTCTTGGCAATCGAGATAACGAGACGAAGGTTGGCTTCCACCATTTCCTTCTTGGCAATGGTTGCTTCGCGTTCGCCCTTCTGAACCTGATTAACGATACGGCGGAATTCACCGATCGAAATCGCAGTTTCAGTAGCAAGCATCTGAATTTCCGAACGGAGTCGATCAATCGCCCGTTCTTCTTTGGCTGCGAAATCTTTCCAGCCGCGCGCTGTCAAAGTGCTGACGCGCTCAACCCAGTTTGGATCAAGTTCGTGACCCTGATATTCTTTCAGGAAATCTTCACGACGCACGCCAAAGGATTCCGCCAAGCGAAGAAGCTTGCCTTCGTTCTGAACGAGACGCTTGTTAATGTCGTAAAGCTGTTCAACCAGCTGCTCAATACGGTTCTGGTTCAGCGAAAGCGACTTAACCGCCTTAATCAGCTGATCTTTCAGTTCCTTGTAGCGGCGTTCCTGGCTCGAAGACAGATCAGCGGCAGCGGCCAAGCGGCTTTCGACCTGCTGGTCCTGCAACTTGCGCAGCTTGCGATAGGTATCAGCGATCAGATCGAGCGTTTCCATAACCTGTGGGCGTAGCTCGGCTTCCATGGCCGCCAGCGACAGGTTGGCTTCGTCCTCGTCGTCTTCTTCCTCTTCCGCAGGCATGTCGCCGCCGACATTGGTAATGTCGTCGTCATCACGCGAGCGGCGTGGACCCTTATCATCACGTGGCTTCTCTTCTTCCACGCGCTCAACGATAGGCGCTTGCTTGGCTTCAGGGCCGGCATAAGTGGTTTCGAGATCAATAATTTCGCGCAGCAGAATGTTGGATTCATTCAGCTGTTCGCGCCAGATAATGATAGCCTGAAATGTCAGTGGGCTTTCGCAAAGCCCGGCAATCATCGTTTCGCGACCCGCTTCAATACGCTTGGCAATGGCGATTTCGCCTTCGCGCGACAGAAGCTCGACCGTACCCATTTCGCGCAGATACATGCGCACAGGATCGTCGGTCCGGTCCGTTGGCTCTTTCTTGGTTGTGGTGGCAGCTACGGCAGTGCCAGTTGCCTCAACCAGATCGCCGCCTTCTTCCTGCTCATCATCACTGTTGTTGTCGTCGCGATCAGTTTCCTGCTCATCGTCTTCAACAACGTTGATGCCCATATCCGACAGCATAGCCATCGTGTCTTCGATCTGCTCAGATGTCACTTCTTCGGAAGGAAGCACAGCATTCAGCTCGTCCATTGTGACGTAGCCGCGCTTCTTCGCAAGCTTGATCATCTTCTTGACAGCATCGTCAGAAAGGTCGAGAAGCGGCCCGTCGGTCGCACCTTCGCGCTCGACTTCGGCTTCTTCGTTTTCCTTAGCCTTCGTTGCCATATTGCTCGTCTCCAGGCGACACCGGTCGCGTCTAAGATATATAGAGTGGTCAAACGGTTTTGCGAGAGCGCCGTTTAACTGTTGATTCTGCGAATAGCTGATTTCACGTTAATGCCGGATTAACCCTGCCTTCATTAACGGATCCTGCTGTCTCCAAATTCCTGTGGGTAGATCCGGTATCAATGGTCGCCATAAAGGCCCTGCCCGGTCTGTAATCATTGCCCATCAAGGTGGAATTCAGGAACTCATCCAGGTAACGTCTGCAATATCAGTTCTTTATTCCTTGTCTGAACTGTCGTGATTCCGTCATTTGTGCCGCACGTCAAAAGCGACTCACCTGATTCGGGTCTAAAAAGCGAATCATTTATTGTCGCGGCGCATTCTCAGGCCCTCAAGTCACGCCTGATTCCCGCAAATCAGCGATTTCACCGGCGCGTTATCTTGAAGTGATTCGGCTATGAATTAGGACGAACCGGCACTACGACCAGAAGACAATCCAAAACCATCAATAAGCGCTTCCGTGGCTTCGGCCTGAGCAATCTGCTTTTGAATATCAATGAGGCGGGCAAAGACTTCACCCGTTTCATCACTATCAAGCGATGCCTCAACAGCACGCAACTCCCTATGTAGGGTGCGCGCGCGCTGATGCAAGTGAAGCGCCTGTTTTAACGCTTCACGCACATCATCCTCCGCAGCCTGCGCTGTGGCTGTCCATTCGCGGGTCCGACGCACCGTTGCCTCAAGCATTTCGATCAGTTCAACATGACCGGCTGCGACCAGCGCCTTGCGCATTGCAAAACCATCATCCACATGACCTGACGCAAGAACGTCAAGCATTGCAAAATGCAGAACCTTCAAAGCCTCATGCTCAAAATCAAGCGCTGCCATTGCCTCGAAATCTTCTTCGATCAAGCGCGGATGATTAAGCAGCATCAGCACAATCGCCGTTTCGCGCAAAGGTGCATTGCGCCCCTTCACCACGTTGGACCGTGTCAGGCTGTCTGAGAAAGCAAGGCGTCCTCCAAAGGCTGCGCCGCCTCTTCCGCCTTGCTGCCCACGGGGATTATTGCCCTTGCCGCGATTGAAATTACCGTTGCCGCGCTGGCCATTTTGCCTTCCCTGCCCAAAGAAAGCCTGCGCACGCTCACGCATTTCCTGACTGTAGTGACGGCGAATATCTTCATTGGCAATGCGGCTGGTGATTTCGCGCAACCGAGCTTCAAGTTCGGCACGTCGTTCGGGCGTATCGAACACACCGCTTGCGGTTTCGCGCGTCCAGACCATATCGACAAGCGGCTTGGCATCGCGCAAGACTGCATAAAAAGCCGATGGACCTTCTGCCTTGACCAGATCGTCGGGGTCCTGCCCCTCCGGAAGCATTGCAAAACGCAGCGATTTGCCCGGCTGCAAACTGGGCAACCCAAGATCAGCAGCACGATGCGCTGCACGCACGCCAGCGCCATCACCATCAAAGCACAGGATTGGCTCAGGGCTGATACGCCAGAGCAATTCAAGCTGCTCTTCGGTCAAAGCTGTGCCAAGTGGCGCTACGGCCTGATGAATCCCAGCCTGTGCCAGCGCAATCACATCCATATAGCCTTCAACGGCAATGATGGGCTTTGCTTCTTCACCGCCCTGTGGCTGACAAGCTTTTCGTGCACGCAAACCGTTGTAGAGAATGCGGCCTTTATGAAAGAGTTCGGTCTCGGGCGAATTCAGATATTTTGCAGGCGCATCAGCGGAAAGCGCGCGACCACCAAAAGCGATGATCCGCCCACGCAAATCCTCAATCGGGAACATGATACGGTCACGAAAACGATCATAGGATACGGCAATACCTTCGCCATGGACAACAAGACCGCAAGCCTCGATCTGATCTTTCGCCACCCCCTTGGAGGCCAAAAACTCTTTGAGAGCATTGCGTGACTCCGGTGCATAGCCAATCCGGAATGTTTGCTGCGTTGCACTGGAAAGCCCGCGATCACGCAAATAGGCACGCGCTTTCGCACCCGATGCACTTTGCAACTGGCTCTCAAAAAACTGTGCTGCAAGCTCCATCACTTCATAAAGCGTTGCGCGTTGTGCCTCGCGCTTTTCCATTTCTGGATCACGCTCAGGCATCGGAACGCCTGCCATATCTGCAACGCGTTCGACAGCTTCCGGAAAACTAGCACCCTCAAGCTCGGTCAGAAATTTGAAATGATCACCGGTCACGCCGCAACCGAAGCAATGGTAACGCCCCTTGCGGTCTTCACAGTGAAAGCTCGGCGTCTTCTCGCCATGAAATGGGCAGCAGCCCCAGAAGTCGCCCTTGGGTGGATTACTCTTCTTGCGATCAAACGAGACGCGCGTTCCGATCAGCGTCGAAATCGGCACCCGATCTCTTATCTCATCAAGGAATGAAGGCGGAAAACGCATTGAGATTGTTTCTTTCAGGTCAGCAAGCTGTATAGTCTATAGCCTATATAGGCTTGCGCGCAGATGCAGTCCATCACCCTGGCAAAACCCTCCCCGTTAATCACAAGCTGCGAACAACCAGTACGGCAAACCGTTTTGTCACAAAACTGTCACATATCCTTCACGTGAGCGCCGCTAGGCTTGATTTTGAAGGCATTCAGGCCCATATTCTTTAACTGATATGATTAGCCGGAACATATTTTTTCTCTTTTTGTTGCGTAGACTTAACTGAAATATTTGTTCCCCCGCCTCCAACCTGAAAGGAGTTCCCGTGAACGGTTCTCTTGTCCTTTTGCATCTTGCCGGTGCTGTTGCCCTCCTGCTGTGGGCCACACGCATGGTGCGAACAGGTGTGGAGCGGGCCTATGGTGATCGCTTGCGCCGTCGTTTGCGCAACCAGATGCAAAACCCGCTGCTTTCAATTGCCTTTGGTCTTGCGCTTGCAATCGCACTGCAAAGCTCGACAGCAGTCACACTGCTGGTCGGCTCTTTCGTCGGATCAGGCATTGTTAGTGGCGTCGCAGGCCTGATGGCGGTGCGCGGTGGCGAGCTTGGTTCGGCGCTTGTCGTCAAGATCCTGAGCTACGATCTCACACTTCTGGTGCCGCTCTGCCTTGTATCGGGCACCGTCATTTTCATGACGACAGAACGCCGTGACTGGCGGCAGATCGGGCGTATTCTCGTCGGTATCGGCCTGCTCATCATGTCATTGGAAATGACAGGTCATGCAACCGAACCACTACGTCAAAGCGAACTTCTGCCCGTCATAGTCGATTACCTTTCCGGTGATCCAGTGACTGCCTATCTGCTGGCAGCGCTTATGACGTGGCTGTTTCATTCAAGCATCGCAGCCGTCATTCTGCTGACCACATTTGCATCACGCGGACTGATCACTCCTGAACTGGCCGTGGTTATGGTGCTTGGCGTCAATCTCGGCTCTTCGATTATTGCACCTATCCTGACCCGCAATGCGCCACCTGAAACGCGCGTTGTACCGCTTGGCAATCTTTTGATGCGTGGAGCGGGCTCCTTGGTGATCCTCATCCTGTTTGAAACCTTCAAGCCATCGATTGCTTTCCTCGGTGGCGATCCGGTTTCGCAAGTGGTCAACGCGCATATTATGTTCAATGTCATTGTCATGGTCGCAGGCATTCCTCTTTCAGGATTGGTTCTACGCGCAACGGAAGCACTGGTGCATCTCAATGCCGACAAAAACGCACCCTCTCAACCGCTTGAGATCGAGGAATATAGTGCGCTTGATACGACAGTTCTTGATCGGCCCTCGCAGGCACTTGCCAATGCAACGCGCGAAGTGGTGGGCGTCTGTGACACAATTGAGGTCATGCTGCGACGCATTATCGACCTGTACGAAAAACCCGATCAGGCACGCATCAATGAACTCGCGGCTTTGGATGACCGGGTTGATAAAAAACACGCAGCCATCAAGCTTTACCTTACCAAGGTTGCAAGCAAGGATCTTGATGAATATGAAGCGCTGCGTATGCAGGAGCTGATGGGCGCTTGTGTAAAGCTCGAACAGGTTGGCGACATCATCGTGCGCAACATGCTCGCGCATGTTCAGAAAAAGATGGATCACAATCTCGAATTTACCGAGGAAGGCTGGAAAGAGCTAAGCCACTTCCATGCCATGGTGCTCGCCAATGCGCATATGGCCTTTAACGTGATTGTCTCGCGGGATGGCCACACGGCGCGTCAGCTTGTGCAGGAGAAAGACAATCTGCGCGATCTGGAAAAGCAGACAAGCATGCGCCACTTCTCGCGCCTTCGCGATGGTTCAACCCGCAGCATCGAAACAAGCACCATCCATCTCGATACCATTCGCGATCTCAAGCAGATTAATTCGCTGCTGGCATCAATGGCTTACCCAGTTCTTGAAGAACAGGGTCTGCTCGGTACAACACGCCTGAAAACGATCAAGCAAGGTTCATAGAAAACGTTCAGAAAGGCTACGGGTCTTTCTGAACGCATAAAAGAACATGTCATCTACCGAATAACGACGTGACGCTAAAAATCGATCACCACTGAAGGTGCGCTGCGCTGTGCTGCACCATGGTAAACCGCCTCAATGTTATTGCCATCGGGATCGAGCACGAAAGCCGCATAATAATCGGGGTGATAAGGACGCTCGCCGGGAGCACCATTATCCTGACCGCCATTGTCCAGTGCGGCGCGGTAAAACGTGTCAACTGTCGCGCGATCTTTTGCCTGAAAGGCCAGATGGTGCCGGCCCGTCAATACACCGAGTGCGGCTGGACTATCCGCCGACGACACAACAAGTTCGTCGGCCCAGAAATAGCCGTCAGATGTCACATTGATAGGAATATCCAGTACGGCCAGAACAGCCGTATAGAAATCCTGACTGGCCTTAAGGTCGCGGACGACAAGCTGAATATGGTCAATAAGCCTGCCGCGATGCAGTTGCATAGTTTCCATGGTCGTTCATCCGATGTGGGTTTATTTTTGCGTCGCAAAATTCCTGACGGGTGAATGATCAGAATGCTTCAAGATGATACTTTCAGCAATATAAAACGCGCAAGACTTCTAAAATCCGAATGCAAGCAGGGATCGCTATCTGCTGGCATTCGGGGTTTCTATTGCGGAGCATACCTCGGATGCGCAGTTCTCAGCGTTTTATTGCAGCAGTGTTTTCACCAAAGCGCTGGCCTTGGTGAAATCCATCTGGCCAGCATAGCGCTCTTTAAGAGCGGCCATGACCTTGCCCATATCGCGCAAGCCCTGAGCGCCAATATCGGCGATCACATCTGCGCAGGCTTTCTTGATCTCGTCTTCACTCATCTGCGCTGGCAGAAAATCATTGAGAATGAGGATTTCCGCACGCTCGCCTTCAGCCAATTCGATGCGATTGCCTTCTTCATAAATGCGTGCGGATTCTTCGCGCTGCTTGACCATCTTGCCAAGAATGCCAAGCAGTTCTTCATCGCCAACGGGGTCTTTTCCCGCACCGCGATTGGCAATATCGCGATCCTTGACCGCTGCCATGATCAGACGCAGTGTGGACAAGCGAAGCTTATCCTGCGCCTTCATAGCGGCGGTCATTGCATCAGAAATCTCTTGGCGCAGCATATGTTTCTCCTAAAATCTGTAAACTGTTCAATTAAACCCGCTTCTATTCTAAAAGCGGGGGCATAAGCAATCACACGCCCAAATCCGACATTTCATGAAAAGCTTGCAATCAGGCAATTGACCCGGAGTGCAAGTTTCTCTATTCCTCAAAGCTTAGCAGGACATCGGTATGTGCTCACGGCGGGAAGTTTAATCCCCGCTGCTTTTTGGCGCATATATGGCCCCGAAAACACCGGTTTTCAAGTTGCTCAGCCTTGAGCGGCTTAAACATGGACACATGCCGCATGACTGATAAACCAAAAACGCGCGCCGGACGGCAGCGCGAAACCACGCAGGAGTGCACGCCATGACCAAATCCCCATCGAAGACAGCACCCTGGACAATTGCCAAGCGAACCGCCGTTCTGGTGCTGGCGGACGGCACCGTTATTGAAGGTCAGGGCGTTGGCGCAACCGGCGCGATTGAAGCGGAAGTCGTCTTCAACACCGCCCTTACCGGCTATGAAGAAATCCTGACCGACCCTTCCTATGCAGGCCAGATCGTCACTTTCACGTTCCCGCATATCGGCAATGTCGGCGCAAACGCTGAAGACATCGAAGACCTGACACCCGCCAATCGCCACGGCGCAGTCGGTGCGATCTTCAAGGCAGACATTACCACGCCATCCAATTTCCGCGCCTCTGAACACCTCGACGCTTGGTTGAAAAGCCGCGGCGTCATCGCACTGACCGGCATCGACACCCGTGCGCTGACCGCTCTTATCCGTGAGCGCGGCGCACAGAACGCCGTCATCGCGCATGACCCGGAAGGCAATTTCGACATCGATGCACTCAAGGCACGCGCCGCCAGCTGGTGCGGCCTTGAAAACCTCGACCTCGCAAAAGATGTTACCATCGGTCAGAGCCAAACTTGGGATCAAACTCCATGGGCGCTCGGTGAAGGCTACGGCGAGCAGGGCGACGCCCCATATCATGTGGTTGCGCTCGACTTCGGCGTGAAGCGCAATATTCTGCGTCTGCTCTCGGGCCTTGGCGCGAAAGTGACCGTGCTGCCTGCAACGGCGACCGCAGAAGACGTGCTGGCTTATAATCCAGACGGAATTTTCCTATCGAACGGCCCTGGCGATCCGGCTGCAACTGGCGAGTACGCTGTGCCAACCATTCAGAAGCTTGTTGATAGTGAACTACCGGTTTTCGGTATTTGCCTCGGCCACCAGATGCTGGCATTGGCGCTTGGTGCCAAGACCGAAAAGATGCATCAGGGCCATCATGGTGCAAACCATCCGGTCAAAGATTACACCACCGGCAAAGTTGAAATCGTATCAATGAACCACGGCTTTGCGGTTGATTCCGACAGCCTGCCGGATCATGTCGAAGAAACACATGTTTCGCTGTTTGACGGCACCAATTGCGGCCTGCGCGTTATCGGTAAGCCGGTCTTCTCCGTGCAGCATCACCCTGAAGCTTCGCCCGGCCCACAGGACAGCCACTATCTGTTCCGCCGCTTCATCAATCTGATCCGTGAGAAGAAGGGCGAAGCGCTCCTGCCTGAACGCGAAGAAGCTGCTTGAAATCAGCTATGAACTAAAAACGAAAGCCGGGATTTGATCCCGGCTTTTTCTTTATTCATAGTCATCTCAGCGATCAAATATCGCCACTAAATGTATCACAGGAATCGATCTTCCCGCTATCAAAACCGCGCTGGAACCATTTTGCGCGTTGCGCCGATGTACCGTGGTTGAAACTTTCCGGCACAACATATCCCTGAGAGCGCTTTTGCAGCGTATCGTCACCAATCTGATGCGCAGCATTAATCGCTTCTTCGAGGTCGCCCGCTTCCAGAATACCTTTCTGATCAGTGTAATAACCCCAGACACCTGCAAAGCAATCCGCCTGCAATTCGACGCGCACTGACATTTGATTGGCCTGCGCCTCGTTCATTTGCTGACGCATCTGATTGAAACGCGGCAGAATGCCGAGCAAGTTCTGCACATGATGCCCAACCTCGTGCGCGATCACATAGGCATTAGCGAAGTCACCCGATGCACCAAACTTGGTCGCAAGCTCGTTGAAGAACGTCAAATCGAGATAAAGCTTGCGATCTCCGGGGCAGTAGAACGGACCCGATGCCGAAGAGGCCATGCCGCAAGCAGAACGCACGCCATCCGAGAAAATAACCATTGTCGGCGGTGCGTAAGCCTGTCCGCGCGATTGGAAAATACCGCTCCACGTGTCTTCGGTTTCAGCCAGAATCGTGCGTGCAAATTGCGTCGCCTCATCATTGGCAACCTTGCCACCGCTGCTCTGCTGGCTCGTTTGGGTTGACTGAATGCTGCCATCACCAAAAAGCAACGGCAGCGGATCAATACCAAACGCGCGTAGTACAAAAAACATCACGACAAGAATGAGAATGCCGGAGATACCGCCGCCTCGCATAATGCGAAAGCCCGGACCACCACCCATGCCGCCGCCGCGAAAGCCCCCGCCTCCGCTTTGTTGTCCACGTACGTCTTCGACATTATCGCTTTGTCTACGGCCTTGCCAACGCATGGACCAACTCCCCTTAACCGCACCGTTCAGTCACTAAAACGGCATCAATCTATTGCCAGTAATTGTCGCACAAACTGTTGTCACAGCAACATAAAAAGTAAATGGCAAAGCCGATCACAAACCAACAACCTACCGTAACACAAAACGACAGGCCGCACCTCTTACGAGAAATTTCGCAAATGCCCGCATTTTCTTTGAAATAAGGGCATTTGTGGGGTTCCGCTTTCGCTCATCATTGCCTATAAGGCCCACTTAGCCCACAGAATATACCTCTGCCAACCCGCCGGTAAACCGAGCGGGATTTTCTGGCAGGCTAAAAGCATGTCTCTCAAAAGTGGGAACCGGTTTTGAGACAAAGACATGCGTTAACACTAAGAACAAGGATGACGCTCCCATGCCGAAACGTACAGATATTAAATCGATTCTGATCATCGGCGCGGGCCCAATTGTTATCGGTCAGGCTTGCGAGTTCGATTACTCCGGCACGCAGGCTTGTAAGGCGCTGAAAGAGGAAGGCTATCGCATCATCCTCGTCAACTCCAATCCGGCAACGATCATGACTGATCCGGATCTGGCAGATGCGACCTATATTGAGCCAATAACCCCTGAAGTTGTTGCAAAAATCATCGCCAAGGAACGCCCGGACGCGCTGCTGCCGACTATGGGCGGTCAGACCGCACTCAATACCGCATTATCGCTCCGCCGCATGGGCGTTCTTGAGCGCTACAATGTTGAGATGATCGGCGCCCACGCGGAAGCCATCGACAAGGCAGAAGACCGCGCCCTTTTCCGCGAAGCCATGGACAAGATTGGTCTTGATACGCCCAATTCCATGTTGGCCAATGCCACTGAAATCAAAGATGAAGACCGTAAGCGTCACGAAGCCAAGCGCAACGAAGTAAAGTCGCAACACACGGGCGACGACCTCGATAAGGCGCTCGACAAGCTCGAAACCGAATGGCAGCTGGGCGAAGTCGAACGCAAGCAGCGCTACATGAGCCATGCGCTGGCCAAAGCAGCACAGGCGATGGATTTCGTTGGCCTACCAGCCATCATCCGCCCAAGCTTCACGCTCGGCGGCACCGGCGGCGGCATTGCCTATAACCGTCAGGAATTTTTCGAGATCATCGAACGTGGTTTGGATGCATCGCCAACCACCGAAGTGCTGATTGAAGAATCGGTTCTCGGCTGGAAAGAATATGAAATGGAAGTCGTCCGCGACAAAGCGGACAATTGCATCATCATCTGCTCGATCGAAAACCTTGATCCAATGGGCGTGCATACAGGTGACTCTATTACAGTAGCCCCTGCTCTGACACTGACTGACAAAGAATACCAGATCATGCGTAACGCCTCAATTGCGGTGCTGCGCGAGATCGGCGTTGAAACCGGTGGCTCAAACGTTCAGTTCGCGATCAACCCGGCCAATGGCCGCATGATCGTCATCGAAATGAACCCGCGTGTATCTCGTTCTTCGGCACTTGCTTCCAAAGCAACCGGCTTCCCTATTGCCAAGGTCGCGGCCAAGCTTGCCGTCGGCTACACGCTGGACGAACTCGACAACGACATCACCGGCGGTGCCACGCCTGCATCGTTCGAACCTTCGATCGACTATGTCGTCACCAAAATCCCACGTTTTGCCTTTGAAAAATTCCCCGGCTCCTCGCCGATCCTGACCACCGCCATGAAGTCGGTGGGTGAAGTGATGGCCATTGGCCGTACTTTCCAGGAAAGCTTGCAGAAGGCGCTGCGTGGACTTGAAACCGGCCTCACCGGTTTCGACGAAATCACTATTCCTAATATTGAGGAAGGCGACGAAAAGAACGCGATCCGCGCCGCCATCGGCACGCCAACGCCAGATCGTCTTCGCATGGTCGCTCAGGCTATGCGCCTCGGCCTCACCACTGAACAAATCCATGACGTCTCAAAGATCGATCCGTGGTTTTTGGAGCAGATAGAAGAGATCATCAACACTGAAGCGCGTATTCGCGAACATGGCCTGCCAAAGGACACAGAAAATCTGCGCAAGCTCAAGTCGATGGGCTTCTCCGACGCTCGCCTTGCAAGCCTGATTGGCAAAGATGCCGAAGACATCGCAAAACTGCGCAATGAGCTTGATGTGCATCCGGTCTTTAAGCGCATCGACACCTGTGCTGCGGAATTCGCTTCACCGACCGCTTACATGTATTCGACCTATGAAACGCCTTTTGTCGGTCAGCTGCGCTCAGAAGCAGAAGTTTCGGATCGCAAGAAGGTCGTCATTCTCGGCGGTGGTCCAAACCGTATTGGTCAGGGCATCGAGTTCGATTATTGCTGTTGCCATGCGGCCTTCGCGCTTAATGATGCCGATTATGAAGCCATCATGATCAACTGTAACCCGGAAACCGTATCGACCGATTACGACACCTCGGATCGTCTCTACTTCGAGCCTCTGACTGCCGAAGACGTGCTGGAAATCCTGCGCGTTGAGCAAGAAAAAGGCACACTTCATGGCGTGATCGTCCAGTTCGGTGGCCAGACCCCGCTCAAGCTTGCAACAGCACTTGAAAAGGCCGGTATTCCAATCCTCGGCACGTCGCCGGATGCAATCGACCTTGCAGAAGACCGTGACCGCTTCCAGAAGCTTCTCATCAAGCTCGGCCTCAACCAGCCAAAGAATGGCATCGCCTATTCGGTTGAACAGGCCCGCCTGATTGTTGCCGACCTCGGCTTCCCGCTGGTTGTGCGTCCATCCTATGTTCTGGGTGGCCGTGCCATGCAGATTATTCACGATGAACGCGGCTTGCAGACTTATCTCCTCGACACCGTTCCTGAACTGGTGCCGGAAGACATCAAGGCCAAGTATCCGAACGACAAGACCGGCCAGATCAACACGCTTTTGGGCAAGAACCCGCTTCTGTTTGATACCTATCTGACACAGGCTATCGAAGTGGATGTGGATTGCCTTTGCGATGGCAAGGACAGCTATGTTTCCGGGATCATGGAGCATATCGAAGAAGCTGGCATCCACTCGGGTGACAGTGCCTGTTCGCTACCAGTTCACACACTGTCAAAAGAGATCGTCGCTGAACTGGAACGCCAGACTGCATTGCTTGCCAAGGCACTCAATGTCGGCGGCCTGATGAACGTGCAGTTTGCCATCAAGAACGATGAAATCTTTATCCTTGAAGTGAACCCACGCGCATCGCGTACCGTTCCATTCGTCGCAAAAACCGTTGGCACGCCAATTGCCAAGGTTGCGGCCCGCATCATGGCAGGTGAAAGCCTTGAAGATGCGATCAACGCCTATGGCGGCAGGCCACAGCCAAATGCCCGCCCGCACATCGCGGTTAAGGAGGCTGTGTTCCCATTCGCCCGTTTCCCCGGCGTTGACACATTGCTCGGACCTGAAATGCGTTCGACCGGAGAAGTCATGGGGCTCGACTATGATTATGCACTGGCTTTCGCCAAGGCACAGCTTGGTGCAGGTGTTGAACTTCCACGCGAAGGCACGGTTTTCGTGTCAGTTCGTGACGAAGACAAGGAACGTGTACTTGGTCCGGTGCGCAAACTGGCAAGCATTGGCTTCAAGGTTATGGCAACGGGCGGAACCCAGAAGTTTCTTGAAGATAATGGTATTGAATCAACCAAGATCAACAAGGTTATCGAAGGTCGTCCGCATGTTGAAGACGCGATCCGCAATCGTCAGATTCATCTGGTCTTCAACACGACCGACAGTGCGAGCGCTGTCTCGGATAGCAAATCGATTCGCCGTGCAACGCTGATGCAGAAGCTGCCCTACTACACCACAATGGCCGGTGCAGAAGCTGCCGCCGAAGCCATTGCGGCTCTTAAAGCGGGCTCGATGGAAGTCCGTCCGCTTCAGGATTACTTCCGCGCATAAGCGTTAAATCAGCGATTGAAAAAGGCTGCAGATGAAAATCTGCGGCCTTTTCATTTTCAAACACCTGCTCAAGATTGATGCGGCAAACGCAGTGGCGTAGCCTGTAAATCCATCTCAAGATGAAGCTTGGTCGGAAACAAACCGTTATGACCTAATCCTTTGCCAATATGGATAACGGATGCGGCTTTCAGTGGCCCTTCCAGAAGATCATAGGCACGCTTTCGCGCATCTTCATCCATGCCGTCCAGCGTACCATCAATCACTATCCAGCTTGGATTTTGTAGCACCAGCCGCGCCAAAGCAAGGCTCTGCTGCTCATCAGCCGTCAGCGTCCGATCCCAACGCAAAACACGGTCTATCTGCGACACAAGCCGTTCAAGTCCTGCAAGCTTCAACACCTCTGCAATCTGATTTTTTGAAAAATCAGCCGAACTCAAAGGATAAACTACCGCATCATGCAGATTACCCGGCGGGATGTAAGGCGCATGGGGAATGAACACCACGCGGTCGCCCGCAGGCAATCCAATCCGCCCACTGCCCCAAGGCCATAGGCCACCGAGCGCTCGAAAGAGCATGCTGCGCTCCGATTCTGTGGCCCCCGTTACAAGCAGACGCTCACCGGGATTGATGACAACCCTCGTCTCCACCAGATTGAGACAACCTTCCGGCGCTGCAATCGACAGATTATCGATCGTCAATTGCTCTTGAGGATTGGTTTCAACAGCAATCTGACGATCAAGATGACCAATTTCATCCATACGCAAAATCGCTTGCCGAAAACTTGCGACACGCAGCAGCGTTGCCCGCCAATCTGCAATGGCGCCGAAATTATCGACAAACCAGCGTAGTGAATTATGCACCTGCGTAAAAGCGCCAACGGCCATCATCAGGCCACCGAAGGTCAGCCCACCTGAGAAATAAACGGGAGCCGCGACAAGGATCGGCGCAACGATGGTAAACCAGCCATAGCCTGCCGTCACCCAAGTGAGATTAGTGGTGGCAATCACGATGCGTTTGATAGCGAGCAGCACCGCATCAAGATCACGATCCAGCCTGCGACGCTCATCGGCTTCACCACGCGCCAGCGTTACTGCATCGATATGCTCGTTGACGCGCATCAGAGAAAAGCGGAAATCAGCCTCACGCGCATAGCGATTAGCATTGTGATTGACGAGGCTGCGACCCACAAACCACGAAAGTAGTGATGCAGATCCCGCATAAAACACCGCCGCCCAAACCATGTAACCGGGTATGGAGAAATTATAACCCCACACATGGAAAACAAAGCCACTCGAAAGCGACCACAAAACGCCAACAAAACTCACCAGAATGACGGTTGATTGCAGCAGGTTGATACCGAGATCGCTGGTTGTTTCGGCAAGATGCCGCGCATCTTCCTGTAAGCGCTGATCCGGGTTGATGCCAATTTCGCCTGCCTTTGCAAGACGGAATGCCCGTCCCGGCTGCAACCATTGCCCCACGAGATCACGTGCCAGCCCATCCCGCAATTTCAGCTTGAACATCTGGTTCAGCCACGTTTGCGATACGTTGAGAATGAGAACCGTGCCTGCAATCGCGAAGAAAATCAGCAACTGATGGAAGAAGGCACTCAGATTGCGATCAGACAACGCATTATAGAAAGGCACATTCCAGCGATTGATCGCGACCTGTCCAACAGCGATGAGAACAATGAGAACAAAAATTCCGGTTCCAAGCGCAATAAGCTGATTACGCACGGGCGACACCCAAAACGCACTCATCATCATGCCAGCTTGCGAGAAAAGATCGCTGCCGTCCTGCTTTTCAGGAGGCTTACCCTTTTGACGCGTGCGGTCGACTTCTTGCGGCTCATCCTGCTTTGACTGGGGCAACGCGTCTTTCCTTACCAAACCTGGCAGATATGCAATTTTGTTGGCAAAAATCTTGTCTGCAATAGCAGACGTGTCTGTTTGGTCTTAACCAGTTCTATTGGCAGCCTATAGCAATATTTTGGAACTTTTGCGTGAAGTGTGAACCTGTCATGTCAGCGCATCAAATAAAATAATGCATTGCCGCAATCGCAGTTCCAGCGGGCTTGAGCATAAACAACAATGCGCCGTGATTGATGATGAGAAAAAGCATTTCAAAAATAGGCGTTTACAGATAGCAAAGCCTGTCTTGTGCTGGTCAAATTTGTCGCATATAGTTTCGTCATCGATTTTTCGGTCAAGTGACTTTGTGACCGCCCGGCCTGCCGTGCTTCCTAACGATCTCCTGTCCATAAATTCGATCCACAGGGACGTGTGCGAAGCATACGGACTAACGACTACTAATGTTACAAAGGAATTTCCCATGGCTACGGGAACAGTTAAGTGGTTTAACACGACCAAGGGCTTCGGCTTCATTCAGCCTGATCAGGGCGGCACGGACATTTTCGTTCACATTTCCGCTGTTCAGCGCGCTGGCCTGGCCACGCTCGATGAAGGCCAGAAGGTTTCCTACGAAGTCGTAGAAGACCGTCGTTCGGGTCGCTCGTCTGCCGACAACCTCGTCGCAGCATAAATTTTGCCGGATAGGCAACAGCATGTCTCCCAAAAGTGGTAATCGATTTTGAGACTAAAGCATGCGTTAAAATAAACAAAAAGGCGGGGTCATGCCCCGCCTTTTTGTTTGTTATAAATCAGGGCAGCCAATCCATCGGCACATGACCCTTATCGGCTTCCACCCGTGTAAGCCATGCTTTGATCTCTGGATAGCGATCCATATCAAAGCCGCCGCGGTGCGCTTCATGCGTATAGGCATAAAGCGCAATATCCGCGATGCTTAGACCATCACCTGCCAAAAACGACGTCTTTTCAAGCTGCACCTCCATAACACCCAACGCCTTGTCTCCACCTACCAGTGTCGATGCAAGACGTTCAGGCGTCGCATCACCCGCACGCTCAGGATAAACCATCAAGGCACGGCGCACCGCCACATACGGCTCGTGACTATATTGCTCAAAGAACAGCCATTGATAAACAAGCGCCCGCTCATACGCATCTTTCAGCAGATACGGCGTATTCTCAGCGAGATAGAGCAAAATCGCATTTGATTCGGATATGAAGCGCCCATCATCAAGCTCAAGCAGCGGAACCTTACCATTGGGGTTCTTGGCCAGATATTCAGGCGTGCGCGTCGAGCCATCAAGCGATGAAACACTGACATGCTTGAAAGGCTTGCCGAGTTTGGCAAGCAAAAGCCGTGGCTTATAGCAATTTCCAGAATCTGGCTGTGAATAGATCGTGAGCATTTATCTCTCCTGTATCGATATAACATGTCCGCCACTTCACGCGCTGTCCAATCAGTTTCGTTGAAGCAATATGTGTGCATCCATGATGGTTCAGAACTTTTCAGCAACACAATCGCGCGACAAACCGGAATTTCTTGCGAAACTGCAAAGCTTTTGTTGCGATTCGTGCGCCGATGCGACATAGAAAGCCCGCAAGACCGGACCATGCCCGGTGCCGGTTATCTGATCCTGCCATCTATGGAGATCTATCATGGCATTTCTCGCCGACGCCCTTTCTCGTGTAAAGCCATCTGCGACCATCGCGGTCAGCCAGAAAGCACGTGAACTGAAAGCCAAGGGCAAGGACGTGATTGGTCTCGGAGCGGGCGAACCCGATTTCGACACGCCGGACAATATCAAGCAGGCCGCTATCGACGCAATCAATCGCGGCGAAACCAAGTACACTCCGGTTGCAGGTATTCCTGAACTGCGTCAGGCCATCGTTGCCAAGTTCAAGCGTGAAAACGGCCTCGACTACAAGCCTGAACAGGTCATCGTCGGCACCGGCGGCAAGCAGATCCTCTTTAACGCCTTCATGGCCACGCTGAACCCAGGCGATGAAGTCATCGTGCCTGCGCCATACTGGGTGAGCTACCCTGAAATGGTCGCAATCAACGGCGGCACCCCGGTTTTCGTCAACACGAAGATCGAAGACAATTTCAAGCTGACAGCAGCCGATCTCGAAAAGGCAATTACGCCTAAGACCAAGTGGCTGATCTTCAACTCGCCATCCAACCCAACCGGCTCCGCTTATACGGAAGCAGAACTCAAGGCGCTGACCGACGTACTCGTACGTCATCCGCACGTTTGGATTCTGACCGACGACATGTATGAGCATCTCGTCTATGGCGATTTCGTCTTCACGACGCCTGCGCAGGTTGAGCCTTCGCTTTACGACCGCACGCTCACTATGAACGGCGTATCTAAAGCCTATGCAATGACCGGCTGGCGCATTGGTTACGCAGCAGGCCCGCTGCAGCTTATCAAGGCTATGGACATGGTGCAGGGTCAGCAGACCTCCGGTGCCTGCTCCATCGCTCAATGGGCCGCTGTCGAAGCGCTAAACGGCACACAGGACTTCATCCCGAAGAACAAGGAAATCTTCCAGGCGCGTCGCGATCTGGTTGTCTCCATGCTCAATCAGGCGACTGGTATTCATTGCCCAACACCGGAAGGCGCATTTTACGTCTATCCGTCATGCGCTGGTCTGATCGGCAAGAAGACGGAAGCTGGAAAGGTTATCGAAACCGACGAAGATTTCGTAACCGAACTGCTGGAAGCAGAAGGCGTTGCTGTCGTTCACGGCTCGGCCTTTGGTCTTGGACCAAACTTCCGCATTTCCTATGCAACATCTGATGAGTTGCTTGAGGAAGCCTGCTCACGCATTCAGCGCTTCTGCTCAAGCCTGCGCTAAACATTTCGAAAATAAAAAGACGAAGGGGCCGAAAGGCCCCTTTTTCGTATGTGCTTTTCGGAAATCCTCGGTCCGGCGCGAAGCCAAAAAAAAAGCCAGACAAATGTCTGGCTTTGAGTTTTGAAGGTGCCATTGAGGCAAACCTCCAGAGGGGAACACTCAGCCTGCGTAAAATGGGAGGAGGAAACGCAGCACTGAGATGATCTTTATATGCCCTGTGCTTATTGTTTTGGCAATCCAACTTTCGCACAATACAGCTATGCATTTTACGCATGGCTATTTTTAAAGAAAAAACTTCGCGATTTCATTGACTTACCGATTAACCACTCACAAAGTATTACACATCACTGTTGCACGACCAGCCCAAACATAAGGCATTTTGTTACCTGCCCTGCCTGCAAAAATAGCAAATCACTTGGCTAGGTTCCAAAAAAAGGCCGCGCGAGTATCACCCGGCGCAGCTTTATTTGGCTTAAAAGTCGATAATCAGAACGTCCAGTTACGGGCTTTCGAAAATAGGAAGTCGCGGAAAGCATGGAGCTTGGCTGAATTCTTCAGCGCTTCCGGGTAGCAGAAGAATGTATCGAAAGACGGGATTTCCTCAAGCTCCGGCAGAAGCTGCACCAGACCGGATTCTTTGTCAGCCATATAATCAGGAAGAACCGCAATACCCGCCCCACGCTGAACTGCACGGCGAATGGATAGCAGATTATTGACCTGCAAGACCGGAATACGCGTGCTTCCATCGGTACGCCCGGCAATCTCCAGCCAGTTCAGCCCGGTGAGATAGCTTGGTGCTGGCTCACCGAAAGTCACAACGCGATGCTGGTCGATCTCATCGATCGAATTCAACTTGCCATATTTCGATACATACCCTGCCGACGCATAGACATGCATATGCACGGTAAAAAGACGGCGCTGTATCAGATCAGGCTGCTGCGGCTGGCGCAGGCGGATCGCACAATCTGCATGACGCATGGTGAGATCGAGCTCTTCATTATCAAGAATAAGCTGAAGCTGCACATCGGGATAAAGCTCGACAAACTCCTGAATCCGCTCGATCAGCCAGCCGGAACCAAGACCAACGGTCGTTGTCACACGCAGGCGTCCGGTCGGCTTTTCCTTGCTCTCGGCAAGTTTCGAGCGGACATTTTCAAGCTTCATCAACACATCATGCGCGGTGCGATAGAGCGTTTCGCCCTGCTCCGTCAGGATGAGGCCACGCGCATGCCGGTGAAAAAGCGGAACACCGACATCCTGCTCCAACGCGCTGACTTGCCGCGAAATAGCTGATTGCGACAGATGCAATGTCTGTGCGGCATGGGTGAATGACCCTGCTTCCGCAGCAGCATGAAAAATACGCAGTTTGTCCCAATCAAGCGGTGCGACCACGTTCTCCCCCTATCTTTACTCCGCAGCTTCGTGCAGCGGTTCCTGTGCAGCCAACCAGCGCTCGGATTCAAGCGCTGCCATGCAGCCCATACCGGCGGCGGTCACTGCCTGCCGGTAAATATCGTCGGTGACGTCGCCAGCAGCGTAAATACCCGGCACGTCGGTCGCGGTCGAATCGGGCGCCGTCCAAAGATAGCCGTTTGGCTTCTGCTTAAGCTTGCCCTCGAACAAGGAAACAGCAGGCGCATGGCCAATGGCAACAAATACGCCATGGGTTTCAAGCTCACTCAATTCGCCCGTTGCGATATTCTTGAGACGAACACCGGTTACAGTCGCGCCCATGGGCGGCTTTGCCTGCGTGCCAAGGATTTCATCGATCACGCTGTTCCAGACCACTTTGACGTTTTCACGCGAAAGCAGACGATCCTGCATAATCTTTTCAGCGCGGAACCCTTCACGGCGATGCACGATGGTTACACTTTTTGCGATATGCGAAAGATAGAGCGCTTCTTCGACTGCCGTATTGCCGCCACCGACCACAACAACATCCTTGCCGCGATAGAAGAAGCCGTCGCACGTGGCACAGGCCGAAACGCCGCCACCCATAAAGGTCTGTTCGCTCTCAAGGCCAAGCCACTTGGCTTGCGCACCGGTTGCGATAATCAGCGCATCACAGGTGTAAATAGTACCCGAATCGGCAATCAGGCGGAACGGACGCGTTGTCGTTTCAACTTCAGTAATGATGTCATACACGATTTCCGTGCCGACATTCTGCGCCTGTGTTGCCATCTGATCCATCATCCACGGGCCCTGCACAGGCTCGGCATAGCCCGGATAATTTTCCACGTCAGTGGTGATCATCAACTGACCACCTTGCTGCAGACCAGTAATAATGATCGGCTTGAGCATCGCACGCGCTGCATAAATCGCCGCCGTGTAACCTGCCGGACCTGAGCCGATAATGATGACGGGCGCATGACGCTGTGACATGGGATAGTTCTCCGGTCCAAAAATCGATTTAACGCGGACATATCGCTTGGTAGAATCGCTTTCGCGCTCAGTTTTGCCAATGCCCTGATATTATGGCCAAGTTAGGTCCGCGAACCTGCCTTTGCAAGGTTTGAGCCACGTTTGCCATCGGTCGCCCACAGCTTGTCGTCGTTAAGCACAGCGATACACGATACCCACATTGCGGCTGGCAAATTCCCGCGTTAAACAAACATAATAGACTGCTGCTTTCAAAATTCGCTGGAGCCGACCGCCATTTACAAGACTGTCGCCAATATCTGTGCGCGTTTCGGCCTCGTAATGGCTGTAGCCATGCTGCTCCCTGCGGCTATCGATCTGCGTGATGGCAGCGACGACTGGCTGATTTTTGTGCGCTCCGCTGCCGCCACCGGCGCGCTGTCCGCGCTTATCCTGCTTGCAACACAAAACCAGAATACACGATTCACGCCGCGCTTGGGTTTTCTGCTCACCGCCTGTCTGTGGCTAACCGCAAGTTTCTTGGGTTCGATCCCGCTCTATTTTTCACATCTGCCAATCAGCTATGCGACGGCATTCTTTGAAGCCATGTCGGGCGTAACCTCCACGGGGGCTACGGCGCTTACCGGACTTGACGATATGCAGCGCGGCATTTTGCTCTGGCGCTCGCTTTTGTGCTGGATCGGTGGTGTCGGCTTCATCGGCTTGGCGCTTTTGATGCTGCCTTCGCTGCGCGCAGGCGGTTTGGCGCTTTTTCATATGGAAAACTCAGACAAATCGGAAAAGATTTTGCCGCGTATGAACCAGATCGCGCTTGGCATCATCCTCGCCTATTTAAGTCTCACCGCCGCCTGTATGATTGCTTACTTTGCAGTTGGCATGAGCATATTCGATGCCGTCAATCATGGCCTTGCAACCGTCGCGACCGCTGGCTTCTCGACTCATGACAATTCATTCGGTTATTACGAAGGCAATCAGATGCTCTTGGTGGTTTCGACGGTCTTCATGATGCTGTCAGCCCTGCCCTTCGTGCTTTACATTAAGGCATTCATGCCGCGCCGCACCGAATTGCTGAAAGACCCGCAGGTGAAGCTCTTCTTCACCATCGTCATCGGGTTCAGCTTCATTCTCGCCATCGTTTTGCAGGCAAACACGCATATACCCTTCGGCGATGCGCTGATTTCAGCCTCATTCCACTTCGTATCGGTGATTACGACCACAGGCTTTACCATAGAGGACTACTCCCTGTGGGGCCCGCCAGCCATCGGCATTTTCTTCCTCGCATCCTTCTTGGGCGGCTGCGCGGGCTCGACATCGGGCGGCATCAAGATGAACCGCCTCATCATTCTGTGGAGCCTGACACAAGCCAATCTCGCACGCCTTGTCATGCCGCACGCGGTTATCAAAATCCGCTACGGCTCTTCGGAAGTATCGGGCGAGATCGCGCAGAATGTTTTGCTCTATCTGTTTCTCTACATTGCATCGCTGGTGATCGGTGCAGTTTTGCTGGCTTCACTTGGGCTTGATTTCGTCTCGGCTTTCACGGGTGCATTGACGGCGCTATCCAATGTTGGCCCGGGATTTGGCGATACAATCGGCCCGGTCGGCAATTTCTCGACAATCGACGACCCTGCACTTTGGGTACTCTCATTTCTGATGCTGGTCGGTCGTCTTGAGCTTGTGACCGTATTTATCCTGTTCACACGCACTTTCTGGATGCGCTAACACCTCTATAGGCAGTTTACATCGTGTCATTTCTTTTGGTATGAGCAGGATTAGATTGCGCTACAGTGGCGCTGAATGTTTTATTATTACGCCTGAATGAAATTTCATTGCGCGCGGAGTTTTATATGCCGATCAAGGCCGACCTGGACGACATCGATTGGAAAATCCTTCGGGAGCTCCAGAACAACGGGCGCATTACAAATGTCGAGCTCGCCGAACGCGTCGGCATCTCTGCTCCTCCCTGCCTGCGTCGTGTGCGCAAGCTGGAGGAAAGTGGCGTCATTCGCGGTTATCGCGCAATCCTCAACGGCAACACACTGGGCCAGGATCTGGTGGCATTTTGTTCGGTAGGTCTGCATCGACAGGCCGATGCTGATCTCAAGGCCTTTGCCGAAAAGACCAAGCAATGGCCGCTGGTACGCCGCGCATGGATGGTGTCGGGCGAATCCGACTTTCTGCTGCATTGCGTTGCACGCGATCTGAACACATTCCAGACCTTCGTCATCGAAGAACTGACCGCCACGCCCAATGTGGATTCGGTGCGCACAGCACTGACAATTCGTCCGGTTAAGGACGAACCACTGATGATTCTCTAAGCATGTTTCCCCAAAGTGGGATCCGGTTTTGGGATAAAGACATGCGCAAAAACAAAGAATCGAACTACTTGCTACAAAAAACCCGCTCGTAAACTGCGCTGATTGCTTCAGCCTCTTTTTCGAGCGGGAATGTATTGCGCACATGTGCCAGTGCGTTTTCGCCATGACGTTCAGCCATGGCAGGATCGGCAAGATAAGGCTCGACTGCATCGCGCAGCGCATCACCATCGCCTGCCGCAACGAAACTGCCCGTACCATCGACGATCATTTCAGCATAAGCACCGGCATCACTTGCAACCACGGCGGTTTTTGAAGCCATGGCTTCAAGCGGTGTGAGGCCAAAACCTTCATTGCGCGATGGCGCAACATAAAGCGTCAACCGCCGATACCAGATGCGCACATCCGGCACTTCACCAAGAATACGTATACGATCCTGTAATCCCGCAGCAGCAATGCGCACTTTCAGATCATCCTCGAATGCCTGATGTTCAGAAGTCGTGCGGCCTGTAATAATTGCCGTCCATTGTGGATATTTCGGCAGAAGCGCAATCATCGCATCAACAAACAGATCGGTACCCTTAGAATGGCGCACGCGGCCAAAACAGCCAATCGCATATTGTCCGGGCAGGCCTGATGCGCTGAACTGATCTTCTTCGCCAACAGGCGGATGAAACCGCTCCAGATCAACGCCATGCATGATGACCTGATGTGGCACTTCAAGAAAGCTTCCCGAACGACCACTGGTAGCGATCACCGCATTCATGCGGCGGATCAGCCATTTGGTGAAAGGCTTGTGATGACGCTGGGCAGCGGAGGTAAAGACCAGTCGCAGCTTCATGCGCAGCACATCGCGCATAAAAACACCGGCCAGCATTTCAATATTGCGACGCGCATGCCAGATGCGAAAACGTCGCTTTAAAGGTTTTCGCCAGAATGAGAAGATAGCTGTACCGCCAAGATGCGGCAGGCTGTCGGGCAATCCCGGCCCCATTGTAGCAATGCCCAATCCCTTTGCACGTTGCAAAGGGATAAGCTGCACGATGGTTGAGGTCACACCGGAAAGGCGGCGCTTGAAATTGGGCGCTACAACCTCAACCTCTTCAACGGGAACTGACACGTTTAGTCTCAAACGTATTTAAGCCCAAGAATCTCGTATGAACGCGAACCGCCCGGTGCATTGACCTCGATGGTATCGCCTTCACCCTTGCCAATCAGCGCACGCGCAATCGGCGACGAGATGGATATGCGGCCTTCCTTCACGTCAGCTTCCTGATCGCCAACGATCTGATAGACTTTTTCTTCTTCGGTATCTTCATCAATCAATGTGACTGTTGCACCGAACTTGATCTTGTCACCAGAAAGCTTGGTGACATCAATAACTTCTGCGCGACCAACCAACTCTTCCAGCTCGTTAATACGGCCTTCATTCAGGCTCTGCGCTTCTTTAGCGGCATGATATTCAGCGTTTTCAGAAAGATCGCCATGCGCACGCGCTTCGGCAATTGCCTCAATAATCCGCGGGCGTTCATTTTGCTGACGCGTGCGAAGTTCTTCTTTAAGGTTCTCGAAACCGCGAGGGGTCATAGGGAACTTTTCCATACCCAGTCCAGTCCTTTCCATCGCCCGCCGCACTTCCGTTCAGGACAAGCGCGACGGCATTTTAATTGCCCGCCTGATCCTGCACCACAACTGAAACAGGATACCCAACCGGGGGTAGATCACCCGCCGATACACAAAAAGAAAACGGTCCCTGAAGCGCAGGCTCCAGAACCGTTAAAATAACATTCCAAGAACTATAGCATTTTCAATGGCCATTTCACGAACAAAAATTTTAGCCTGTTAATTATGCTCAACGATAGCTGCTATTTTGCTGGAACGGGCCAGGTTGCAGGCCATTTTTCAGGTCCACCATCGTAATTGCCATCGCAATCGCCTTTAGATCGCTCTTCGACCAACACAAGACGCACTTTCCCGTTCACATCATCAATGGCTTTCCAGACATCATAAGTGCCGCAATCACCAATGCCACGGCCTTTGAAAAAGGCAGTTAAGGTCTTGTTTGCCTGTGACCAGTCGATATTCCATGCCTGATCCGTTGTCGTCGGACCATCATCGGAAATGGTTGGCAATGAAATTGGAACAATCTGGTCATCATTCTGACTATAGAAGACATAAGACTGATTATAGGCTCCCGGAGAACCGCATGGCATCGCGATCAGCTTGAGACCATCGGCGATTTTTGCCTCAAAACCACCGCCCGTCCTGAACGAATCACCATCTGATAAGCCACAAACCCCATTCTCGTCGCTAAAATCTGTGCGGATTGCTTGCGGCAACTGATCAATGGCGGTGATCAGTGTCACCTCTGGCGCAGATGGTGCAGGCTTGGTGCCCTTCGCCTGCAATGCATCGACCGTTCCTGCACGCGATTGCTGCTCATCCATGTAAATCAGGCCGCCGACAAATCCCGACAACGAATAATTGGAGGTTTTGCCCGCAAATTTGAGTTGCAGTTTCTGCCCATTGCGCATCGTGTCCATCAGTTTAGTAACTGCGGCTGCATCCGTATAGGTGAGCTGGCTATCCTCCAGTTTCAACGCCGACACTGCGACGCTTAGCGCTGGTTTACCATCAATCGAAATGTCGATGCTTCCCGATAGTTTCGCGGGGTCAATATAAAAAAGCTGAAGCTCCGGCTTTGCGCCAACGGCACGAGAGCGATAAATGCCAAACCCCGGAGCACCTTCGCTGGCAACAGGACTAAGAGTCAAAGTACAATTCTGCGCAAAATCACACATCACAGCAGTATCGCGGATCTGCTTGTACGCTGCTTGCGAAATGCCCGCTCCATACAGCAACGATGCCGCCGCTGCACTCGCCAGCAAGATTGCTCTCATTTTGCATTTTGGAAAAATCATCGACGACTCCTCAACGGGTGGGCTTGCCGAGACCTCATCATATTTTCTATAGCATGGCCATCCCGAAAACATGACGCGGATCAATGCGGGCATATCGGGGCGAGGCAATCAATCATGACGCGTGTGCAGGCAAATCTACTCCTTCTTCTGGCCGGTGTTATTTGGGGCATGGGCTTTGTGGCACAATCGACCGCCATGGCCAGCATTGGCCCGTTCTTTTTCATCGGCGTCCGTTCAGCCATTGCCGCCGTTAGCGTTTTGCCTTGGTCAATTGCCGAAGGACGGCGTTCATCCCATAAGCTTCAACGCTCGAACTATCTGTTTTTCATGCTTGTCGGTGCTTGCTTGTTTACAGGCCTCATCCTGCAACAGATCGGCCTCATCACCACCTCCGTCACCAATGCCGGCTTTCTCACCGGACTTTATGTCGTCATGGTGCCGGTGATGGGTGTAACCATTTTTAGAAATTGGCCGCATCCGATTATTTGGCCAAGCGCTGCAGCCTGTCTTATCGGCATATTTCTTTTATCAGGTGGCAAGCTGAGCGCGCTTAAACAAGGCGACTGGCTGGTGATTTGCGGCGCATTGTTCTGGGCCATGCAGGTTTTGCTCATTAGCCGCGCCAATCGTGCGGGACGCCCTATCACACTCAGTTGCATACAATTTGCGACCGCCGCAGTTGCAGGACTTGTGATTGCTGCGGCGGTCGAAGACATCAACTGGAATGCAATCGCACTAACATGGAAAGAGTTGCTGTTTACCGGCATCTTTTCATCGGGCATAGCCTTCACGCTGCAAGCCATCGGCCAGCGTTATACAACATCTGCACAGGCAGCGATTTTCCTGTCATCCGAAGCAATCTTTGCGGCGATGTTTGGCGCAATCTTCCTTGGCGACCGTTTAACCTTTATCGGCTTTATCGGTTGCGGCCTGCTATTTGCTTCCATGATGGCTGTTGAACTGGTTCCTATGTTCTGGAAAAGAAAATCAGAACCAGTCCCTGTAGCGGCAGAATAGCTAACCTCGGAAAATAAGAGCAGCGCCACCGGCAATCAGCGCAAAACCAAACACATGATTCCAGGTGAAAGCTTCTTTGAGATAGAAGATCGAAAACAGGCTAAAAATCACCAATGTGATGACTTCCTGCATCGTCTTAAGCTGCGCTGCTGAATACACCTCATGTCCGATACGATTGGCAGGCACCGCCAGAAAATATTCGAACAGCGCGATACCCCAACTGATGAAAATGACCGTCACCAGCGGCGTACTGGTGAACTTCAAATGCCCGTACCAGGCAAAAGTCATGAAAACATTGGAGCCGATCAGAAGCAAAATCGGCAGAACACTTGGCGATATAAGTGCTGACATGGAAGAAAACTTTGGGGACCGAGAGGACAATGTAGCGGCTTGGCCCGAAACCGCTGAAATATACTAACAAATAGGCATGAAGATTTTGCCAATCTTATGTCAAACAGCGGCCCGAATATCACCACAGACATTAACGCAGACACTGACTGTTCGTTTACGCTTATGGTCTAATATGTGTTGGGGCCAGTTCCAAAATGAAAGGCATGGACATGAGTTTTGCGTTGTCCAACCGCTTTCGTCGCTATGCACTTTCGGCAAGCTTTGCATTGCTTTTACTTATGGCTGGCTGTTCCGGAGATCGTCCACAACGTCCGCAGGCCGAAATCGGCAATGCCGATATAATTGTTCCACCTGCCCCCGTAGCTTCCGCCAGCACACCGCCCGAAGATCGTGTTGTTGGCCTTGCCGAAGAAATCGAAAACAATGCTCATGAGATGACAACGCGGAGCCAACCGCAATATACTGGCGATTATGGCTTTGCTTCACCTGTGCAAAACCCGGTCAGTACCGCTGAAAACATCTATACTATGTCCAATTCAGAGGTTGCCTGCCGCACCCGGCTCAAACGCCTCGGTGTCGTCTTCACGGAAAAATCGCCCATCAATCAAAGCGGAAGCTGCCGTATCGACAACCCGATTGAAGTCAGCGGCTTCAACAGTGGTTCCATCGCCTTCAAGCCAGCCGCAACACTGAATTGTCAGGTCACAGAAGCGTTTGCGCGCTGGATCAAGGGCGATCTGCAACCATCGTCCCGCCTGCGCTATCTTTCCGGCATCAACACCATTCACAATGCTGGCGGCTATTCATGCCGCACGATGAACAATCGTCGCGGTGCCAAAATGTCGGAGCATTCTCGCGGCAACGCCATCGACGTTACGAAAATCGTCCTCAACAACGGCAAAAGCATAGTGGTACGCAAACCGGGCTTCTTCTCCTTTCGGGAGAAGGGCCTGCTCAACAGCGTTCGTTCGGATGCCTGTGATTATTTCACTACCGTTCTTGGACCGGGCTATAACCGCGAACATGCCGACCATTTCCACTTTGACCTGATGCAGCGCCGCAGCGGTTATCGCACATGTAAATAGATAGCAAAAAGCCCGGACATATCCGGGCTTTATAACTATTCCGCAGGAACCGGCGTTGGCTGACCGCTCTTGTCGAGTGCGACCATGACGAACTCGCCATGTGTCACCAGATCCATCTCTTCCGCGAGATAGCGCTGCGCCCACGCTTCGACATGCAGCGTAATCGATGTGCGGCCAACGCGCGTAATCTCGGTGTAAACACACAGGACGTCGCCGATCTTCACCGGCTTTGCGAAAGACATTTCCCGAACAGCCGCCGTTACAACCCGCCCCTTGGCACGTTCTGAAGCGCGAATAGCACTGGCAATATCCATCTGCGCCATAACCCAGCCACCAAAAATATCGCCAGCTGAGTTGGTATCGTTCGGCATGGCCTGTGTGCGAACCGTCAGCATGCCCTTGGGCGCAGTAAGATCGATCATCGATAAGTCCCTCGCATATAGAGCATTTCCAGCAAAAGTGCGTAGCGATTTTGCGTAGGATAATGCGGAAAAAAATAATTACAGCGTTTCCTAAGATTCACTCAAAAGAGTCGGTTGTGAGTATGCTTCAAGCAAACTCCAAGGAAAAGTGCGGCATCCGCACCGCAGCCATGCAAATCAAGTGCACCCATAATTAAAATGGATAAATTCTGAATTGTTAAGCATAGATACATCCATATAAATATTACCAAGTAAATTTTTAAAAATAGTGATATATATACATTTATCTCGATTAGATATGGGGAAAATAATGAGACTTATTTTTAAATCATCTATTGCTACATTAGCTATTCTATTTGCAACGAGCGCAGAAGCTTCAAGCGGCCTTGCGACTACAAATATAAATCTGCGCACTGGTCCCGGCACACAATATCAATCCATGGGCACTATACCAAACGGTGTCGTCATTGGCGTTGCGGGCTGCACAAGCGGTTACGGCTGGTGCCGTGTCAATTTTCACGGCCTCGATGGATGGGCATCCTCCCGCTACATTGCCGTTCAGACAGGGGGCGGCGGTTACACCACCAACGACAACTTCGGATCGACCGCTGCTGCCATAGGCATTCCTTTGATTGCAGGTCTGGTAATCGGCTCAGCCATCAGCAACAACAATCGATGGGATGATGGTCCCAACTGGGGACCCCGTCCAGGCTGGGGGCCAGGTCCATATCGTCCCGGTCCCGGCTGGCGCGGACCAAATCAGTGGGGTCCACCGCGTCCACATTGGGGCGACCGTCCCGGCTGGAGCGATCATCCGGGGTTCCACCCGAATTTCTATGGACCGGGCGATCGCTGGCGTCCGCGTGGCAGGCTCTAACATACCTCCTGACAGCCTGATGTCAGGAGCCGCATATAATTGAGAAGGTGCGCACCGGATTTGATACAGATTCAATCCGGCTCCCCTTTTCATTTCGACTACGACATTCCATATTGCCTCTATGGCCTCCTCAAAAGACAAATACACTCAGGATTCGCACGACGAAACTCACGGCTTTGGCGAAGCGCCACAGCCCGGCTTGTCAGGCACACCATTATCCGGTTCGATTGCCGATTGGGCAAAAGAGATCGGGGATGAGGCTGATAAGCCAAAACCCAAAGCAAAATCTGCAAAGGCAGCTAAATCGCCTAAGAAAGTGCCGGAACGCAGCGCGGAATCCTCGCGCAGTTCTCGCGGCACATCCTTGGGCGGCGCAGCCTCCGCAAAAGAGCGTGCCGCCGCAGGTCTCAATCCGGTTGCCGGTCTCGACATCAGTCTTGAAGACGCCGCCGCATTGAATCCCACGGGCGCAACTGCGACCGTACAGGCACTTTCCGATCTCATCGAATCCGGTAATCCGCTGTTCAAAAATGGCGAATTATGGACACCACATCGCCCTGCCCGCCCGCCAAAATCCGAAGGCGGCATTTCGATCCAGATGGAATCGAGCTTCGAGCCATCGGGCGATCAGCCGACGGCTATTCATGATCTTGTCAGCGGACTGGCAGATCAGGACCGTACCCAGGTTCTTCTTGGCGTCACCGGCTCCGGCAAGACCTTCACCATGGCGAAGGTCATTCAGGAAACGCAGCGCCCGGCGCTTATTCTTGCGCCAAACAAGACGCTTGCTGCCCAGCTTTACGGCGAGTTCAAAAACTTCTTCCCGAACAATGCCGTCGAATATTTTGTTTCCTATTACGATTACTATCAGCCCGAAGCTTATGTCGCGCGGTCTGACACCTACATCGAAAAGGAATCGACGGTAAACGAACAGATCGACCGGATGCGCCACGCGGCGACCCGCGCGCTGATCGAGCGCGACGACGTGATCATCGTGGCATCAGTATCGTGCATTTACGGTATCGGCTCAGTCGAAACCTACACGGCCATGACTTTTGAGATGAAGATCGGCGACCGGCTCGACCAGCGCCAGCTTCTCGCCGATCTCGTGGCACAACAATATAAGCGGCAGGATATTAATTTCGTGCGGGGCTCGTTCCGCGTGCGCGGCGATACGATTGAAATCTTCCCGGCCCACTTGGAAGACCGCGCATGGCGTATCTCTCTGTTTGGCGATGAAATCGAATCCATTGCCGAGTTTGACCCGCTGACCGCTCAGAAGACCGGCGATCTGCAATCGGTCAAGATTTACGCGAATTCCCACTATGTCACGCCGCGTCCGACGCTCAACCAAGCCATCAGGTCGATACAGGAAGAGCTTCAGCATCGTCTTGCCGAACTGAACAGTGCTGGTCGTCTGCTAGAAGCGCAACGTCTTGAACAACGCACCAATTTCGACCTCGAAATGCTTGAAGCAACCGGCGTCTGCAACGGCATCGAAAATTATTCGCGCTACCTGACCGGACGCAAGCCCGGCGAACCACCACCAACGCTGTTTGAATATATCCCCGACAATGCGCTTGTTTTCCTCGACGAAAGCCACGTCACGGTTCCACAGATCGGCGGCATGTATCGCGGTGACTTCCGCCGTAAAGCAACGCTGGCCGAATATGGCTTCCGGCTGCCTTCCTGCATGGATAACCGTCCGCTGCGTTTCGAGGAATGGGACGCCATGCGTCCGCAGACCATTGCCGTTTCGGCAACGCCGGGTAAATGGGAAATCGAAGAAGCTGGCGGCGTGTTTGCCGAGCAGGTCATCCGCCCGACCGGGTTGATTGATCCGCCGGTCGAAGTGCGTCCAGCGAAAAATCAGGTCGATGATGTGCTGGGCGAAATCCGCGAAACAGCGCGCAAGGGCTACCGCACGCTCTGCACAGTGCTGACCAAGCGCATGGCCGAGGACCTCACCGAATATCTGCACGAACAGGGCGTTCGCGTGCGTTATATGCATTCGGACATCGACACGCTGGAACGTATCGAAATCATCCGCGATCTGCGCCTCGGTGCATTCGACGTGCTGGTGGGGATCAACCTGCTGCGCGAAGGTCTGGATATTCCCGAATGCGGCTTCGTCGCCATTCTCGATGCCGACAAGGAAGGTTTCCTGCGTTCAGAGACCTCGCTTGTTCAGACCATCGGCCGCGCAGCGCGTAACGTCGACGGTAAGGTCATTCTTTACGCCGACAACATGACCGGCTCCATGACACGTGCGATGGATGAAACCAGCCGCCGTCGTGAAAAGCAGGAAGCATACAATCTGGAGCATGGCATCACGCCTGCTTCCGTGAAGAAGAACATCTCGGACATTCTCAATTCGGTCTACGAGCAGGATCATGTCCGCGCCGATATTTCCGGCTTTGCCGAACAAGGCGCCATGATGGGCAACAATCTTGCATCACATCTTGAACATCTGGAAAAGCAGATGCGCGATGCTGCAGCCGATCTTGATTTTGAAAAGGCAGCGCGTCTGCGTGATGAAGTCAAGCGACTGCGTGAAATGGAACTAGCGATTGCCGACGATCCGATGGCGCGCGAAGTGGAACTCGAAAGCCCGGTAACGGGCCGCACCAAGGGCCGACATAATGCGGGTCGTAAGGTGCATCGCACGGTCGATGCCGAGCCAAAGCAATCGCTTTTCGCCAAGCCGTCGCTCGACAATATGGGCCCGGGCACCGATATGGCAAAGCCGCTGTTCCGTAAAAATACGCTGGATGAAATGACCGTCAAGCGCACGGAAAAGCCAGCTGGTGCGGATGACGCTGCAATCCGACGCGAACGCGCTGGCGTCGGCTCTTATGAAGACCCGGCTGAAGCAGCCCGCAAAAAACGTCGCCCCGGCAAGACTGGCCGACCGGGGCGGTGATTAAGCGCTCACTTCATCAGCGGCACTGACTGCCGCTGATAATGCGATAGCCTGCACGTTCGGCTTCACAGCGGTTGGAGAATGTCTGCCGGTCATTGCCACGTCGTGCACAAACCGGCATGAATTCCCGCGTACATGCACCAGCACTGGGACGGCCCGGTCTGTTACCCTGATGTGGCGGACGCCCCGGGCGCTCGCCTCCCCAGCCGGAACCCGGCCTCGTAGCAGGTCTTGAACTACACTGGCCGTTGCCGACAACCCGATAGCCGTCCGCGCGTGCCTGACATGCATTGCCAAATGTCTTTCGTGATTGCCCGCGTTCTCCACAAACCGGCGCATAGATCATCGGGCACATTTGCGGCTGTGATGGCCCCGGGCGCACCGGTGGCCGGTAATCTGGCCCACCCTCGGCGACACAACCTGCCA
This sequence comes from Brucella thiophenivorans, assembly GCF_002252445.1. GTDB lineage: Bacteria > Pseudomonadota > Alphaproteobacteria > Rhizobiales > Rhizobiaceae > Brucella > Brucella thiophenivorans. Next base: position 75,477 of record NZ_NNRJ01000009.1, read on the forward strand.
GAAACACAGCACCGGCAATCAAACCCCAACGGCTGATTTTACGAAAAAACATCGCCCTCTCCCTCACTTATCTGAATAGTAAAATGGCACAGTTCCCCTCAAGAACAAGGACCTTCGCGAGATAATCCGTAGAGCCTCATATCGACAAGTTGTAAACTTGCATTACTGTATCACCCAGGTAGCGGGACAGGGGTGGAAGAAACAGCATGAGTCGTTTGCATTTAACGATAGCGACATTTGCCTTCATGCAGCTTTTCTGCTGGCCTGACGGCATCCATGCAGCAAACCAGACAGCCACCAACCCCGAATCTCTCATCTATGGTCCACCAATGCCGTCAGAAAGAGCATCTCCGACTGTCGGGCGCATCTGCGAGCTCATAGAAATCAATGCTGAAGCAAAGGGCATTCCGAAAGACTTCTTTGCAAGGCTAATATGGAAAGAAAGCCGCTTTGATCATCGCGCAGTCAGTCCGGTAGGCGCGCAAGGCATTGCACAATTCATGCCCTATACTGCAAAGGAGCGCGGCCTTGCCGATCCTTTCGACATTGAACAGGCCATCCCTGCATCGGCTGGCTTTTTGAGCGAACTCAAGCGCGCATTCGGAAATTGGGGGCTTGCCGCCGCCGCATATAATGCCGGGCCTGGCCGGGTTTCCAACTGGATGCGATCGGGCGGCTTTCTGCCGCTTGAAACGGAAGATTACGTGCTTGATCTTACCGGCGCACCCGCCGACAATTTTGCATCAGGCAACGAAATCTCAAACACGCCGCTTGATGCCAAACTGACGTTCGCGGAAGCTTGCCAGCGTCTGCCGATCATTCGCACTGCAACAATCCCCATGTCACGTATTAAACCAAAACCGTGGGGCATTCAGGTCGCTGGTAATTTCCGTCGTAGCGTTGCTGTCAATCAATGGAGCCAGCTCCGCAAACAGTTCTCAACGGTGCTAGCAGGGCACGATCCTGTTATCAGTCGTGTTCGTACACCCATTGCCCGGCGCGGCATCTATGCAGTGCGTATAGGCGCCAACAGTCGCAGCGAAGCGGATAATATATGCACTAAACTACGCGCTGCCGGCGGAGCATGCATAGTTTTGCGCAATAGATAAGCAACTGAGCATACTATACCATAGTATGATTTGATATATTGCACCCAACCTGCTCTCTTTTGGTATTAAATTGCCGATATTCTGGTAATTTTTATAAAAATTAGCAACGATACCGCTTCAAATATAACCAATCACATTTTAATTGAAAATTTTGCTTGCCAAACAACGCATCATAGATCAGTCTTCGTTTCGTCCGGGCAATTTGAGTACAAACGGAAGACTGGAAGAACGGCGCGCCGGAACCGCTAGAAGTTCCGGGTTGGGGGATTGCTCTCCAGCAATGATCGGTTCCTTTCCTAAGTCGAGAACTGCCTGCATGACCCTCTGCCGGGTGTGTGGTGCGTTCGGCAGAAGTTGTAATTCCACTGCCTCTAATAAAGCGGTGGCGCCAAGGAAAAGGAACGGATCCCATGGCACAGACCGGACAGGTCAAATTCTTCAACTCCGAAAAAGGTTTCGGATTTATCAAGCCTGATGACGGCGGCGCAGACATCTTCGTGCATATCTCTGCTGTACAGGCTTCGGGTTTGGCAGGACTTGCCGACAATCAGAAGGTTTCCTACGAAACGGAACCGGATCGTCGTGGCAAGGGTCCAAAGGCAGTAAACATCTCGGTTACTGACTAATCGATTTTTTGCTGATCAAGAATTTGATCCCCGGCTAACGCCGGGGTTTTTTATTGGATCGACGGCGTCGAATTTCCACTTATTAGAGCGCGTTTCGATCTGATTGAATCAGATCGGCCCTATAACCCATTTTATCTTGAGCATAATCTTATCGATCCTCGTTTCACTCTGGTCGGACTATGCTCTAAAAGCGGTGTTGCACTTTTCACCCCCCCAAAGCGCGAAATATTACCGAGACTGCATCTAATTTACCGGCCGATTTCCATTTAAGCCGCGCCATGAACATTGTTCAGCCTCCATTCATGTCGAAGCTATTAACTTGTTATTCATGATCGATGCTCCGCGCCAACGCGACCGGATGCATCGAAGAGATTACAGTTATGCGTTTAGAGCGCCATGCGTCCAACTGGACGCATAAAGACGCTCTAAATTGTTGAATCTACGCATCGCGCTTTCCAAAAATCGATTTCGATTGTTGGGCCGATGCCGTAAAGGAGCGGACAATGAACAAGTTACTCAAAGCGGCCATTTTGGGCGTTGCCTCCATTGCAGCCGTTTCAGCACCGCTAGCCGCCGCTTCGGCGGATTCCTGGGGGCGTCGTGGCTGGGATGGCGGCGGCTGGAACCGCGGCGGATGGGATCGTCCTTATTATCGTCACCGCGACCGTGACCGTACCGGAGATGCTGTTGCCGCTGGCGTTATCGGCCTTGCAGCAGGCGCATTGCTTGGCAGCGCACTCAGCCAACCACAGCCAACCTATGTGCAGCCAGCGCCCGTTTATGCACCACCACCTCCACCGCCTGCTTATTATCCTGCACCACCCGCACGCAGCGTGCAGTATCGTGCGGGTTATGAGCCCTGGAGCCGTGGATGGTATCAGTATTGCTCGGATCGCTATCGCTCGTTCAATGCGAATACCGGCACTTATCGTGGCTATGATGGTCGCGACCATTTCTGTTCTGCCAATTGATCAGACCATAAATACCGCAGAAGAAAAGCCGCCTCACCGGGCGGCTTTTTAGTTATACCATTTCAAAAATCAGGCATATCCAATGTCGTTTAGAAACGGATTATTGCGGCGTTCTTCACCAAAGCGCCCGCCTGTGCCGTGCCCGCACAAAAAGCCAATATCATCACCAAGCGGCAGAAGCTTTTCCTTGATCGAACGAATAAGCGCTGCGTGATCGCCACCCGGCAAATCGGTACGCCCGATCGACCCGTTGAACAAAACATCACCGACAATCGCGAAACGCGCTTCGGGATTGAAAAATACCACATGGCCGGGCGCATGGCCGGGGCAATGCAGCACATCGAATGTGTGGCCGGCAACCGTGACGGTATCGCCCTCTTCAAGCCAGCGATCCGGCGTCACATTCCGTACGCCTTCGGTCAGGCCATATTTAAGGCCGGTGGTCGCCAGATTATCGAGCAGAAACTTGTCGTCCTTGTGGGGGCCGATAATGTCGACGCCGAGATCTTCCTTGAGATCGAGGGCCGCACCCGCATGATCAATATGCCCATGCGTGATCCAGATGGCTTCCACATCGACGTTCTGTGAGGCAATTGCTTCCTTGATCCGATCAAAATCACCACCCGGATCAATGACCACACCCTTTTTCGTGTCACCGTCAAAGAGAATAGTGCAGTTCTGCTGAAATGGCGTCACAGGAACGATGATGGCTTGCAATTGTCCCATACAGAATACTCCATTCAGTCAGCAGAGTTAAAAAATGCGGCTAAAGCCGCAATACTTCAATTAATGCGATGCAAGAGTTTTTGCAAATAAAACGGGCAGCTTAAAGCCGCCCGTTTCTCCTCTCGCAAGAATTTTACATCGGTTGTCGTCCCCACAACCGCGCTATTCAACTGCTCTTACGCCTTGCTAGCCAATGAGTTTTTGATCAGTCCGACAATTGCCGTAAGCACGAGACCGCCCACGCCGCCGCCTGCCAACTGGCCAACCACACCATTAAGAACAGAATCCAGCCCGCCACCGGACAGCAGCGGAAGAAGCTGACCAAGGATAACGCCACCAATACCACCGGCAACAGTATTACCGGCAGTTCCAAGGCTCAGGTTTTTGACGGCACCAGCAATATTGCCACCGACTGCACCTGCAACAAGCTGAAGAATGATAGGCAGTAGAGATTCCATAATCGTCACCCCATCTGAGTTAAAAGCCGGAATAACGCGAATCCGACTTTAAAAGTCTTGGGCCGAAACTTTGGAATGTCAAACAATAAGCATTAACATAGTAAAAAAGCGGCCCGGAAGCCGCTTTTTTCTGTTTAAAACCTTGTCATTCAGCCACTCTTCGCTTGGGCTGAACTTCATTTGTATAATCGTTCATAAGAATATTCGTAATTTCGCCGGGCTTGAAATTGTATTTTCCAATTTCCGAAACCGGCGTCACTTCAGCAGCTGTTCCGCACAGGAAGCATTCCGTAAAGCTGTCCAGTTCTTCTGGCATAATTACGCGCTCGATAACTTCCAGACCACGACGCTTAGCAAGATCAATGATCGTGCGGCGCGTAATGCCATCAAGGAAGCAATCGGGCTTTGGTGTATGCAGCGCGCCATCCTTGACGAAGAAGACGTTGGCACCCGTCGCTTCCGCAACCTGTCCGCGCCAATCCAGCATCAGCGCATCAGCGTAGCCTTTGGCTTCAGCGGCATGTTTGGAAATGGTGCAGATCATATAAAGACCAGCGGCCTTAGAGCGCGAAGGTGCCGTGCGTGGGTCCGGACGGCAATATTCTGCAATGTCGAGACGAATGCCCTTCATCTTTTCTTCAGGCGAGAAATAGCTTGGCCACTGCCAAATGGCGATTGCAAGATGAATGCGATTGTTCTGCGCGGAAACGCCAAGCGATTCTGATCCACGCCACGCAATCGGCCGGACATATGCATCCTCAAACCCCTGCTTCTTAAGCAGTTCGCGGCAGGCATTGTCGATCTCTTCCACGCTATACGGAATTTCGAAGCCAAGAATTCGAGCTGATTCATGCAGACGCTCTGTATGCTCGGTCAGCTTAAAAATCTCGCCGCCATAAGCGCGCTCGCCCTCGAATACGGCACTTGCATAATGAAGACCATGGGTCAGCATATGCACTTTTGCATCCTTCCAGGAAACAAATTCGCCATCCTGCCAGATAAATCCGTCGCGTTGATCGAATGGAATCGCAGACATTTCACTTTTCCTCAAAGTTGGTTAGCGTTTTCCGCTAACCCGTTTGGCCCTGATGAGCCTTTCCCTAATCTCTTCTAGCTAATTTAATCGATATTTCCGACAATTACGGAAAATAACGCTCGCCATGATGCGGTACCGTCCTTATTGGACAGTATTACACGACAAACGGCGTAATTATCTCTCCTCCAACATGCGTCAGCGCAAACTTTATTCCAAAAAAGCCCACCTGTACTTCCCAAAAATTATCTTGGCGATTGAGTTATGTCAACAATGCTGACATATTTATCGCAACAAGACGGAGCTTCGACGTGAACTCGACGAATGATGTGAATTATCTGACCAGCCCTCTCACCTCGTTGGAGGCAGCCGATCTCAGCGTCATTGAGTTGCTGTTCTTTTCCTATCGCGATTTCACCGCCGACCCGGATCTGATCCTCGAAAAGATTGGCTTTGGCCGCGCCCATCACCGCGTGCTTTATTTTATCAACCGTAAGCCCGGCATGACAGTTGCAGAACTTCTGGATGTTCTGCGTATCACCAAGCAAAGCCTGTCGCGTGTTCTCAAGCAACTTATCGACACCGGACATGTCATCCAGGCCACAGGATTGGATGATCGGCGTCACCGTAGACTTTATCCGACAAAATCCGGCCGGCAACTCACGCTCTCCCTCGCTTTGCCACAGTCGCGCCGCATCGCTCGCGCATTGGAGCAATCCGGACCGGATGAACGGGAAGTGATCAAGCGTTTTCTCTATAATATGGTCAATCCTGAACGCCGCGCCCAGATCGATGATTTTGCTTCCACCGAGATAAATATGGAAGCGTCATAACCCCAGGCCGTGTAGACGGTTATTTTTCGGGCCTAGCCTTAGAAGGCTGGGGGTGAACACGTAACACGATAAGCCTTGCATAGACGTGCGGTCTTGCAGTGGCTAAGATGTGGTCTTTAATAAAAGACCACGAACAGGATGGGATCAGACGACGCCATGGCTGTAGAAGAGAAAAACCTATCGGATGACGCCCCGCATCTTCTCGTTGTCGATGACGACACGCGAATCCGCAGCCTCCTTTCGCAATATCTGACGACCAGTGGTTTTCGAGTGACCATGGCTGGCAGCGCTGCCGAAGCGCGCCGCAAGCTCGAAGGAATCGATTTCGACCTGTTGATCCTTGATGTAATGATGCCAGGCGAAACCGGCGTTTCGTTGACCCGTTCGCTGCGCGAGCACAAAACCGTCCCTATCCTGATGCTCACCGCATTGTCGGAAACCGACAGCCGCATCGACGGATTGTCGGCAGGTGCAGACGACTATCTGCCAAAGCCGTTCGATCCGCGTGAGCTGATCTTGCGCATCAATAATATCCTGCGTCGTGGTTCATCGCCCTCCCAGCCAAAAATCGAACAGATCGTCTTTGGACCCTATACTTTCTTTATTCCACGCCGCGAATTGAAGAAAGGAGCCGAGACGATCAAGCTCACAGATCGCGAACAGGACATTATGGCGATCTTTGCCGAGCGTGCTGGGGATACTATTCCTCGGCATGAGCTAACCGGACAGGATGGCGACGTTGGTGAGCGCACCATTGACGTGCAAATCAACCGTCTGCGCCGCAAGATCGAGCAAGACCCGGCAAATCCTGTATGGCTGCAAACCGTTCGCGGCATTGGCTACAAGCTGAGCATTGAATAGAAGCCAATATTAATAACGGAGCCTCGAAAATCTCAGAGTGTGCCCAAAACATGAAATTTGCAGAACCGTCTGGAGTATTCTGAGACGATGACGTCACTCTGGAAAACACTGACGCGGTGGTTTGCGCGCCGCATGCCAAAAGGGCTTTATGCGCGCTCGCTCATCATCATCATCGCGCCGATGGTGTTGCTTCAGTCGGTGATTGCCTATGTTTTCATGGAACGCCATTGGCAGATGGTAACGGAGCGGCTTTCAACGGCGGTTGTGCGCGATATTTCCGGCATCATAGACATTCTCGAAACCTATCCGCAGGAACCCGGCTACGATAATCTCATCCGCATTTCGCAGCAGCGGCTGGGGCTGAATATTTCAATTTTGCCGCCTGATCCGCTGCCACCGCCGGGACCAAAGCCATTCTTCGCTATTCTTGATTACTTCCTAAGCGAAGAAATTACCCGCCAGATCAACCGTCCATTTTGGGTGGATACGGTTGGCGATTCTGATCTTATCGAAATCCGCATCAAACTCGAAGACAAGGTTTTGCGCGTTTTTGCCCGCCGCAGTCAGGCCTATGCATCGAACACCGGCATATTCCTCACGTGGATGATTGGTACAGCACTTGTGCTGCTCATCATCGCGATTGCCTTCCTGCGCAACCAGATCAAGCCGATCCAGCAGCTTTCACAGGCCGCCGAAAGCTTTGGTAAAGGTCGCCCAATGCCGGAGGGCTTCCGACCCCATGGCGCAGAAGAAGTGCGGCGCGCTGGCATTGCCTTTATTCAGATGCGCTCGCGTATTGAGCGGCAGATTGAACAGCGCACCGCTATGCTTTCAGGCGTCAGCCACGATCTGCGTACAATCCTGACGCGCTTTAAGCTGCAATTGGCGCTTACCGGAAATGCTATCGACACCGAGCCGCTCAATCAGGACATTGCTGACATGCAAACCATGCTTGAAGGCTATCTGGCTTTTGCGCGTGGCGAAGGTGCGGAGGAGGCAGCAGCCTATGACATGCGGCTTCTTTGCGACAAGCTCGCCAATGAAGCCCGGCTGCGCGAACGTGGCTTTAAATATTCCATTGAAGGCGATAGCGAGGTTCACGTCCGTCCCAATGCCTTCTCCCGCCTTGTCAGCAACCTGGTGTCCAATGCATTCCGTCATGCGCAGAATGTAGAGCTTGCACTTACTCATGAGGATAGCTGGTTGAAAATCGTTGTCGATGATGACGGCCCCGGCATTCCGGAAGACCGCCGCGAAGACGTTTTCAAACCCTTCGTGCGGCTTGACGAAGCACGCACACAAGACTCAGGCGGCACAGGTGGCCTTGGTCTTGCCATTGCGCGTGATATTGCAAGAAGCCACGGCGGGGATATTGAACTTGAAGATGCCCCGATGGGTGGCCTGAGAGCCATTATCCGTATTCCGGCATAGCAGATCCCGAAAAGTGTGAAGCTGTTTTCGGAAAAGATTCGCGTTAAACAAAGTGTTAGAGCGCGTATCTGATTAAATTAAATCAAACGAGCTCTAACCTCTGTTGAGTGCCTGCGCTGCCATATAACCAAGCGCTGTGGCCGCAAAACACACAACCAGCGAAATGCTAACATTCATCAATGCGCGTCCCGGCATATCAAGCCGCAGTAAATCAACTGTCTGCATGCTGAATGAGGAAAAAGTTGTGAAGCCGCCGCAGATACCGACCATGAAGGCAATGCGCCAGATTTCAGGCAGTTCAAATCGGCTGGAAGCAATCGTCAGCGCGCTGAAAAAGGCGATTGCGAATGATCCGATAATGTTGACGACAATTGTGCTCCACGGCAGATCGCGACTGATCGGTGCAAGCCAGATTGAAAACCAGTAGCGCAATACGCTTCCAATCGCGCCACCCAGCGCCACGGCAATCGTCGCCTGCATTGTTCAAACCATCCATCGGTTGCTTGAAATGACCAGTCACACAGCGCATCTATCGGATAAAAGATCAGAATAGTTTGACGCCATCCTGAACTTTTTTGTCAATTGCAGCGAGAACAACTTCGCCATTCTCATCAGGGAAACCAAGGGTGAGAACTTCGGACATGAAAGGTCCGATCTGGCGCGGTGGAAAATTGACCACCGCCAGCACCTGCCGACCAACCAGATCATCCGGCTGATAATGCGTGGTGATTTGCGCCGAAGATTTCTTGATGCCGATCTTGTCGCCAAAATCGATTTTTAGCTTGAAAGCAGGCTTACGGGCTTCGGGAAATGGCACCGCTTCCACAATCGTTCCGGTGCGAATATCGACTTTCTCGAAATCAGCCCAGCTAATTGTTTGCGTCTCACTCATTTAAAGCCCCCCCCCAAAAAAGTGTGTCTCGACGAACCCGCCGAGACCTAATTCTTATGCGCGTCCGACCGTCTCGAACAAAACGCTTTCCAGCGCCTCGCGCGCGGTGACGCCCGACCAGACAACGAACTGGAAGGCCTGAAAATAGCTTTCGCACGCTTCAAGCGCCGCCGACAACAGCACTTCAACTTGACGGCTGGTTGGCTCTGCACCACCGGCCAGCAGCAACGACTGGCGATACATGATCGCCCCTTCCTGCTGCCACAGGTCGAAATGGCCCATCAGAAGTTTTTCATTAATCAGCGACAGCAACCGCATCACTTCATTGACGCGTGGCTCTGCAACCTTGATGTCGAAGGCGCAAGCCAAATGCAGGGCTTCAAAGTCCTCCATCCAGGAGAACGAGATGTGGTAGTCGGTCCAGTTACCCGCCACCGAAATTGCAATTTCGTCGTCGCCAGTCCGCTCGAACGTCCAGTCGTTTGAATTCGCAACATGCTCGATTACATCCACAGGATGCGCCTCGCGTGCAAATTCAAGCTCAAGAAGGCTCATGTCCATTTCCTGTTCTGGGAAGTAGCCGCAAAGACACTTCCAAATTCCCGGCGCGCAAGTCACTGCTCGCCCGCGCCTCGCCCCGCACAAGACCAAGTGCAGAAAAAAGACACGAATTGATCGGTCGAGGAATCGACATGCTTTAAAAACATGCAACGCCTCAATGGCACACGCACATACGCAACTGATACTGGAAAGCAGCCTGAAGACGCGAAAACTAAAACTACAGCCCCTCGCCGCTGCCTACATGACCACATTACGAATCATGTAGTGTTTTCAGTCTATTGATGCTGAATCTGAACGCCAGCCCCTTTTATAAAAAGAGGCATTAAAGCATGTGGAAATATGACTGGGACGGACCGCGACCCTTGCCTTAAGCGACTCTAAGACAAGGGTTTTTGGCACTTACGGCCTGTTAATAAAAAATTATGAATTATCTTTGGATTTCGCTGCCTGAGTAGAGGTTTTTGCCGTTTTTGCAGTCGAATCAACTTCAAATTTAGCAAGACGCGCTTCAAGTGTTTCGATTTTAACAAGCAGAGCAGCATTTTCAGCGCGTGCTTTGATGGCCATTTCACGCACCGCTTCGAAGTCTTCGCGCTGCACAACATCGAGCGTATTGAGCACGCGCTCGCTCTGCGAACGCAAAGCGGTTTCTACTTCGCGACGCACGCCCTGGGCAGCGCCTGCTGCATCAGTCACAAGCTTGGCGAGTTCATCGAGAACCCGGTTTGATCCGCTGGTCATGGCATTCTTTCCTATCTTCGATACGGTCTTGTTGAAAACCTCAATTGGAAATAGGGCTGTCTCGGTTCTGATGCAAGTGAAGCTGTATAAACGTGATGACTTGACCACTCAGATAACGTCGCGCATGTTCCGCCGGAAAATGGAGTTCCTTTATGTTAGAGACTGTAGCGCCGACATCTGGCCTGGCTTTTCCAAATATCGATCCAATCATATTCTCGATCGGCCCGTTTGCGGTTCACTGGTACGGGCTGGGCTATGTCATCGGTATCATGTTTGCATGGTGGTATGGCAAGAAACTCCTGCGCAATCATCGTCTGTGGCGCGACAACCAGCCGCCAATGCAGCCAGAAGCGCTTGATGACTTTGTTATCTGGGCAGCGCTCGGCGTGGTGCTTGGCGGGCGCCTTGGCTATGTGCTCTTCTATAATTCCTCCTATTATCTCGCCAATCCGCTGGCTATTCCGGCTGTGTGGGATGGCGGCATGTCGTTTCATGGCGGTATTCTCGGTACAACTCTTGCAATGATCTTCTTTGCGCACTCGCGTGGCATCAAGGTCTGGAGCCTATTCGACACGGTTGCAGCCGGCGTTCCGGTCGGGCTTGGCGTTGTTCGTGTGGCCAATTTCATCAATCAGGAATTGTGGGGCCGCGTCAGCGATGTGCCATGGGCTGTCAACTTCCCCAATGGTGGCCCACTGCCCCGTCATCCAAGCCAACTCTATGAAGCTTTCCTCGAAGGTCTGGTGCTGTTCTTCGTGCTATTCCTGCTGGTCTGGGTAGGCAAAAAGCTGAAAAAGCCCGGCTTTATCGCAGGTGCTTTCGTCACCGGCTATGGTCTTAGCCGTATCGTGGTTGAGTTCTTCCGCGAACCCGATGCACAACTTGGCTATCTTTTCGGCGGCTGGCTTACCATGGGCATGGTGCTTTCGGTGCCGATGGTGCTGATCGGCCTATGGGCGATGTTGCGCGCAAGCCGGGCCGCAGCAAAAAATGCCTGATACAACACTGAAAGACCGTCTGAAACGACTGATCGGCACAACGGGGCCGATCAGCGTTGCTGACTATATGGCTGCATGCCTCGGTGATCGGGATTCTGGATATTACACCACCCGCGAACCCTTTGGACGTGAAGGCGATTTCATCACCGCTCCCGAGGTAAGCCAGATGTTTGGAGAACTGATCGGCATATGGTGTGTCGGCATATGGGAAGGCCTCGGACGCCCAACCAATGCAGTGCTTAGCGAAATCGGCCCCGGACGCGGAACGCTGATGAGCGACATGCTGCGCACGATAGCAAAGCTTGCACCGCAAATGTCTGGCTCAATGCGTGTTGCCATGGTTGAGACCAGCCCAAGGCTGATCGAAAAGCAAAGGCAGAAGCTCGACCATGCCAATATAGAATGGTTCGAGAGCTTCACCGATATTCCTGACGGTCCGCTGATCCTCGTTTCCAACGAATTGTTCGATGCAATTCCTTTCAGGCAATTCGTAAAAGCAAATGGTCGCTTTGTCGAACGTCTGATCTCGCTTGATGAACACGACGAGTTTCAATTCGTCAGTGGCGCAGGCGGCATCGATGAAGCGCTTCTGCCTGATGGTCATAAGCTTGCGCCTGAAGGCACGATCTTTGAAGCAGCCCCTGCCCGCACGGCACTGATGCAGGAAATTGCCCAGCGCATAGCTGCAACACGCGGCGCGGCCCTTTCAATCGACTACGGGCACCTCAAATCGGGCTTTGGCGACACGCTTCAAGCCATGCTCAAACATGCCTATGACGATGTGTTTGCGCATCCGGGAGAAGCAGACATCACCAGCCATGTCGATTTTGACATGCTGGAAAAGGCCGCACACAATTGTGGCTGCAAGACAGGCAGCATGACGCAGGGCGATTTTCTGCTATCTATGGGGCTGATCGACCGCGCGGGGCGGCTCGGCACCGGCCGAGATACCGCATTTCAGGATGAAATCCGCAGCGATGTCGAACGACTGGCATCGCCCGATCAGATGGGAGCGCTGTTCAAAGCCCTCGCGATTAGCGATCCGGCAACACCAATCTTCCCGTTCAAAAGCTCCTGACGAAAACCCCTGTCAAAAAGCTACGATTGACAAGCAATCAAGCCTCCCCCACCATCCAGCCGTTTGAAAAGAGAAAGCCAATGACCGACAAGCCGCAACCGCTCCGCTCCTCTTTGCTGGATGGCCCTGTGGGTACAAACGGCAAGCGCATTGCGCATGGCTTTTTCACGCGCAAGGGCGGCGTTTCCGATGGCATCTACGCGGGTCTGAATGTCGGCAGTGGCTCCAATGATGTGCCGGAACTGGTAAGCGAGAACCGCCGCCGTGTTGCAGAAACGCTCGGGGTTGCATCCGATCATCTCATCACCGTGCATCAGGTTCATTCGCCAGACGTTGTTTACGTCACCGAACCGCTCTCAACACCGCGTCCAAAAGCCGATGCAATGGTCACCGATGTGCCGGGTATTGCCCTCGGTGCCCTGTCGGCTGACTGCGGCCCGGTTCTTTTTGCCGATCATGAAGCAGGTGTTATCGGCTCGGCCCATGCTGGCTGGCGCGGCGCGTTCACTGGTGTTCTCGAAAACACAATCGAAGCGATGATTAAACTTGGCGCAAGCCGCGAAAACATCATCGCGGTTCTTGGCCCCACAATCGGCCCTGACAACTACGAAGTGGGCCCAGAATTCTATACCGAATTCACGTCAAAAGACGCGTCTTATGCCAGATATTTTCAGCCTTCAGACAAAGAAGCACACAAACTATTTGATCTGTGGACCTTCATCACAGATCGTCTGAACGCTGCAGGTGTCAAAGCAGAAGCGCTTCGCCAATGCACCTATGCCGATGAGGACCAGTTCTATTCCTATCGGCGCACGACACATCGCAATGAGCCTGATTACGGTCGCCAGATCGCGGCCATCGCTATCATCAAAGATTAGGAGAACCCGCATGGCCCTTCACTTCGAGCCGGAAGAATTCGCTGCGCGCCGTGACCGTCTGATCTTGAAGATGGAAGAAGAAAAGCTGGATGCTCTGCTGCTGTTTGCGCAGGAAAGCATGTACTGGCTGACCGGCTATGACACATTCGGGTTCTGCTTTTTCCAGTGTCTTGTGGTGAAGGCCGATGGCTCCACCGTTTTGATGACGCGCTCCGCTGATCTCAGACAAGCGCGGCACACGTCCAATATCGAAAATATTGTCGTCTGGACAGACCGTGATAATGCAAACCCGGCTATTGATCTGCGCAATATTCTGACCGAGCTGGACCTTCTGGGCATGCGCATCGGCATCGAATATCAGACACATGGCCTGACCGGTGCCAATGCCCGCAGGCTCGATGAACAATTGCAGAGCTTTGCCAAGCTTTACGATGCATCCGGCATGGTCGACCGTCTGCGCCTTCTCAAAAGCCCCGCCGAAATTATCTATACGCAGCGCGCAGCGAAACTGGGCGACGATGCGCTGGATGCAGCACTCAAACTCACCAAGGCAGGCGCCAGCGAAGCCGATATTCTGGCAGCGATGATGAGTGCCAATTTTGCAGGCGACGGCGATTATCCCGCCAATGAATATATCATCGGCTCTGGACCGGACGCGCTTTTATGCCGTTACAAAGCAGGTCGCCGCACGCTTTTGACCAATGACCAGCTCACGCTCGAATGGTCTGGCGTTTTCCGCCACTATCATGCGCCCATGATGCGAACGGTCATTATCGGCCAGCCACGGCCCGAACATATGAAACTCTATGATGCAGCACGCGAAGCACTGGAAGCTGTTGAAACAGCTATGACACCGGCCTCGACCTTTGGCGATGTGTTTGACGCGCATTCACGCACGATGGAAGCCCACGGCCTGACCCGCCATCGTCTGAACGCCTGTGGCTATTCGGTCGGCGCGCGCTTCACGCCGTCATGGATGGACCCGCAAATGTTTTATTCCGGCAATCCCGAAAGCATTCAGCCCGACATGACGCTGTTTGCGCATATGATCATCATGGATTCAGATAACGAAACAGCCATGACGCTGGGCCAGACTTATCTCACCACAAATGGCGCTGCGCGTGCTCTGTCCCGGTATTCGCTGGACATTATTGTCAAGTGAGCCAGGATAGGCGATAAACTCCATTCATTGCGCAGGAGTGGTCTGCGCTTTCAGGAGCATGACGCCGAACATGAACAAGGCACATCTTTCGACGATGCTGTTGCTTGCTGGACTGCTTGCCGCCTGCAACAGCACAGAATCTGCATTGAACGTGCAGGGAGCCACCCCGCAATCTGCACAAACCACAACGCCACCAGCCGCAGCACCTGCTCCAGTGGCAACGCCAGCGCCCACGCGTTCCGCAGCGTTGAAGCCGGGCAAGCTTTACATCGCGCCCATCATCGGTGCGCCCGTCAGCGTCGTCACGCCCCTCACCCATCGTATCAATGACGATGCACGCGCCAAAGGTGTAGAACTAGCCAGCAACAATGCAGCAGATGCAGCCTATGTTATGAAAGGCTATTTCTCGGTTTTGTCCGAAGATAATGAGACAACGGTTCTCTATGTCTGGGATGTTATGGACGCCTCCGGCAATCGCCTTCACCGCATACAGGGACACGAAAAAGTACCGGGCGCATCCGCAGACTCATGGAGCATCGTTCCCGCTTCTGCCATGCAGTCAATCGCCGATAAGACCATGCAGCAATATTCAACCTGGCTTGCGGCAAATCGCGCATGAAAAAGCGCTGAGAGCGCAAAAGACTGAAATCTTTTGCTGAATCTCACGCCTGCCCCTGTGGGAAAGCGCATTGCGGAGGCTTTTTACTGCAATTGTGACCCGTCAGGCCTTGCATTGACGATGACTCTTTGCAATAGGCCGCTCATTCGAGAAAACCTTGCAGGCTGCGGCACTTGACCTTTTGGACGAACCCGCAGTTTTAAAGTTTTTAAAGAATGACAAAAGCGAAACCGGACATGTTTCGGATTTTCGCTTTTATGAGAGATAACGTCCGTTTCACGGACTTTTTGCGACAGAACGAAACTGCTCCGGCTTCAGAGGCAAAAAGAATGAAACTTTTCGCAGGCAACTCCAACCGGGTTCTTGCCGAATCCGTTGCTAAATATCTCGACATTCCGCTTGGCAAGGCCACTGTGCGCCGTTTCGCCGATCAGGAAATCTTCGTCGAGATTCAGGAAAACGTGCGCGGCGAAGACGTATTCGTTTTGCAATCGACCTCCTATCCGGCCAACGACAATCTGATGGAACTGCTCATCATGATTGATGCGTTCCGCCGCTCGTCCGCTCGTCGTATCACAGCCGTGCTGCCTTATTTCGGCTATGCGCGTCAGGATCGTAAGCCCGGCCCACGCACGCCGATTTCGGCAAAGCTAGTCGCAAACCTTATCACCGAAGCAGGTGCAAACCGCGTTCTGACGCTTGACCTGCATGCAGGCCAGATTCAAGGCTTCTTCGATATTCCGACCGACAATCTTTATGCTGTTCCAGTGATTGCGCGCGACGTGAAGGCCAATTACGCCAATGGCAATTGCATGGTCGTATCACCTGACGTTGGCGGCGTGGTTCGCGCCCGTTCGCTTGCAAAGCGTATCGATGCGCAGCTCGCAATCGTCGACAAGCGTCGTGAGCGTCCGGGTGAATCGGAAGTCATGAATGTTATTGGTGACGTGACCGGCAAAGATTGCCTGCTGTTCGACGATATTGTCGATTCCGGCGGCACACTTTGCAACGCAGCCGAAGCGCTGCTCGCAAAGGGTGCAAAGAGCGTTACTGCGTATATCACCCACGGCGTGCTATCCGGCGGCGCTGTTGCCCGTATCGCGTCTTCCAAGCTCAAGGAACTGGTCATCACCGATTCCATTCAGCCAACGACAGCCATCAATGATGCCCCGAATATCCGCGTGCTTCCAATCTCCGATCTGATCGGTGAAGCGATTGCCCGTACGGCTTCTGAAGAATCGGTATCAAGTTTGTTCGATTAATTCTCGATAAGACGAAGGCAAATACCGAGACACGCCGCCAGCAAAAGCACGAGTGGCATGTTGAGCCTGAGCAGCAAAAGCAAAAATGCCGCTGCGCCTGCAATCAGGACGGCGGCATTGTCTATTGTGCTCCAAACTGGCAGTGGCAGGCTGAACGGCCCGATCTGATGATCGACCACTTTTCCAAACAACACATGCAGTGAAAACCACAGGGCTAGATTGGCGATCACGCCAACGACAGCCGCCGTAATGCCACCAAGCATAGCCGAAAGCCATCGCACCTTGCGCAAGCGCTCGATAAAAGGGGCTCCTGCAAATATCCATAAAAAGCACGGCACAAAGGTAAACCAAAGCGCAATCAATCCGCCAAGGAAGCCACCCCAAAGCTGTGGCAAGCCGGACAGATTGGCAGCGCCCACAAAACCCACAAAAACCAGCACAAGAATGAGCGGCCCGGGTGTGGTTTCGGCCAGTCCAAGACCGGTCAACATTTCTCCGGGCTGCATCCAGCCAAAATGTTCGACCGCCTGTTGCGCCGTGTAAGACAGCGCAGCATAGGCACCGCCAAATGTCACCGCTGCAAGCTTTGAAAAAAATGCGGCCTCTGCCGTGAACACATGGGCTTCACCAAAAATCAGATAGAGAGCCAGAAGTGGCAGCAGCCACAAACTGCCCCAGATCAGCAGTTGCTGAGAAAACGCGCGCAGAGCATTGGGAGCGGCCTCATGAAAGCCGCCTGATGCCTCACCTGTCTGCAATAAATGGCGCAAACCACCGGCAAGTGCCGCTAGCACCACTACAAGCGGGAATGGCAGTTTCAATAAAGCGATCGCAACAAAGGCAAAGACTGCCACAGAATAGGAAAAACCGGACGCCAATGTGCGCTTTGCCATGCGATAGAGTGCCTCGAACACCACCGCAAGCACCGCTGCTTTCAGACCAAAAAACAGCCCTGCAACAATATCGACTTGGCCGAGCGCAACGTAAAGTGCTGAGAGGATCAGCATCACGCTCGCACCCGGCAACACGAACAGCGAACCCGCCAGCAATCCGCCGCGCCACCCTTTCGCCGCCCAGCCGCAATAGGTGGCAAGCTGCATCGCTTCGGGTCCGGGCAACAACATGCAGAAATTAAGCGCGTGGATCAGTCGTTCCTGATCCATCCAGCGCTTCTCATCCACGATAACACGCTGCAGCATGGCGATCTGTGCTGCAGGTCCACCGAAAGACAGCAACCCGATTTTGCCGAATGTGACAAATAACTCTCTGAAATCCGGTTGTGCCTGTATCGTCATGTTGTCTCTCTGTATGCTCCCCAAGCAGTTGCCGAGGATCATTACAGGTTCATGACAGTTTGCACAGAAACGTGTTATTCCGCAGCCGTTGCTTCGTCAGCCTGATCATCCGGCGCATTCGGATCGCCGGGAGCCGTCTCACAGCCAAGGTCTGGGAAATTGACGATGCGCAGACCTTTGAAGTCATTGCGCAGGACAAGAAGACCGCGCTCCTCGAAATAGGTCAGAAGACGCCGCGCACGGCTTAAGGAATGCGTACCATAGGCACGCGCCAAAGACGCATCCGATGGACACGGCGCGCCGGTGACGGCCGCCTGTGCCACGATCAGGAACACGCCCTGCACATCATCGGTCAGGCTTTCCGACAGTATAAGCGCCTGCTGCCACGTTTCGCCCGTTGCGACATCGCTTTCAATACTGGCCTGCGCAACCGCTAGCCGTCTGCGAAACGCTGGAAGTGCGAGTGGCTCGCCGGGAACACGATGAATGCGGCAACGCACCAGAAAATCCTGATAAAGCACGGCCACCGAACGGAATGAGGCTTCGGGGTCGTCAACGATCTCGCGCATGACCTTTTCAAGCAATTCCTCGCGCTCTGCTTCCAGAATACCCGGAAACAATGGCGCTTCAACGGGTTCGGCTTCGGGCTTTGGTTTGGCAACCTGTGCCAGAATTTCTGCCGTTGATGGCGCCGGCGGTGGCGGTGGCGTGCGACGAACAACGGTGCGGATTTCCTGCGGCGCAGGCGTGAAAATCAGATCGCGTGCATCTTCCGGCGCATCAGGCAGTGGCATCAGCTTGGGCGATGATGAGCGCGCCGATGTTTCAACCTTGCCGATTTTTATCGGCAATGGACGCCGCGACAAGGCCGGTCCAAGCGCTACGAAATGCCCACGCTGCAAATCGCGGAACATTTCGGCCTGCTTGCGTTCCATGCCAAGAAGATCGGCAGCACGCGCCATATCAATATCGAGAAATGTTCGGCCCATCAGAAAGTTGGAAGCTTCCGCAGCCACATTCTTTGCAAGCTTTGCGAGACGCTGTGTTGCAATCACTCCGGCAAGGCCGCGTTTACGGCCACGGCACATGAGGTTCGTCATGGCACCAAGCGATAACTTGCGCGCTTCATCGGACACTTCACCGGCTGCGGCAGGCGCAAAAAGCTGCGCCTCATCCACCACTACAAGCATCGGATACCAATAGTCGCGCTCGGCATCGAACAAGCCACCCAGAAACGCCGCCGCTGCCCGCATCTGCTGTTCAACGTCGAGGCCTTCAAGATTAAGCACAACCGAAACCCGATGCTGACGAATGCGCCCGGCAATGCGGGTCAGTTCGGCCTCGGTACGCGCCGCATCCACGACAACATGACCGTGAATATCAGAAAGCGTCACGAAATCGCCTTCCGGGTCAATGATGCATTGCTGCACCCATTGCGCGCTCTGCTCAAGCAAGCGGCGCAGAAGATGCGATTTACCCGAACCGGAATTGCCCTGCACCAGAAGGCGCGTCGCGAGAAGCTCTTCAAGATCAAGCATGGCCTGTTTGCCACTGCCAAGTGCTGCTGCCGAGGCAGAACCACTTCCAGCAACAGAACCCATGTCGATACCGACCTGCATCTCATTTCCTTTGTTTCATAAATGCCGTGACGACTCGCGAGACAACCGCAGCCGATCCGTCATGCGCTTAACATTTTTGACGCGGCCAATGCCACCCGTTAAAGGAAAAGCCCACAGGAGGCGTGTTTCCAACCAAAAAACTTGCACATACAATGCCTATGGGCTATAGGCCTGCGCATCCGCGTAGACACCCTTGGAGGCAACGCGGAATGGAGCGGTCCGGTCTTACACAATGTGAAAGACGTTACGGACTGTTTCATGTTGTTCGTTGGAGCATGATCCCGAAAAGTGAAAACCATTTTTCGGATAATATCATGCATGGATAAAACTGCGAGCGACACTCCAGTAACTTTGAAAGGTAATGCCATGAGCGATACTTACGTGCTCAAGGCCGATCTGCGCAGCCGGGTTGGTAAGGGGTCCTCCCGCGAACTTCGCCGCAACGGCCTAATTCCTGCAGTCATCTATGGTGACAAGCAGGAGCCCCTCGCAATCGCCGTTTCTTATAAAGAAGTTTATTACAAGATCTACGGCGGTGGTTTCAAAACCACGATCGCTACGATCGAAGTAGACGGCAAGAAGATTCAGGTCCTTCCTAAGGACTACCAGCTGGATCCAGTTCGTGACTTCCCACAGCATGTCGACTTCCTGCGCGTTTCCGCAAAGTCGGTTGTAACCGTCAATGTTCCAGTTCACTTCAAGAACGAAGACGCAGCACCTGGCATCAAGAAGGGCGGCGTTCTCAACATCGTTCGTCACGAAGTCGAACTGATCGTTCCAGCGAATGCAATTCCAGAAGCTCTCGAATTTGACCTCACGGGTCTTGAAGTAGGCGATTCCGTGCACATTTCGGCTATCAAGCTGCCGAAAAATGCAACCACCGTCATTCAGGATCGTGACTTCACAATCGCCACTATTGCTGCACCAGCCGCTCTCAAGTCGGAAGAAAATGCAGAAGGCGAAGAAGAAGCCAAGGACGGCGAATAATCGCTTTCCGCATAAGAGGGTCAGAAAACCATGCTGCTCATCGCAGGACTTGGCAATCCGGGCCCTCAATATGCGCATAACCGACACAATATCGGTTTTATGGCGGTGGATGAAATATTCCGCCGCCATAGATTTTCAAACTGGCAGAAGAAGTTCAAAGCAGAAATCGCCGATGGCGTGATCGACGGCGAAAAAGTGCTTCTCATCAAGCCAATGACTTTCATGAACCTTTCCGGCCAGTCGATTGGCGAAGCCATGCGCTTCTACAAGCTCATGCCTGCCGACCTCGTTGTCATTTATGACGAACTTGATCTTGCGCCTGCGAAGCTGCGCATCAAGACTGGCGGCAGCTCCGGCGGTCATAATGGCATCAAATCCATCGACGCCCATGTTCAGGCTTTCCCCGGCGGCAAAGACTATCGTCGTATGCGGCTTGGCATTGGTCATCCCGGCGCTAAAGAACTGGTGCACAATCATGTTCTGGGCGACTTCGCCAAGGTCGATAACGAATGGCTCGACACGCTGTTTGGCGCTATCGCCGATAATGTGGGTCTTCTTGCGAAAAAGGAAGACAACAGCTTCATGAACCGCGTAGCGATTGCCATGGGCGATGGAAGCCAGCGCCCAAGCGGTTTTAAAGCGGACCCAGAACAGGCTGTAAAAGCACCAGCCAAAGCACAGAGCCATATCCGGCAGGCGCGACAAACCGCAGCTAAACCGAACATTCCGGCGACTGGTCCTATGGCTGAAATGCTTAAAAAGCTGCTTGGCAAGAAGGATTAGTCCGCGACAACTGCGCGGCGCTCTTGACGCCTTCCACTCCCATGCCGCATAGCGGCATTCAATATATCCATCTCGCATAGCGACAGTAATTCTATTCTAGTCTGACAGGTAAGATCATGGGTTTCAAATGCGGCATCGTCGGCCTGCCTAATGTTGGCAAGTCCACGCTATTCAACGCGCTGACCAAGACTGCGGCGGCACAGGCTGCAAATTATCCGTTCTGCACCATTGAGCCGAACACAGGCGAAGTGGCGGTCCCGGATCCACGTCAGAGTGGCATTGCAAAGATCGCTGGCTCCAAGGAAATCATCCCGACCCGCATCAACTTCGTTGATATTGCCGGTCTGGTACGCGGCGCATCCAAGGGCGAAGGTCTAGGCAACCAGTTCCTTGCCAATATCCGCGAAGTCGATGCCATCGTGCATGTGCTGCGCTGCTTTGAAGATGACGACATTACCCATGTCGAAGGCCGTATCGATCCGGTGTCAGATGCTGAAACCGTTGAAACGGAACTGATGCTCTCGGACCTCGAAAGTATAGAGCGACGCATCGTGCAGATTCGCAAACGTGCGAGCAGCAAAGACAAAGAAGCAACCACGATCCTGCCTGTCATGGAACAAGCGCTGGAATTGCTACAGAATGGCCAGCCGGTTCGCCTGATGCTCAAAGACATCGCACCCGATGATCTACTGATCCTCAAGGGCCTTAACCTGCTTACCTCCAAGCCAGTTCTTTACGTCTGTAACGTGGCTGAAACCGATGCATCGGCAGGCAACGAACATAGTGCTGCCGTGGCCAAGATGGCTGAGGAACAGGGTGCGCAGAGCGTCATCATTTCCGCAGCGATTGAAGCAGAAGTCGCGCAGCTAGCAGACGAAGAAGCCAAAGAATATCTCGATGCCATGGGCCTCGAAGAACCCGGCCTCGACCGTTTGATCCGCGCAGGTTACAAGCTGCTTGACCTGATCACCTATTTCACCGCTGGACCGAAGGAAACACGCGCCTGGACAATCCGTCGCGGGACTAAGGCTCCGGGCGCTGCTGGCGTGATCCACACGGATTTCGAGCGCGGCTTTATTCGTGCACAGACCATCGCCTATGATGACTACATCAAGTTCAATGGTGAAGTCGGTGCCAAGGAAGCAGGCAAAGCGCGGGACGAAGGCAAGGAATACATTGTCCATGACGGCGATGTGATGCTGTTCCGCTTCAATACCTGATACGGTCAGGCCACCGTGAAAACGGTGGCCTTTTTTCTATGCATGTCTCCCAAAAGTGGGAACCGGTTTTGGGCAATAAAGACATGCGCGGGCAAAGAAACAGAGTAGCGAATGCCGCTCTGTTAGGGAGGAGACCCGATTGACTGATAAGACGCCTAAATACGCTTATGAAGATTTCAAGCAAGGACTGAAGCTTCCCTTCGGACCGCGCACTATTACCAAAGAAGAGATTATCGAATTCGCTCGCGAATTTGACCCACAGCCCTTTCACCTTGATGAAGAAGCAGGCAAGGCTAGTGTGCTTGGAGGCCTCGCTGCTTCGGGCTGGCATACCGTGTCATTGTTCATGCGGATGATCTGGGACGCATATCTCAAAGATTCGACATCTCAAGGCAGCCCCGGCATTGAATTCAATCGCTGGAAGCGGCCTGTTCTGGCGGGCGACACACTGAGCGGCTTCTCAACCGTGCTTGATCGTCGCCGCTCAAAATCCATGCCGCATGTGGGCTTTCTCACTGTCTATAACGAGATCGTCAATCAGCGTGGTGAAGTAGTTTGCGAATTGCAACACACGGCCATGGTCGGCCTTCGCAACCCTGAGATCGAAGGAGATGCGGCATGAGCTTTATCGAAGAACATCTCGGCGAAGAACTATCCATCGGCAGCTATACATTTACCGCCGAGGAAATTATTCACTTCGCAACAAAGTTCGACCCGCAGCCATTTCATCTGGATGCGGAAGCGGCCAAAAACAGCGTGCTCGGTGGCCTCTGTGCATCGGGATGGCATACAACGGCAGTGTTTATGAAGCTCAACGTGGCCTCCATCGTTGAGGCAACCAAGAATGCAATGAAGCGTGGCGAGGTCCCGCCGACATTTGGCCCCTCACCCGGCTTTGAGAACCTCAAATGGCTACGTCCGGTCTATGCAGGCGAGACAATCACCTATAAGCGCACCGTGCATGCCGTGCGGCCGCTTAGTTCACGCCCCGGCTGGTCGATGTTAAGCATGAGCAGCAGCGCTTATAATCAGCACGGCGAAAAGGTTTTGTCGTTTGACAATGCTGCAATGGTGAAGCTGCCTGCATAAGGCAAAAGCCCCGGCAGCGTTTCCGCTCCGGGGCTTTTCTCATAATCAATCGCCTTCAAATTCGACGAGCGTGCGCACCGGCACGCCCAGCGCTTCGAGCTTCTTGCGCCCACCCAGATCCGGCAGGTCGATAATGAAGCAGGCTGCAACAATCTCCGCACCCATCTGCAAAAGCAGCTTGGCTGCGGCTTCCGCCGTGCCACCAGTCGCAATAAGATCGTCAATCAACATGATACGCTCACCCGGAATGATCGCATCGCGGTGCATTTCCATTTCATCGATGCCATATTCAAGGCTGTAGGCAATGCGCACGGTATCGCGCGGCAGCTTGCCTTTCTTGCGGATCGGCACAAAACCAGCCGAAAGCTGATGTGCAATAGCACCTCCAAGGATGAAACCACGCGCTTCGATACCTGCAACCTTATCAACCATATTACCCGCATATGGATAAACCAGTTCATCGACTGCCCGGCGGAAAGCCCGCGCATCACCCATCAGCGTCGTAACATCGCGGAACTGAACACCCGGCTTCGGATAATCGGGAATCGTTCTGATCGCGTCTTTCAACGTGGCTTTAAGGCCGGATTCCATGTTCAGTCCTTTCAGAGGAAAAGCCATAACGCTATCTAATGTAGGCAGCAGCGGCTTATCAATTATATTAAACTCTCTTCAACCACGATATGGACATCACGCCAAGCATGTTTGCGCGTTTATGAACGGCTTGTGATGCAACCCAATAAAAAGGGCGCCTCTCGGCGCCCTTTTTATTAAATTGGATTGACAAAGATCAGTGCTTCACATTCGACCAGACAGACCGCTTGGCAATGTAAACAAGGCCAGCAAACAGGACGAGGAAAATAATAACCCGGAAGCCAATCTTTTTGCGCTCTTCCAGATGCGGTTCAGCAGACCACATCAGAAACGCTGAAACGTCACGCGCATACTGATCAACCGTCTGCGGCGAACCATCATCATAGGTCACCTGATCATCACTAAGCGGCTTAGCCATAGCCAGCGACTTTCCCGCGATGAAATACGGATTGTAATATGTGCCTTCCGCAACTTCCACGCCTGCCGGCGGCTGCTCATCATAGCCGGTCAGAAGCGAGTGAATGTAGTCCGGACCTGCTTCGGCATATTGTGTGAATATGTCTGTGACGAAGGTCGGAAAGCCACGCTCAACCGCTCGTGCCTTGGCAATGAGCGAAAAATCGGGCGGTGCTGCACCATTATTGGCAGCTGCAGCGGCATTCGCATTCGGAAATGGTGATGGAAAATGATCCGTTGGAACTGCCTTACGGGTGAACATTTCACCATCGGCATTCGGACCATCTGTCACCTCATATTCCGCAGCAAAAGCCTTCACCTGCTCCGGTGAATAACCAAGCGCTTCCAGATTTCGGAAAGCAACAAGGTTCATCGAATGGCAAGCCGCGCATACTTCCTTGTAAACTTTCAGTCCCCGCTGCAGCTGGCCTTTATCATAGGTGCCAAATGGACCTGAGAAGCTCCAGCTTTCCTCCCTGGGATGATGAATAGGATAATGCTCAGCTTCGCCTTCGCCGCCAGCGGCGAAAGCCCCACCCATCGTCACTCCAAGAGCCACCAACGGAGCAATACCGAAAGCAGCGAAATTCTTGAGGATGTTTTTCATTTTTACGTCCTTAATTTCCCGCTGCTTCAACCGTTGATTCCCACAGGGGTAATCTCAGGCTTGCCTTCGTTCTTTTCCAGAACCGCTTCCGTGATCGAATTTGGAAGGCGTTTCGGTGTCTCGATCAAGCCAAGAACCGGCATGATGACGATGAAGAATGCGAAGTAGTAAAGCGTGCCAAACTGCGCCATCATCGTGTAGACGCCTTCCGCCGGACGCGAACCCAACCAGCCAAGGAAAATAGCGTTGATGACAAATAGCCAGAAGAACAGCTTGAACCACGGACGATAAACAGCCGAACGAACTTTCGATGTATCGAGCCATGGCACGACAAACAGGATGGCAATCGAGCCAAACATCACCAGAACGCCACCAAGTTTGGAGTCGATCGGGCCGATGTTGAAGGTGATCGCACGCAGCATCGCGTAGAACGGTAGGAAGTACCATTCAGGCACGATATGCGCCGGTGTCTTCAGAGAGTCAGCCTGAATATAGTTATCCGGGTGACCGAGGAAGTTCGGCATATAGAAGACGAAATAAGCGAAGAAGATGAAGAAGACGAGCGCACCAAAAGCGTCCTTAATGGTCGCATAAGGCGTGAACGGCAGCGTATCAGTCTTCGACTTGACTTCAATACCAGTCGGGTTGGTCTGGCCTGTTACATGCAGCGCCCAGACGTGCAGGATAACCACACCAACAATCATAAACGGCAGCAGATAATGCAGCGAGAAGAAGCGGTTGAGTGTTGGATTATCGACAGCAAAACCACCGAGTAGCAATTGCTGGATCGGCTCGCCTATCACCGGAAACGCAGTGAAGAAGCCAGTAATAACGGTTGCGCCCCAGAAAGACATCTGTCCCCATGGAAGCACATAGCCCATGAAAGCAGTTGCCATCATCAGAAGGAAGATCACAACGCCCAAAATCCAGAGCAACTCGCGCGGTGCCTTGTAGGAACCGTAATAAAGACCACGCGCAATATGCAGATAAACCGCGATAAAGAAGAACGATGCACCATTGGCGTGCATATAGCGCAGCAGCCAACCGGAGTTGACATCGCGCATGATCTTTTCAACCGAGTTGAATGCAAGGCCCGTATCGGCTGCATAATGCATGGCCAGTACGATGCCGGTCAGAATCTGGGCAATGAGCATGAAGCTCAAAATGCCGCCAAACGTGTACATATAGTTCAGGTTACGCGGCGTCGGATAGGCAACAAAGGAATCATAGACAAGGCGTGGCAAAGGAAGTCGTTCGTCGACCCACTTCCCAATCCCGGTCGAAGGCGTATATGTGGAGTGATGACCACTCATATTTTATCTCCCCAAGATCTGTTTTAGCCGACCCTGATGACCGTATCGGAAGTGAAAGCATATTCTGGAATATGCATGTTTTCCGGCGCTGGACCGCTGCGAATACGACCGGCGGTGTCATAAGTCGAACCGTGGCACGGGCAGAACCAGCCACCGAAAGACCCTGCTTCACCGAGCGGTACACAACCAAGGTGGGTACAAACACCGATCATGACGATCCAGTTTTCTTTACCCTCGCCCGCCGAACGGGCCACATCGGTTGCTTCAGCATCCAAAGGAAGGTTGGCATTGCGTGCAGCAATGTCTTTCAGGTCACTCAACGCTGTGACCTTGGCACCCTCAACTTCTTTTGCGGTACGATTGCGAATAAAAACTGGCTTGCCGCGCCATTTGATGGTCATCGATGCACCTTCCTCAAGGGAAGACACATCGACTTCAATGGACGCAGCAGCAAGCGTCGAGGCGTCGGGGCGCATCTGGTCGATAAACGGCCATGCCAGTCCGCCGACGCCGACGACACCGGCCATTCCCGTCGCAATATACAAAAAATCACGTCGTGTCGGCTCAGCCGTGTCGTGTGCGCTCACGTGCCAATTCCTTTTTAACCTGGATATTCAATTGATAACTCCCCTCGTCCCTTTGCAATTACGCAAAAGCAGTTCAGCCTTTTGCGCTCACGCAAAAAGCGGTTCTACAATTGCTTGCAGAACGAAATTCCCTCCATCTCAACATTCAGGTGTAGGCAGGTTGAAAAGGCTTGTCCAGACGCCAACCCTATAGGACGGCACCATGTCGCAGGCTACTTTGTCGGCTGGTTTTCAAACTCCCCCAAAAAGAAAAGCCGCCAGAAACAGTTCTCTGGCGGCCCGATGCCCATCATCTATAAATATGCCAGATCAGTCGTTTACACCCAGAAAACCGCCCGACTGACGCGCCCAGAGACCGGCATAAATACCGCCTCGCGCAATGAGTTCCTCATGGGTACCTTCTTCAGCAATCCGCCCTTTATCCATGACAATGAGACGATCAAGGGCTGCAATGGTCGAAAGACGATGCGCAATGGCAATCACCGTCTTGCCTTCCATGAGCTGACGAAGATTTTCTTGGATCGAAGCTTCAACCTCTGAGTCGAGCGCGGATGTTGCCTCATCCAGAATAAGGATCGGCGCGTTTTTCAAAATGGCGCGTGCAATTGCAATGCGCTGACGCTGACCACCCGAGAGCTTCACACCTCGCTCGCCCACGAAAGCATCAAAGGATTTGCGACCGTTGAAGTCTTCAAGCCTTGCAATGAATTCGTCCGCTTCTGCCTGTCGTGCGGCCTCCGTAAGATCTTCATCCGTCGCATCGTCGCGCGCCAGCATGATGTTATCACGCAGCGAACGGTGCAAAAGCGCCGTCTCCTGACTGACAACCGCAAATGCACGTCGCAGCGAGGCTTGCGTCACATCGCGCACATCCTGACCATCAACAAGAATGGCACCTTTTTCAACATCGTAGAGCCGCAGGATCAGATTGACGAGCGTGGACTTACCAGCACCAGAGTGACCCACCAGCCCGATGCGCTCGCCACCCTTGATGGAAAAATTGATCTTATCGAGAACACCGGCAGCTTTGCCATAATGGAAAGTGACATTCTGAATATCGATCCGTGCATCGGTAATCAGCAATGGCTTTGCGTCACGCTTATCTTCCAGACCAAGCGGCGCCGACAAAAGCTTCATCGAGTTTTCGATCAGGCCAAGCTGCCGTAGCATGCCGTTCAGCTGCATCATCAAGCGGCCAAGCAGCATATTAAGACGCAGGATCAAACCCAGCGTGAAAGACACCTGCCCGACGGTGATCGCATCTTTCGTCCACAAATCGATAGTGATGCCCGCAATCACCACAATCATCACGCCCGAAAGGGCTGTCATGGCAAGCCGCACGCCTGTCAATGAGCGCATAAATGGAAAG
This sequence comes from Brucella thiophenivorans, assembly GCF_002252445.1. Taxonomy (GTDB): domain Bacteria; phylum Pseudomonadota; class Alphaproteobacteria; order Rhizobiales; family Rhizobiaceae; genus Brucella; species Brucella thiophenivorans. The sequence goes on from NZ_NNRJ01000009.1 coordinate 103,632, forward strand.
ACTGCCGCGAGATAACGGGTGAAGCCCTCGCGCATGTAGCGCTCGTCATCATCAACGGTATTAAGCTTGATTGTCTGTATATTGGAATAACTATCAACGATGCGTCCGTTGATCATCGAGCCTGCTTCAGCTGATGCCTCTGCATTCTTGCGGATGCGGGGCAGATAATGTCTTGCGATTAATCCAAAAGCCACAATCCAGACAATGACCGCAGCCGCTAACCGCCAGTCGAGCTGTCCGACGAGAACCAGCGTCGTGATACTGTAGATCGCCATGAACCAGACGACCTGAATAAGGCTTTCGATCAGATCTCCTGCCGCTTGTCCGGCTTGCCAGACTTTGGTGGCAATCCGCCCGGCAAAATCATTCTGAAAAAACGCATAAGACTGACGCTGAACATAGGAGTTCGCCTGCCAGCGGATCATATTATAGAAACCTGGCGAAAGCGTCTGGCCTTCGAGCATCGTCGTCAGCGCTGTAACAATAAAACGAATTACCAGAACCGTAACCGCCATGAACAGCAGTTCCGGGCCAGCGGCCTGAAACAGTTCTGACCAGCTTCGCTCGGCACCCGCTCGTCCTGCCTGATCAAGAATATCGACCAGCCTGCCGGTAAAATAAAACAGCCCTGCTTCAACCAAAGGCGCAAGACCGCCAACAGCCAGAGCCGTTGCGAGCGGCCATTTGGCCTGTCGCGCATAATGCCAGAGAAACGCCAGCGTTGTAGAAGGCGGTCTAAGCTTGTCCGGTTCGCGGAAGGGATCAACCCAGCGCTCGAACAGGCTATAAACCGCTTTCATCAATTGCGTATTCCTTACTGTGTCAGTTCCGCTTCGCTCTGATCTTCAAAACCAAGGAACCCACCCGACTGGCGCGCCCATAGTCCGGCATAAATGCCGCCAAGCGCTACAAGTTCCTCATGCGTGCCATCTTCGACAATCTGGCCCTTATCCATCACCACCAGACGATCAAGCGCTGCAATGGTCGAAAGGCGATGCGCAATTGCAATGACAGTCTTGCCTTCCATCAGCGTGTTGAGACTGTCCTGAATGGCTGCTTCAACTTCTGAATCAAGCGCAGACGTTGCCTCGTCCAGAATGAGGATCGGCGCATCTTTGAGCATCACACGCGCAATCGCGATACGCTGACGCTGACCACCGGAGAGCTTCACACCCCGTTCGCCAACATGCGCATCAAGACCGCGCCGCCCTTTGGCATCTGTCAGCAACGGAATGAATTGATCAGCCTGTGCCAGACGAATAGCGCGTTCGACCATTTCATCCGTAGCATCAGGACGACCATACATGATGTTTTCGCGCACCGAGCGATGCAGCAGCGAGGTATCCTGTGTCACCATGCCGATGCTGGCACGCAGCGAATCCTGCTTAACCTGAGAAATATCCTGCCCGTCAATGAGGATGCGCCCCTTCTCAAGATCGTAGAAACGCAGCAACAGATTGACCAGCGTAGATTTACCGGCACCAGAACGCCCAACGAGACCAATCTTCTGTCCAGCCTGAATATCCAGCGACAGGGCTTCAATGATGCCTTTACCCTTGCCGTAATGGAAGCCGATTTTATCAAAATCCAGCGCACCCTTGCTGACATGAAGTACAGGTGCGTTCGGAACGTCGACCACTTCATGCGCACGCGAAATCGTGGTGATTCCGTCTTCGACGGTGCCTATATTTTCGAACAGCGCCGACATTTCCCACATGATCCATTGCGACATACCATTGAGACGCAGCACAAGACCGATTCCCACCGCAACAGCACCGACTGAAATGGCTTCATTCATCCAGAGATTAATGCCGATCAAACCCACCGCAAACAGCAGAATGCAATTCGCAAGATAAAGCGTGAAATGGAACATGGTGATCATGCGCATCTGCCGATGCACAGTACCAAGGAACCCATCTAAGCTTTCTTTCACGTAAGATTCTTCGCGGCTTGAATGCGAGAACAATTTGACGGTCGCGATATTGGTATAGCTATCAACAATACGCCCGGTCATGGATGAGCGCGCATCGGCCTGCTGTTCGGAAATCACCCGCAATCGTGGAATGAAGAAGCGCAGCAGAACCATATAAACGAGAAGCCATACGGCAAACGGAATCATCAGAACAATATCTGCAGAGGCCGCAATGAACAGCGTACCTGCGAAATAGACGATGACATAATTCAATACGTCGAGCAGCTTCATTACCGTTTCGCGCACGGCAAGCGAAGTCTGCATCAGCTTAGTCGAGATACGTCCGGCGAACTCATCCTGAAAGAACGACATGGATTGACGGATCAGATAGCGATGCATCAACCAGCGAATTCGCATCGGATAATTGCCGAGCAATGTCTGGTGAATGAGCAGCGAATGGATCAGTACCACACCCGGCAAAATGACCAGCACGACACCTGCAATCAATGAAAGCCGCCAGCCTTCATTGCTCAAAAATGTCTCACGCGACTGGTGCGAAAGCCAGTCGACAATATTGCCCATGAAGGCAAAGAGCGACACTTCGATAATAGCAATCAGCGTCGTGAAAATCGCCATGCCAATAATCCATGGCCATGCACCACGCGAATAATAAAGGCAAAAGGCAACCAGCCCGCGGGGCGGTTCGCGCGGCGGTTCTTCGGGATAAGCTTCGAGTCGTTTTTCAAACCATGTAAACATGGCGATCCTTTTACAAAGCCCTTACCCAATTTCCAAGATACAACAGGAACAAAAAGAGAATATTTTCGTGATGAATGCACTCACCGCTCAATTCACGTCTATTGATGTGTTGACGCGATGGGAGCGATCAATCTCAAGGCTTGCAGCGACTGATTTTGTACGTTACCGCCTTCATATGGAACTGCGTATCGCCCTTTACCAGCCTGACATTCCCGGTAACACGGGAACGATTTTGCGCATGGCCGCCTGCCTTGGCTTTGCGGTCGATCTCATTGAGCCTGCGGGTTTTGATGTTTCCGACCGCTCGCTTAAACGCGCCGGCATGGATTATCTCGAACAAGCCGCCCTCACCCGTCATGCCGATTGGCAGCATTTTAACGAATGGCGCAAGCGAGCGGGCAAGCGCCTTGTGCTGTTTTCGACGAAAGCTGCGGCGTCCTATACGCAATATCAATTTCAAGAAAATGATATCCTGCTTTTTGGACGTGAGTCTGCGGGTGTGCCGGATAGTATTCAAGATGTGGCCGACGCGCGGCTGATCATCCCAATGGTGCCGGGCGCGCGATCCCTCAATCTTGCCGTTTCCGTGGCGCTTACAGCAGGCGAAGCTCTTCGCCAGCGAAATCTCGAAATCGATTCTGGTTCAGGCACATAGACCGTGAGGCGGAATCATTTCCCGAAGTAAATTTTATACACCCAGAAAGGTTCCTGTTTTCATGAAACCGTCATTCCGTACCGTTATTCTTTCGACCTCACTTCTCACGACTGTCATCGGCGCACCAGCCTTTGCGCAAACGCCTGAAACCGTTACCCCAAAGGTTATGGTCATCACCATGTTTGGTGAAGAAGCCAAGCCATGGCTTGAAGGTGAAAAATTCACGCAGAAGCTGAAGCTGCCGGGTTTGAGTTCCGAATATCCAGAGATCGATTGCACGGCGGAAGGCCTCTGCCACATGACGACCGCCATGGGCTTTGCGAATGCGGCAACGGCTGTTTCAGCAATGGCATTAAGCGACAAGCTCGACCTTAAAAACACCTATTTCCTCATCGCCGGTATTGCAGGGGTTGATCCCAAGCACGGCACGCTCGGTTCGGCCCATTGGGCGAAATATGCCATCGATGGAACCCTCAACCACCGTATCGATATTCGTGAAGCGCCTGAAGGCTGGCCAACCGATTTCTTCGGTCTGGGTGCAGCAAAGCCCGGCGAAAAGCCAAAATGGGCGGCTGGTACAGAAGTGTTTGAACTCAATGGCAAGCTCGCCGACTATGCGCTTGCGACCACCAAAGGCGTCGAACTTCTCGACAGCGATGATGCGAAGGAATATCGCAAACATTATACAGAAGAAGCTGCAACCAGCGCGCCTAAAGTGACGATCTGTGACACCGCATCCGCCGACACTTACTGGCATGGAACCAAACTCGGTGAAGCCATGGAACAGTGGTCGAAGCTCCTGACCGATGGAAAAGCCGACTATTGCACATCACAGATGGAAGACAATGCAACGCTGACCGCGCTCAAGCGTGCAGCCGATGCAGGCAAGCTCGACTTTAACCGCATCGCGCTGCTGCGCACATCGTCTAACTTCGATCGTCAGGGCAAAGACCAGACAGCTTCTGAATCACTGGCCGCAAAGTCAGGTGGTTTCCCGCTTGCAACAACCAATGCTTACCGCGTTGGTAAGATCTATGCCAACAGCATCATCAAGGATTGGAAGTCTTGGGAACAGGCACCCCAGACGGAAGCCAAATAGTTCGGTAATGCTATAACGACTCAGAAATCCAAGCACTCTTTGGAAAATCCGAAGAGTGCTTTTTTAAATGTCTAATCTGAATCTTATTTCAACGACTTATACGGCCAACCGGAATCAGTTCCCGAAGCCGAACTTTAATCAGATCAGAAACGCACCCCAAAAAGTGGAAACCGGTTTTCGGATAAGATGCGCGCAAAAAGAATCTCTGATTATAGCCGAGCTTTAATCAGAAGTCGGCAAGCGTCGCATTGTGAATTCGATCACATCATCGGGTCGCTCGCACCAGCTTTCGATTTCTGTCCAGTAGGCAGCCTTGGGAAAACTCTCGAACCATTCGCGTGCTTTGTCGCGTGCGGCCTGTCTAGGCAGGGCAAAAGTCTCGCGGATAAAGCCATCTCGCGGGAGCCGGCTTTTGTTCGCACGGCCTTTTTCCAGCTGCTTTCGCAAGCCTTCAAGCGGTGGTTTGGGCGGTGATGCGGTCATGCAGTTGCCTCCCGGAACAGGGAACTTTCAATCCCTTGGAGGATTAAGATAGGCAAGCAACGCGTTTATGACGAGTCTTTTCTTGGGGAGAGCAATTTACACGCGCATACCTCTCAGCCTTCACTCTTTGCGCCACCGCAAGACTTTGCTAAGTCATGACTATAGATTTGTAAGATACATTGCGTGAGAGGGTACAAAATGCAGCGCGACGAAATTCCGGCAATCATCCCGCAAGATATCGAAGAGAAAAAACGCGCCGCGCAAAACTGGTTCGAGGAATTACGCGACCGTATCTGCGCGAGCTTCGAGCAGCTCGAAGACGACTTGCAGGGGCAACTCTCCGATCAGGAACCGGGCCGCTTTGTTCGCACGCCGTGGCAGAAAGACGAAGGCAATGGTGGTGGCGGCGTGATGTCCATCATGCATGGCCGCGTCTTTGAAAAAGTCGGCGTGCATGTCTCAACCGTTCATGGCGAATTCTCTCCTGAATTCCGCAAGCAGATACCCGGTGCCGAAGAAGACCCGCGTTATTGGGCCAGCGGCATTTCGCTGATCGCGCATCCGCAGAATCCGAATGTGCCTGCTGTACACATGAATACGCGCATGGTCGTGACCTCACGGCAATGGTTCGGTGGCGGTGCTGATCTAACACCTGTGCTTGATCGCCGCCGCACACAGGAAGACCCGGATACGCTTGCCTTCCATAAGGCATTCCGCTTCATCTGCCAAAAGCACAATGACATTGTCGATTATCAGCGTCTCAAAGAATGGTGCGACGAATATTTTTATCTGCCCCATCGCGATGAAGCACGTGGCATTGGCGGCATTTTCTATGACTGGCTGCATTCATCCGAAGAACAGGGCGGCTGGGAAAAGGACTTTGCTTTCACCCGCGATGTGGGCCGTGGCTTCTCGGTCGTCTATCCGCATCTGGTACGCCAGAACTTCAACAAGGACTGGACACCGGAAGACCGCGAAGAACAGCTTATCCGTCGCGGACGCTATGTCGAATTCAACCTGCTTTATGATCGCGGCACGATCTTTGGTCTTAAGACCGGCGGCAATGTGAATTCCATTCTGTCATCCATGCCGCCAGTGGTGAAGTGGCCATAATACTCCAATAAAAAAGGCCGGATTATCCGGCCTTTTTTATTTATGCTTTTGGCTGGTTGCGAAGCTTTTCCGCCTGCGCATAAAACTTCTTTTCCCACTCATTGTGATTATCCAGCCCTTCCTTGATGAAGGGGGTGAAGATCGCCAGATTCATCAGCGCCCAGTTGACGAAACGGGCCGGGAATTTCAGCGGCTTTACGAAATCCACAAACAGCACCACACGCGTATGATCGGTATGGTTCCATGCCTCATGCTCATAGGCATCGTCGAAAATCAGAACCTTGCCTTCCTGCCAATGGCAGATCTGCTTATCGACGCGGATTGCAAGCTTGTTGGCAGGTTCCGGCACGATCATGCCCATATGCAGACGCAGCACACCATTATAAGGTCCACGATGCGGCGGCAGGTGTTTGCCCGGCTCGAAGATCGAGAACATCGCAGTCGTCAGACCCGGAATATGCTGCACAGCATTCCATGTATTCGGACATGCTTTGACATTCTGCTCAGACTTCACACCGAAGCCCAACAGGAAGAACGTCTTCCAGTGGTTGTCGGTCGAGATCGTCTTAACGTCCGACGAGATATCCTGAAACGATGGCAATTCGCTCTGCCGCAACAGAACCTTTTCAAGTTCGGCACGAATAGCCGGATATGCCTTCTCGATTTCTGCTACCCACGGAAAAGTTGTATTGTCATAAACGGGTGGATTGCCGAGCTTTGCATATTTGAGATTGAGCCGTTCCGCCCAGGCAACAATGCCCATAAAAAAGCGCGTGACAGCACCCGGGCGCTCCATCGGCGCAATACCATCGGTGCCAAAATTCTGCTTGGGATCAGAACCTATATTGTGTGGTGTCGATTTATCAATATTTGACATTCGTTGTTCTTTCAAAAACTACGCTCAAGTTTGTCCAGAAGCGCTTCGCGGTCAAGACTAAAACCTGACTCTATCCAGAGAGTTTCCAGCCCCCTCAGCTTTTCGCCGAGCACAGGTCCCTTTTTTATGCCAAGGTTAAGCAAATCACTTCCCGTAACCGGAAAGGTCGGTGCATCATAGCTTTGCAGCGCATCGAGCAAACGCGCGAAACCTCCGGCTCTGATCATCGCCGTGTCACTTTCCGCCGCTTCATTGCGTGCTGACGCGTAGCTCAATCTGATGCGATCCATGATGGCTTGCTTGCTGCCGCTATAAACGAGCTTTTTCAGTGTCTGCTCGGACAGTTCCGGCGCAACAAGATCAGCGCGTGCCCAAGCTTCCAGACGCGCGCGTTCGGCATTGGACATTTTCAGTCGCTTGCCCAACTCAACAATTCGCTCTTTATCTGGTGGAACCATGCTTTCAAGGCGCAAAAGCGCATCAACCGGCCAGCCAAGATCGGCCTCCGTGCGCATAAGCCCATGAATGGCATCAATCCCCCATTTCTCGCTTTCAGGTAGAATAGCGGTTAGAACGCCCGACTGCCGCATCCACAAAAGCGCACGCGAAGGATCGGGCGCGGAAAGCAATTTCTTGAGTTCAGACCAGACGCGCTCGGCGGATAATTGATCAAGTCCATCTTTCAGACGCGCACTGGCGCGCAAACCGTCGGCTTCAGGACGCCCTGAACCGTACCAGGCAAAGAAGCGAAAGAACCGCAAAATGCGCAGATAGTCTTCACGAATACGGGCTTCTGCATCACCAATGAAACGCAAGGTTTTTGTTTGAATATCGGCAAGACCACCGACATAATCGATCACATCGCCATCAACCGTTGCATAAAGCGCATTGATCGTAAAATCGCGCCGCTCGGCGTCTGCTTCCCAATCTGTGCCGAACGCAACTTTCGCGTGACGGCCGTCGGTTTCAACATCCTTGCGCAAAGTCGTCACTTCGAAGGGCTGGCCCTGCACGACGACGGTTACGGTGCCATGCTCAATACCGGTCGGCACCGGCTTGAAGCCTGCTTCCTTTGCCAGCCGCACCGTATCTTCCGGCAGATGCGTGGTGGCCAGATCGACATCACTAACGTCTGTGCCAAGTAAAGTGTTGCGCACAGCTCCGCCCACAACACGCACTTCGCCGCCATCACGATTAAGCGCTGCAAAAAGCGCCTTCATTGACTTCGTATGCAGCCATTTGGCTCGATCTGAAATATTTACTGTGTCGCTCAAGCGTAGAGCCTTTCATAAAGTCCGCGAATTATGCCTGCGGTCACGCCCCAGATGAATCGCTCATGATATGGCATTGCGTAATAAAAGCGTTCCTGACCATTGAACAGCCGGCTTTCGCGCCGGTGATTGGCCGGGTTCATCAGGAATGAAAGTGGCACCTCGAAAATATCCGCAACCTCGTCCGGGTTCGGATACACATCAAAAGGCGTATTGACCACCGCCAAAACTGGCGTGATTGAAAAGCCGCTGCCTGTGAGATAGCGCGGCATATGCCCGATAATGTTCGCGCGTTCGGACACAAGCCCGATTTCCTCATTGGCCTCGCGCAGTGCTGCTTTTTCAGCGGTCCCATCCTCCGGGTCGATTGCCCCACCCGGAAAAGCGATCTGGCCCGAATGCTTACGCAATGTTTCGGTGCGCCGTGTCAAAAGCAATGTGGCCTCTGGTCCGCGATCTACCACCGGCACCAGCACGGCGGCATCGCGCAATTTCGATGTCACCATGGCCTGCGTGAATTCGGGATTAAGCGAATGATCGCCGGTCAGATCGTCGTGATCAGGCTGCCAGTTGCGCACACGCTCCGTAAAACCACCGGCGGAAAAAGCCGGAAAAAGATGCGATGCACGATCATTCATTGCAATGCCGCCTCCAGCGCATCAACCGGCATGATCGGAAAAACATGTCCCTTTGAGCGCACGGCAAACATCGTCACACCATCGACTTCGATCTCTTCACCAAGCGCCACAAGATCATACATAACAGCGCGGGTCAGCAAGGCTTCGAGCCGTCCACGCACCAGCATATAAGGCTTCAATCCGCCGCTCGTCTTTTCAATGACAAAGCGTAACGGGTTCTCCTCACTGACCTCAATCACATCTCCGACATTGGTGCGTAGCGTAAGTGTCTGCGATTGAGCCTCACCCGAAACCTGCATTTCCACCGCAATAAAATGCGCGTCTTCGACGCGAATTCCAACCTTTTCCACCGGCGTTACGAGATAGGTTTTGCCGTCTTCATCCTTGCGCAACACAGTTGAAAACAACCGCACTAATTGTGGGCGTCCAATCGGCGTTCCCATATAGAACCACGTTCCATCGGCGCGGATTTCCATATCAAGATCGCCACAGAAATCGGGATTCCAGCGCTCAACCGGTGCAATTCCTCGCTCTTTCTTGGAAGGGCCGCTGGTGGCGTCTTCATGCGCACGCGCAATAAGCGCTTCGAGACCGCTCACGCCATCGTCACGCTTTACTAAACTTTGCGGCTCTTGTTTGCCGTCAGGGGTGCTTTTTGTCATCCGACTCGGTTATTCCTGCTCGAATGTGATTAAAATTCTTAAAGTCATGAAATAGTCACCGTTTCACGGCTTGTCAGCATATATAGTGTTTTCAACATTATATTGCAGGTGCGGATATTTTTGCGAGGTCCCTATGAGCGTTGTCGTTACGCCCGAAGCTATCAACCCCGATGAAATTGTTGCCGAAGCCGAACGCGCCCTCGCCGACATTGCACGCATTAGAGAAAATATCGGCACCGTCATTTTCGGTCAGGAAAGCGTTATTGAGCGCACGCTCGTAGCGGTTCTGGCTGGCGGTCATGCGCTGCTGGTTGGCGTTCCCGGCCTTGCCAAGACAAAGCTTGTCGAAACACTCGGAACTGTCCTTGGTCTTTCAGGCCAGCGTATCCAGTTCACACCCGATCTCATGCCATCCGATATTATCGGCTCGGAAGTGATGGAGCAGGATGCGGATGGTCGTCGTTCTTTCCGCTATCTCAAAGGCCCGATCTTCACCCAGCTCCTAATGGCCGATGAAATCAATCGTGCCTCGCCCCGCACCCAATCTGCCCTTTTGCAGGCTATGCAGGAATATCATGTGACGGTTGCTGGTCAACGTTATGATCTGCCTGCCCCATTCCATGTTCTCGCCACGCAAAATCCGCTGGAGCAGGAGGGTACCTATCCGCTGCCGGAAGCGCAGCTTGATCGTTTTTTGATGCAGATAGATATTCTTTATCCAGAATTGGAAGCCGAACGCCGTATCCTGCTTGCAACAACGGGCGTGAGCGAAGCCAAGCCGCATGCAATTCTCGATGCTGACAGGCTGCGCCAGATGCAGGCGCTGGTGCGCCGCATGCCGGTTTCCGAAAGCGTGGTCGAAGCGATCCTCAAACTCGTCCGCTCAGCACGCCCTGATGCCGATAATGAGCATGCCAAAAAGCATATCGCTTGGGGTCCTGGTCCCCGCGCCAGTCAGGCGCTCATGCTTTGCGCGCGTGCGCGTGCGCTTTATGAAGGCCGTCTTGCCCCATCCGTTGATGATGTGAAGGCTTTGGCCGAGCCAGTTTTGCAACATCGTATGGCGCTTAATTTCGCAGCCCGCGCTGATGGAATGCATGTGCGTGATGTCATCGCCAATCTGGTGAAGGCAGCCAGCTGATGGCGATTGGCGCAGAAGTTTCATCAGCAAACCGCAAGGATAGTTTGGCACGCGCCCGGGTGCGCGCATCGAGTATCCCTGATCTGCTGGTTGAAGCGCAGCGCGTCGTCAACACCGTGATGAATGGCTGGCATGGTCGCCGCAAACGCGGCCCCGGCGAAAACTTCTGGCAGTTTCGCCCTTATGTTCAAGGCGAATCGCTGGCCCATATCGACTGGCGGCGCTCAGCCCGCGACGATCATACCTATGTCCGTGACCGCGAATGGGAATCCGCACATACGGTCTGGCTGTGGTGCGATTTCTCGCCTTCCATGCTTTACCGCTCGCAATTCTCACCTGTCTCAAAGGAGGCGCGTTCGCTCGTGCTCACGCTGGCACTGGCCGAACTTCTTTCGCGCTCCGGTGAACGCATCGCCTTCCCGTCGCTGCTGCAACCTTTCTCAGCGCGCAATGGTGCGGAACGTCTGGCAGGCGCATTAATGCATGATATTTCTGCTCGCGCTTTGCCTGATATTGACCAGATACGCCGCTTTTCCGAAGTGGTGCTAATTTCCGATTTTCTGCATCCGCTTGATGAACTGACCGCGCTTCTCGACAGTCTTGCGCGTCGCGGCGTGCGCGCACATCTGGTGGAAGTGGCCGACCCTGCCGAAGAAGCCTTCCCCTATTCGGGTCGTACCGAATTTCGCGATCCTGAAACCGGTACCACGCTTGTTGCAGGCCGTGCGGAAACCTATGCGGAAGACTATCGCCGCCTTTATATCGCGCGGCGCGATACGCTGGCTGATTTTTGCAGACGCCTTGGCTGGAGCTTTACCGTGCATCGCACCGACACACCCGCCACACAGGCCTTGTCGCGATTGCATGATGCTTTGAGCGCATCCTCATCGGGAGGCGCGCGCTGATGAATTTTCTGCCACTCGCATTCGGATCACCGCTCATTCTTGCAGGGCTGATTGCACTTCCGGTTATCTGGTGGTTGCTGCGCATGACGCCACCGCGCCCGCAGGAAGAAACATTTCCACCGCTCAAAATTCTGGCACAGGTCTTCAAGCGCGAAGAAGTGCCGTCCAAAAGCCCTTGGTGGATGACACTTTTACGCCTGCTGATTGCGGCACTTTTGATCTTTGCGCTTGCCTCGCCCGTATGGAACCCGCGCGCTGTCACGCTTTCCGGTAATGAGCCGCTGGCAATTATGATCGATAATGGCTGGGCTTCTGCGGAAGAATGGACTGAACGCGTCAATGCAGCTGAAAAGCTGATTGCCGATGCGGAAGCAAACAATATGCAGATTTATGTGCTTGGCACGGCAGAACCCACCAATTCGGAAATTGGCCCATATGATGGAAGCCGAGCAACAGAACGTCTGCAAGCCTTGCAGCCACGCCCGATCCCAGTTGATCGCAAAGCAGCACTCGATCGTCTTTCATCAAGCCTACCACAGGGCGAAAAAATACGTCTGGCTTTCATGAATGACGGTTTGGCACAGGCAAGCGACAGTGAAGCTTTCGCCAAGCTCAATCAGAACGACCAACTGGCTTCGATCCTTTGGTATGCCGCAAATCTTAATCGGGTTGTAGCGCTGACTTCCATTGAAAACAAAGCTAATGGGTTTGAAGCAAAAGCCATTCGACCCGAAGGCATAAGCATGCCGCGCGCACTCAATGCAGCAGCTTATGATGATAAAGGCCGCCGCATTGCCGAAGCGTCTTTGTCCTTCGCAGTAGGAAACAATGAGGCGACGGCCCGTTTCAACCTTCCTGTCGAACTACGCAATGATTTCCGTGTGATCCGCATAGATGGCATCAATCAGGCCGGTGCCACACGTCTGGTCGATGCCGGTTCGGAACGCCGCACTATCGGCCTTCTTGCCAGCGGCGATGGCGATCTCGCACAGCCGCTTTTGTCGCCGCTACATTATATCTCACGCGCACTCTCGCCTTATGCCAATCTCATCGAACCGCGTTCGGCAGATCTGATGAATACTGTGCCGGAAGTGCTTGATGCTAAGCCATCCATTCTGATCATGGCCGATATTGGCACTTTACCAAAGCCGGTTGAAGAACAGCTTGCAAGCTGGATCGAGGATGGTGGCACGCTTGTCCGCTTTGCCGGCCCTCGCCTTGCCGGTGCGAATGAAAACGATCCGCTCCTGCCTGTGCGTCTGCGCAAAGGCGAACGCGCGCTGGGCGGAACTCTCTCATGGTCCGAGCCGCAGAAGCTGCGATCCTTCTCGGACAAAGGCCCATTTGCCGGGCTTACCGTGCCGGATGACGTGACCGTCACACGGCAGGTTCTGGCTGAACCGTCCTTTGATCTCAATGACAAAGCCTATGCAACGCTAGCAGATGGAACACCGCTGGTAACCGGCGAAAGCCGTGGTCGCGGCAATGTAATCCTGTTCCATATTTCGCCCGACGCATCCTGGTCGAACCTGCCAATCTCCGGCTCTTTTGTCGAAATGCTGCGCCGTATTGTATCGCTGTCGCAACGAACCGGCGCACAGGGCGATCAACAGTCGATTTCACTGCCACCTTTCCAGCTTCTTTCAGCCTCTGGCGAACTCACACCGCCATCATCGGAAGCAAAGCCGCTGATCGTAGACAAAGACAAATTACCAGATGTCAGTATCAACACGCCGCCCGGTTTCTATGGCAATGAAGACGTCTTGAAAGCGCTCAACATTTTTGAAGGCAATGACATCAAGCTTGAACCGATCAGCCAACCCGCTCTTTCCGTTGGCATAACGCCTGCATCGTACGATGCCGACCAGTCAGTTTCATTGCGTGGCCCGTTTTTCGCAGCCGCAGCCATGCTGCTCGCGCTCGATACATTTCTGATGCTCTGGTTGCGTGGTGCATTCCGCAGACGCATGAAAACTCGTTCCAAAGTTGCAGGCATTGCCATTCTCTTTGCAGCAGCCTCGGCAATCAGCTTCATTCCTGCCGGGGTTAAAACCGCGCAAGCGCAAGAGACCCACGACGACAGCAAACCGGGTGATGAAGCCATCATCAACTCCGTCTCCAAAACCCATTTGGCCTATATAATCACCGGCAGTACCGCGACCGACGACATCAGCAAAGCTGGGCTGCGCGGCTTGACTTTTGCCCTGACGGATAAGACAGCACTCGAACCGGGCGATCCAATCGGCGTCGATCCCGCCAAGGACGATCTCGCCTTTTATCCGCTGATCTATTGGCCGATTGACCCGGATGCGCAAATGCCAAGTCCCGAGGCCATCGCCAAAGTCGATGCCTATATGCAGCAGGGCGGAACCGTGCTGTTCGACACCCGTGATCAGTTGCAGGCAGGGGCAAGCCTTGACCCTTCTGCATCACCCGCCAACCAGCGCCTTCGCTTAATTCTCGATAGCATGAATGTGCCACCGCTTGAGCCGGTTCCCGATGATCATGTGCTGACAAAATCCTTCTTCATCATGCCCGATTTTCCGGGCCGCTATGATGGAAGTCCGCTCTGGGTCGAAGCAACTGCCGCCTCCAATAGCGAGCGCGACCGCCCAGTGCGCACCGGCGATGGCGTGTCGCCGATCATGATCACCGCCAATGATTTTGCAGGCGCATGGGCCGTCGATGAACAGGGCAATCCACTTTTGCCGACAGTGCCCAATGATCCGATGCAGCGGATTTATGCACTGCGCGGCGGCGTGAATATCGTCATGTATATGCTCACCGGCAACTACAAATCGGATCAGGTTCATGTACCAGATCTACTTCAGCGGCTGGGGAATTAGCGCATGTCTAGGAAAAGTGGGAACCGGTTTTCCGGCAAAAGACATGCGCATAGGAGTTCAAAATGAATATCGAATTTGAACCCTTCCTCCCTTTGCCCTGGCTAATCGGCATTCTGGCACCGCTAACGCTTTTGGTACTGGCAACAATTTTGCTACGTATGCGCGGCGGTTTGATCCGTATGCTTGCAGCCGTTGCCCTTGCATTGGCACTGCTTAATCCGGTCATCATCAGCGAAGAACGCGAGCCGCTTAAAAGTGTCGTGGCCCTTGTTGTTGACCGCAGCCAGAGCCAGAACTTGGGTGATCGTAAAGCTGACACTGATCAGGCGCTCAAGGCCGTGCAGGACCAACTTGCAACCATGCCACAATTTGAAACCCGCGTGGTGGAAGCGGCACAGCCCGGCGAAAACGAAGACGGCTATGCAACGCGCCTATTCGGACCACTGGCGCGTTTGCTGCTTGATGTGCCACCATCGCGTGTCGCAGGCGCAATCATGATCACCGACGGTCAGGTGCACGATATTCCCGCCAACAAAAATGCGCTTGGATTTGATGCGCCGGTTCATGCGCTCATCACAGGCAAGCCGGACGAATTCGACCGCCGTATCAAATTTAACAAAGCCCCGCGCTATGGCATTAGCGGCAAGCCGCTGGAAATGTCCTTCACCGTGATAGATGAAGGCAAGAGCCTCGGTAGTTCCGCGCAAGTTGAAATCCGCGTGAATGGCGAGGCGGTCAGCGAAGAACAGGCGCAGGTCGGACAGGAAACGCCCGTCACCATCGAACTGCCGCGCGCAGGCGTAAATATTGTCGAGATTTCCACGCCAACTCTGCCTGGCGAAGTGACCGATACCAACAACCGTGCGGTGGCCACAATTGACGGCATTCGCGAAAACCTGCGTGTGCTTCTGGTTTCAGGAGAGCCGCATAATGGCGAGCGCACATGGCGTAATCTGCTGAAGTCCGATGCGGCTGTTGATCTCGTTCACTTCACCATTTTGCGCCCGCCCGAGAAGCAGGACGGCACCCCGATCAATGAGCTATCCCTCATCGCTTTCCCAACCCGCGAACTATTCGTCGACAAGGTCAGTGAGTTCGATCTCATCATTCTAGATCGCTACCAGCATCGCGATGTGCTGCCGCTGCTTTATTATGATTACATCGCGCAATATGTGGAAAATGGCGGCGCTTTGCTGGTTGCAGCCGGTCCCGAATACGCAGGCGACATGTCGATTGCGCAAACGCCGCTTTATAGCGCGCTGCCTGCCATGCCGACCGGAACCATTACCGAAAAGGCTTTTTATCCGCGCCTGACAGACCTTGGCAAACGTCATCCCGTGACCCGTGGTCTTGATGGCAGCGATCAGGAACCGCCACACTGGAGCCGCTGGTTCCGCACCATTGATATTGGCCCAACCCAGGGCGAAACTGTGATGAGCGGCGCTGATGGCAAGCCGCTTCTGGTACTTGACCGCGTTGGCAAAGGTCGTGTGGGCATGTTCCTGTCCGATCAGGGTTGGCTCTGGGCGCGTGGCTTTGAAGGCGGCGGACCCTATGCCTCGCTTTATCGCCGCATTGCGCATTGGCTGATGCAGGAGCCAGAGCTTGAAGAAGAAGCGCTGACCGCAGGCGGCAATGGCCGCACACTCTCCATCCATCGCCAGACGATGGGTGACAATCCCGGTCAGGCAACTGTCACCACGCCATCCGGTAAAGAATTACAGGTGAACCTCACGCAAAATAAGCCGGGGCTCTTCGACGGTACCTTGCAAAGTGATGAAATCGGCATCTTCCGCATCCGCAATGGAGACTATGAAACGCTGGCGCATGTCGGACCCGTCGATGCGCCGGAATTTTCCGATAGCATCTCTACAGCTGACAAGTTGTCACCACTCACTGATGCGACAGGCGGCTCTGTGCATAGACTTCATGCAAGTGCGGATAGTTCGGTTCAGGTACCAGCAATCACCGCTGTTGGTGCTGAGCGCGCAGCAAGTGGTAGCAACTGGATTGGCCTGCGCGAAACTTCGGACACGCAGCTAAAAAGCGTAAACCGCCTGCCATTGTTCTCTGGCTTGCTGGCGATGGCTGCCCTGCTCTTCACATTCGGCAGCATGTGGTATCGCGAAGGGCGCTAACACGCCCTCGCTTTCCCCTCTATTTAGCTTTTAGGCTCTGTTTGCGTGACGCACGACACCGCTAGCACCATTGAGCGCACCTGCCACAAGCTCGCAAGCCAGCATACGCCGGGGATCAACTGGAGCAGGCATAATCATGGAGCCGGGTTGCACCATATGAAACCCGAACGGGCCATAATAAGGCTGGTCCCCAACCAGAATGACCAGCTTGTGACCGGCTTTCTCTGCAGCTTCCAAAGACATTCGCATTAAAGCACTGCCAATGCCGCGCTTTTTCCAGTCAGGCCGCACGGCAAGCGGACCCAGCAACAAGGCTGGCGTTTTGCCGACCACAACCGGCGTCATGCGCAGTGATCCGATGACAATACCGCCAATCAGCGCCACAAATGACAGGCTCTGATCGTGCGGACCGCCTTCCCTGATGAAATGTGCTGCACGGGTAAAACGGCCCGGACCGAATGCTTCCGCATTCATGTCTTCGATCTCAATATCGTGCGCGAGTTCTTCCTGCGTGTAGGTCAGTTCAAGCTGCTGCATGGGTAAAATTGCCTGAAGAGAAGTCGATAGCCAAAAAGGGCCAATGGAATGCATTCTGCGCAGTTTGAGCGCAGTCCCAATTTCATCGTCGGATGAAACGCATTCCGGTCATGGTGGTCTCCTCAGAGCATTTCCAGCAAAAGTGCGAAGCGGTTTTGCGGAGGATAATGCGATAAATGTTCAAGCGGCGAAACATTGACGGTGCCGCAATTTGCAACTCACCTATCACCAAATTGGTAACTCGTAAAACATTTTCTTTCAAAACGGAGGCTGAGACTTATCTTTTTGGAACGTTACGCACTGTTCACGGCTTGAGAGACTGTCAAATGGCAGCTTTCCCGCTATGTAAAGCATAACCTGACCGGAGCGGAGCGAGGATCGATAAGATTATGCTTCAAGTAAAAAATTAGAGGCGTTTCGGTCTGATGAAATCAGATCAGGATGCCTTTAACGGCCAAAAGGAGAGATCACATGGGACTTCTGGTTGACGGCAAATGGCAGGATGTCTGGTACGACACCGACAGCACCAAAGGTCGTTTCGAGCGTTCAAAATCGCAATTCAGAAACTGGATCACACAAGATGGCAGCGCCGGTCCAACCGGTGAAGACGGCTTCAAGGCCGAAGCTGGCCGCTATCACCTCTACGTCTCCTATGCCTGCCCATGGGCGCATCGCACACTAATCTTCCGCGCACTGAAAAAGCTGGAAAGCGTGATTTCAGTCTCGGTTGTCGATGCACTCATGGCCGACGAAGGCTGGACATTCTATGGTACAACTGGCAGCACCGGCGACGAACTCTTTGGCGCAAAACGCCTGCACGAGATTTATACCCGTGCCGATCCAAATTATTCCGGTCGCGTGACCGTGCCTGTTCTGTGGGACAAGCAGCGCAACACAATCGTCTCCAATGAATCGGCTGAAATCATCCGCATGTTGAACAGCGCTTTTGACAAATTCGGCAATGCATCGCTCGATTTTTATCCGCAAGACCTGCGCAGTGAAATCGATGCAATGAATGATTTCGTCTATCCGAACATCAACAATGGCGTCTATCGCGCAGGCTTCGCCACCACGCAAGACGCTTATGAAGAAGCATTCGAACAGTTATTCAATGCGCTCGACAAGCTAGAAGACACGCTCTCCAAACAGCACTATCTGACGGGTTCCCGCCTCACAGAAGCAGACTGGCGCCTTTTCACAACGCTTGTTCGTTTCGATCAGGTCTATGTCGGGCATTTCAAATGCAATCTGCGACGCATCGCAGATTATCCAAATCTCTGGAACTATACCCGCGATCTTTATCAAGTGCCGGGTGTAGCCAAAACGGTAAATATGGAACACATCAAGGGTCATTATTATCGTAGCCATAAGACGATCAACCCGACCGGCATTGTTCCCGTTGGACCAGAGATCGACTTCTTAGCACCACATGATCGGGATCGCTTCAACTGAGGTTTTCCTGCAACAGTTTGGCCAGAAGATAAGCACTTCCTCAAAACTTGGGCGTCTCTTTGATCCTGATCAATGGGGCGCTTTGCGACGCAGTTCACATTGCGCGCATCACTACCCAAGACTTGAAGGAGAGACTGATGAACCGCTTTGCAAAAGGGCTTCTCGCAGCAACAGCACTGACATTTACTGCACCAGCAGCTTTTGCAGCTGACGCGATTGTCGCCCAGCCAGCGACCGAGATCGTTGCCGTGCCACAGGCTTTGTCGCCGTGGCAGATCCGCGTTCGCGCACTCGGCGTTGTCGCTGAAAACAAGGGCTATGTGAATGGCGTTGATGGCTCCGGTCTTGATTACTCCAAGTCGATCACGCCAGAACTCGACATCACATATTACTTCACTGACAATCTGGCTGCTGAACTCATCCTCGGCACTACCTATGCCAACATCAATGGCACTGGTTCGATTGAAGGTCTCGGCAAGGTCGGCAAAGTATGGATGCTGCCTCCAACGCTCACCATGCAGTACCACTTCACCAACTTCGGCGCTTTCAAGCCTTATGTCGGTGCGGGCGTAAACTACACTATCTTCTACAATCAGGATGCAGCCGGCGTTGACTATCTCAAGGTCAAGAACACGTTTGGCGGCGCGCTTCAGGTTGGCTTCGACTATATGATCGATGAACATTGGGGTATCAACTTCGATGTGAAGAAGCTGTTCCTCGAACCCAAGTTCGATGCGACTCTGGCTGGCGGCACACAGGTTAGCGGTAAGGCCAAGCTTAACCCTTGGCTGATCGGTACGGGTATCACCTACCGCTTCTAATATCTGAATATAAGGGCGCGAAAGCGCCCTTTCCTTTTACCAGTTTGGTAGTGGATCAAGATCATGCAGTGCCTCCTGCAATCGACGCTTGGTCGAAGCCGTGGTTCCTTCCGGCAAATCATCCAGCGTAAAAAAACCCGCTTCCGCAATTTCCCGGTCGCGCTGTTTTGGTTCGGACTGTTCAAAGGCGCGGCACACATAAAGCGCGACATGATCACGCTTTGAGGCATGTGCATTCTTATAAAGTGCAAAGAGCTGTGGTCGTCCGGTTAGCCTGATATTGCCTTCCTCGCGCAACTCCTTTTCGAGCGCCTGCGCAAATGTCTCGCCGCTATCAACCCCACCACCCGGCAGTTGCCAGCCGGGAACATAAGTATGCTTCACTAGAAACACGGAATTGTTCTTTTCATCAAACACAATCGCCCTGACACCCAAAGTCATGGGTCGTGTGAGCAAAAAATAGGTATGAAATAAAAAATGGCGGAAGCGCATACCGTCAATCCTGAAGAAATATTCTTTTGAGCATCATTGCACTAAAGCATTTCCAGCAAAAGTGCGAAGCGGTTTTGCGTAGGATACTGCGTAAGAAAAAAGAAATAGAGATGTTCCTACGATTCCGCTTAAACAGGTACCGCTCTAAAAACATCAATAAAAAGTCGCTGAACACGGTTTCGATTTAAAAAAGAATACAGTACACCGATACTATGTTTCGCCTCGCCCATATTTCAGACATTCATCTATCGCCGCTGCCCCGTATTCGCTATCGCGAATTGGCGTCGAAACGTATCACAGGTTACATCAACTGGCTGCGCAATCGTAAGAATGCCATGCATGGAACCGTGCTGGACGCTTTGATTGCCGATATGCTGGCAAAGACACCCGATCATATTGCGGTCACGGGCGATCTCGTCAATCTGGCGCTTAATATGGAAATCGATATTGCTCACGACTGGCTTATGCAGTTGGGCAATCCCGATAATGTCTCCGTCGTTCCCGGCAATCACGATGCCTATGTTCCCGGTGCACTCGATAAATCCTGTCGCAAATGGGAACCATGGATGCGCGGAGATGGTATAGACAACCAGGACAAACGACCCCAGTTTCCCTATATGCGGGAGCGTGGCCCTGTCGCCATGATTGGTGTCTCCTCAGCGCGCGCGACAGCTCCATTTATGGCGAGCGGCGATTTCCGCTCCGCACAGGCCAAACGCCTTGCTTTGGCGCTTGATGAAGCTGGTTCACGCGGACTGTTCCGCGTGGTCATGATCCATCACCCGCCCGTCCACGGTGCAACACCAACGCATAAGCGGCTCTATGGCATCCGTCGCTTTCAAAGCGTCATCCGCAAACATGGTGCTGAACTGGTCATTCATGGTCACACCCATCTTGCCACGCGCTATGACATTGACGGACTGAACGGCAAGGTTCCGGTGATCTGTGTACCCTCTGCCAGCCAGAATTTTGGCGGCCATAAACCACCCGCACGTTATAACATCTTCAATATCGACCGGAAGCCGGACGGCGGCTGGCTATGCCAGTGGGAGCAGCACGGTATTGAGGACGAGAGCGAACGCATCCTCAAGCTATCCGAAGATAAATTGTATTAGGGGCTGTGGGAATTGGTATTTGGACAATATCCGTTTTAGACAAATATTTTGGAGCGCCTATCTTATAAAATGAGATCGAGACGCACTTTCAAAAAAGGCGGCATCTCTGCCGCCTTTTTTATCATGTCACTTACCAACCACGCGATTGGCCGCTGAAACAATTGCTTCAAGCGAAGCGCTCACGATATTGTCGTTAATACCAGCACCGAACAATTTGCCTGCGGGATATGCAACTTCAACATAGGAAATTGCCGCGGCGTCCGAACCCTGCTTGAGCGAATGTTCAGAATAATCGATAACCGACATCTTCACACCGAGATATTTCGACAGCGCATCGATGAAGCCATCAATCGGGCCTGTACCCTTGCCTTCGATATTCTTGGTCACGCCGTTATCGGTGATTTCAGCGGTCAGAATACGACGACCCTTCTGCTCAGGATCAGGATAGGTGTGGTGATCCACGAACTTGATGCGGCCTTCTGCCTGTTCGACATAGAGCTTCTGGAACTCTTCATGAATGCGCTTGGACGGCAGTTCCTTGCCTTCGTCATCCGTGATGTTCTGGATGATTTCACGGAACTCGACCTGCAGATTGCGCGGCAGGTTCAAGCCGTAGTCAGCCTGCAAGATATAGGCGATACCGCCCTTACCAGACTGCGAATTGATGCGGATGATCGCTTCATAGGAGCGGCCAACATCCTGTGGATCGATTGGCAGATAAGGCACTTCCCAGACTGGCGAATTGGCGGTCTTACGAACCTTCATACCCTTGTTGATCGCATCCTGATGCGAACCGGAGAAAGCTGTATAGACCAGCTCGCCCACATAAGGATGACGTTCTGCAATCTTCAGCTGGTTTGAATATTCGTAGACATCCTTCATGCGATTGATGTCCGTGCAATCCAGCTCTGGATCGATGCCCTGCGTGTACATGTTGAGCGCCAGCGTCACCACATCGACATTGCCGGTGCGTTCACCATTGCCGAACAGCGTGCCTTCAACGCGATCAGCGCCCGCCATCAGGCCCAGTTCCGTTGCAGCGATGCCCGTTCCACGATCATTGTGCGGATGCAGCGAAATGATCAGGTTTTCGCGATTGTCGAGATTGCGGCACATCCATTCGATCTGGTCGGCATAAACATTTGGGGTGTTCATTTCGACAGTCGATGGCAGGTTGAGGATCAGCTTGTGCTCTGCTGTCGGCTTGACGATTTCGGTCACTGCATTGCAGATTTCGAGCGCCACTTCCAGCTCGGTGCCGGTGAAGCTTTCTGGCGAATACTGGAAACGATAACCACCACCTGCTTTCGCAGCCATGTCCATGATCATCTTTGCGGCATCGGTCGCAATCTGCTTGATGCCTTTGACGTCCTTGTTGAAAACAACGCGGCGCTGCAATTCACTGGTCGAATTGTAGAAGTGGATGATCGGCGTCTTAGCACCTTCCAGCGCTTCAAACGTACGTGTAATCAATTCTGGGCGGCACTGCACCAGCACCTGCAGATCAACTTCGTCAGGTGTGTCGCCCTGCTCGATTGCCCAGCGGCAGAAGTCGAAATCGGTCTGCGAAGCCGATGGGAAGCCGATTTCAATTTCCGGGAAACCCATATCGACCAGCAAGCGAAACATGCGTTCCTTGCGGTCGTGACCCATTGGATCAACCAGCGCCTGATTGCCATCGCGCAAATCGACCGAACACCAAATCGGTGCCTTTTCGATGCGCTTTGCCGGCCAGGTGCGGTCGTCGAGCTTCGGAAACGGAAAGGGTGAATACTTCACTGCCGCGTCCGGCATGCCCTTATGCTTAACAGCGGAATTCGGCGTGTTTACGTTGTGATTCATGGTCATCTCATCCTCCCGGCGTACTGAGCAGTTCTACACTGTCATAACGACACGGATATCTCGTCTTAAAATTCAATTGTGGATTTTGAGAAAGGAGCATGCGTCAGCGGGACTGTCATCGACCGCCGGACGCTCCTTTCAACGAGCCCGGCGATCGCCGCTAAGGCCGAGGGTAAGAAGCGAGTTTAGAACGCAAACGCTCACGCGCGCGCTTGAAGCGGCGCTCGAATGTTCCATAGATGTTGCGTTCTTCATAACCATGGACAAGCTTTTACACGCGGGGCTTAAAACGCGCAAGCCGGTATTTCGATCACGCCCATCCAGAAAAGTGTGAAGCGGTTTTCGGATAAGATGCGCGTCATGCTCACTATGCAAATGGAACGGAGCTTGTACCAATCGGCAGCTTTGCTTCTTCTTCCGGCTCGACATGGATCACAACGCGCGCGCTTTCGATCTGCTTTTTAAGTGCATCTTCTATACGATCACAAATAACATGCGCGTCGCCCACGCTCATATCGGCTGCCACAACCAGATGAAACTCAATGAAAGTAACCCGGCCTGCAATGCGGGTCTTGAGATCATGAACCTCAATCGCGCCACCGGCATTTGCTGAAATCACATCGCGAATCCGCATTTCCTCGGCGGGTTCGACACCAATATCCATCAATCCCTGAACAGATTTATTGATGACCCCCCAGCCCTGCCAGAGAATGTTGATCGCAACCAGAATTGCGAGTAGCGGATCGAGAATCGCCCAGCCTGTAATGACGGCTCCCACAAGACCCAACAAAACACCGACAGACGTGAAAACATCGGTCATAATATGCTGGCCATCTGCTTCCAACGCAGGCGAACGCGCACTACGACCAGTACGAATAAGCAGCATTGCCCACAAGCAGTTGATGACAGCAGCACCCGTATTGATGGCCAAACCCAACCAAGGTTCTTCTATCACATGTGGTGTCTGCAACGCGGACCATGCTTCTTTTGCAATCAAGAGCGCTGCAATCGTAATCAGTACGCCTTCAACGACAGCCGAAAGATACTCTGCCTTATGGTGGCCAAAGGGATGATTTTCATCCGCTGGCTTATGGCTGACACTGATGGCCCACCATGCACCAAAGGCCGCTATCACATTAACGATGGATTCCAGCGCATCAGAGTAAAGCGCCACTGATCCCGTCAGCGCATAGGCTACATATTTGAGGCCCATGACGCCAATTGCAACGGGAATTGACCAAGCGGCAAGCCGCCGAACCTTTGCATTCGCGTCCATGAGGAACCTTCAATTCTTTAGTTTATCCCGAAAATCGGAGTCGGGCTTAGAGCGCCGCGCGTCCTTATAAACGCACAAAGCACGATGTGCAGTCTGCAAGCCAACTGCGTATTCTTATCGGATAACTCCGATGAGCAGCATTTCAATGGCTGTTCTATAGCCCATAAAATCTAAATCTCGAAACTCTGTTTTTTGGCTTGCAGCATTTAATTTTCTCTTGCGAATGCAATGCATTACAGTTGCAAATGGTTCGCTGGAGCAGATCGAAAAAGCCATGATTTTATAAGGCAATAAATGAAAAACCGACCGCAGTTTTTGACTGCAGCCGGTTTCAGATTTGGTTCGTGGAAAAAGCGATCAGGCGTTGATGCGACGTGCTTTGTGCTTCGCTGCAAAATGCACCACGACATTTTCAATCATGCGCATGCCAGCATTATGGCCGAGCGACATGATAGATTCGGGATGAAACTGCACCGCAGCTACCGGCTCTTTCTTGTGTTCGAAAGCCATGATGACACCGTCTTCGGTTTCCGCAGTCACCAGAAACTCATCCGGCAAACGCTCAGGATCGGCAAAGATCGAGTGATAACGTCCGACTGTCACTTCCTTCGGAAGACCCGAAAAAATCCGTTCTGGCTTTGAAACCCGAATACGCGACGGCTTGCCATGCATCGGGATGCGCAGCTGGCGAAGCGTGCCGCCATAGGCTTCGGCGAGTGCCTGAAGCCCAAGACAGACGCCGAAGATCGGCAGCTGACGCTTGCGCGCCTTATCGATTGTCGCCTTGCAATCAAAGTCCTGCGGCGTACCCGGTCCGGGAGACAACACAACAAGATCAGGATTGATGCGATCAAACACCTCTTCGGCGACCGGCGAACGTACCGTCGAAACCGTAGCACCCGTCTGGCGGAAGTAATTGGCGAGTGTATGCACGAAGGAATCTTCGTGATCGACCAGCAGGATTGAAATCCCCTCGCCCACCTTGGCAGCAACGCGCTCCTCAGCCACTTGATTACTCTTCGCGGCTTCGCGCACAGCTGCAACCATCGCCGAAGCTTTCAGTTCGGTTTCTGCCTCTTCTTCTTCCGGATTGGAATCAAACAGCAGTGTTGCACCGGCGCGAATTTCAGCCACACCGTCCTTGATGCGGATGGTGCGCAAGGTCAGACCGGTATTCATATCGCCATTGAAATGCATCATGCCGATGGCACCGCCATACCATGCGCGTGGGCTGCGCTCATTTTCTTCGAGAAAGCGCATAGCCCAGAGCTTTGGCGCGCCGGTCACGGTCACAGCCCATGCATGACTGAGGAAGCCGTCAAAGGCATCCATACCGTCACGCAATCGGCCTTCAATATGATCGACCGTATGGATCAGACGCGAATACATTTCGATCTGACGACGACCGATAACGCGTACCGAACCCGGTTCGCAAACACGGCTCTTGTCGTTGCGATCCACGTCCGAGCACATGGTCAGTTCGGATTCGTCTTTCTTGGAATTGAGCAATTTCAGAATCTGCTCAGAATCCGAAATCGCATCATCGCCGCGCTTGATCGTGCCCGAAATCGGGCATGTTTCGATGCGACGACCATTGACGCGCACAAACATTTCCGGCGAAGCGCCCACCAGATATTCGCTCTCGCCGAGATTGATGAAGAAGGAATACGGCGACGGATTGATCGACTTCAGGCGGCGAAAAATCTCGGAAGGAGCTGTATGGCAGCGCTCATAGAAAGTCTGTCCCGGCACGACTTCAAACAGATCACCACGCTTGAAACTTTCTTTTGCGCGTTCAACCAGCTTGGCATATTCGCCCGGATTATGATCTCCACGCCGCAGGTCACGTTCCGCAGGCTTGAACTGTTGCACGGGCGTTGCCCGGGCAAGATTATGCGTCGACGAGCCGCCACAGCTAAACTCATAACGATCCACCCAAGCGCGCGCGGAGTAGTGGTCAGCCACAAAGATTTCATCAGGAATGAACAACACCAGATCGCGCTGATCATCCGGACGTTTGAGCTTATATTCAATCGGATCAAACTGAAACGCGAGATCGTAGCCAAACGCACCGTAAAGGCCGAGATTTGCATCTTCCTCGGAGAAGAAAAGGCCCACAATCGCACGCAACACGGTGAACACCGATGGCATGCGCGAACGTTCTTCTTCGGTGAATGTGCCGGTGGGTTCAGCAATCGTTAGCTCAATGCGATCTTCGTCGGCCTTATCGACCTTCACTTCGGCAAGCGCCTGAACCGTCTTGAGGATCGGACGCAGCAGGATCGTGCCGCGCTTGTTCAGCGCTTCAATGCGCATCTGGCGATTGCGTGAGGTAATCACGACTGGCGGATCGACAATTGCCGTGTCCCATCGCGTATAGCGGCCTGGATATTCGTAGTTGGAAGAAAAGACCGCGCCCCGCCGCTCATTGAGCGCATCGATATAAGTCTCGATAGCTCCCTTATAAGTAGTCAAATGGCGCACGCGTTCGACAACAATACCGCCCGCTGTTTCGTGCCTGAATATCTCGCTATCCGCAATTTTCGCATTCATGACTGGCAATTCCCAAATGTTATTCGTTATCGAACACTTCTAAAACTCGGCTTCCCCTACCGATGACCATTCAAGCAGCCAAACAAAAAGGCCGCCCGGACAATCCCAGCGGCCTTATCTAAAACGCAAATGCACAAACGCCTGCGTGGCCGCTTTTAGCGAGCCCACCACCAGATTTTTGTGTCAATGCGCGAAATGTTCATGGCGCTACTGTTAGCCTTCCCTTGCATCGCTTGCAACTGGAAAATGCATACCACTTACACGTCTCCAAAATTGAACACGCAAAGAAAATCCGGACCCAATAAGGTAATCCGGATTTTCCCCTTGCCCATAATGAAGGCAATGCAGACGAAAGGTAGCGGGCACCTTCATCTGGTCTAAACGGGCGCGCCCCAATGCAAAATTTACAAGTAAGATATAATTTTCAGTATGTATGAACATTACCATGAGTTGCATTCTTATTACAACCATAAATTGCCATAGCTTCTAGCCTTCACATCCAAATGTTTCATTTCAGGACGATGGTCCCTCGCAAATCGCGTCAATGTAGAAATTTGCAATACCGCATCAATAATTTGGTCTTGCGCCAGACGTGGAATTCGGATTCATTTCGTGCGCAAATCATTTGCAAACAAATAAAGAAGCCACCCACGCAGGTTGGTCAATGGGGACAACAATGAAAAATCTCGATGTGATGGACAAAAGTATTTTGTCCGCGCTTCAGGAAAATGGGCGGCTGACCAACACCGAACTGGCTGACCGTATCAATCTTTCCCAGACCGCCACCGCAGAGCGGGTCAAACGCCTGACACGTGAAGGGTATATTCTCGGCTATTCGGCGCATCTGTCGCCCAAGATGCTCGACCGCTCCATGTTGGTGTTCATTGAAATCAAGTTAGACCGCACCACACCGGAAGTCTTTGAAACATTTTCCACATTCACGCGCGGCAATCGCGATATTCTGGAATGCCATATGGTCGCTGGCGGGTTTGATTATTTAATCAAAGCCCGCGTCACCGACATGGACCATTATCGGCGCTTCCTGTCAGAAGCACTGCTTTCACTACCCGGCGTGCGTGAATCCCACACCTACGCAGTGATGGAAGAGGTCAAGGAAACATCGCATATCGCAGTTTAATTCCGTCTTCTTTCTCTTGAGGACGAGCCACAATTTTTAAAATTCATTTCGGCATATTGCCAAAGACATGATGCGGGTATATACCCGCATCATGTCTCATTCTTGTATTTGCATAGATCTGCGTCTAGCAGCCCGAAAAACTTCAGCCATTTATGATGAAGCATTGGGACCGCTTGGTATCAACGTGGCACAGTTCAGCCTGCTGCGAAAAATCTCACATGCAACTGCGATCTCACTGACCGAACTAGCACGCATTGCCGAGCTGGACCGTTCGACCATGGGGCGGAATGCAAAGGTGCTGCAAAAAATGGGTTTGATCGAACCCGCTTCCAGTAATGACCATCGCGAGACAAGTGTGGCCCTCACCAGTGAAGGACACAGACTCGTCGCGCTAGGAGGACCATTGTGGGATCAGGCGCAAACCGAAATCGAAGCGCGACTTGGTAACAAAGGCGTCGAGCAATTGCTGGCGCTTCTTGGTGCATTGTAGCCGCCAATAAATACGCTTTGACTGAAAACAATGACCGAAACCCACCCTCGTTTTAAATAACGGGCGGTTTCGTCTTCCAATATGTGGCTGGTCGAAATCCAGCCGAAACAGAGAGTGCCGAAGATGATCTCAACCCGCCTCGCCAGCTTTCTAGCACTCAAAAACATCCATTATGGATGGGTCGTCGCTGGTGTGACCTTTCTCACCATGCTGGCGACGGCAGCAGCAATGGGTTCTGCGGGCATATTAATCGAACCGCTTCAGAGCGAATTCGGCTGGACTAATGCCAATATTTCCTTTGCCATGGCTTTGCGGCTTGTTCTGTTCGGCTTGATGGGCCCGTTTGCAGCCGCCTTCATGAACCAGTTCGGCCTGCGTCGCGTTGTGATGGCGGCACTCATCATGATTGCATCGGGCCTCGTCGGCTCGATTTTCATGACTGAGCAATGGCAGATGGTTGGCCTGTGGGGCGTTGTCATCGGCCTTGGCACTGGCATGACAGCATTGGTGCTGGGCGCAACTGTCGCCGCTCGCTGGTTTGAAAAACGGCGCGGTTTGGTGGTTGGGATGATGACGGCGAGCAACGCGACTGGTCAGCTTATTTTTATGCCGATTCTCGCTAGCGTCAGCCAAAACATCGGCTGGCGGTCATCTCTGATAATTGTGGTGTCATTCCTCTTGGCAGCACTCGTGCTGGTATTGATACTGATGCGCGATAATCCGGCCGATCTTGGCCTGAAGCCTTATGGCCGCACAGCTCCTATGCCTGCGCCAGAACCTAAAAAACAGTTTGGTGCCCTGCTGTTGTCACCTCTGGTGACATTGCGTGAAGCCTCTTCAACAACCACCTTCTGGGTACTCTTTCTCACATTTTTTGTCTGCGGCTTTTCCACCAATGGTCTGATCCAAACCCACTGGATCGCGCTTTGCGGCGATTTCGGCATCGTTCCGGTGGGGGCTGCGGGCATTCTGGCGGTCATCGGGGCATTCGATCTGATCGGCACCATTGCTTCGGGTTGGCTGACAGACCGTTACGACAATCGCTGGCTGCTGTTCTGGTTCTACGCTTTGCGTGGGCTTTCACTGATCTATCTGACTTTTACCGATTTCACCCTTTACGAACTGGCACTCTTTGCCGTCTTCTATGGCCTCGACTGGGTTGCGACTGTGCCGCCAACGGTGAAGCTTGCGGCAGAGAAATTTGGCCCCGAAAAAGCTGGCATGGTGTTTGGCTGGGTATTTACCGGTCATCAGGTGGGAGCAGCCGCAGCCGCAGCCTTCGCAGGCTTTGTCCGAACCGACTATGACAGCTACACGCCCGCACTCATTCTGGCCGGTGCCATGTGCTTCGCCGCTGCCGCGATAGTGTTCCTCATCACGCGCCCTAAGCAGCGGCCGGTTCTGCAAGCATCATAAATAAGCGTCACCCCAATCGGCACGGCGGGCCCAACGGAAAAGCTCGCCGTCACGCTTTGTAACCAGACGCTCTTCAGCGCTTCCATCATCCTTGCAAAGTTTTATAGAAACCTTGCCGCCGCCCACCCGCGTTGGTGCGATCACTCGCGCTGACGCTGCAAGCGATGGATCACGCGTTGCAGCCAGATAGGTGAACTTCTCGTCTTCCCATGGCACTTCTGCATCTTTGGTCAGGCGATGAATGCGCGAACGGGCCACGCGGCGGGAAAAATGACACCAGTCGGGCGCAATAACCGGGCATTGATGCTGATGTGTGCAGGGTGCTGCAATATGGGCACCCTGCGCAATCAACGCTTTACGTGCATCGAGGATACGTTGCCAGCCAGCGGGTGTTCCCGGTTCCACAATCACAAACACATGCTGGGCCGAAGCCCAGAGCTTTTCGACGAGCGCCTTGCGATCAAGAGGCGCTAATTCATCAAGCACATAGGCAATGGTCACAAGATCAGCATGTGGGAAATCAAGCTGTTCCTTGATTAGATCGCCCGCCCGCCAATCAGTTTCAAGACCGACATTTGCCGCAAGCTTGCTACCCACAGCGCGGATTGCCGGGCTTGCCTCAATCATCGTTGCGGACGATAAATCACGCCAGCATTCGCGTGCAGCCCAGAGAGCCGTCCCCGGCCCACAGCCAACATCAAGCATCGATGTTGGCGCAAAATCCGGGCACAATTCTGCAACGCTTTCGAGGCTCGCACGCACTGCGGCAAAGGTCGCAGGCAGACGCGCCGCAAGATAAGCCTGAGCGGCTAAGTCATCGGAAATATGCAGGCGTCCATCGCGCGTTTCCGCACGATAGCGCTTTGACAAAACCTCAGACGCACGCTTGAGATCGGCCAAAGCCACTCCCTCAAGCGCCGCGTCTACAGCCTGACGCAAAAGTGCTGGCAATTCCATTGCAGATTAACGCTCCAGAACCTGCTTCACGTCGACCAGATTGGAACGAACGCGCAGGATATAAAAGCCCATAGTGGTGAGGTGCGATGGTGTAAACCACGCATCCGGGCTTCCATTGGAAACAATAAATGGCTGCATATCGAGTGCAGAGCGCATCTGCCGTTCCATTTCATCCCAGACGCCATCCAAATGCTTTTCTGCCAGTACACCGCGGAAATCCGAATGCGCGGCACGCAACAGACCATAATAAGCATAAAGCTGGCCATAGGCGAACCAGAAGCGATCATCAGCCCGCGTATCGAACCAACCGCTATGATAGTTCTCGGCACGATCCTTGAGGATGGCCGAAGTCGAACCGAGATCGCTCGCAATACGATCAACAAACTGGATCAGATTGTCGGCGCGTGCATCGAATGTGGCCTGACAGTTTTCAAGACGCGTGTTGAAAGAACGCAGTTCCTTGATTGCAGAACGATAATAGGTCGGTGTTGGCGACTTGGGGCCAAATGGGCTCAGGCCGAAATACCATGCATCTTCTGTAAACTGGAGATTGCCACGCGCTTTTTGCAAATCTCCATCAATCTGCGATGTGCCGCGCAGACGACCAATATTATCGACGAGTTCAATGGAAGTCCGGCGCACCGCTGCATTGATACCGCGCTGGAACGAAGCTTTGTTATCAAGGAACGGCGTGCGATCCCAATCAACGCCAAAGAAACCAAGCTTGTAGAGCAGCATGGACGAAATCCAAGCGTTCTGATTGACATTGAAATCGGTGAGATCAGCAGCCACTTCGGCAATTGCTGAAGGCGAACATTTGCGCGCAGTTGTGGGTATCTGTGCTGCTTGCACTGGCTTCTGCTGCGCTGGCGTTTCAGATTGTGGTGTTGTTTCGCTATTTCCCGTTGCAGGTGTGGTGTCTGTACCATTTGCGCTGTTTTCAGTCGGCGCAGGTGTTGAAGCGATCGACGCAGGCTTCGTCTGAACGACTTCACCCGGCGTGACGGCATCCTGATAGCTATACCTGGCCGGGTAGTCAGGATTGAAGTTTGTCCAGACCTGCGTTTGCCAGATAAAGTAGACATAAAGCCCCCCAAACCCGATCACGAACACCGCAACGGCAACTTTCCACAAATTTCCCAATGTGAGAAAAAGTCGCCACAATGCGCCAAGCGGCACTGCGATCAATCGTGCCAGTGCCGCAATAAAACGGCCAAGGAAGGAGAAAACGCCCCGAACTGCATTCCACACTGTATCAAGTCCTTCCTGTTGCCTGCAATTACAGGCTCTCTGACACTTTTACCCTACCGCGATGGCGGCCTAAAAATGCCGCCAAACACCGGCCAGCATGCGCTGACGAGTTTTATCCTCTTCAAATAGAGTGTGGCTGGCTTTTCGACAACCATTGACCCGCAACTCAGAGAGATTATCGAAGGTTTTCAGCTGGCAAGGGTTGAAACGCTGCCGCCTGTGGGTAACATGGCGCTACTTCGCACTGCTTGGGTCCCAACACGCCTTATATGCAGAATCTTTTGCCTGACGGTCCAGAAAAACGAGTACAACACCCCTCAAGGTCGCAATCAGATATATTTTCGCCGCATTGGTACTTGATCGGCGAAATCTTTGGTGTTTGCTAAAAGCTGGAACCGGAAAAACAATCAACCGTTAAAGCGGACCGGTTAATGGAGAGAAAAATGAAGCCGATTTCGACGCCTTCGCTCAAATGTACATTGAGTGCGCTCGCGCTCACGACAGCAATTTTCGCGATTCCCGCAGCGGCCAATGCTGCCGAGCCTGATAGCTGCTCCACGGTCCGCTTCTCCGATGTTGGCTGGACCGACATCACCTCGACCACGGCTGTCGCCACCGAAATCCTCAAGGGCCTCGGCTACAAGACCGACATCAAGGTTCTTTCCGTGCCGGTGACCTATGCGTCGCTGAGCAAGAAAGACATTGATGTTTTCCTCGGTTACTGGAACCCGTCCATGACCGCCGATCTTAAGCCTTATCTCGATGACAAGAGCGTCGAGACACTTCGCACCAATCTGACAGGCGCAAAATATACGCTCGCCGTACCAAAATATGCTTACGACGAAGGCCTCAAAGACTTCAAAGACATCGCCGCTTTCAAAGATAAGCTCGGCGGCAAAATTTACGGCATTGAGCCGGGCAATGACGGAAACCGCCTGATCCTCGACATGATCAGCAAGGATGCTTTTGGACTGAAGTCATTTGAACTGGCTGAATCGTCCGAACAGGGCATGCTGGCGCAGGTTGGCAAAAACGTTCGTGGCAAGCAGCCAATTGTGTTCCTCGCATGGGAGCCGCATCCGATGAACAAGCGCTTTGAAATCGCTTATCTGACCGGCGGCGACGATTTCTTCGGCCCAAACCTTGGTGGAGCGACTGTCGAAACCAATGTCCGCGCAGGCTATGCGCAGGAATGCCCGAATGTCGGCAAATTCCTCACCAATCTCGAATTCCAGCTTGAAATGGAAAACGAGATCATGGGCAAGATTCTTGACGATGGTGAAGAACCAGCCAAGGCCGCAACCGCTTGGCTCAAGGCCAACCCTGCCGTTCTCGACAAGTGGCTCGACGGTGTCACCACTCTTGATGGCAAAGAAGGACTGCCAGCCGTTAAGTCAGAGCTGGGTCTTTAATTTATAAGGCATCAGGCCGCAGATGACTGCGGCCTGATATTTTTGCTACAAATAAATAAACAGAAAAAGCACGCAGCAGGAGACATGATCGTTGAACTGGCTGACGGACTATAAAATTCCAATTGGACCGACCGCCAAATCGGTTGTCGATTGGCTTACAGACAACATGGGCGGTTTTTTCGATGGCCTGGCTGCCGTTATGCAGTGGCTCATCGACGGTTTGCTGTATCTGCTGCAGCTCCCACACCCACTTGTTCTGATTGTTATTTTTGCAGCCATTGCCTGGTTCATCCAGCGCCGGATCGCCGTCGTGCTGCTCACCATCATTGGCTTTTTGTTCATCATCAATCAGGGCTACTGGGACGCGACGCTCAAAACGCTGACGCTCGTGCTTTCGGCCTGCTTTCTTTGCATGGCTATCGGCGTTCCGCTCGGTATTGCCTCAGCACATCGCCCCAAGCTCTATGCTGTCATGCGTCCCATTCTCGACCTGATGCAAACGCTGCCAACCTTCGTCTATCTCATTCCGGCAATCGTCTTCTTCGGCATCGGCATGGTGCCCGGGCTACTGGCAACAGCTATCTTTGTGCTGCCTGCGCCGGTACGATTGACACATCTTGGCATCTCATCAACACCGTCATCGCTGATCGAAGCCGGTGAAGCATTTGGTGCATCCCGTCGTCAGCTTCTCTGGAAAATCGAGTTGCCCTACGCAATGCCGCAAATTCTGGCAGGCCTGACACAGACAATCATGCTTTCGCTCTCCATGGTGGTGATTGCAGCGCTTGTGGGTGCAGACGGACTTGGCGTACCCGTGGTTCGGGCGCTCAATTCGGTCAATACATCACTCGGCTTTGAGTCGGGCTTTGTCATCGTCGTGGTCGCCATCGTGCTTGACCGCATCTTCCGCGCTTCACGCGACAAGTAGGAGCATAATCCCGAAAAATTGCATAACTTTTCGGGATTATGCGCTAAAAATAAAAGAGATACGGCTATGACGATCATTTCTGTAGAAGACGTGAGCATCATTTTCGGCAACAAGGTCGATAACGCTCTGGACTTAGCTGATCGCGGTGCTTCGCGCTCGGAAATTCAGGCCGAAACCGATCTGGTTCTCGGTGTGCATGACTGCTCGCTCAATATTCAGGAAGGCGAAATTCTGGTCCTGATGGGACTTTCCGGTTCAGGAAAATCTACCCTTTTGCGTGCCATTAACCGCCTTAATCCGATTTCACGCGGACGCGTTCTCGTACGCGATGGCGAGCGAACCATTGATGTTGGCAAAGCAGATCGCGGAACTTTGCGGCATCTGCGCACCGAACTCGTTTCTATGGTATTTCAGCAATTTGGCCTGCTGCCATGGCGAACGGTTGAAGAAAATGTTGCCTTTGGGCTGGAAATTTCCGGTATGCGGAAGGAAGAGCGACTTACGCAGGCACGTCAACAGCTTGAGCTGGTGGGTCTGCAAGATTGGGCCAAGCGCAAGGTGAGCGAGCTCTCTGGTGGCATGCAACAGCGCGTCGGCCTCGCTCGCGCCTTTGCCACCGGCGCACCAATCCTGCTCATGGATGAGCCTTTTTCAGCGCTTGATCCACTTATCAGAACCCGCTTACAGGATGAGCTTCTGGCGTTTCAGTCACGGCTTAAAAGAACCATCGTCTTTGTTAGCCACGATCTGGATGAAGCGATGAAGATCGGCAATCGGATTGCTATTCTGGAGGGTGGACGCATTATCCAGTGCGGAACGCCGCAGGAAATCCTCTTGCAACCCGCCAATCAATATGTTGCAGATTTTGTTGCCCATATGAATCCGCTCGGCGTCTTGCGCGCGGGCGACATCATGACCCCATTTGATCGCAATGCAGCACCCCGCCCCTTTGCAGCGACGACTCGACGCGACACGCTGATCCGCGAGCTGATGAGCGCTGTAGCAGAGAGCGGCGGCGATGTGGGGATTGTGGAAAACGGCGCGATTATTGGCAAAATTGCCGCCGACGATATTGTGCGGGCGCTCGCCTGGCACCAACAGCGCGGATCAAACTGATCAACAAAAACCCCACTTCAAAGGGCGGCGTTTTTTAGAGCGCATCCCAAAAAGTGTGAAACGGCTTTTGGACAAGATACGCGTTAAAACAAATGATTGGAGCGCCGATCTGATACAATCAGAGCGGCGCTCTCATTCAAACCAAGACTTTAAGCTTGTACGGCCTGACGAGCAGCCGCACGCGCTTCAACACGCGCACGAATTGCATCGACATCTGCACGCGGGGTCGCAGCAAAAAGCTTCTTGGTGTAGTCGTGCTGCGGGTTACTGAAAACCTGTTCACGCGGGCCGTATTCAACCACTTCACCATAATACATCACCATCACTTCATCAGCGATGTAACGCACGACCGAAAGATCGTGGCTGATGAAAACGTAGGTCAGGCCAAATTCTTCCTGCAAATCCGAAAGAATATTAAGCACCTGTGCCTGAACCGAAAGATCAAGCGCCGAAACCGGCTCATCAAGAATGAGCAGCTTCGGATTGAGCATCAATGCGCGTGCAATAGCGATACGCTGACGCTGACCACCTGAGAACATATGCGGATAGCGATTGAAATGCTCCTTGCCAAGACCAACCTTGAGCAGCATTTCCATCGCTCTTTCGCGGCGCTCTTTGGCTGACATCTTGGTATTAAGCAGCAAAGGCTCAGCCAGCACATCACCAATCTTCTGGCGCGGATTTAGCGAGCCATAAGGGTTCTGGAACACGATCTGCACCTTCTGGCGCATGTCTGCTGTCAGACCATCACGGGCGATGTTCACATCCTCGCCAGCGATTAACAGTTCGCCGGAGGTCTGTGGGTCGATCATCGTCAGAATGCGGGCAAGTGTTGACTTGCCGCAACCCGATTCGCCCACAATTGCCAGCGTCTTGCCTTTTTCGAGCTTGAAGCTCACGCCTTTGACAGCGTGAACGACTTTCGGCTTGCCAAAAAGACCGCCGCCAACATGGTAATCGCGCTTGATGTCGCGCGCTTCGAGAACGATCTCGCTCATCACGCTTCTCCTGCGCCATTACTTGAAAAGACGAAATCGGAAACCGTCGGCAGACGATCGCCAGTCGCATTTTCCGGCAGTGCTGAAAGAAGCGCACGCGTATATGGGTGCTTTGGCGCAGAAAACAACGACAACACGTCGGAGTCTTCCATCTTGTGCCCCTTATACTGCACGATCACGCGATCAGCGGTTTCCGCTACAACGCCCATATCATGGGTAATCATGATAAGGCCCATGCCGTGTTCAATCTGAAGACGCATCAGCAGATCAAGGATCTGCTTCTGGATCGTCACGTCAAGCGCGGTTGTTGGCTCATCGGCAATCAGCAGCGTTGGATTACAAGCAATCGCAATCGCAATCATCACGCGCTGACACTGACCGCCCGACATCTGATGCGGGAAGCTCGACAGCCGTTCGGCCGCATCGCGGATACCAACCAGTTCAAGTAACTCAATCGCACGCGCACGGCTTGCAGAACCCTTAAGCCCCAAATGGCGCTTTAGAACCTCTTCAAGCTGATAGCCGACCGTGAAACACGGATTAAGGCTTGCAACCGGCTCCTGAAAGATCATCGAAATATCGCGTCCGATAATCTGGCGGCGTTCCTTGTCAGACATAGCCTGCAAGTCCTTGCCGTCAAACATCATACTGTCGGCGGTCACTGTTGCAGTCTTGGGCAGAAGGCCCATCACTGCCAGCATACCGACAGACTTGCCGGAGCCCGATTCGCCGACAATTGCCAGAACTTCGCCCTTGTCGACCGTAATATCGATGCCATCAACGGCCTTGAATGGACCAGTTGAGGTATCGAACGAAACCGTGAGGTTCTTGATATCAAGCAAAGCCATCGATCAGCTCCTCTTCAGTTTCGGATCGAGCGCATCGCGCAGACCATCGCCGACCAGATTGATCGCAAGAACAGTGATCAGAATAGCCAGACCCGGGAAAGTGACAACCCACCATGCACGCATGATGAACTCACGCGCTTCTGCAAGCATCGTGCCCCATTCTGGTGTCGGCGGCTGCGCACCCATGCCGAGGAAGCCAAGTGCTGCAACGTCCAAGATGGCGTTGGAGAACGACATGGTCGCCTGAACAACCAGTGGCGCAAGGCAGTTTGGCAAAATGGTCTTGAACATCAGACGCAGCTTACTTGCACCGGCAAGTTTGGCTGCGGTCACATATTCGCGTTCCTTTTCAGCCATCACCGCTGCACGCGTGAGGCGCGAGAAATGCGGCAGCAGAACGAGCGTAATCGCAAGAACCGCGTTGATCAGGCCAGGTCCGAGAATTGCCACCAGCACCAGTGCCAACAGCAACGAAGGGAACGCCAGAATGACGTCCATAATACGCATGAAAACCGTATCGACACCGCCGCCAAAATAACCGGATATAAGACCAATCGTGATGCCAAGGCACATCGAAATAATGACGATGACAAAACCAACCAGCAGCGAATATTGCGCACCATAAATCAGGCGGGACAGCATATCGCGACCGACTGCATCCGTACCAAGCAGGAATTGGGTTGTGCCGCCATCTTCCCAGAAAGGTGGTGTGAGCAGGAAATCGCGGAACTGTTCCGATGGATTATGGGGAGCGATGAACTGCGCGAGAATCGCGACAATTACCAACGCCAGAAATACGAAAAGACCGATGACAGCGCCGCGATTGACGCTGAAATAGAACCAGAAATCTTTCAAAGCCCGGAGTTTCCCGACTTCGTTTACAGCTTCCGGCTGAATTGCTGAGTGTGTCATGATACCCTCACTTGTGCCGGATACGCGGGTTAATCAAGCCGTAAAGCAGATCGACGATCAGGTTTACGATCATGATAATGAACGCAATGATCAGCAAGCCACTCTGGACAACCGGATAGTCGCGACGCGAAATGGAATCGAGCATCCATTTGCCAATACCGGGCCATGAGAAGATGGTTTCAGTCAGGATCGCACCCGCCATCAGCACACCAACTTGCAGGCCGATTGTCGTGATAACCGGGATCATCGCGTTGCGCAGCGCATGCAGACCAATAACGCGGCGAACCGGCAGGCCTTTTGCACGTGCAGTACGGACGTAATCTTCACCCAGCACTTCAAGCATCGCCGAACGTGTCTGACGCGCGATGACCGCAAGCGGGATCGTTGCAAGCACGATAGTGGGAAGAACCAGATGAGACGCCGCTGAGGTGAAGGCACCCTTCTGACCGGACAAAAAACTGTCGATCAACATGAACCCGGTGACGTTCGGGAAATAGTAAAGCAACGAAATGCGGCCTGAGACCGGCGTCCATTGCAACATGCCCGAGAAAAAAATGATGAGCAGCAAAGCCCACCAGAAGATTGGCATTGAATAACCAACGAGCGAAATACCCATCAGTCCCTGATCGAACCATGAGCCGCGCTTAACAGCTGCAAAGACACCCGCAGGAATACCCAGACAAACCGCAACGATAATCGCACAGGTAGCAAGTTCAATCGTTGCCGGAAACAGAGTGAAAAACTCTGCCAGCACCGGCTTTTTCGTCACAAGAGATTGGCCGAAATCACCGTGCAGAAGATTCCACACATAATTGATATATTGCTCCCATAAGGGGCGATCAAATCCGAGCTGAGCCAAGAGCTGCGCATGGCGCTCGGGGCTTACGCCGCGCTCACCTGCCATCAAAAGCACAGGGTCGCCCGGCAGGACGCGGACGAAGGCAAAAGCCACAATCGTGATACCGATAAAGGTCGGCACCAGATAGAGAAGCTTGTTCAAGATGAAACGAAACATACAAAAACTCCGACCGGGCGCGGAGGAAACCTCCACACCCGGCCGCTGGTGTTGTCAGATTTTACTCGGCGATATCAACTTCTTCGAAGCGATAATCACCCAGTGGGCTCTGTTTGAAGCCTGAAACCTTTGCAGACATAGGCACGAAAACAGTCGAGTGAGCAATAGTGTTCCACGGAGCCTGCTCCTTGAAGATCACCTGTGCTTCTTCATAAAGCTTCACGCGTTCGTCATGGCTGGTCGAAACCTTAGCCTTCTGGATCAGGTCTTCAAATGGCTGATAGCACCACTGCGCGCGGTTGTTCGAACCAACGCCTGCGCAACCAAGCAGGGTTCCGAGGAAGTTGTCCGGATCACCATTATCGCCGGTCCAGCCGAGGATAACTGCGCCGTCACGGTCCTTTTCACCAGACTTCTTGAGGTATTCACCCCATTCCATCGACACGATTTCAGCCTTAACGCCAACCTTGGCAAGATCAGACTGCATCAGTTCAGCAGTACGACGAGCATTTGGCATATAAGGACGGCTGACAGGCATCGCCCACAGCTTCATGCTCAAATCCTTGACGCCAGCGGCTTCAAGAGCTGCCTTAGCTGCTTCTGGATCGTATTTGTCGTCCTCGATCTTGTCGTTGTAGCTCCACATTGTCGGTGGAATCGGGTTCTTTGCGACCTGTCCCTGACCCTGATAAACCGCATCAACGATAGCCTGCTTGTTCACAGCCTGATTGAGCGCTTTGCGCACTTCCGGCTTGTCGAATGGAGCAACCATCGTGTTGTAAGCGAAGTAAGCAACGTTCAGACCGGCCTGCTCATCGACCTTAAGGTTCGAATCATCCTGAAGACCCTTAATGTCTGCTGGTGCAGGATAGGACATCAGGTGGCATTCACCGGCCTTCAGCTTCTGCGCGCGAACGGCTGGATCAGTGGTGATTGCGAAAACCAGATCGTCGATCTTTGGCTTGCCACCCCAATAGTTTTCATTCGCCTTGAAGCGAACGACAGCGTCTTTCTGGTAGGCGATGAACTGGAAAGGACCAGTGCCAACCGGGAACTGATTGAGGTCTGACTGCTTGCCGTCTGCAGCTAGCTTGTCAGTGTATTCCTTGGAGATGATCGACGCAAAAGGCATCGCGATATTCGCTAGGAAGGCAGCTTCCGGACGGTTCAGAACGAACTTGACCGTGTTGTCATCGATCTTCTGAATTTCCTTGATCAGCGAACCCATTTCCATCGAATCGAAATATTCGTAGGTCACGCCGGCCGTGTATTCGTGCCAAGGATTTTCCTTGTTGCCCATACGGTCGAAGGAAAGGATCACGTCATCCGCGTTGAAATCACGGGTTGGCGTGAAATTGTCGCTCGAATGGAACTTGACGCCTGTGCGAAGCTTGAAAGTGTATTCTTTACCGTCGTCCGAAACGGTCCAGCTTTCTGCAAGGCCCGGTACAACTTCCGTTGTGCCGTTTTCGAATTCTGCAAGGCGGTTATAAACCGGATGTGCCGACGCATCGAACGTGTCACCACCGGTATAAGCTGCGGGATCAAAGCCCTCAGGCGACGCTGGCGAACAATAGACAAAAGTCTTTGCCGAGGCTGCGCCGCTCATCAGAGCGACAACTGCCGTTGCCGCGAGAAGTGTTTTATAGAATTTCATTTAGTACCCGCCTCCACGGAAATAATATTGCGCGCACCCTAAGCGCACAATCTGTGCTTTATGGAAACGTGTGGTTGATCACAATGCAAGCGGTATTTTTAGAATCCTGTCGTATTCTTAACCGATTTCCATCTATTAAATTAGATTTTCATTTCAAATACATATGACCTTTTAGAAAATTGCGCTAAGTACGGCCAATTTATAATATTATTTGCCACGCTGATATACCTGACAAACAGCCAGTTTCGGAGTTCTAATCTCAGGTCGCGAAAAGCCGGATACGGGCCAGAACATCAAACTGTGGTTTTCAAGCTGCTTACATATCTCACAAAAACCAATTGTTTAACGGTCGTCGAATAGATACTAGACGCTGAAAGTCATATTTGAGGTAGCCATGTCCGAAGTCAACCCAATACGCCCAACGACACCACAGGCTATCACCTTAGCCAAGACTTTGCTTCGCACATCACGCTACGGCGCACTTGCCGTTCTCGACACCAAATCCGGCAGACCACTGGCAAGCCGCGTTGCCGTTGCGACCGACATTAACGGTACACCCATCATTCTCATTTCGGGTCTCGCTGCACATACGCCAAGCCTCATTGCAAATCCTTCATGTTCGCTGCTTCTGGGCGAAGTTGGCAAAGGCGATCCGCTGGCACACGCGCGCATTACGCTTCATTGCAAAGCAGAAAAAATAGATCGCAATTCGCCAGAATACCCGCAAATTCGGCGGCGCTATCTCAATCACAATCCAAAAGGTACACTTTACGTAGATTTAGGCGACTTCGCTTTCTTCCATCTGAAGATTGAAACGGCAAGCCTCAACGGAGGCTTCGGCAAAGCATTCATTCTCAGCTATGATGATATTATCAGCGCCCGGATTGCATCTGCGACGGTTGGATTTGCCGAACAACAAATCATTGATAGGTTTAATCAGCAATATGCTGCGGAAATTAGCGCCTCTGTGGCTGGTACTAAAGACAGCTTGCCAAACTGGAAAATAACTGGCTTAGATCCTGATGGCTTTGAGCTCGCCAGTGGAGACCAGATCGTGCGTGTGCATTTTCCATCACCCTGCGATTCTGTTGAAATGTGTTCCGAAGCGCTTACCAATTACCTAAAAGGTGGAGTCTGAAACAAAAACCCAACAGTTTTGGGACACATGGCAAGCCTTTTATGTCGATGAATATAAGCAAGGGCTTTTCAATTTATCCATATAGTATTAGTTTCAAATTGTCGGCCATATAATTATTTGGCGGGCAATTTTTTAACCTGATGCAGTCTTACGGGGGTATGACCGCGAATGACTACTGATAATAATTTTATTGATTTAATTGACAATGCAGATCAGGTCGCTGATTTTTTATCGGCACTTGCTAACAACAAAAGACTACTCATTCTATGCAAGCTTTTGCATAATGAAATGTCTGTTGGCGCTTTGGCGAAAGCTATTGATCTTAGCCAATCCGCACTTTCGCAACATCTCGCCAAGCTACGGGCTCTTAATCTCGTATCGACGCGACGTGATGCTCAGACGATCTATTACATTGTTTCGTCTCCGCATATCGAACTGATGTTGTCTACACTTTCAAGTCTGTATATGAGTCCAGCTCCGCGTCGACGTGAAATGGCGGCGGTGGTTCACCAGTAAAACACATCCCATGAGGCATAAGTCGTGCGATGAAGGAAACAAAAACCGGATCGCACGACTTTGTCGTTGAAATCTCAGATTCCAACGATCTGCGCCTGTTGCCTTATAAAAACATACGTGAAAAAGACCTGACCGGTCGCCATCAGCGTTTTATTGCTGAGGGCAAAGTTGTCCTCAATGTTCTTTTCTCAGAAACCGCGCGCTTTGAAACGGAATCGCTGCTTGTTCTGGAAAATCGCCTGAACGGCCTAGGCGAACAGCTCGATCAATTACCAACTGGTGTCGAAGTCTATTCCGTCCCACAATCCGTCATGGATGAAGTGGCAGGCTTTCATGTCCATCGCGGAATTTTAGGCGTCGGACGTCGCAAACCACAGCTAAGCATTGTTGAAATGATTGATCGCTTGCCGGACGAAGCCCTTGTGGTTGTCTTATGCGGCATTTCAAATCACGATAATGTCGGATCGATCTTTCGCAATGCCGCAGCCTTCGAGGCGGATTGCGTCCTGATGGATGAAACCTGTTGCGATCCGCTTTACCGAAAAGCCATCCGCGTTTCGGTCGGAGCCACGCTTAAAGTGCCCTATTTCCACGGCGCATCCATCGAGATGATCGTAGAAACATTACAAGTGGCTCAATTTGAGATTTTGGCGCTCAGCCCATCTTCTGAAATGAATATTTATCAAGCACCGCAGCATAAACGTCAGGCGCTGCTGCTGGGCACTGAAGGCGAAGGCCTTCCAGCACATTTGCTTGACCGGCTAACGGGCGCTCGCATTCCGATGTCCACGAGCTTTGACAGCCTCAACGTGGCAACAGCTTCGGGGATTGCGCTCTCCCGTTTCAGTAAATTCAGCTAACTAACACAAAAAGCCTCCGATATTTTTCGGAGGCTTTTAATTCATAGAGAACTATCTCACTTAAGCCGCTGAAACATTACCGGCATTCGCAACCAGACGACGCAACATGGCCTCAGCTTGTGGCTCGCGCTCAGAGCGACCAATAAACCCGCCGCCGAATACGCGCGCCGTATTGCTCTCATCCGAATAGAGAACACAAGCCTGTCCCGGTGCGATGCCGCTCTCGCCATCAACAAGTTCAACC
Source organism: Brucella thiophenivorans (assembly GCF_002252445.1). Classification (GTDB taxonomy): domain Bacteria; phylum Pseudomonadota; class Alphaproteobacteria; order Rhizobiales; family Rhizobiaceae; genus Brucella; species Brucella thiophenivorans. Next base: position 147,115 of record NZ_NNRJ01000009.1, read on the forward strand.
CAAGTCTTGCCGTCCTTATGATGAAGCACAGCAGGCCGCGGAGGACGCGTTGAACGAACCTTAGCAAACACTTCGAGGCCACCGTCCGGCAACGAATCCAGCGCAACATCACCAAGCCAGTTCACATCACGCAAAAATACCTTATGCGTTTCAAGCGCCTCACGCGGGCCGACAATCACACGCGTATTGGCAGCATCAAGATGCACCACATAAAGCGGCTCACCAGTTGCAACACCGATACCGCGGCGCTGGCCAACGGTATAATGAACGATACCCTCATGACGACCCAGCACGCGCCCATCGATGTGGACAATATCACCCGGTGTCGCTGCTTCTGGCTTCAGCTTGGAAATAATGTCGGAATATTTGCCCTGCGGTACAAAACAAATGTCCTGACTGTCCTGCTTCTTGGCAACCGTCAGCCCCATTTCTTCAGCGATTTCGCGAACCTGTGCTTTTGGCAGGTGCCCAAGCGGGAATCGCAGATAGTCAACCTGATCTTGCGTGGTCGCAAACAAAAAGTAACTCTGATCGCGATCAGAGTCGACCGGACGGAACATCGCGCGATGATCACCATTCAGACTACTTCGGATATAATGTCCGGTTGCCAGCGCATCTGCGCCTAACTCACGCGCTGTCTGCAAAAGATCAGCAAATTTTACCGTCTGATTGCAGGAAACGCACGGAATCGGCGTTTCACCGCTCACATAGGAGTTTGCAAATGGATCGATAACAGCTTCACGAAAACGCTGTTCGTAATCCAATACATAATGTGGAATGCCTAGGCTTTCAGAAACGCGGCGGGCATCTTCAATGTCCTGACCTGCACAGCATGAACCAGCGCGATGCACTGCCGCGCCATGATCGTAAAGCTGCAGCGTTACGCCAACAACATCATAGCCTTCACGTTTGAGAATCCCAGCCACAACAGAAGAATCGACGCCACCCGACATGGCGACGACAACGCGCGTGTCTTCCGGCTTTCCCGGCAGATCGAGGCTGTTCAGGCTCATGATTGATTCCAGCTTCCGGGCATCGGCCCTGCTTCTCAAAGTTCTAATTTGCGCCCTATATAGGTCACACAATGGGTTCTTGCCAAGATGTCGCAGCAAAAACAACGCATATTTTGAGACGTCAAGATCACAATTCTGCGTGAGATATTCAATAAAATTACAGACGAACCTGACTTTTTTATGATTTCCACTCGAAATGTGGCATTTTTTTGCAAGTGTTACCAGATAGTTACCACGTGTTTAGGTAATTCTTAAAGCTGTGGCGTTAGTCTCAAACTCGATTAGGTCCTTGAGTGTTGTGTAGAGAGTACAATGACCGATCTGACAAGACCGCGTATAAAATATGTTATTGGTCCCGATGGCAGCCCGCTGACCATTGCAGACCTCCCCCCCGCCTCAACGAGGCGCTGGGTCATTCGCCGAAAGGCTGAAGTTGTCGCCGCTGTTCGCGGTGGGCTTCTCAGCCTTGAGGAAGCATGCCAGCGTTATACATTGACGGTGGAGGAATTTCTGGGCTGGCAGTCCTCGATCGATGAGCATGGTCTCGCCGGTCTAAGGACCACACGGATCCAGCAATACAGACACTAATAGTCTGCCGTTTTCTTCGGAATTGGCAGAAACGCAAATCAAGCCCCGGCCGGTTTAACTGGCCGGGGTTTTTCTTTGATCAATTCCGACTATATGAATAGGAGTCACGCTGCTTTAAGGGGATCAAACCCATGACCAAAAATATCGAAATCACGAAAAGCGACGAAGATGATTACGGTCGCTACTTTCTCACTATTGATGGTGATGAAGCCGAAATGACCTATACAAAATTGGGGCTTAAGCTGATTTCCATCGACCACACATTCGTGCCCGATTCGATGCGCGGCAAAGGCATTGCGCAGGCGCTGGCATTATATGCGGTTGAAGATGCCCGTAAGACCGGCTGGAAGATCGTCCCACGTTGCAGTTTCATGGTGACGCAGTTCAAGCGCCACACTGATTGGTCGGACGTTCTGGCTGAAGGTTGATTAGAGCATAATCTTATTGGAGCAGAGAGAATCAATAAGCTTATGCAATCAGATCGGTTTTTTTAACGCAGCTCGCGAATCCGCTTGGCGAGACTCTTTGGACGAGAACTATCAACCTTTTCAGGATCAGCTTTTTCGTCCCCACCCTTTTCTACCAATGCGTGGATCGGTGAGCTTTCACCTTCTTTTTTGGCAGTCGTCGCAACCATGCGTGCCGCCAAAGCCGCCATTTCCTCACGAAGGACGGCATTTTCTTTCGCAATATCTGAAGATAAAGCAGGTTCCGCGTTTGAATTGGAACCTGTACGCATATGGCGTTCAAGCCGTTCCTGCGCATCGGAAAATTCAGAAATCAATTTGTCGAGCTTCTGCTGCAATTCCCCATTACGGCGCTTTTCACTTTTCAGTTCAGTCTGTGCTGCGGTCAATTGCGTGGAAACCTCATTATAGCGCGCAGATGCATCTTTCCGTTCCCGACGCATTTCGCTCATTTCATTCATCAAACGACTCTGATCAGCCTCTTTGGCTCCCATCTCAATGCGCAGCGTATCCGACAGATTTTCAAGAGATGAAAGATGTTTTTGAAGGCGCTCCACTTCGGCCTCGACAATTTCGGCCTTCTCCGCAGCATTGTCGCGTTGGATGATCGTGTCTTTTACGGCCATTTCCCGTTCCGCAAGCTTTTCTCGAAGTGCTGCAATATCGCCTGCGAGCGCTGCAAACCGCTTGAGTTCGTCGTGTTGCTTGCCAATCGTGATGAGCTGCTCTAACGACTTTTCACGCTCCAGACGCAACTTCTGTTCAAGCTTGCTATAGCTAACGGCATGTTCAGCACGCAATCCGTCACGCTCAGCTCTGATTTCGGTAAGCGTTATCGGAAGCTCGGCATGAATCTGCCGCCGCGCAAGAAAAAATGCACGGCGCCAGATCGAAGGGCCAAGCAGAACCACGACGAAAACCGCCGCAAGAACGCCAAGAATGAAAATAAGCGCAGATTGAATCACGGCTTTTTCACATTAAAAATTAGAACGGGTTCCAGGTCGGCGCCGATGTTAGCTTGAGATAGCCGATATTCACACCGAGCCTTGCGCCAACACCCGTGCGGATTGGGACAAGCATGATATTCTCACGCTTGAGCACGTTGAAACCCACACCTGCGATGACATAAGCAGAACCTGCAACACCGGCATAACGACCATAGAGGCTCTGGATGTCATCAAGATTATAGACAAGCATCATGACGCGCGAGCCCTGCCCGCCGAAATCCCAGCCGAGCGAAGGCCCTTGCCAGAATGTTCGGTGATCACCAGCATTCTTGGTGTAAAGCGTGCCTTCACCATAGGTAAGACCGCCGATGAAAGCACCTGAACCCTCTTCACCCAGAATATATCCGTTGGGCAAACCAAAGCTCTGAAATGCTTTTTCAACAGCGCTGGCAATGCCGCCAGACGTCGAACCAAAGAACCTGTGTCCTGATTCGACCATTTCCTCGGCCGTGTAAGTATTGCTACTCTGTGCCTGCGCATGATGCGGCACGGCGATGATTGAGATCAGAAAAGCCGCTAAAAACGCTAAACTATACGCCGCGTTGCGGAACCTGATCTGCGACAGGGACGGTATGGCCATTTGTAATTCCTTTTGCCTACCAGCTTCTCTGTCTGACGCCCTGTTAAAAGCTTATAGCGTTGGCCCAAAAATCGATAATGATTTTTGGAAAGCACAATGCGTTGATTAAACATGTGAGAGCGTCCTTTATGCGTCCAATTGGACGTATGGCGCTCTAACAGCACTTCTTGCGAGTGTTTTGCCGAATCGTGCTCATTCTAACCGCGAAATTGTTGTCTAAATCTTTATGCCGTGAAATAGACTTTAGAATGGCGGCAAAAAACAGCTTTCTTGCGACAATCGGGCGTCGCGTGTATCCAGATTCCAAGGTTCCCGACGGTGATTCGTTGGGATTTTGAAGCATCAACTGATTGCGGCCCGTCATTCGACATTCAGGTCGATTTGCAGAGCCAGTTCGCGCCTGGAGAAAACACCATGCCATTGCCCCTCACCCTGTCTGCGCTCGATCTTGGTGCACTTTTGTGCAGCCGCATCTGCCATGACATCATTTCACCGGTCGGCGCCATCAACAATGGTCTTGAACTGCTGGAGGAAGGCGGCGCAGATGAGGACGCAATGGCGCTTATCAAATCAAGCGCACGCAATGCTTCAGCTCGTCTGCAATTTGCTCGTATTGCCTTTGGCGCTGCCGGTTCCGCCGGTGTTCAGATCGATACGGGCGATGCCCAGCACGTCGCCACACAATATTTTGCCAATGAAAAGCCGGAACTCACCTGGGAAGGTGCACGTGTTCTGCTGCCAAAGAACAAGGTCAAGCTTCTGTTGAACCTGCTGCTTATCAGCAATGGTGCCATTCCGCGTGGCGGCTCACTGGCTGTACGTCTTGAAAACGGTGATACCGACCCGCGCTTTGTCATCACTGCCAAGGGCCGGATGCTGCGTGTACCACCAAAATTCCTCGAACTGCATTCGGGTGCAGAACCAGAAGAACCAATTGACGCGCATTCCGTGCAGCCATATTACACGCTGCTGCTTGCTGAAGAGGCTGGCATGAAGATCACGGTTACAGCTACCGCAGAAGACATCGTTTTCGCAGCCGAATAGTCCACTTCTCCGTAGACGAGGGCTGGCAATCAAACCACGCCTCTATATTTAGAGTGCATCGCGAAAAGCGGCAAGTTGACCTCGGAAGAGGTACTATTAAAATAAGAAGTTGAAAGCCGTAACATCATTAAAGATGTTACGGCCTTTTTTTTATTTTCCTCGCATGCAAAAGCATAATTATATTCAAATCATCGCTTTAAACTACACCCATTATCAAATTACGATGATATATAAATCACATTGTAATTTATATCATTTAAAATACCACATTAACAAATTTCATTAAGCAAACATAAATTGTGAAGTAAATGAAAAATAACTAATTTATAAAATATTTATCTTAAAATTTAAAGTATTATGACTAAATAAATCATATTTAGAAAATTTAATACGCCTTGATTGAGACATATTTTTAAACATCATTACTTTCGTCAGTATACTGATAATTTAATAGCACTTTTATTTATTGAAAACTTAGTAGTAATTTACATTTTTAGGTATGATCATGACAGACCGTCCGATTATGACGACAAGCGCTGGTGCGCCAATTCCGGAT
>NZ_NNRJ01000010.1 GCF_002252445.1 Brucella thiophenivorans
CAAGCTGATCCATCCCGAGTATGAAGCAGGTGTGCGCAAAGCACTACGGGATGCATATAATTACAGCGCTTAAATCTTTGAGCTCTCTACACTTTTATCCCTTTTTACTTTCCTGCGAATTGCAACACGCTTTCGCAGGCCATCTTACAAAAGTGATTTAATATGTTTAAGAAATTGACTGCCGAATTTATCGGTACATTTTGGCTGGTATTCATCGGATGCGGTGCAGCAATCATTTCAGCCGCGTTTCCCAATATGGGCATCGGCATTTTGGGTATTGCTTTAGCATTTGGACTGAGCCTCATGACAATGGCCTATGCCGTTGGTGGCATTTCCGGCGGGCACTTTAATCCGGCGGTTTCGCTTGGCCTGATGACAGCGGGACGCTTTCCTGCAAAAGATCTTATTCCCTACTGGGTCGCACAGGTTGCAGGGGCAATCGTTGCAGCCGGCGCACTCTATTTGATCGCGTCTGGCAAAGCTGATTTCACGGCTGGCGGCTTCGCAAGCAACGGTTACGGTGAGTTTTCACCCGGCGGCTACAGCTTGTTCGCCGCCATTATTTCAGAAATGATCCTCACCGGCTTTTTCATTTTTGTAATTCTAAGCGCAACATCATCCTCAACACCCGGTGGATTTGCACCAATCGCAATTGGTTTGTGCCTAACCGCAATCATCCTTATGTCGGGACCGATAGCAAATACGTCAGTCAACCCTGCCCGATCAACCGGTGTTGCTCTGTTCGCGGATGTGCCTGCCATGAGCCAACTTTGGGCTTTCTGGGTAGCTCCACTTTTGGGCGGAGTGCTCGGGGGAGCCGTCTGGAAAACACTGTTCGGGAACTCTGAGGCAAAATAATCTAACCCAAAGCAAAAATGGAGCCGACTTTACGCTCATGTAAAGTCGGCTCCATTTCTTTGTCAGAGCACAAGCTGAAAAGTAAGAAACGGTTTTCAGGATGTGAAACTTAAAAAGTTAGAGCGCCGATCTGATAACATCAGATCGGCGCTCTCAATCAGCGTCAGAAAACTATCAAAAATCTTATGCGCTTTCGCGCAGTTCTGAGCCATCGGGCTCACGCAGCACATAGCCACGACCCCAAACAGTTTCAATGAAGCTCTGGCTACCGGAAACGGCATCAAGCTTCTTGCGCAGCTTGCAGATAAACACGTCGATGATCTTCAGCTCAGGCTCATCCATACCGCCATAAAGGTGGTTGAGGAACATTTCCTTGGTGAGGGTCGTACCCTTGCGAAGCGAAAGCAACTCAAGCATCTGATATTCTTTGCCGGTCAGATGAACGCGCTGGCCACCAACCTCAACAGTCTTGGCGTCGAGGTTCACAATCAGATCGCCTGTTGTGATGACCGACTGGGCATGACCCTTGGAACGACGAACAATCGCATGAATACGTGCGATCAGCTCGTCCTTGTGGAACGGCTTCGTCATATAATCGTCTGCGCCAAAACCAAGGCCGCGAACTTTATCCTCAATGCCAGCCATGCCAGAGAGGATGAGGATCGGCGTCTTGACCTTCGAAAGGCGCAAGGTACGCAGAACCTCATAACCGGACATGTCCGGCAAGTTCAGATCCAGCAGAATGATGTCGTAATCATAAAGCTTGCCGAGATCGATGCCTTCTTCACCCAGATCGGTGGTGTAAACATTGAAGCTCTCGGACTTAAGCATGAGTTCAATGCTTTGTGCGATAGCACTGTCGTCTTCAATCAAAAGGACGCGCATATCTTATCCCCTTTCCGCCGCTGACCAGATATCCCTCACGGCAGCTGACGGAACTGTCGTTGCCTTAGCCTGAAGGTGCCTGCAAATGGTTAACAAAATATGATTCCTGTTGGCAAGCATAAATATTTCCTATTTAGAAAAAACTCTTATCCAACTGAATCATAAGTGATTATTTTATTCCTCAGTCATTCTTAATCACATTAAGAAAACGCCTTAAGTGATTCAATTGACTCTAACTTTTACCTGTTACTCAAAAACCACACCAGATTTACCGAGCCTTAATTCCTAACGCGTATGATTAACGTTGCAGGTAAAGGAATGGTTACCAAACGAGCGAAATCTTAACTTTTTGTTTCGCTTAATAAGATCATTCTTATGACCAGCGGCATAGTCCAGGCCCTGAAAAGCAAGGCTTTGCAACGGATTTCACGGCATATTGCGGGAAAGTAGCCCTCGCATAAGCCTGTTAATAAAGTCGGGGGGAACGCCCCAACATTTAAAAGAGCTGGTTGGTGTTCAAGGAGTATTGCGTATGAAGCCACGTGAAAGCCTCGTCAGGCTGAAATTGTTCCAGGTAAAGGAAAAACGCCGTCAACTGGGCCAACTTGACCTGATGATCGGAGAGTTCGAACGAATGGCCGGTGAACTCGACGCCCAAATTCTATCGGAAGAGAAGAAGGCGGGTATCACTGACATCAATCATTTTGCCTATCCGACCTTTGCCAAAGCAGCGCGTCAGCGGCGCGATAATCTGTTCGGATCGATTCGCGATCTGATGTCGCAAAAAGAAGATGCCGAGGCAGAACTGATAATTGCCGAAGCTGATCTCACAAAAGCTGAGGCTCTCGAAGAGCGTGATGGGGGCAAAGCGCCACGCGAAGTTATCGAGCGCCCTATCAACCAGCGTCGCGCGATGATCGGCTAAGGCCAGATCGAAAATTATAACGCACCTCTTAAAGCATCACCTCTCGTGGGTGATGCTTTTTCTTTGAAATGATAATTGCCGCACGTGACACACAATCTTGGTTTGCCTTTTCCTCCCTTTGAGTTGTAGGGAAGGAACGCCATGCAGAAACACGTCCCCCAAGGGCAGGAAAAGGCCCTCAATAGGTTCACCCTCAGCAAGATACCAAAGCCGGTCCAATGGGGCATGCTGTTTATCATCTCTGCGCTTTTGATCTATGTGGGCGAGGTTCTTGGGCTTCCTGCGGCATTTCTTCTGGGTGCCATGCTGGGAGCGATCCTGCTGGCCTCGCGCGAAAGCCATATCCGGGTTCACAAAAGCCTCTCGCTGCTTTCACAGGCCATCGTCGGGCTACTGATTGCGCGCGCGATGACTGCAGAATTTTTCACAAATATGGGGCAGCATCTGCCGATCATTCTGCTCTCGACCGGCTTTACACTGTTTGCGAGCACAACCATCGGCTATCTTCTGGCGCGCTTTCGCGTTTTGCCCGGCACCACCGCCGTTTGGGGTGTCTCGCCGGGAGCTGCGACGGCAATCGTTTTGATGTCCGAATCTTTTGGTTCCGACGCGCGCCTCGTTGCCTTCATGCAATATTTACGCGTGGTGCTGGTCGCAACGACGGCTTCGCTCGTTGTCATGTTCACAACCGATATTGAGGCAACCGCTCCGGTGGCCATAGAATGGTTTCCGCCCATCAACTGGCATACACTCGCACCAACCCTCACCTTGATCATCTGCGGTGCCTTTCTGGGCGAAAAATCACGCATTCCGACCGGAGCAATGCTCGTACCCCTGGCACTGGGAGCTTTATTGCAGGATACGGGTCTTATGATGATAGACCTGCCGCCGTGGTTACTTGCTGCAAGCTATGTCTTCATTGGCTGGCGCATTGGTCTTGGCTTTACACGCGGCATCATTGCACATGCCGCACGCGCCTTTCCGGCAGCGCTTGCCTCAACGTTGATTCTGATCGCTGTCTGCGGGTTGTTCGGCATGGTTCTCGGTCATGTCCTAGGCCTCGATCCATTGACCGCCTATCTTGCGACCAGCCCGGGCGGCGCGGATACGGTGGCAATCATTGCAGCTTCCAGCAATGTTGATCTGCCATTTATCATTGCGCTGCAAACCAGCCGGTTCTTCATCGTGCTGCTGGCAGGCCCGGCGATAGCTCGCTTCGTCGCCTCCCGCATTGCCAAACGGAAATAAAAAGCCCAGCTTTCGCCGGGCTTTTCAAATCGATACCTTATCAGGCTTATTTGCCGTGGAAGCCGCGGATAGCGCCAATGATCTTGTCCTGATCTTCTTCCGAAAGATATGGATGCATTGGCAGGCTCAAAATGCGTGCAGGCAGCGCTTCCGAAACAGGCAGGCCACCTGGGGCAATCGGATAATGCTTGTATGCTGTCTGCAGATGCAGTGGCTTCACATAATAGATGACCGATGGAACGCCTGCCGCCTGAAGATGTGCCTTCAGGCCATCACGGTTTTCGCTTTCAATCGAATACTGTGCCCAGGCCGAACGATTGCCAGCAGGCAGGCCCGGAACCTTGACCACATCCTTGAGCAACTCATTATAGCGCTTGGCAATACGGTCACGCGCAATCATTTCATCTTCAAGGATCGCCAGCTTTTCGAGAAGAATAGCGGCCTGAATCGTATCGAGACGCGAATTGATGCCAATGCGAACATTGTCATACTGCGTTTCGCCTTTGCCGTGGAACAGCACGGAGCGCAGCGTGTCGGCGAGTTCAGCATCGTTGGTGAACATTGCGCCGCCGTCGCCATAGCAGCCAAGCGGCTTGGCAGGATAGAAGCTTGTCGCACCAACATGGCCGAAAGCACCGCACATGACATTGTCGCGCTTGCCGCCAACCGACTGCGCAGCATCTTCTATCACAAACAGGCCTTCGCGCTCGGCGATTGCACTGATGCGATTGTAATCGGCAGCAAGACCGAACAGATCGACAGGAATGATTGCCTTTGGCTCCAGACGACCTTCCTTGCGGATAGCAGCAATGGCAGCTTCAAGCTGTTCGACATTCATGTTGTAGGTGTCGGCATCAACATCAACGAAAACCGGCTCTGCACCAACAAGGGCAACGACTTCAGCGGTTGCAGCGAACGTAAAAGACGGAACGAAAACCGCATGCCCCGGACCAATGCCGCGCGCCATCAAAGGCATCTGCAGCGCATCGGTGCCATTTGCACAGGCAATCACATGTTCGACGCCCAGATACTCACCAAGCTTCTTTTCAAACTCGGCCACTTCAGGACCCAGAATATATCGGCCTTCTGCAACAACCTTGGTAACGGCGGCATTAAGACGGTCTTCGATACGCGCGCGCTGCGCCCCAAGATCAATGAACTGCATATTGGCTCCAATTTATCAGGTTCGCCTCAATGAGTAGGCGAATCCACGGCAACCTATTTATTCCTTCACGCCCCGTCCTGCCATGGGTGGAACGTTCAAAGTTTTGCGACTTCCGTAACACCAGTTGACAGAGGATCCGCCAAACATTTTGTCAGGAATGACTTACTGAACCTTCGGTCAGTATCCGCAAGACGCTGATTGCTTCCTGCCCATCAGTGCGCGGCGTTTCGCGTGTTTCGATGCAGTGCAGGAAATGCTGCAATTCACGCGTTAGCGGCATGCCTTCTTCAACAGGTACATATTCCGGCTCAACGGACTTGAAAGCCCACTGATCATTCTCACGCCAGACTTCGTGCTTGTAGAATGCAAGTTTGCGATCCCAGGGTTCAGCATCGTCAAAGACAAGCATACCCTTGGTGCCGGTCACACTCAAACGGCGCTCGCGATAGGAATTTAGCCTTGAGGCAAAGAGATGACTCTTGATGCCGCTTGGAAACTCAAGATGCACATGCGCGAAATCGCTGATTTTATCGATGATGGCCGTGCCTTCGCCGCGCACCGATGACGGCTCTTCGCCAGTAATTGCTAGGATCATCGACAGATCATGCGGCGCAAGATCCCATAGCGCGTCAAACTTATCATGAAACTTGCCGAAACCGACGCGGTGCGAATGCACATAGCGTATATCGCCGAGCTCGCCGCTTTTTACCATATCGAGCAACTTCTCAAATGCCGGATGGAAGCGAAGAATATGCCCGACCATGAAAACACGACCATTTTCGCGCGCGGCTGCGACTTCCGCCTCTGCAGCGGCAACTTCCAGCGCAATTGGCTTTTCAACCAGAACGTCTTTGCCGTTCTTCACCGCTTCAATTGCATATTGCGCATGAAACTGTGCAGGCAGCGCCATAACGATGCCGTCAATGTCGGGATGGGAGAAAAGTGCATCGACGGGAATATTGGGAACACCGAACTCAGAAGCGAATCTTTTAGCATTCTGTGGATTGGCGTCAGAAACACCATGAAGAACGCCCAGGCTCTTCAGGGTACGAATATGGTTGCCGCCCCAATAGCCACAACCCAAAACCGCAATGCGAGGTGCCATAAAACTATGCCTTTGCTTTCCCACAGTTACTTATCTGCGCAAATCATGGAAAACAAGGCACAAGCCATGCTAAGAATGCTTGACAGGGTTTCATTCCCCACATATACCGCCGCCATTCCTTGTGAAAACATTCGCTTGAGACACTGGAAACGGTGTAGGATGGGTTTCGCAAATGGCATGGCGGAGTAGCTCAGTAGGTTAGAGCAGAGGAATCATAATCCTTGTGTCGGCGGTTCGAATCCGTCCTTCGCTACCATCACCCTCTTCCACTTGAAATATTGCCGTCTAGAGCAAATTTTTATCTCAACAAAACAATCAAACTATTATAACCATCAACCAAAACATGAGTTGGTGGTATGATTTATCTAAATTTTGCTTTCCTCGTTCTTCATCTGGTTTCTGTTGTTACGGGCGTGGCCGCCGGCATCCTTTGGATGAGATCTGCTGGCGTTAACGTTCCCGCTATCAAACCATCGAAGAAGCTGCGAAAACCGGATGGCTCATTATCCGGGGAATGGGTCAATGAAGTCGCGTTAAATCTTGATTCGCATCACAAGGGCTGGGTTAAGGCAACACAGTATAACAAGGCCGCAGCGACCGCAGCTGCTATTGCCGCCCTTGCGCAAGCCACTGTTTATGTTCTCAATATTGTACAGAATCTTATGTCGCTCTGAGTAGACGCCCCGATTTTTTGAAGCTTATCTTCGCCACAAAAACAACAGACTGGAGCCGAAATGAAAGCACTGATCCTATTCATTACATGGATTTTTGGCCTCGCCTGCGGCCTGTCAGTCGCAAGTTGGATGATGGCCAATGAACGCATTGGCGATGCAATCGTCATGCTCTACACGTCAAGCATCTTCGCAGTTTTAGCTCTGATTGTGCTCGTCTATCTCGTGATACGGCATGAATGGAAAAGCAACCACCGTTAGAGCGCGTTTTGCTCTAATCGCAAAGCTTATCGTTCGCGTAGTGCTTCACTGGCCCGGTTCAACGGCTTAATCAGATAGTCAAAGACCGTCTTGGCGCCCGTATGAATATCGACCGTTGCAATCATGCCGGGTACGATAGGAAAGCGCTCCTCATTTTTGTTGAGCAAGGCGTCAGTCTCAGTCTTAATGAAGACACGGTAATAATATTCTTCCGGCTTCGTTTCATCCTGAATAGTGTCAGCCGAGATGCTCACCACCTTGCCATTCAGCGCCCCGTAAATTGAATAATCATAAGCGGTGATCTTCACTGTCGCGCGCTGATCGGGATGGATATAGGCGATGTCACGCGGCAGAATGCGTGTTTCGATCAAAAGTTGTTCGTCGAGCGGCACAATCACCATCAGCTTGCCATTGGGCGGCACCACGCCGCCGATGGTCGAGACCTCGATATTCTTGACAATCCCGCGCACAGGAGAACGAAGCGTCATGCGCGCAAGCGAATCCGTGCGACCACGAATGACAGATGAGAGCGAATCCACCTCGGCATTGGCTTTTGCGAGTTCTTCGCGTGCCTGCACGATATATTCCGACCTCACTTCGGTTTCCTTAAGCTGCAATTCCACCAATTGCCGCTTGAGACGAATGACCTCCACATTGCTCGCTGCACCCATTTTCGTCAGCGACTGGCTGATGCTTAGTTCATCCTGCACCAGCTTCTTAGATTCAACAATCCATCCCAAAGCATCCGTGAGGCTTTGCCTGCGTGCCTCAAACAATTGCAATTCAGACATTTTGAGCAAAGGAAATGCATCAAGCTCAGGTGAGAACTGCAACTCGGTCTGACTGACCTCGGCTTTGAGACGTGCCGAACTTGCCAAAGCGGCACGATATTTCGCAGCACTTTCCTGGACGCTCGATTCCGTCATCGTGGGATCAAGCTGGGCCAATATCTGCCCGGGCTCAACCACATCATCCTGACGCACCAGAAGCTTTGCAACGACTCCGCCTTCCAGCGACTGAATGACCTGCTCCTGCGAGGTCGGAACCACCTTGCCCGTGCCGGTCGAAACTTCGTCAAGCAAAGCGAGATAGGACCAGCCGATGAGAACGACAAAGAAAATAAAGACAAGGCGCACGAAGCGTTTTGAGCGCTTAAGGCGCTGCCCCTCAGCACTTCCATTCACCCAAGCACCAAAGTCTTCGCCAGTGGCAGCCATGCCCCCTTATCCCTTCTTCGATGGTTCGACTTTGCTCATGCCCAGCAAGGTCTGAAGACCGCGTTCCTTGCTGTCATCAAGCGCAACCTGACCGTTCTCCACCACTATCAGCCGCTGCACCAGTTCGAGCACCCTCATCCGGTGTGTCGCAATCACAACCGTACGCCCGACGCTCCATTTGGCGAATTGTTCAATAAAATGTCGCTCGGTCGCCTCATCCATTGTCGAGGTCGGCTCATCAAGCAAAACCACCGATGGATCACGGATCAAGAGGCGCGCTAAAAGAATTGCCTGCTTCTGCCCGCCCGAAAGGCCACCGCCGCCTTCCTGTATTTGATGCTCGAGACCTTTCGGCAGCTTGCGTACAAAACCATCGGCACCAACCATCACCAGCACGCGCTGGATTTCTGCATCTGCTGCATCGGGGGCACCCATGGTGATATTTTCGCGCAATGTGCCGAAAAACAATCGAGAGTTCTGCGTAAGCAAGCCCACATCGCGACGCACATCGGCAGGGTCTATCTGCGGTAAAGACAAATCATCAAGCAGAACCTCGCCGTCCGAAGCGTCGAGAAGCCCCGATAAAGCCATCAACAACGTCGATTTTCCTGCGCCATTTCGGCCCAGCACGGCAATGCGCTCGCCCTGCCCTATCTTGAGATCTTTGACCAACAGAACCGGCGGCGAGCTCTCATCCCCATAACGGAACGAGGCAGCTTTCAACTGATAAGAACCACGGATTTTCGGGCAATGAATGCGCGTTTCACTGTCGGGATGATCGACCGGCATCTGCATGAGCTGGTCAAGGCCCTTTTTGGCGATACGGGCGTGCTGCAACCGACCCAATATCTGCGAAAGTTGTCCCATTGGTGCCAGCATACGCGATCCGAGGATGGACGCACCGACCAGCGCACCGGTCGTCATATCGCCTGCAATGATCAGTGGCGCACCAGCAAACACCGTCAATGCATACACACCCATCTGCACATTCTGCGTCCAGACACTGAGACTATTGGTCAGTGCACGTAGCCTGATCTGCGCTTCGCCCGTTACAGCATTGAAATGGTTCCATTGCTGCTGAAAACGATCTTCCGCCTGCAGGCCTTTAATGTCTTCAATGCCCTGCACTGTTTCAACCAGCATCGCATTGCGCAATGACGCTTCACGCATCGCCTGATTGGCATAGATTCTCAAGCGACGTTGCAACAAAAGCCCCGGCAAAATCAACGCAATCAATGCACCAATAGGGATGACGACAAGCCAGCCAGCGAGAAACCAGTAAATCACGAGAAACAGGAAGAAGAACGGCAGATCGGCAAGTGCAGCCACTGTTGTCGACGTCAGTAGCTCGCGCACCTGTTCGGTATCGCGCAACTGCGCAATAAACGATCCTGTCGAAGTCGGTCTTGCACGATTACGCACACGCAGCGCATGACCAAACACCACATCCGACATTTGCAAATCGGTCTGTTTTCCCAGCACATCGATGATGCCCATGCGCGCACGCCGCATCAGAAAATCGAACAGAATTGCCAGCAAAACGCCACTGAAAAGCACATAAAGCGTATTGAAAGATTGGGCTGGCACCACCCGATCATAAACTTGCATGGAAAAGAGAATACCCGCAAGACCAAGCGTATTGGCAATCAGCGACGCGATCAGCACATGGCCATAGGAACCCTTGTCGCGAAACAGGATACGCCTCAGCCAGTTTTCTTCATAGGGCTTGATATAGGCATCCACACGCGCATCAGGAATTGTTTTTGAAGGGCGCGCCAGAATGATCTTTTCCGTTTCAGCCAAAAGCACATTGAGCTTGAAAGGTTGTTCCAGACCACCCTCGCCGATCATCCAGACACTGACTTCACGATCTTTGGAGAGCGTGTTTACAACAGCAAGCTGACCGTCATTGAGCTTGAGCACAAAAGGTACATGCCATGGCGAAAGCGAAATCTTTTTGGGATCCACGGACCTGACACCCAGACCAACATGCCGGGCGATTGAACGAACTTTCTGATCTTCGCCAACACTTATATCGGCACTGGCCGCGATCTTTGTGCTCTGCTTGGATATGGGAATATGGTAATGCGTAGCGATCCGCCCAAGTGCTTCGAGCCAGCTCTCCACATCGAAAGGCAGCACATCCAGCTTTTGAGGCATGCCGCCATTCAGGATGAAACCTTCACACTCAGGGAGATTATCATCGCGTTTCATAGGCTGCCCCCGCTTGCCCGCAATGTTGCTGGATTAAGCCCGAAACTCTGGCGTGTTTTGCCCGAGTTATAAAGACAGCTAATATCCAGCCGCCTTATGTCATGCACCGTATTGGCCGTCTGAAAACGCGCTTCGTGAAGTTCCTGCTCGGAATTGAGCAGATCAAGCAGCGTGCGTGTGCCGAGTTCCACATATTGCTCGCGATAAAGATCGCGGGTTTTCACCATCATATCAGCCCGCAATTCCAGCGAATGCATCAACCGGTTCAACGTGCCGATCTGGCTGCGCGATTCCATGAGGTTGCGCTGAATGTCATAGCGCGCGGTGCTGATAGCAGCTTCCGCTGATTGCAGCGCATAAGCCGCAGCTCGCTTGCGCGCACCCGTCTGACCGCCATTATAAAGGCTTGAGGAGACATTCACGCCGACCGAATATTCTGGCTGCCTCTCATTGCCGGTCGTATAATTTTGCGAGCTGTTCAGGTCATAACCTGTAGTTGCCTCAAGTGAGACAGTCGGCATTGCATCTGCGCGGCTGGCCGCAAGCTGCGCTTTCGCTTCCTCTTTTGCGGCTTGCGCTTCAAGCAGTGCTGGAACCTCCTCCCAGTCGGGAGCAGCAACATCGCAGGCCTTACCCAGCCAAGAAGGAACAGACGAAGCGGGATTGTGCGCACCACCGCCAAGCAATGCCCCAAGTGCCACCTGCCAGCGGCTCAGTTCGGACTGATACTGCAATTGTGTTGCAATCGCCGATTCAACCCGCGCATCGGACTGTACCTTGTCCGACATGGTGCTGGCACCCTTGTCAGTTCTCTCATTAACGAGCGCTGCAATTTTCTTGACGCCAGTGACTTGTTCCTGCGCCAGTGATGACAGCGATCGGAAACGCTGCACTTCGACAACCGCATTGGCGGTATCGCGCGCCAGATTATCGACAGTCAGAAGAAGACGCGCATTGTTGATTTCTTTGCCGGCCCGTTCCGCATTAACGGAACTTGAAACCTTGCCAAAATCATAAAGCATCTGCGAAGCGCCGACATTGAATTGTGGTCGCCATCCGTCGCGATTGTTGCTCCGGTAGCCGGAATTCACACCAGCCTCCAGCTTGGGATAATAACCAGCCTGTGCCGCACGTATGCGCTCATCGGCCTCAAAAATCTTGCCGGATGCTTCATCAACTGCAGGATGCCAGCCCAACGCGCGCCGGACCGCAGTCTCCATCGTCAGAGAACCACGGTCCGGGGTCCCGGGAGGAATAGCGCTCGTCACAGCCTCTCTGTCAACCGCCGTTACGGGGGCGAAACCGGCAGTTGACAGGGGCCGCGGGGACTCGGTTTTCTTTGACCGTGACAATGTATCCGCGGTCGAAGCAGAATTATTGGGTGTCGTCTGGCATGCCGCCAAAAGACATAAGCTGATCAATAATGTCGCGAAACGTCTTAAGACCCAAAATTTTCGCATCCAATATCCATTATGACCGGTAGAGAACCGGGATATGTGATCTGCCCCTAGCGCCGATAATTTCGACGGCGGGGCAAAACCAGCGATCAGACCGCGTGTATCGTGCTGAGATTATCCTCCTGCATCAGTGGATCAGGGACCAGATGAGCCAGCGGATCATCGGATGGGATCGATTGTGTATCGGCTAAGTCAAATGCAGCTTCTGTTGTGACGAGTGAAGGCGTTGCACCACTGTCGTCCTCACTGGATGGCAAGCTAATCTCACTGTTACCATCGTCCAGCACCAAAGCCTCACGCAAACCGCTGAAAGATTGTTGATCCTGATCTGCGTTCTCCTGCTCGACGTCAGCGATGGGAACCACATCAGCGACCGCGAAGCTCGACAGAATTTCGATCGCTTCACCAGAATCCTGCCCCTCAACCGTACCGTTAACTGTCACAGTGAGTGATGCCGTTTCAACACGGCCATCGATTTCCACCTGATAAGCAAACGTATCAATCTGCGTGCCAATATTCGCGCGATCATCTGGTGTATAGGTGTAGCTTCCATCCGCATTGACTTCGAGCGTGCCGAAACTGCCTTCAATTGTATAGGTCTCACCGGCAGGCACGTCGAAGAAGGTAAGTCCATCTGCCGAAATCTTGAATGGGATAGGCTCAGAGCCAAGAAGATCGTTCTCGAACAGATTACCCGATGCAGAAAACAGATTTGGATTTTCAGCATATTCGGTGAGGTCTGTTATCGAAGAAGACATATCAAGCGAGAAACCACCCGCCACGCCAACCCCGGTTGTTACTGTCCGGATTCGATATTCGCCCGTTTGCAGCCCCTGAATAAGCAAGTCCCCCGGGCCATCGCTTCCCAGAAGGGCAAGCAACTGCGAACTGTTGTATTCGGCATAAGGATTCCACACAGTGGCGCCCACTGCTCTGGTCTCCACATAAACAAGCACCGAGCCTCCAAGACCCAGAAGATTACCCGCATCAATGGAAAGTGTGAGGTCCTGCGTTGTATTCTCCGCGACGGTGAAAGCGACAGTCGAGTTCTCGCGTGGAAGAAGGGAGAGTACCCAGCTGTCATTGATTGCATTTGCAACATTGATGCCTGGGATCACCAGATACTCATACTCAATACCGGCCTGAGCAACATCTCCAGTAAGCCTTGCCCCATCAATCCCAATCGATAAATTTGCCTCGGCACTATTGGTTCCGTCCGTGATTGTGTAGGTAAACACATCGGTCTGCCCAACGGATGCTGCGGAGCCATTTGGCGTGTAGACGTAGCTGCCGTCTGACTGGATAACGAGCGTTCCGTAAAGACCGGCTATCGTAATCCCACCGATACCCATCGTTACAACCAAGCCCGAACTATTTTCCACCTGCGTGACGCCTGAACCCGGAACCACCGTATCCTGACCAGCTTCACTACCCACATCCGGATCGATAACATTTCCGCTGATCGGTGTGTTACCCTCCGAGAATGTATGTTCCGTCAGTGTGACGGTAACCGAAGTATCCTGCAGCAATGTCAAAGTGTTGCTCAGCAAGGCATCGGCCACAGCACCAAGAACCTGATCCAGCGATGACGTGAGACCAAGATTACCCAGTGTCGTTGTAAGCACCTCTACAAGCTGTCCTGCACCGATTGAATCGACAGTCCCCAGCACAAGCTCCAGAACCCCTCTAACCGTTCCTCCGAGAACCGGCCCAAGAGCATTTTCGACAGCGTCGAGAACCAATGCCTGATTTTCGCTACCCAAAACAACGCCGCCCTGGCCAAGTTCTTGTAGGGAGACACCGTCGCCGTCAGCATCGAGCAATGTACCAAGCGCACTGTCCCCCTTGCGGACAACAACAGTGTAATTTCCAGGTGCTAAGCCGTTGAAGTTGGCAACCAGTGTATTATCGCCTGTCAAACCGAATATTTTTATCCCGGCAACATCTCCAATTAACGGATCATTGCCCGTTGTTGCAACAGCAACAAGATTTCCCTCCGCGTCATAGAGCTCAACATTGAAAGCATCGGCTACAGCAATAAGTGCAGTTTGGCTGACCTCAATAGCCAGATCACCTGTTGAGCCCGCAGCAATTGTAACCGGAACACCGTTTGTCGGTGTACCCGTATCCAGTAGCCCCAGCACTTCAAGACTTGCATCGCTTACAGGCGGCTGCGTTGTTGAAGCCCGACTGCCCAGATCCGCTGTTGCATCATCATTTGCAGCGGCCAGTTCGACCACCGTTACTGCGCCAAGAGATATGCTGTTGCTGACATTATCAGCTGCATCGGTTTGGCGGACCAGAACCTGACCATCGGTATAAACACCAACGGGAACCGCGAAACTCGTCCCTGTTCCAGTCTCCCAATCTACACCGCCATTCAACGAGTATTCCCAACTGGCCCCCTCTTCCAACCCGCCAATGTTGGCGGTTCCATCGCTGGTAATGCCGTCATCATCAATGCCAGTATCGACATTAAGCGCTACAGTCAGTGTTTCAGGCGCTAACGTATCGGGCAGTGTTGCCGGTGTGTCATCCGACACATTGCCTGCCGCATCGCTTTGGCTGACGCTCACAGCCTGACCATTGCTTGGGGCAACCGTGACCGTGCCAACACCATCCTCATCCAGAACAACACTGCCAAGTGGCGTGCCATCAGCTGCCGTGACTGTCGCAGTCGCACCAGCCTCGCCGGTAATGGTCAGCGTCAGACCGTCTGCACCAACCACAACTGTCGGTGCATCAGGGGTCAGCGTCAAACCGTCTGCACCAACCACAACTGTCGGTGCATCAGGCGCTAACGTATCAGGCAGTGTTGCCGGTGTTTCATCCGATTCATTGCCTGCCGCATCACTTTGCGTCACCGCCACGTCCTGACCATTGCTTGGAGCAAGCGTATAGGCCGCGGTGCCGGTTTCCCCGAGCGCAACCGTGTCAATGACATCGCCATTGGAATCATAGATTGTCGCTGTTGCGCCCGGCTCGCCGGTAATGGTCAGCGTCAGACCATCTTCACCGACCGTGACTGTTGGAGCATCAGGCGCCTCCGCATCTGAGTCTGAATCGGCGTCTGCATCCGCATCTGCATCGGCGTCAGCGTCTGCATCAGCGTCTGCGTCGGCATCGGCATCGGCATCTGCATCTGCGTCGGCATCAGCATCAGCGTCTGCGTCGGCATCTGCATCGGCGTCTGCATCAGCGTCGGCATCTGCATCAGCATCGGCATCGGCATCGGCATCGGCATCGGCATCAGCATCTGCATCAGCGTCAGTATCATCAATAATGGGATCACTATCATCACTGGAAGAACTTGCAGCGATTGCGCCAATGGCGCCGAGACCTGCTAGGCCAAGCAGAATTGGAGCCAGACTATCACTGCCTCCTACAAGTTGGTCGACATTCTGAATTTCACTGAAATTGAAATCGGCGAGACCATCGCTATGATTTCCTGCCCAAAGCTTGCCGTTTTCATCCACAAAGATGAGATCGTTATCCTGATCATTACTATATTGCGTGTAATAATTTACGATGCGGATCGTATCGCCGTTGTTAAGCTTGATGAGAAGATTGTCGCCTATTCTCTGATATTCGGAAACCGCATTAGGGCTCAGAGAAATTTTTACGATACTCGGCGCTGTTAGAATAATATCATTGCCAGAAATAGTTTGAGAATTACCACTCGCCTTATTCGTAACAACAGCAACCATGACTCTCTCCTCAAATCAAAATCGAGCTCGGAGGGCCAATATTGCTACAATCAGACATCTATGAAAAATAGATAGACTGGCATGAAATATTATAGAAATAAGAAGGAAATTTTTTAAAAAATGAACACGATTATGCAATATAACTGTTCATAGGAAATATGCCAGAAATCAACATCTCACAATGTCTGCTGAATCAACCCCTCAAAGACGACAACTACCCTGCCCAAAATTCTGTATTAAAAGAATTGTGTCTATGCCGATATCGACTTCTTTTGTATAAAATATGCATGTTTACAAATTACTTTACAGATGCAGCAATATTATTTTTATACTTTTTCCTGTAGGATGCAGGGCTTGTCCCGACAATTCTGCCAAAAAATCTTGTCAGATGAACTTGATCCGCGAAGCCGCACTCATGTGCAATTTCTGCAATTGGTGTGTCTGTTTCAGTCAAAAGATCGCGTGCACGCTCAACCCTGCGCTTGATGATATACTGGTGCAACGTCACATTTGTTGCACGCTTAAACAAACGGGCAAATTGCGCTGTTCCTACACCTGCTGTCACAGCAAGCCGGTCAATAACAATCCGGCGGTGAAGATTCTCATCGATGAAATCAAATGTTCTTTGAAGTACGGGAACAGAAAGTCCGGCATCCGTATTCAGATTTTCGGAAGCATTCGTTGAATATTTCGAAATAACGCGCGCGACCAAAACACGAGCAATATACTGAACTTCAATAGACGAGAACCGGCCGCCTGAATACAGCATTTCCTTCAATGAGTTTATGGTTTGCTCGATAAAATCATCGTAAATAGAGAAGCTGTGGTCTAACCTCAAAATACTATTACCTGATGCTGAAAAATCGATAATAATATCATTTACAATTTTTTTTGAGACATAAATATTTATAAATTCAGCTGGGTCTTTCAAAGTAACATCGAGCTGCACATCCGGAGGAAGAATGATTATTGATCCAGGTTGTAAAACTATTTCATATTCAATTTCATCGACCTCAAAGATACCAGTGGCGTGACCTTTAAGAACCATTGAAATGAGCAACGAATCAACCGGAGGAAAAGACGAGCTGAAAGGCTGAACCTTAAGAATGGAAGCATGTAGCTTATTCCATTCATGCTCCGCACTTGTCTTCGCGATTTCAATAGCTTCGACATTACTTACATCATGAAATGAAACCCGTGTTCCCGCCGGATTTAGCATACAGACCCCCAATCATGTATACGTCTGTCCTTTATAATTTATAAGAAATATACAAAAATCAAATATATAATGGTCTTTATAACAGCGAATTTCGATCTTTCTCATATATATCCGCCGCCAGGATTGTTAAAAAACACAGATTGCAAATTTAAACTCATTTTGAAAAATATTTCGATGGCTATTTTTATAGAAAATACAATATAACTATTCGAAAAATTGCACCCTCAAAGCCAATTAAATCGGACAAATAGATCGTATTCCACTTCACGTTGAAATAATTGTTCAACAATATCATGCGGCAAAGCTTCACTGGCATAAGGGCAATCAGCCAACTATATCAGTTGCGAAACCTCACGTGGCATCACCCGAACCCGACGGAAAACGATGACAATTCTTATAAATCAGCCTCACCCTTTCATCGATAAGGATTCTATCAACAAGCTGGTTGTGACGTTTTACGGACGCGCGCGCGAAGACGCTGTCATCGGTCCAATTTTTACGCAAGCGGTCCATAACTGGGACCATCATCTGGAACAGATCTCGCAGTTTTGGTCATCTGTTATATTGAAAACTGGCGGTTATGAAGGCCGTCCAATGCCACCGCATTTGCGCCTCGGCCTTAAAAACGAACATTTCGACCGTTGGCTTGAATTGTTCGAGCAAACAGCACGCGAGATTTTCCCGTCCGAGGCTGCGATTATCTTCATTGATCGCGCTCGCCGCATAGCCGACAGCTTTGAAATGGCAATTGCAACGCATGGCGGACAGATTGCTGGTCCACGCCATTCGCGAAAGGCACTGTGAAAAAGCCTGCCTCATTAGAGAAGCAGGCTTTTCATTTTATGCAGCAGGCTTGGACTTTTCCGCCTGAAGCTGCTGCTTGTGTCGCAGCAACATACCGTAAAGATCACGCGGCTCATCCGGATCGGCGAGCAGATCAAGCTGCACGTAGAAGCCCGTATCCTTCAGCTTATCGCGAACATAGCGCAGCGCCGAAAAATCTTCCGTGGCGAAACCAACCGAGTCGAACAGCGTAATCTGACGCGCATCCTTGCGGCCTTCGGTTTTGCCGGTAATCACTTCCCACAATTCATTGACCGGATAGTCATCGGGCAGCTGCTGAATTTCACCTTCAATGCGGGTCTGGGGTGGATACTCGACAAAAATGTCCGAACGGCGGAGAATATCGCCATGTAGCTCGGTTTTGCCGGGACAGTCGCCACCAACCGCATTGATGTGAACACCAGCGCCCACCAAGTTATCGGTCAGGATGGTTGCATTGAGCTTATCGGCAGTAACAGTTGTGATAATTTCCGCACCCTCAACGACTTCCTCAACGTCCTTGCAGATCGTGATTTCGATGCCAGTGCCCTGAAGATTACGGGCGCATTTTTCCGAAGCGCTGCGATCAATATCGTAAAGCCGCAGCTTATCGATGCCCAGTATGGCTTTGAAAGCCAGCGCCTGAAACTCGCTTTGCGCACCATTGCCGATGATTGCCATGGTCCGTGCATTCTTTGGTGCAAGATGCTTGGCGGCAACTGCGGACGTTGCAGCCGTACGCAATGCAGTCAGGATGGTCATTTCGGTCAAAAGCATCGGATAACCATTGCCCACATCCGAAAGCACACCAAATGCCGTCACCGTCTGCAAACCATCGCGGGTGTTCTTCGGATGGCCGTTCACATATTTGAAGCCGTAAAGCGTCCCATCGCTTGTCGGCATCAGTTCGATCACGCCTTCATCGGAATGCGAAGCCACGCGCGGCGTCTTGTCGAAGCTTTCCCAGCGGCGAAAATCTTCTTCCACGTAATCAGCGAGTTCCTTTAGAAAGGTTTCAACGCCAACAGAAAGAACCAGCTTCATCATGTGATCGACACTGACGAAAGGCACGATATTGAGGTTAGGCTGCGTCATCATTTCTCCCAAAGCGCATCCCCAAAAGTTCAAAGTGATTTTCGGAACAAGATGCACGTAAAATAAACAGATTGAGCATTCTGCGGCCAGATATTTACATTTAGCACGCCAGAAATGCGGTCTCGCGATCAATAGTTGATAGTTGGGCGGTCCATGACGCTGCGGCCAAGGAGACTTGCCATCAGATCAACCATCACCGTTGCAGTGCGTCCACGTTCATCGAGAAACGGATTGAGCTCAACGAGGTCGAGGCTGGTCACTAGCTCGCTGTCATGCAGCATTTCCATAATCAGATGGGCTTCACGGAAGGTAGCGCCACCCGGAACAGTGGTTCCCACGGCAGGCGCAATTGCCGGATCAAGAAAGTCCACATCAAGGCTGACGTGCAGAAGACCCTTTTCGTCTTTCACGCGCTGAAGGAATTTGCGCAACAACGCCGCCACGCCATGCTCATCAATAAGGCGCATGTCCATAACCGAAACTTTTGTCTTCTGGATTGCACTGCGTTCCTGAGGATCAACACTGCGAATACCCATCATGCAAACATTAGCCGGATCAATGGCCGCATCCAGTGCCGGGAAATAGCCTTCAAAGCCTTTCTGACCGGTGTAATAGGCCACCGGTGTGCCATGCAGATTGCCACTGTCGGTGGTTTCAAGCGTGTGAAAATCCGTATGCGCATCAAGCCAGAGCACAAATTGTTTGCGGCCCATTTCGCTCGCACGACGGGCTATACCCGGAACAGTACCTGCGGCCAGCAGATGATCGCCACCCAGAAAAATTGGAAAGCCCTCTTCGCTTTCGCGATAGGCTGCATCGCTGATCGCTTCGATCCAGGCAACAGCCTGCGGCAGCGCCTTAATTGCCTTATTGGGATGGGTCAGCGAACGCAGTTCAGCAGGCTTTAGATTGCCAAGATCGCTAAACTCATGACCCAGCTCACGAATGGCATCTGCAATACCGGCTGCGCGATAACCATCAGGCCCCATATTACAGCCCAGACGACCAGTTCCTTCCTGAACAGGCAATCCCAATATCTTGCAATGCATAAAGTGCTACTCCTGAAAAATTATTGGAATAGATTGATCATTTACCCTTGGCGATGTGAACCATACGGATTGGCAAATTTATCGTTTTGCTTTATCAAATCGGCAGATTTATATTTCAAATTGGAGAAATCATGGACGAACTGGATGAAAAGCTGATCACGCTTTTACGCCACAACGGTCGTCGCAGCATATCAGATGTCGCCATCGACCTTGGCGTTTCCCGCGCAACGGTTCGTGCGCGTATGGAACGACTGGAACGCTCCGGCGATATTATCGGCTATACCGTCATCCTGCGCTCGGATGCAGTTGATCTTCCGGTTCGCGGCATCATGATGATTGAAATCGAAGGTCATGTCGCCGATCGTGTGGTCAAGTCGCTCGGCGGCTTTTCGGAAATATCGGCAGTGCACACCACCAACGGACGCTTTGACTTGATCGTAGAGCTGGGCGCGGCAACGCTCACCGATTTTGATGCAGTTCTGCGTCGCATTCGATTGGTGCCAGGCATCAAGGCCAGTGAAACCAATCTGCTGTTAGCCACCCCGCGCTCAACGAGGGCCCGCCTGTAATAAAAAAGCCCGACACTTTGCCGGGCTTTTTGTTTTTATGATCAGGCGAGAACCGGATAATCTGTATATCCCTTGGCACCGCCGCCATACATATTCTGCTGGTCGAGTTCATTGAGCGGTGAATTGTCCTTCAGACGACGCACGAGATCCGGGTTGGAAATGAATGGCTTGCCAAAAGCAACCACGTCGGCAGCACCACTGGCGATGGCTTCTTCGGCCAGTTCACGGTCATAACCATTATTGACCATCCACGCGCCTTCCCCACCGGCATCGCGATAGACCTGCTTGAAACGTGCATAATCAAATGGCTGCGGTCCCTGCTGGAAGTCACGCGGTCCGCCCGTAGCCCCTTCAATGATGTGGATATAAGCAAGACCATAAGAGGCAAGCTTTTCGATTACGTAATCAAACAACGGCTGTGGATCAGAATCAGATGCGTCATTGGCAGGCGTAACAGGTGAAAGACGGATACCGACCTTGCCCGCACCAACAACCTTGGTGATTGCATCCACCACTTCAAACAGGAAGCGTGCGCGGTTTTCGATTGAGCCACCATATTCATCGGTCCGATGATTGCTGTCCGAACGCAGGAACTGATCAATCAGATAGCCGTTTGCTGCGTGGATTTCGATACCGTCAAAACCAGCGACTTCAACTGCGTCCTTGGCAGCCTTTGCATAGGTCGCAACGATTTCTGGAAGCTCGCTCTTTTCAAGCGCGCGTGGTTCCGATGTTGGCGCAAATTCGCCGGTGCCGTCGGGATGCACGAGATAGGTCTTTGACTTAGCCGTAATGGCCGAAGGTGCAACCGGCTTGCCGCCATTTGGCTGCAATGTATCATGCGAGATACGGCCAACATGCCACATCTGAACGACAATCTTGCCGCCTGCGCTGTGAACAGCATCGGTCACACGCTTCCAGCCTGCAAGCTGCTCATCAGAATAAAGGCCCGGAACATCGGCATAGCCTTGTCCCTGATGGCTGATCGGCGTTGCTTCGGTGATGATTAGACCCGCACTTGCGCGCTGTTCATAATAGGTGACGTTGAGATCGTTCGGCACCGCCTTTGGCGAACGATTGCGCGTCAACGGCGCCATCACAATGCGATTGCCAAGCTCTAAGTCGCCGATGGTGACAGGATCAAACAGTGAAGCCATGGGTATTTTCCTTCGGATTGAGAGAAATATTCAAAGTGTGGAAAGAGCGGCGAGAAAGGCGGAAATCGCCTTTTCATCACGTTTATAGAAAGTCCATTGCCCGACGCGCTGCGGCACGATCAGGCCCGCCTTCGTCAGAACAGAGAGGTGGCCGGAAACAGTGGATTGCGACAGACCACAGCGTTCAAACTGCCCAGCACATACGCCCATCTCCAGAGACATATGCTGCTCGCAAAAATGCTTCTCCGGCTCTTTGAGCCAGTTGAGAATCTCAAGGCGCACCGGATTGGCGAGTGCTTTGAGAATCTCGTCCTTCGCTGTGAGCTGTTCTTCCGGCATTTGTCTGGCCTCGCTGATCTTTATGCATATCGCTATTTCCCGATATATGTATCGCTCATTTCCGATTTTTAAAGACCATGTTCGTTCACAGGCGCGTGAACAAAGAATATACATGCTTTCCTGTGGACCATTATGTCGGTCGTGATTGCGTCAAAAACCTATCCGACTATGTTCAGACTAGATATTTTGAATTGGAATGAATAATGGCCAACGACATCAAGCGCATTGCCGCAATCATTGCAGCGGAGATCAACGCAAAGCCCGAACAGGCAGTTGCCGCCATTGGTCTTCTGGATGAAGGCTCAACCGTGCCGTTTGTCGCGCGCTACCGCAAGGAAGTCACCGGCGGGCTTGACGACACGCAACTACGCACGCTGGATGAGCGACTTTCTTATCTGCGTGAGCTTGAGGCGCGGCGCACTTCCATTCTGGAATCAATCCGCGGACAGGAAAAGCTGACGCCGGAACTCGAACTGAAAATTGCTGCTGTTCAGACCAAAGCAGAACTTGAAGATCTTTATCTGCCCTATAAGCCCAAGCGCCGCACCAAAGCCGAAATTGCGCGCGAACGCGGCCTTGGGCCACTGGCCGAAACCATCCTGACGGACCGCAGGCTCGTACCCGCCGATATTGCGGCGCAATATGTCACTGGCGATGTCGCTGATTTAAAGGCTGCACTTGATGGTGCACGCGACATCATTGCCGAAGGTTTTTCGGAAAACGCCGAACTCATCGGCAATTTGCGCAATTACCTCAAAGACCGTGCGGTATTGCGCTCGCGTGTCGTGGACGGCAAGCAAGAAGCTGGCGCGAAATTCTCGGATTATTTCGATCATTTTGAACGCTGGGCAAATGTTGCAGGCCACCGCGCTCTGGCGATGCTACGCGGTCGCAACGAGGATTTTCTGTCACTCGATATTGAAATCGATGCCGACGATACTTCCCCTGTCAAACCCGTCGAGCGCAAAATCGCAGCCGCTTACAACATCGGTGCAACCCTGCCCGGTGATCGCTGGCTGATGGAAGTCGCGGGTTGGGCGTGGCGCGTCAAACTTTCGCTGTCCTTGTCGCTCGATCTCATGCGCGACCTGCGTGAACGTTCTGAAGAAGAAGCAATCAACGTTTTTGCGCGCAACCTCAAAGACCTGTTGTTAGCTGCACCTGCCGGTTCGCGTGCAACCATGGGCCTTGATCCGGGCATCCGCACCGGCGTGAA
Organism: Brucella thiophenivorans; assembly: GCF_002252445.1. Classification (GTDB taxonomy): domain Bacteria; phylum Pseudomonadota; class Alphaproteobacteria; order Rhizobiales; family Rhizobiaceae; genus Brucella; species Brucella thiophenivorans. The sequence continues at coordinate 23,180 of NZ_NNRJ01000010.1, forward strand.
AGTCGCAATCGTCGATGAAACCGGAAAGCTGCTCGACACAACGACAGTCTACCCGTTTCCGCCCAAGAACGATGTGCGCGGCACGCAGGCCGAGCTTGCAAACCTGATCCGCAAACACAAGATCGAGCTGATTGCGATTGGAAACGGCACCGGAAGCCGCGAAACCGAAAGGCTGGTCGTGGACATGCTCTCCGACATGCCAGCGCCAAAGCCGCTCAAAGTCATTGTGTCGGAAGCGGGTGCATCGGTCTATTCAGCCTCCGCAACCGCTGCGGCTGAATTCCCGCAACTTGATGTGTCGCTGCGCGGTGCGGTCTCGATTGCACGCCGTTTGCAAGACCCATTGGCAGAGCTTGTGAAAATCGAGCCAAAATCCATTGGCGTCGGTCAGTATCAGCACGACGTCGACCAGGTCCGGCTTGCCCGCTCGCTGGACGCCGTGGTTGAAGACGCCGTGAACGCTGTCGGTGTCGATCTCAACATGGCATCCGCGCCGCTCCTCGCACGTGTCTCCGGTCTCGGAAAATCTCTCGCGGAAGCAATCGTTGCGCATCGTGACGAAGTCGGAGCTTTCAAGAACCGTAAAGAACTTTTAAAAGTCGCCCGCCTTGGCAACCGCGCGTTTGAACAATGCGCAGGCTTTTTGCGTATCGCGAACGGCACCGAGCCGCTCGATGCGTCCTCCGTTCACCCGGAAGCCTATGGTGTTGCCAAGAAGATCGTTTCTGCCTGCGGCCGCGATGTGCGTAGCCTCATGGGTGATAGCGCAGCACTTAAGGCGCTCGATCCACGCGTCTTTGTCGATGAGCGCTTTGGTCTGCCGACCGTGCGCGACATCATTGCGGAACTCGACAAGCCGGGCCGCGATCCACGTCCGGGCTTTAAAACCGCAACTTTTGCGGATGGCATTGATGACATCAAAGACCTGAAACCCGGCATGATGCTCGAAGGTACAGTGACGAATGTTGCAGCTTTCGGCGCATTCGTCGACATCGGCGTGCATCAGGACGGGCTTGTTCACGTCTCACAGCTTGCTGATAAGTTTGTCAAAGACCCGCATGAAGTGGTCAAGGCTGGCGATGTGGTGAAAGTCCGCGTGACAGAAGTCGACGTGCCACGCAAGCGCATTGGCCTCACAATGCGCAAAGAGGGTGGCGAAGCCACCGGGCGTAAAGAGGGTGGCACAACGCTTGCGCCTCGCGAGACTGGCCCGCGCGATCAGCGACCTATTCAGAATGGGGCAAAAAACTTCACGCCACCGCGCAAGCAGGAACAGCCTTCAACCGGCGGCTTTGGTGCCGCCTTGCTTGAGGCTATGAAAAAGAAATAATCTCAAGCCGCCAATTAAGCCTGCGCAACGACGATGGACAAAGCAAGATGAGCTGGAACGGCGCTGGCCCGTTTCAGCATAGCGTTCAGGGAAGTTGCGCCCCTGATTTCGGTGTGATTTTCGACTGCATGAGATACTGCTCCAGCATGATTGCGCTGCATACGCGCCGAGATTGAGCAGATACTATCATATCGGGAAACGCGATCTGTTCTGTTCATTTTACACCTCAAGAACATATTCCTGAAACATCGTTGGGAATGCAAAATGCCCACACTAAGATATTATCTAAGTGTGGGCATATCGGATATTCACTTCAATTATATGACGGTGTTCAGGCGCTTTAGATAATTATCTCAGCTGCATGCGCCACCTGTGCGCCTGCTTCATAATAAGCTTCGCGCAGACCACGAAAACTCTGCTCCTTCGGATCGCTAACCGGCAGTGGCAGATCAACTTCCCCGATCTCACCTGAAACCAGCTTTGCAAGATACTTGCCGAAAACTGTGCCCGGCGCGATGCCACGTCCATTATAACCCGAGAATCCCACGACATTACGGCCAAGGCGATGGAACTTCGGCAGGCTGTCATTGGTCATCCCGATCTTACCGTACCATTCCGACTCAAATTCCACTTCGCCGATTTGCGGGAAGAGACGCTTGAGCGACTTCTTTGCCCATGCCTTATGCACACTCGAACCCGTATTGCGCAGTGCACCAACGCTGCCGAACACAAGACGACCCTGCTGATCAAAACGGAAGGAGGACAGAACTTCCTTGGTATCCCAGGCACCCTGACGTTCCGGCAGAATGCTCTTCTTCACATTGTCTGAAAGCGGCTTTGTCGCCATGTTGAAATAGGGCAGATGCACCAGTTCCGCGCGCACCTCTGCCCACGGCACATTGGTATAGGCATTAGTTGCAACGACAACCCAGTTAGCCGTAACCGTACCCTCAGCAGTCTTGACCACCCATTTGCCGTTTTGTTCACTGGCGCCTGTCACCGGGCTTGCGGTAAATATTTGCGCACCGGCAGCAACGGCAGCACTGGCAAGCCCGCGCACATAGGCGAGCGGCTGAATTGTACCGGCGCGCAGATCGAGCAGCGATCCGGAATAGGCCTTGGTGCCGACTTTGGCTTCGGTTTCCTGCGCGTTGAGCAGCTTCACGTTTGCACCGCGCCGCGCCCACTGCTCATAGCGAGCTTCAATATCTTTGAGGCCGTTTTTACCTACTGAACAATGAAGCGTGCCTTGCTTTTCAACTTCGCAAGCAATCTTGTGCTTCTCAATCAGTTCAAAAACGAGCTTTGGGGCATTGCCGAGCACGTCGAGCAGACGGTCACCATATTGCTGACCAAGCACGCCCGGCAGATCATCCGGCATGACCCACATGCCAGCATTGACGAGGCCCACATTGCGGCCCGAACCGCCATAGCCGATTTCAATGCCTTCCAGCACGACAGCGTTGGTGCCTTTTTCAGCCAGATGCAAAGCCGTCGAAAGGCCGGTAAATCCGCCGCCGACAATCACCACATCGGCAGACAGATCACCTTTCAGCGATGTGGTCTTTGGTGCGGCTGGAGCTGTCTTCTCCCAAAGACCATGCGAGCGAGGATCGTTCAACATTGAAGGCAACCATTTCTTATTTTGGAAAACTGGCGGTTTTTACCGTCGCAACTATTTCATGCTGTGGAAGCCACAAGAACAGCAATATTTCTGCAACAATTCATGCCGGTTGGGAATGACCTAGTGTGGTGGATTTGAAGTTCCTATCATTTGTGTTGCATTCACGTTTAGGAACTTCAAATCCGTAAACCACACTAGATTCAAAATTTTACTCGTATGGCTTAGAACCCGAAATTCGCACCGAGAAACTGCTTCAAAGTGATACGAATTTCGCGTTCGCCATACTAGACTAAAGGACAACGTTCCCCACCTGTCCTGCGATCCACTGACAAAAAACCTGCGTCAGCGGGTTCTCAAGCTTGCCTTCTGGAACCACGAGATAATAGTCATTCTCGGTACGCATCGGCTGCTCGAAAAGCATAACCAATTCGCCATTCCGCAATTCCTGTTCAATCAGATAAAGCGGCAAAAGCGCATAGCCAAGACCAGCAAGAGCCGCACCAATCACCATCGAAAACTGATCGAAACGGTGGCCACGATAGGCAGATTTTCCCTCAATTCCGCAGCTTTCAAACCATTGCGCCCACATTTTGGGGCGGGTTGCGAGATGCAACAGCGGTTCGTTTTCCAGCTCTTCCGGGGTTAACGGATGGCGTGCTTTCAGAAGGCTTGGACTTGCCACAGGCACAATCACTTCGGAGCACAGGAAAGTGCAGGTCGCATGGGCCCAGACCGGCTGGCCATAATGAATGGCCAGATCAAACGGCTGTTCTTCAAAGTCAAAAACGCCAGAACGTGACGCAACATTGATCGCAATGCCGGGATGCTTTTCGATAAAATCGGGAATGCGCGGCATCAACCAACGCGTCCCGAAGGTCGGCAAGGTTGCCACGCTGAACGACGATGTCGATTGCGCCGATGCCATGGCGCGCAGCATCGTGTCTTCTGTCTGATTGAGCAAACGCCGCACTTCCGGCAGGAACTTTCGCCCTGCATCAGACAGAAGAATACGCTGGCGGATGCGCTCAAATAACAATACGCCAAGCTGGCCTTCGAGATCTTTGATCTGACGGCTAACCGCACTTTGCGTAAGGTTGAGTTCGTTAGCAGCTTGCGTGAAACTGCCGTGGCGTGCTGCGCATTCAAATGCCTGTAGCGTGGCAATATCGGGGATCAGTCTCCTGCTAAGCTTCATTCCATTCTCGCATTAACATAGTTGCGTTCGTTGCGATCATAACGGCAAAACCGCTGATATGATACATTTTCATCATAATCATGGCATGTTCCTCCCGCAAAAAACATGTCCGCCCCCAAGATGACCCAAGTTCTACGGAAGCTTTTGCAATGAACACGCAGAAATACGTTTCACCCGATGCCATTCGCTCCGCCTTTTCGGCAGCCATGTCGGGCATGTATAAGGAAGAAGTGCCTGCTTATGGCACATTGATGGAACTCGTCTCCGATGTGAACGCAAAGGTTCTCGCAGACGACAAGCATCTGCATGAGCGTCTAACGGAAACAGATTCGCTCGAACGCATTTCCGAAGAACGTCACGGTGCAATTCGTTTGGGTACAGCCGCCGAACTTTCGATGATGCGCCGCGTTTTTGCGGTCATGGGCATGTTCCCTGTCGGCTATTACGATCTGAGTGCTGCTGGCGTGCCAGTGCATTCCACCGCCTTCCGCCCAATCGACGATGCAGCACTCAAGCACAATCCGTTCCGTGTTTTCACCTCGTTGCTGCGCCTTGATCTGATCTCTGATGAGACGCTGCGTGCAGAATCGGAAGAAGTGCTCGCGAAGCGCAACATCTTCACGCCGGGCGCGATTGCGCTTGTCGAGAAGGCAGAAGCCAATGGTGGCCTTGATGAAGGTGATGCGAAGGTTTTCGTTGTAGAAGTGCTCGAAACGTTCCGCTGGCACGATCATGCCAATGTCAGCGCCGAGCTTTACCATCGCCTCCACGATGCGCATCGCCTGATCGCTGACGTTGTTTCCTTCAAGGGTCCGCACATCAATCACCTGACACCGCGCACGCTCGACATCGACGCTGTGCAGGTTCAGATGCCAGATCGCGGCATCAACCCGAAGGCAGTTGTCGAAGGTCCACCAACCCGCAAATGCCCGATCCTTCTGCGCCAGACCTCGTTCAAGGCACTGGAAGAAGAAGTTTCGTTCGTCAGCGCAGATGGCACCTGGACCCCAGGCTCCCACACTGCCCGTTTCGGTGAAATCGAACAGCGCGGCGTAGCGTTAACACCAAAGGGCCGCGCGCTTTACGACAAGCTGCTCAACGACACCCGTGCCACTGCCCGCCCTGCCCCAGATGGCTCAAACTCGGCTGAATATGTGAAGGCACTGAGCGACACATTTGCCGCTTTCCCTGACACATGGGCAGGCGTGCGTGAAGAAGCGCTTGGCTATTTCGCCTATTCGGTCAAGGATGCCGCACGTCTTGCAGCATTCAAACCTGATACCGATATTGAAACTCTGATCGAAGGCGGCGCAGTCCAGTTCGATCCGATCATCTATGAAGACTTCCTGCCGGTCAGTGCCGCTGGTATCTTCCAGTCCAATCTGGGCGACGACGATGCGCAGGATTTTGTGGAAAGCCCGAACCAGAAGCGTTTCGAGGAAGACCTTGGCGCCAAAGTTCTTAATGAATTCGAGCATTATGCTCGTATCGAACGCGAATCCATTGAAGCTGTACAGGCCCGCTTTAGCGGTCTTGAAGCAGCAGAATAATAATTAGACAGGCTAAGAGGATTAATATGAACACCGCTGTTAAAAAACTCGACGTGAAAAAAGAAGCCGCTGATCTGCTTTCAAAGCTTGGCGTTGACGCAGCCATTTACACGTCGGGCGACCTCGCTGGCTTCAGCCCGGTCTCCGGTGAACAGATCGCTTCGATCAAGACCCACAGCAAAGAAGATGCAGTTAAAATCATCGACAAGGCTGACGAAGCTTTCCGCGCTTGGCGCACCGTTCCAGCTCCAAAGCGTGGCGAACTGATCCGCCTCTTGGGTGAAGAACTCCGCGCTTCCAAGGAAGATCTGGGCCGTCTCGTTTCGCTCGAAGCTGGTAAAATTCCTTCGGAAGGCCTCGGCGAAGTACAGGAAATGATCGACATCTGCGATTTCGCAGTTGGTCTGTCGCGTCAGCTTTACGGCCTCACAATCGCTACCGAACGTGCTGGCCATCGCATGATGGAAACCTGGCATCCACTTGGCGTTGTCGGCGTTATCTCGGCCTTCAACTTCCCAGTTGCTGTCTGGGCATGGAACTCCGCTCTTGCTATCGTTTGCGGCAACTCGGTTGTCTGGAAGCCATCGGAAAAGACCCTGCTCACCGCTATTGCATGTGACGCAATCCTGAAGCGCGCCATCAAGCGTTTTGGCGATGCTCCAGAAGGTCTTGCTGAAGTCGTGCTCGGCGACCGTACTGTTGGTGAAGTTCTTGTTGACAGCCCGAAGGTTCCTGTTCTTTCGGCAACCGGTTCGACCCGCATGGGCCGCGAAGTTGGTCCACGCCTTGCAAAGCGTTTTGCGCGTGCAATCCTCGAACTCGGCGGCAACAATGCCGGTATCGTCTGCCCATCGGCAGATCTCGACATGGCACTGCGCGCAATCGCTTTCGGTGCAATGGGCACTGCTGGTCAGCGTTGCACCACACTGCGTCGTCTGTTCGTACATGAAAGCGTTTATGACGCACTCGTTCCACGTCTGCAGAAAGCCTATGCCAGCGTTACCGTTGGTTCGCCGCTCGAAACCACGGCTCTGGTTGGTCCGTTGATCGACAAGGTTGCTTTCGACAACATGCAGAAGGCACTCAAGGAAGCCGCCGCTCACGGCGGTAAGGTACAGGGCGGCGAACGCGTCGATGCTGGCCATGAAAACGCTTACTACGTGCGTCCGGCAATCGTCGAAATGCCAAAGCAGCAGGGCCCGGTTCTCGAAGAAACCTTCGCACCGATCCTTTATGTCATGAAGTATTCCGATTTCGACGACGTGCTGGCAAGCCATAATGAAGTTGGCGCAGGCCTGTCCTCGTCGATCTTCACGCTCAACCTTCAGGAAGCAGAGCGCTTCCTTTCGGTTGAAGGTTCGGATTGCGGGATTGCAAACGTCAATATCGGCACTTCGGGTGCTGAAATCGGTGGCGCATTCGGCGGCGAAAAGGAAACCGGCGGCGGCCGTGAATCGGGTTCGGATGCGTGGAAGGGCTATATGCGCCGCGCAACCAACACCATCAACTACTCGAAGGCGCTGCCGCTCGCACAGGGCGTTTCCTTCGACATCGACTAATCGATCTCGCGATAAATCAAAAAAACCCCGCCAAAAGCGGGGTTTTTTATTATCTCAACATTCGCGATTAGCGAGATTGTCGTTATGACGTGTCGAAAATCGTGACTTTTGAGAACCAGCGCGCAGCGTACTTGAGTACATGAGCACCGGAAGCGCAGAGAATCGCCATTTGCAGACCGTCAGTGCGTAAATATCGACTGGTCGATCAGCCCATACGTTCGGAGGCGAATGATCCTGGAGAGGCTGGAAATACAACGGTGCGATTGCCGTTGAGGAATGATCGGTGATGAATATGCGCGTGCACAGCGCGCGCCAGAACCTGTGCTTCAACATCACGGCCAATCGACACATAATCGGCTGCGCTCTGCGCATGGGTCACACGAGCAACGTCCTGCTCGATGATCGGACCTTCATCAAGATCGGCGGTTACATAATGCGCAGTGGCACCAATCAGCTTCACACCGCGCTCATAGGCCTGCTTGTAAGGGTTTGCACCCTTAAACGACGGCAGAAAGGAGTGGTGGATATTGATGATGCGTCCCGACATTTTCTGGCAAAGCGGATCAGACAACACCTGCATATAGCGCGCCAGCACCACAAGCTCAGTGCCGGTAACGTTCACAATATCCAGCAGCCGTTGTTCAGCCTCGGGCTTATTGGCCTTGGTGACAGCGACATGATGGAAAGGAATGTCGTGATTGACGACAACCTTCTGGTAATCGAAGTGGTTCGACACAACACCAACAATATCGATTGGCAGTGCCCCGATTTTCCAGCGATAGAGGAGATCGTTGAGGCAATGACCAAAACGCGACACCATAAGCAAAGTCTTGGTGCGATGGGCATTGTCGTGGAAATCGAAGTCCATCTCAAAAGGTGCTGCGACTGGCACAAAGCCATCACGCAAAACATCAAGCGCCACACCGTCTTCGGAAATGAAACTGACGCGCATGAAAAAGCGGCCCGTGTCGAGATCATCGAACTGGGCGCTGTCGATGATATTGCACCCTTTACCCGACAAATAACCCGAAATGGCGGCAACAATACCGCGGGTGGACTTGCAGGTGACGGTCAGGACAAAGTTATGCATCGGACTTCCTTAATTACGCTGGTGTCATGACACCGTGAGTCTTAATCCACACCACGATGTCCGCCATGCCAGAATGCGTAATGCACTGACCGGATTGCGCTATCAAGTGATTTATACGGTTGATGTCACCTTGTTGAGGTGCCGGGGCTTATCCGGATCGTAGCCCTTGCGACGCGTGACTGTTTCAATGATCCGATAATAATTGATGAGCGAAACCAGCGGGTCGAGATGACCATTGCCAGTGCTGGCTGACGGTACATGATGGCCCGGCACCGTAACATCACCAAATGAAACAAGGTTTGCGCCGAACGACCCAAGCCTACCCAGTGCCTGAATGTTTGTTTCAAGCGCCTCATCCTGCGGAATGAACGACAAAATTGGAAAGCCGGTTTCCACCAGCCGCATCGGTCCATGCATCAGCTCGGCAAGCGAAAAAGCCTCGGCATGAATATTTGCCGTTTCCTTGGCCTTGAGTGCCGCCTCAAGCGAAATCGCATAGGCCGTGCCACGTCCGCCAGTGAACAGCGACTTTGCCTCAACCAACAGGTCTTCCACCACCTCGCGGCCTTCCGGCTTTGTAGCAGCCAACGCTTCCGGCAAGCGGCTCAAACCATCTCTTAGCCGCACGTCGTTGCTGGCGGCAGCCACCACGCCTGAAAGTGCCGCCACTGATGCAATGAAGGACTTGGTGGCGGCAACGCTTTTCTCTTCGCCAGCATGAAGCGCAAGCACAATGTCAGCACCCTTCGCAAGCGGACTATCAGTCACGTTAACAACGGCAACTGTCGTTGCACCGCCCCGTTTTGCTGCATCCTGCACCGCAATGATATCCGGGCTTGCACCCGATTGCGACACGGTGAAATGCAGCCCACCGTTGAGTCTCAGTTTCGCACCATAAACAGACGCAACCGACGGTCCGATGGAAGCAACCGGAATGCCGGTGGCAATCTCCATCAGATACTTGAAGAATGTCGCAGCATGGTCAGACGAGCCGCGCGCAGCCGTCGTAATCACTGGTGGCGATTTTTCAAACAAGCGCCCAATTTCCGCAAATGTTCCGGCCTCAGCTGCAAGAAGTTTAGCCACAACATCTGGCGACTGATCGGTTTCTTGCAGCATAAGCGATGGAGCAGTTTGCATGATTGTTCTCCGGTTGGGTCGCCCAACTCATATCAATGTTGTGGCTTTGGCTCCACCGCCGTTTGCGTATTTTTTATATCCGGTTCCTTGATGCGGAACCATGCCACATAAAGCGCTGGCAGGAACAGAAGCGTAATCGCTGTTCCGGCAATGATACCGCCCATCATGGCATAGGCCATCGGCCCCCAGAACACTTCACGGGCAATCGGAATCAGCGCCAGACTTGCAGCCGCTGCGGTCAAAGCAATCGGTCGCATACGATGCTGACTTGCATCAACAACCGCATCCCACGGATGCATACCCTCGGTAATATGCTCTTCAACCTGTACAATCAGAATGACCGAATTTCGGATGAGAATACCGATTAGCGCCAGCACACCCAGAATTGCCACGAAGCCAAGCGGCTGACCACTCGGCAGCAGTGCCGCAACTACCCCGATCAGCCCGAGTGGTGCGACGGCAACCACAAGGAACAGCCGCTGAAAACTCTGCAACTGAATCATCAGCACAGTTGCCATAACGAAGAGCATCAGCGGCACTACGGCTGCAATCGGCCCCTGACTCTTGCCGCTTTCTTCAACCGTACCCGCCGTTACAATCGAATAGCCCGCTGGCAGCTTTTCGATGAAACTATTCACCGAAGGCTGCAACTCGCTGACGATTGTATCCGGCATGGTCGTGTCGTTGATACCGGCAGCCACCGTAATCGTTGGAATGCGCGAACGGCGATAAACAACCGGCTGTTCAAGCTCGTAGCGGAAATTGGCAATGGCTGCGAGCGGGACAGAACTGCCGTTGCCCGTTGCAATCTGCAAGCTCTGCAATGTGTCAATGGAATCGCGTTCGTGCTTCTGCGCCCGCACAATCACATCAATCAGATAGATCGAATCGCGCACCTGCGTGATCGGAATACCACCCACCACGCCATTAAGCGTCGTCGCAATATCCTTGGATGAAATGCCGAGCTTGCGCGCCTTGTCCTGCATCACATCAACACGAATAACCCGGCCCGGTTCATTCCAGTTATAGCTGACAACACCCAAGCGCTTGTCCGCGCTCATGACGCCCGCAAAATCCTGCGCGATACCACGCAGTTCCTGAATATCAGGTCCAGAAATACGATACTGCACCGGACGACCAACCGGCGGTCCGAGTTCTAGGAATTTCACAAACGTATCAGTGCCGACATAATCCTTGCGCAGAACTTCATCGAACTTCGCTTTCAGACGGTCACGCGCTTCGACGTCCTTAGCAACCACGACCATCTGCCCGAAATAGGGATTGGCTGGCTGCACATCGAATGACAGGATGAAGCGGATCGCGCTCTGGCCGACATAGGTGCTCCAATGCTCAATATCTGGATTGTCCTTGAGCATTGTCTGCTCAAAACGCTCCATCTGCGCTTTGGTGTCAGCGATTGAACTGTTCTGCGGCAATGTCCAGTCTATCACCAGTTCGGGGCGATCCGACTCCGGGAAAAACTGGCGCTCGATAAAGCCCATTCCAAAAACCGAGACGACAAATAAGGCGATTGTCGCGACAATCGTGATCCACTTATGGCGCATTGCCAGCAGCAATGTCTTTGAAAAAGCTTGAAAAAAGCGGCTGGGCTTATGCTCATGATGCTTCATCTTTTTCGGCAATATAGTCACGCCGAGAAGCGGCGCAAATAACACGGCCACAATCCACGAAACGATCAGTGAAACCGCAATCACAACAAACAGCGTATAGGTATATTCGCCCGCCTGACTGGAATTAAGACCAATCGGGATGAAGCCTGCAATGGTCACAAGCGTTCCCGTCAGCATCGGGAATGCCGTATGGGAATAGACGTAAGTCGCAGCCTTATTGATAGGGTCGCCCTTTTCCAGCCGCGCCACCATCATCTCGACCGCAATCATCGCATCATCGACGAGAAGCCCGAGCGAGATAATCAAAGCACCCAAGGAAACGCGTTGCAGCGAAATATCCATCAATGACATGACAAGAAAGGTAATCGCCAGCACCAGCGGGATCGACAGCGAAACCACAAAGCCTGCGCGAAGACCAAGGCTTATGAAACTCACGGCCAGAACAATGACCACCGCTTCAAATAGCGCTTTGGTGAATCCGGACACAGCATCCTGAACCACTTCCGGCTGGTCAGCAACCTTGGAAACATTGATACCAACAGGCAGATCGGTCTTCACCTTATCCATCATGGCATCAAGTTTTTCGCCAAACTCCAGCAGATTGCCATTTGGCTTCATACCAACCGCAATCCCGATGGCATCTTCGCCATTGACGCGGAAAATCGCTGTCGGCGGATCAACATAACCGCGCGTGATCGTGGCAACATCCGAGAGGCGGAAGAAGCGATCATTGACACGCAGATTGACGGCGCGAAGATCATCCTCGGAGTTAAACTGACCACTCACCCGCACGCTGATACGTTCCGGCCCAGCCTGCACGACGCCAGAAGGCGTAATTGCATTCTGATCCTGAAGCGCTTTCAGAATTGCTTGCTGATCGAGACCAAGGGCTGCCACCTGACGCGTCGAGAACTCAAGATAGATCGCCTCATCCTGCGCACCGATCAGTTCGACCTTGCCAGCGCTTGGAATGGTCAGAATTTTGGTACGCACATCCTCCGCATAATCGCGAAGCTGACGCATCGATAGCCCATCCGATGTAAAGGCATAAATATTGCCAAACACATCGCCAAACTTGTCGTTATAATAAGGACCATAAACGCCCTCTGGAAGATTGGGCTTGATGTCATCGAGCATGTGCCGCACTTGCGTCCAGGCCTCTGTGACCTCTTTTTTACGCACGGTATCTTTCAGAAACACGAATACGACTGACTTGCCCGGTGTTGTCACACTGCGCGTATAATCCAGCGTATCCAGTTCTTCGAGCTTCTTTTCAAGGCGGTCCGTGACTTGGTTCATCGTCTCATCAATAGATGCCCCCGGCCAACTTGCCTGAACAACCATCGTTTTGACGGTAAATTCTGGATCTTCTGCGCGGCCCAGATCAAGGTAGGAGACGAAGCCCGCAACCAGAAACACCAGCATGAAATACCAGACCAGCGAACGATGGTTCAAAGCCCAGTCAGAAAGATTAAAACCTTTTTTCACAGGCCGCTTCCCTTCGCATCCAGTCGGACTTTTTGTCCTTCTTCAAGCTGGTTCACACCAGCCGTTGCCACGTAGCTACCCACTTCAACATTATTGGCCATAAAACTATCGCGCTCACGCTCCACAACCTGAACATCATGGAGGCTTACGGTCTGCATTTTGGGATCAACGACCCAGATTGCGGTTTTACCGTCTTTTTCCACCAGAGCCTCTATCGGCAGAATCACATGATCTTTCTGCGACCGTGTGCGGCCTGCACGAATGGTTGCCCCAAGCCGGAAGCCTTCTGGTGGATTTTCAAGTGCTATGCGAACACGACGTGTTCTGGTCTGCGCATCTGCTTGCGGCGCAACTTCACGCACTGTCCCCTGTCCCGTCACGCTTCCATCAGCCTGAAGCTGCACATGAAACGGTGTTCCCGGCACAAAAAACTCTGTCATATTGTCGGGTATATCAAGCACGGCTTCGCGAATATCCGGTCGTGCCACCGTCATCACCGCTTGTCCCGCGGCAACCACTTGTCCAACTTCTGCATTGGTGGCTGAAATAACACCGTCAAAATCCGGACTTAGTACAGCATAGCCACGCTGATCTTCCGCCTTACGCAAACCAGCCTGTGCTTTTTGAAGCCCCGCCTCAGCACTGTCACGCGCCTGTTTTGCGGCATCGTAATCGGCTTGTGAAATATTGCTGCCTTTGAGCAGAATATTAAGACGCCCCTCACTCGCAGCAGCATTGGCAAATTGGGCCTGAGCACTTGCAAGATCAGCCTTTGCCGCCTGCACAGAAAGATCAAGTGCCGTAGGATCAAGCATCGCGACTGTCTCGCCTTTATTAACGAGATCACCAACGATGACAGGACGTGCAATCAGTCGCCCCAGCACCCGAAAAGCAAGATCCGTGGAATAGCGCGGTTCGATCGTACCGGCAAAACTGGTTTGTATCGCAGGCTTTGGCGTAGCGATTGTGTAAAGCACCGGACGAACAGGGGAAGCGTCTGACGACTTATCATCTTCCTTGCCACACGCTGCAAGCACAACAAGCGTCCCCGCCAAAGCAAGAGAACCAAAGAATTTCATTGTCGACCTCATTGCGCTGCTGCCCCTTCAAGACCTTGAACAATCTCTGTCTGGGCACCTGCGCGCAACATCTGCGCACCCTTGGTCACAACAAGATCACCTTCATTCAGACCGGACGCAACGATCACCCGCTCTTTTTCAAAAGCAAGCACCTGAACCGGAACCAGCGCTGCAAGCTTCGTATCCTTGGCCACGCGCCACACAGCCGTATTCCCGGCATCCGATGTGACAGCGCTCCAAGGCAGAATAAACACTTCCTGGCCATCCATATGCACGGTGCCGGTCACGATTGCACCAAGCGCCATTTGCGCAGGCACTTCCGAAATGCCAACCTTCACGCGCACAGTGCCTGTCTGCGCATCGACCACCGGAGAAATTTCGCGAATGCTGCCTTCGGTCTTAACATCTTCATCAGAAAGCAAACCCAGCGTCACGCCCATCCCAATCTTGGCGTGATTGACGAGCGTTTCCTGCACATCGAAAATCGCATCGCGCGCACCGTCTTCGGCAATCGAAAAAGCGGTTTGCGCAGCCTGCACCACCTGACCGCTTTCAACATTGCGCGCGGTAATGACACCTGAGACTGGTGCACGAAGGTCTGTGTAAGAAAGTTCATCACTTGCATTTCCAAGCTGACTTTCAGCAGTTTTAAGGGTGCTTTCAGCAGTGCGCAAAACCTGTTGCGCCTGATCAAACTGACTGCGTGTGGTAAAACCCTGTCCAAGCAAGGCTTGCTGACGGTTAAAACTTGCCTGCGCCTGAACAAGCTGCGCTTTCGCTGCATCCTGTGATGCTTGTGCCACGCGCATGTTCGCCTGCTGCTCGGCATTGTCGATCCGGGCAAGAACCTCACCCTTATCGACATGCTGGCCGACTTCGACCATGCGCTCGACAACCTGACCATTAAGCCGAAACGATACATTAACCAGCGAACGCGCAGCAATCGCACCCGAAAGCGTCAATTCTGGTTGGTAATCGACCAGCTTAATCTGTGTGACGGCAACCGGAATGACACCGCTCATTTCGGCACGCGCCTCAAGGCCCGAAGCCAGAAAAGCACTCGTCACAATAACAACACTCGCAATCGCTTTGCGCACCCTCTGCCCCGCATGAACAAGAGGAGAAATTCTTGTGGCCATTTAAACGATTCTCACTGGTTTATTCGGAGGCACGATGCAACCAAAAGCATGCTGATAAAAGCACGCTTTATAAACATAATTAATCATCAAATTCACATGTAAAAATACATCTTCAAAATAAGTTTTCGTGAAGATCAGTGCTCAGCATCAGCCCAAAAATCAGTTAAATTGGAAGTGTTCTCTATAAAAACAATAAATCAGAATTAATTAAAGTCCCATTTCTTCGGCAAGTCGAATACCGGCCGCGTTCAACTCATAACGCGTGCGTTGCGTTCGTTCATCGCGTTGTCGGACGCGGATGTAACCACCATCCGCGTCAAGTGCCACAATCTCACGCAACACAAGCGCGTGAGCCACACCAAATAATCGTGAAAAGGTCCTGCTGT
This sequence comes from Brucella thiophenivorans, assembly GCF_002252445.1. Classification (GTDB taxonomy): domain Bacteria; phylum Pseudomonadota; class Alphaproteobacteria; order Rhizobiales; family Rhizobiaceae; genus Brucella; species Brucella thiophenivorans. Next base: position 38,391 of record NZ_NNRJ01000010.1, read on the forward strand.
CCGAGGCTATATCAAGCGCGGTTGCAGCAAGAATGCCTGCACCAAGACGCGAAATCTTACCCGACGACGCCTCAAGCGCATCGACAAGCGCCAAATATTCTGCTTCTTCGCTCACGCCCCAACCACCTGCACAGGGCGAAACGACACAATGATCGATTTTGATGTCGGCGTATCGCTCCCCTCACCGGAGCTGCCAAGTGGCACCAGCACATTCATTTCGGGATAGTAGCCTGCAATACACCCACGCGGAATATCATAAGGCACAAAGCGGAAATCACGCGCGACACGCTCCACACCATCGGCAAAATCACCGACAATATCAGCCCGGTCACCTGCCTCGACACCAATATCCGACATATCGGCAGGATTCATGAACACCACCTGCCGTTCGCCATACACGCCGCGATAACGGTCATCCATGCCATAAATCGTCGTGTTGTACTGGTCATGGCTGCGGAAGGTCTGAAGCACATAGCGCCCTGACTTGCCCCGCGCTTGCTGATGCTCAATGGCTTCCGGCAAAGCACCACTCCAGAACGTGGCCTTACCCGCCGGTGTATCCCATTCCAGTTCACGCGCTGAATTGCGCAAATGAAACCCACGCGGCACACGCACGCGCTTGTTAAAATCGTAGAAGTCCGGCAAGACCCGCGCAATATGATCGCGGATCAGATCATAATCATCGGCCAGCGCCAGCCAATCAACCGGCTTTGGTCCCAGAGTTGCATTGGCAATGCCGGCAATGATCGCAACTTCCGAACGCAGCAGCGGTGACGCGGGTTGATTGATACCACCCGACCCATGAACCATGCTCATGGAATCTTCAACCGTTACAATCTGCGCAACAGCTTTAGAATTGAGATCAATCTCGGTGCGGCCAAGACATGGGAGGATGAAAGAATCCTTCCCCGGCACAAGATGCGAATGGTTGAGCTTGGTTGCGATATGGACAGTCAACCTTTGACCGGAGAGCGCTTTGGCGATCATTGGGCTATCGGGCGTGGCACGTGCGAAATTACCGCCAAGGCCTATGAACGCCTTTGCTGAACCATCAAGCATTGCGCCAATCGCACCCAGCACATTGTGCCCGGCAGCGCGGGGCACATTGAACCCAAATTCTTTCTCCAGCGCATCCAAAAATGCTGCCGACGGCTTTTCATTAATGCCGACCGTTCGATCACCCTGCACATTGGAGTGACCACGCACAGGGCAAAGCCCGGCTCCCGGCTTACCAATATTGCCGCGTAGCAGCATGAAATTGGTGATTTCGCGGATAGTGATCACTGAATGCCGGTGCTGCGTAATGCCCATCGCCCACGTGCAAATAACTTTGCCAGCCTGCATGTAAATGCGCGCGGCGTGCTCCAGAGCCTCGCGTAAAAGACCGGACTGATCTTCGATTTCTTCCCACGTCGTCGCATCGACTGCTTTGCGATACGCTTCAAACTCAGCCGTATGTTGCGCCAAAAACTCCCGATCAAGAACCGAAGGTTTACCCTCAGCCAGAGCTACATCATCAGCCGCAAACACAGCTTTTGCCATGCCACGAAAAGCCGCCATATCACCGCCGAGACGCGGCTGATAATAATCGCTGGCAATTGCTTCGCTACCGCCGCGCATCATTTCAAGTTTATCCTGCGGATCCGAAAAACGTTCCAGTCCGCGCTCGCGCACAGGATTAAAAACGACAATCTTGGCGCCGCGTTCGGCTGCGCGACGCAAATCGCCCAACATGCGCGGATGATTGGTTCCGGGATTCTGTCCAACGACAAAAATCGCATCGGTCTGCTCAAAGTCCTCAAGCAGAACAGTTCCCTTACCGACACCAACAGCCTGTGTCAGAGCTACACCACTCGCCTCATGACACATATTCGAGCAGTCAGGAAAATTGTTGGTGCCATAGGAACGCACAAAAAGCTGATAAAGAAATGCTGCCTCATTGGATGCACGGCCAGATGTGTAAAACTCAACACGATCCGGCGTATCAAAGCTCTTTAAAATACTGCCGATAGTCGCAAATGCTTCATCCCATTCGACCGCTTCAAATTTATCAGTCGCCGCATTATAGCGCATGGGATGCGTAAGCCGCCCGGTATTTTCAAGCGCATAATCCGTCCACGAGCGCAGTTCTGAAACCGTATGTTCGGTGAAAAACTTAGGCGTTGTGCGTCGCTCGGTGGCTTCCCACGCGACAGCCTTCACACCATTTTCGCAAAACTCGAAAGAAGAGCCATGTTCCGGGTCGCCCCATGCACAGCCGGGGCAGTCGAAACCGTCGGGCTGATTGGCTTTGAGCAACGCACGCGCACCCGTCAAAGGCGCACCGCTTGCAAGCAATTGCTTGCCGCAGCTTTTCAATGCACCCCATCCACCTGCAGCACTCGACTTTTTTCCAATAAATCCAGTGTCTTGAGTTTTGCTCATTTTGCCATCCTCGACTGCACAGCGCTTCAGCCACACCATTAATGCATAACTATGCTACGTTTCTCAGGCTATTGATTTTCAGTATGCGTCAAAAGCAGCCGCGAATTCTCACAAAGTTCTCTTTACATAATAGCATATGGCATCAACATCTCAGTCACAAAAGCCACCAGATAGTATAGTTGGAAGTGACATGCGATCAAATAACTGAGAGTGAACCGCCTCCGATTATCGGATGGCTCTTGATTTCAGCCGCGCAATCCTTCATGCGATTGGTAAAGAAAACTTACCACAAGGGGTGAGAAAATGCCCAATATCGTCGAGATCGCCGATCTCAAGCGACTTGCCAAGCGCCGCGTCCCGAAAATGTTCTTCGATTATGCGGATTCAGGCGCATGGACGGAATCGACCTATCGCGCCAACGAGAGCGATTTTTCCAAGATCAAATTGCGTCAGCGCGTGTTGGTCGACATGACCAATCGTTCACTGGAAACGACGATGATCGGTGAAAAAGTTTCGATGCCTGTCGCACTTGCTCCGACCGGCCTTACTGGCATGCAGCACGCGGATGGCGAAATGCTGGCTGCTCAGGCGGCGGAAGCAGCCGGTGTTCCCTTTACCCTTTCGACCATGAGCATATGCTCAATCGAAGATGTGGCATCAGTAACCAAGAAACCATTCTGGTTTCAGCTCTATGTCATGAAGGACCGCGAATTTGTGAAAAACCTGATCAGTCGCGCCAAAGCGGCAGGCTGTTCGGCTCTGGTGCTAACGCTCGATCTGCAAATTCTCGGCCAGCGCCACAAGGATCTGCGCAACGGATTGTCCGCCCCGCCAAAATTCACCCCAAAGCATATCTGGCAGATGGCCACGCGTCCCGGTTGGTGCATGGGCATGATGGGGACGCAACGACGCACATTTCGCAACATTGCCGGTCACGCTAAAAACGTCACCGACCTCTCCTCGCTCTCTTCATGGACCGCCGAACAGTTCGACCCGCAATTGAGCTGGAAAGACGTGGCATGGATCAAGGAACAATGGGGCGGCAAGCTGATCCTCAAGGGTATTCTCGATGAAGAAGATGCGCTTATGGCAGCCAAAACGGGTGCTGACGCAATCATCGTTTCCAACCATGGCGGCCGCCAGCTCGACGGTGCCGTCTCCTCGATTTCGATGCTGAAACCCATCGTGGACGCGGTCGGAGATCAGATCGAAGTGCATATGGATGGCGGTATCCGCTCCGGTCAGGACGTACTCAAAGCCCGGGCACTTGGTGCCCAGGGCGTCTATATTGGACGCCCGTTCCTTTATGGCCTTGGTGCGATGGGCAAGGATGGCGTCACACTGGCGCTTGAGATTATCCGCAAAGAACTCGATATAACAATGGCGCTTTGCGGCAAGAGAAACATTAACGACATTGATCAGTCGATACTTAAATCGGCAGATTTCAAGTAAAAATTCCACAATTCATACATCGAGAAAAAGTCACTTAGAAACAGTCATTTAAAGCATCGATCTGCCCCAGGCAGATCGATGCTCTGGAGCTTATTACTTTCAAAACCCAGTCCAACTTTAGTCCCCACTAATAAAAAGTAACATTAGCTTAAGCATATTCATTTACCATCTTTGGCTAACGGTTCGGGAGCCGCTATTTGTTTATTTTGGAGTTGGTTAGATGAAAAATGTTTCCGCGATAGCGCTCATGGCATGTGGAATGCTGATCGGTGCAAATGGAGCGCACGCAGCTGACATTATTCTTGAAGAGCCGGTAGTCCTTGCGCCTGCTCCTCTGCCGGTAGCATCTGGCTGGTACATTCGCGGCGACATCGGCTACAATTTCAAGAATAAGACAGATGGCGATTGGGCTTTCTGGAATCAATTTGACCCGCCTTATCGCGGCATTGACGACACATTGAAATATGATGAGTTCGACCTCAAGGGCGGCGCGTCTTATGGCGTCGGCGTTGGTTATCGTTTCAACGAAATGTTCCGCGCTGATGCGACATTGGATTTCTTCCGCGCTGGCATCAAAGGCCGCACCGATTGCCCAAGCTATGTGAAGTCAGCAAAGGGATTAAACCTCATTGAGGACAACTGCCATTATGAGGATTCCTCAACGGCAAATATCTGGACTGCCATGGCCAATGCCTATGTCGACCTGCCAAAGGTCGGTGTACTTACGCCTTATCTCGGCGCGGGACTGGGCGCCGCCTATGTTAATTATGGCAACTGGAACACACGTCAGGTTTGCACTGAAATCAACTGCGATTACCAGTCCGAGAAAGACGGTCTGGACAGCTGGCGTTTTGCAATGGGCCTGATGGCGGGTGTGAGCTACGATCTGACCGAACAGCTCAAGCTTGATCTCGGCTATCGTTATCTGCGCATCAACGGTGGCAAAGCCTATGGTTACGATGCAGAAGACCGCAGCACCAACCCTTTTGGCAATGTTGAAGGTCCGGGAGCAACCGGAACCCAAGCCCATGACAATGGCTTCAACATCCACACCGTTCGCGCTGGTCTTCGCTACGAATTCCGCTAAGACGCACCTGCCTCATCATGAAAAAGCCCGGCCCCGTGCCGGGCTTTTTCATGCACGGTTTGTCGGCGTCTTTGATAACAGCACCGTACGGATTGCAAAGCTTGAATGAATACGCGCGACGCCCGGCAGTCGCGACAGAATTTCCTTATGAATGATTTCATAGGAAGCCGCATTCTCGGCCTCAACCCGCAGAATATAATCTGCATCACCCGTCATCAAATAGCATTCCTGCACCTCCGGATGACGCCGCACGGCTTCTTCAAAACGATTGAGATATTCTTCCGTTTGCCGGTCCAGCGTGATGCGCACGATGGCCACAAGCCGCTCGTCCCCGCCTGACGAGCCAACGATCGCGGTATACCCGCGAATGACACCACTTTCTTCGAGAATCTGCACTCGCCGCAGACAGGCCGACTGTGACAAGCCGACTTCTGCTGCAAGCTGGCTGTTGGTCATACGCCCTTCGCGGCGCAGACAACGGATTATATTGCGATCAATGTTGTCGAGTGTTGCCATGCAGAATATTCAACCAAAAAGCTAATATGTGCGCAAATCATGTTAAAATTCGCATAATCTTCGATAAATTGCAAAAACATTCAAATAGTCTTCGACTATCATGATCTCTATCGTTTTGAAGGCAATAAATTATGAACTGTTGCTTTCCAGAACGATGAGCTTTTGGGAGGAAGCGGATCGATCCTGTTCATCCCGTAACCATTTGAGTGAACTGGAAATGACCGAGATGTCGATGCATTTTTCCCAGACCGAGCGCGACCTCGCCGCAGGTGGCATATTGACGATCGACCTTGCGGCTCTGCGTCACAATTATTCGACCATTTCCAGCCGCATTGCACCCACGCGCGCCGCTGCCGTTGTAAAGGCAAATGCCTATGGCCTCGGTGCAGAACGCGTAGCACCCGCCTTTTATGAAGCGGGCTGCCGCGACTTCTTTGTCGCCCATCTTGGCGAGGCAATTTCGCTCCGTCCTTTTCTCAACCCTGATGCGACGCTTTATGTGCTCAACGGCCTACAGCCCGGCACAGAAGCTGCCTGTGCACGCGAAAAAATCCTGCCTGTTCTCAACTCCATTGAGCAGATTGAAAACTGGTCGGCACTTGCCGCAAGCCTGAACGAAAAACTGCCTGCGCTTTTGCAAATTGACACTGGAATGTCACGCCTTGGTCTGTCGGCCAAAGAACTCGACCAGCTGATCGATGACCAGCATTTGCTCGACCATATCGATGTAAAATTCGTCATCAGTCATTTGGCGAGCGGCGACGAACCGGAAAACCCAGCCAATGCGCGCCAGCTTGCGGCTATGTCGGCAGCGCTTACACGTTTGCCAAAAATGCCAGTCGCATTTTCAAATTCCGGCGGCTGCTTCCTCGAAAATACCTATCACTTCAATCTCGCACGCCCCGGCGTGGCACTTTATGGTGTAGGACCGGCAGCGGGCGAAAACCCAATCAAGCCTGTGCTCGAATTGTCCGCACGCATCATTCAGGTGCGCGACATCGATAAAGGCGTTGCCGTCGGCTATGCCGGCACATTCATCGCACAAGCACCGATGCGGGTTGCAACCATTGCGGTGGGTTATGCCGATGGCTGGTTCCGCTCTTTGAGCAACAAAGGCTCAGCATTTTACGGCGATACACGCCTGCCGATTGTTGGTCGCGTCTCGATGGATTCGATCACGCTCGACGTCACAGCAGTCCCTGAAGGCACCCTTACCCTTGGCAGTCTGGTCGAACTGATCGGTCCGCATCAGCGGCTCGAAGATGTGGCGCGTGATTGCGACACTATTCCTTACGAAATCCTGACATCACTGGGCGATCGCTATGCGCGTATTTACGTGGATGGTCAGACGCCAAAAGCACAAGCATAAATATAAGAGGCGAACATGCATATCATCATTCTGGGCAGCGGCGTTGTTGGTGTCACAACGGCCTATTATCTGGCCAAGCTCGGCCATGAGGTCACCGTTGTCGACCGTGAGGAAGGCCCAGCACTTGAAACCAGCTTCGCCAATGCCGGACAGGTTTCGCCCGGCTATGCATCGCCATGGGCAGCACCCGGAATTCCGCTGAAAGCTGCCAAATGGCTGCTACAAAAACACGCCCCGCTTGTGCTGCGCCTAACCACTGATCCGAAGCAATATACCTGGCTCTTGCAAATGCTCGCGAACTGCACCGAGAGCCGCTACAAGGTTAATAAAAGCCGCATGGTGCGCGTTGCCGAATATAGCCGCGATTGCCTCGTTGCGCTGCGCGATGAAACCGGCATTCAATATGACCAGCGCACAAAGGGAACCTTGCAGCTCTTCCGCGAACAATACCAGCTCGACGGCATTGGCAAGGACATCGAAGTTCTGCGTCAGGATGGCGTGCCTTTTGAAGTGCTAGACCGCGAAGATTGCGTTCGCGTTGAACCAGCTCTGGCGCGTGCCAGAGACAAATTTGTTGGCGGATTGCGCCTACCCAATGATGAGACCGGCGACTGCTTTAAATTCACCAATGCGCTGGCGAAAATTGCGGAAGGTCTTGGCGTTAAATTCCGCTTCGGCGTCGATATTAAATCGCTTCTGCTGACCAGCGGAAAAGTCTCCGGCGTTGAGACATCGCAAGGCGTGTTGACAGCTGATCGCTATGTCGTCGCACTTGGCAGCTACACACCTGCTCTGGTCAAATCACTTGGGCTGAATGCGCCCATTTATCCGGTCAAAGGCTATTCGATCACCGCTCCGATCATCAATGAAGAACTGGCGCCGGTTTCAACCGTGCTGGATGAAAGCTTCAAAATCGCCATCACCCGCCTTGGCGACCGCATCCGCGTTGGCGGCATGGCCGAAGTCTCCGGCTTTACCAAGGATTTGCCAGCCGCTCGCCGTGCAACGCTCGATCTTTCGGTCAGCGACCTGTTTCCGGGCGGTGATCTGAAAGCTGCAACCTTCTGGTCGGGACTGCGCCCGATGACGCCGGATTCAACACCAATCATCGGTGGCACCCGCTACGATAATGTATTCATCAATGCAGGCCACGGCACGCTCGGATGGACCATGGGGCCCGGCTCCGGCAAGCTACTCGCAGACCTGATCTCCGGTAACAAGCCAGACATTCAGGCCGATGATCTGGGCATTTCACGCTACGCATAATCGCTGCTGAATCACATTGTTAACAAGGTGATTCAGCCCTTTGAATAGCGAGCAATATTAGAAACTTGGTGGTGTGCAGGCGCTCACCACTAAGCACTCCGCCGGCCCCACACATCGGAACCGATGCGGCAACTTGCTTGAAAAATAATAGGCGTCCCCCGGCCCCAGAATTCGGCGATCAGTTCCGACCGTGACTTCGATGCGTCCTGAAATGACAATCCCTCCCTCTTCGCCTTCATGCATGAGTAAGACCTTGCCGGTATCTGATCCCGGCTCATAGCGCTCTTTGAGGATTTGCAACGAACGCGCAAACAGGTGATCCCCCACCTGCCGATAGGAAATTGGACCTTTGCCAATCTCCACAAGCTCATCTGCCTGATAAAACACCTTATGCGGTGCATCCGGTTCAAGTGCAAAAAAATCGGCCATTCCGATAGGAATTCCATCGAGAATACGCTTTAATGCGCCCACCGAAGGATTGGACTGATTGGCTTCGATCAGCGATATGGTGGAGTTGGTCACGCCTGCGCGTTTTGCAAGCTCACGCTGAGACAGATTCTGCCGCATACGTACATAGCGAAGCCTGCCCCCAATATCGATGCTCATCGATGCTTCCTCATACTGTTTATGATGTTCGATATATCACAAACTTTATCTCTAAAGCACGTAAATTCAATGATTTAATTTTTAGGAGAAAAGGACTTGTTGCACGCAAGAAAGCATGTCCTCTTATCCTCAAAATAGGAGGTCCTAATGCTCAACAACACCAACGCACCAAGCCTTGATAACTTCTGGATGCCCTTCACGGCAAACCGCCAGTTCAAGGCCGCTCCTCGCCTGCTCGCAAGCGCTTCGGGCATGTATTACACCGATGTCGACGGCAAACAGGTGCTGGATGGCACGGCAGGTCTTTGGTGCTGCAATGCCGGTCATGGGCGTAAGCAGATCACCCAGGCTGTCGAACGCCAGATCTCGACCATGGACTTCGCGCCAACTTTCCAGATGGGCCACAATATTGCTTTCGACTTTGCCGAAAAGCTGGCAGCTATTGCGCCCGGTGGACCGGATGCTAAGCTCGACCGCGTCTTCTTCACCAATTCGGGTTCTGAATCGGTTGATACCGCACTGAAGATCGCCATTGCCTATCAGCGCGCCATTGGTCAGGGTACGCGTACTCTGATTATCGGCCGTGAAAAAGGCTATCACGGCGTTGGTTTCGGCGGCATTTCCGTGGGTGGCCTCGTCAATAATCGTCGCGTCTTCCCACAGATTCCTGCTGATCACATGCGCCATACACTCGATATTGGCCGCAATGCATTCTCCAAAGGCCTGCCAGCACATGGCATAGAACTGGCTGACGATCTGGAACGTCTGGTTCAGCTGCACGGCGCAGAAAAAATCGCAGCAGTCATCGTGGAGCCCATGTCCGGCTCTGCCGGTGTCGTCCTGCCGCCAAAGGGCTATCTGGAGCGCATCCGTGCAACCGCTGACAAGCACGGCATCCTCGTGATCTATGATGAAGTCATCACTGGCTTTGGTCGCCTCGGCACGCCATTTGCTGTCGATTACTTCGGCGTAAAGCCTGATCTTGTCACCACCGCCAAAGGCCTCACCAACGGTGCCATCCCGATGGGTGCAGTCTTTGCCAGCCGCGCGGTGCATGATGCACTGATGACCGGTCCGGAAAACGCCATCGAGCTCTTCCACGGCTACACCTATTCCGGCCATCCGGTTGCCTGTGCTGCTGGTCTTGCTACGCTTGAAATCTACGCCGAAGAAGGTCTTCTGATCCGCGGTGCAGAACTGGCTGAGCATTGGCAGAATGCCTTACATTCGCTGAAGGGCGCGCCAAATGTCATCGACATCCGTAACCTCGGCCTCGTTGGCGCAATTGAACTTTCGTCCCGTGAAGGTGCGGTTGGGGCACGCGCTTACGACGTCTTCACAGACTGCTTCAAGAAGGGTCTTCTGATCCGCGTCACCGGCGATGTGATCGCTCTTTCGCCACCGCTGATCGTCGAAAAGGAACAGATCGACACCATCGTTTCAATGATCGGAGATGCACTGAAACGCGCAGCCTGATCGCTACCCAGTCAGGCTGCAACAGAGCGCCACGCGCCGTGTCAGCCGCGCGAAGGACGCTCTGAAATTTTCCTACGCATCGCGCTTTCCAAAATCGAAATCGATTTTGGGCTGATGCTGTAGCCGCCGCGTTCCCCTGCGGCGGCTTTTTTTGTCTCTTTCGTTATGAATCATATTGTTTGGAAAAGAGGCCAAAGGATCCCGGCCATTATCATTTTAGCTTCCGCTATGCAGAAACACCCCAAAATCGTAATAACATTACGCTACATAACAGGTCTGTCTCTGTATCTGCCTTCCCAAAAATAAATGTTTCACTTCAACAACTGACGGCATATGAAAGGCTGCGATGTTCTTCGCAATCTCTTTCATATAGTTTGCGCGCATCTTATCCGAAAACCGCTAGACACTTTTCGGGATGCACTTGTTCAGGACCTATACATCATGGCCGTTTCAGTAGAACTTGAAGACCGTATCGTCTATGTAAATGGCGAATATGTCAGCGCCCGCGATGCCCGTATCTCCATCTTCGACCGTGGATTTCTCTTCGGCGATGGCATTTACGAAGTAACCGCAGTCCTTGACGGTAAGCTGGTCGATAGCGACCCGCATATGAAGCGTCTGCGTCGTTCGACAGGTGAAATCGGCATCGCTATGCCGATGAGCGAAGATGAGATTGTCGAGATCGAGCGCGAACTGATCCGCCGCAACAATCTCACTGAAGGTTTGGTCTATTTGCAAGTTACCCGCGGTGACGGTCGCGATCGTGATTTTGTCGCTAAAGGCTTGAAGCCATCGGTGGTTCTGTTCACCCAAGTTAAAGCTCTTGCCAACCGGCCGGAAGTCGCAAAAGGCATCCGCGTGCTTTCACTGGATGATATGCGCTGGAAGCGTCGCGACATCAAGACCGTTTGCCTTCTGCCGCAAGCTCTCGCCAAGGAAATCGCCAAGGGTTCCGGTTGCGATGAAGCCTGGATGTTAGAGGACGGCTATGTCACTGAAGGCGCATCTTCGACCGGCTACATCGTCACGCAGGATGATGTCATCGTCACCCGCCCGAACAGCAATGCGGTCTTGCCGGGTTGCACGCGCTTGTCTCTTTTGCAGCTCATCGCCGAGACCGGCATGAAGCTTGAAGAGCGTCTTTTCACGATTGATGAAGCATACGCTGCGAAAGAAGCTTTCATGACAAGCGCGGGTACTTTTGTAACGCCGATTTCGTTTATCGACGACAAGCCTATCGGTGGCGGCAAGCCGGGTCCGGTCGCACTCAAGCTGCGTGAAATTTATCTCGACCACGCGCGCCGCACTGCAATCTGAGAACAATAAATCAGGCTGAAAACAGATCGGGCCGGAACTGAGTTCCGGCCCGGTTTGCTCACGCCTCCCTCTCCCAAAAGAGCGGAGCAAAAGCGCTAAAACACGTTTTTTGTGCGCATCTTACGCAAAAAAGCGATGTTAAAATTGTGATTGACTCGGCAAATCCGTGTCAAAAATATGGCAATCCTGTGGCAATGCCCCTTTTTAGCGACGTTGGTTGTAGACGTCGATACACACTGCACCCAGCAGAACGATACCCTTGATCACCTGCTGATAGTCGATACCAATACCCAAAATCGACATGCCGTTGTTCATCACACCCATGATGAGCGCGCCGATAACAGCGCCCGTCACACGACCCACGCCGCCATAAGCAGACGCGCCGCCAATGAAGCAGGCAGCAATCACATCCAGCTCAAAACCAAGACCTGCCTTTGGCGTTGCAGTATTAAGACGAGCCGCGAAAACCAGACCAGCAAGTGCAGCCAGCACACCCATATTGACGAATGCAAGGAAGGTCAGTCGTTCGGTTTTCACGCCCGAAAGCTTGGCCGCATGGCGGTTGCCACCAACAGCATAAATCTGTCGTCCGATCACCGTGCGCGTCGTGAGAAACGCATAGGCTGCAATCAGAACAGCCATAATAATCAACACGTTAGGCATGCCGCGATGCGATGAAATCAGCAGTGCGAGATAAGCAATACCGGCAAAAAGCACGATATTCTTGACCACGAAAAAGGCGAACGGCTCTGTTTCCACCTCATGCGCAATGTGGCGTGCACGCGATCTGGAATTCTGCCAGACGAGAAAACCGGCCAGCACCAGACCGAGGATCAGCGACGTCAGATAAACACCACCCGTCGCACCAATGAACTCAGGAATAAAGCCCGACGACAATTTCTGAAACATCGGAGGGAATGGACCGACCGACTGTCCACCAAGAACCGCCAGCATCAATCCCTTAAAAACCAGCATGCCTGCAAGGGTGACGATGAAGGACGGGATATTGAAATACGCGACCCAGAACCCCTGCATCGCGCCGATAATACCACCGGCGATCAGACACAGAATGGCAGCAATAGGGAACGGAATTCCCCACCGCACCATCATTACCGCAGCCAGTGCGCCGATAAATCCGCAAACCGAACCGACCGACAAATCGATATGGCCAGTCACGATAATCAGCAACATGCCAAGCGCCATGATGACGATATAACTGTTTTGTAACACGAGGTTAGTCAGGTTCAGCGGCTTCATCAGCACGCCCCCCGTGACGATCTGGAAAAAGATCATAATCGCGATAAGCGAGAGCAACATTCCCGATTCACGCAGATTGTTTTTGAGATAACGCCCGATACCGCTTGGCGCTTTCTGGACTACGTTCTCGCTCATGATTGTTTTCCCTTATTGCGCATGATCGCACGCATGATGTTTTCCTGCGTTGCTTCTTCGCCAGATACTTCGCCGACGAAGGCTCCCTCATGCATGACGACAATGCGGTCGCAGATTCCGATCAGCTCTGGCATTTCGGATGAAATGACGACCACGCCCTTGCCGCTTTCGGCCAGTGAATTGATGATTGTGTAGATGTCGTATTTCGCGCCCACATCGATGCCGCGCGTTGGCTCATCGAGGATGAGCACATCCGGCCCGGTGAATAGCCATTTCGACAGCACCACCTTCTGCTGATTGCCGCCGGAAAGCGTTCCAGTTTCCTGATAAACATTGTGGCAGCGGATGCTCATCTGCTGTCGATAATCATTGGCAACCTTCATTTCGCGGATACTGTCTATGACACCACCGGGACTAACGCCTCGCAAATGTGCGAGTGATATGTTGCGCGAAATATTCTCGCCAAGAATAAGGCCGAGCTTTTTGCGATCCTCTGTCACATAAGCGAGCCCTGATTTGATAGCGCGGGCAACGGTGGAAATATCAACCGGCTTGCCATTCATCCGTGCTTCGCCGGTAATATTCGTGCCCCATGAACGCCCAAACAGGCTCATGGCGAACTCGGTGCGACCAGCACCCATCAAGCCTGCAATACCGACGATCTCACCGGCACGTACATTGAACGAGACATTTTTGACCGCGTGCCGCTCGGGGTGCAGCGGGTGATAAACTGACCAGTTTTTTACATCCAGAATGGTGTCACCGATCTTCGGCTCACGCTTCGGATAGCGGCTTTCCAGATCACGATCGACCATCTTGCGGATGATCTCATCTTCTTCGACTTCACCCTCATGGCAATCGAGCGTCGCAACCGCTCGACCATCGCGCAGCACCGTGATCTTATCGGCCACTTCGCGAATTTCATTGAGCTTATGTGAGATCAGGATGGAGGTGATGCCCTGCGCGCGAAACTCCTTGAGCAATGCCAAAAGCGCCGCGCTATCAGTTTCGTTCAAGCTCGCAGTGGGTTCATCAAGAATCAGTAGCTTCACACGCTTGGAAAGCGCCTTGGCGATTTCGACAAGCTGCTGTTTGCCAACACCAATATCGGTCACCAGCGTATCAGGCGATTCCGTCAGGCCGACTTTCTTCAACAGAACCTTGGTCCGCTGATAGACTTCGCTGCGGTCAATTACTCCATAAGAACCGGGCGGATTGACGAGAAAAATATTCTCGGCAATCGACATCAACGGCACAAGCGCGAGTTCCTGATGGATGATGACAATGCCCAGCGCTTCAGAATCGTTGATGTCGCGGAAGTGCCGCTCTTCGCCGTCAAAGACAATCGAGCCGTCATAGCTGCCAGAGGGATAAACCCCCGACAGCACCTTCATCAGCGTGGATTTTCCAGCGCCATTTTCACCCACAAAAGCATGGATCTCACCCGGCATAACGGTAAAATTGACGTCGCTCAACGCCTTCACCACACCGAAGGATTTGCTGATACCGCGCATTTCAAGCAGCGGCTGGCCACTCACATGCGGGCCTTCGCTGCCTGTCTCATGCGGGACAGGATTGGCTACATTCATTCGCTCGCTCCCATAACACAGCTGCAGTGCCATCAATTTGAAAGAACCTCGGCGCTGCAAAAGACAACGCTGTCAATCTTTCAGCCTAACCCATTTCGAAAACTGAGCAGTGGGGATGATGGCAATGAAGCAGGCATTCCGGACGCGCCATTTATGGCGCGTCCGGGCATAAAATTACTTGATCTGGTCTTCTTTGTAGTAACCGCTATCGACCAGAACTTCCTTCCAGTTCGACTTATCAACGATTACAGGCTTGAGCAGATAGGACGGCACAACCTTGACGCCATTGTCATAGGTCTTGGTGTCGTTGACTTCTGGCTCTTTACCGCTCATCGCAGCGTCAACCATATCGACGGTGACTTTTGCGAGTTCGCGCGTGTCCTTGAAGATGGTGGAGTTCTGCTCACCAGCGAGGATCGACTTGACCGAAGGCACTTCGGCATCCTGACCGGAAACGGCAGGCATTGGCATGTCGCCGCTACCATAGCCGACGCCCTTAAGCGACGACAGAATACCAATGGAAATGCCGTCATAAGGCGAAAGCACAGCATCGAGCTTCTTGTCGGAATAGAACGCCGACAGGATCGAATCCATACGCGCCTGAGCGGTTGCGCCGTCCCAACGCAACGTTGCTACCTTGTCCATACCAGTCTGGCCGCTGCCAACAATGACTTTGCCGCTGTCGATATAAGGCTGAAGAACCGACATCGCGCCGTTGTAGAAGAAATAGGCATTGTTATCGTCTGGCGAGCCACCGAAAAGCTCGACATAGAACGGGCCTTCCTTGTTCTTCAGATCAAGCGCCTTTTCAATCGACTGTGCCTGCAATACGCCAACCTGGAAATTGTCGAAGGTTGCGTAATAAGAAACATTCGGCGTGTCACGGATCAAGCGGTCATAGGCGATAACCTTGATGCCTGCATCATTGGCTTTTGCCAGAACGTCGGACAGTGTGGTGCCGTCAATCGATGCAACGACGAGAACCTTGGCACCCTTGGTGACCATGTTTTCGATCTGCGCCAACTGGTTCGGCACATCGTCTTCCGCATATTGAAGATCGGTCTTGTAACCGCGTTCCTGAAGGACTTTCACCATGTTGTCGCCATCGGCAATCCAGCGTGCCGAAGACTTGGTTGGCATTGCAACGCCAACGAGGCCCTTGTCCTCGGCATGTGCAAAGCCAGTAAAGGCAAAGGCGGCCAGCGCCGCTGCCAGTGTGAATGATTTCATGCCTGCCATTGTCTCACTCCCATAATTGGGCTGGCTCTTTGAGCCTGCCATTCTCCCAAATTTCCGCCCCCGCCTTAGGCTATGCGGAATTCCTCCATGAACAAGATGCTTTAAGCTTTCGTTTTTACGCATGTCTTTGTCCCAAAACCGGTTCCCACTTTTGGGAGACATGCTCTAGCCCGCGATCTTGTCCCATGCTTCAACGGCACGCTGCGCACGTTCGCGCACGTCAGCGACCGTCAATCCAGCCTTATAAAGACTGGAACCCAAACCGAAGCAGCTCACTCCTGCTGCCCGATAAGTGGCAAAATCATTCTCCGAGACACCACCCACGGCGCCCACCGGAATATCCTTTGGCAAGACAGCGGAGATCGCCTTGATACCGTCGGCACCCAGCACGCTTGCCGGGAAAAATTTCAGCGCAGATGCGCCAGCATGAATGGCACTGAAAGCCTCGGTCGGTGTAAACACGCCGGGCATCGTCACCATGCCATGTCTGCTCGCGCGGCGAATGACATCAGGCTCGACATTGGGACTGACCAGAAGCCTGCCGCCAACATCATTGAGTCGATCCACATTCTCGACCGAAAGCACAGTGCCAGCACCAATCAGCACATTATCCGGCGCAAGCTTTGCCGCCTTCTCAATGGAGACGAACGGCTCCGGCGAGTTGAGTGGAATTTCGATTGTCTCGAAGCCTGTCTCAATCAGTGCAGAAACAATGGCTTCGGTTTCTTCCGGGCGAATACCACGCAGGATTGCCACGAGCGGATAACGAAGCTTTGGCCATGCGATACGTTCGCTCATTGCGCACCTCCCGCAAATGCGTGTTTTGCCGCCATAAACAGCCCATCACGCACCAGTTCATCGGCTTCAATACGGTTCACTTTGATGCCTGCAATCTCAAGCGCGGATGCATAAACCGCACCCATCATTCCATCAGACAGCAGCAGGACTTCGTTCGTTTGTCCGAACAGAGTGCGGCCTCCGACAACTTCCAGTCCGATCAATAGACCCGACAAACGTGCAAGCTGATCTACCGGCTGATAGTCATTCACCAGCCAGCCTGCGCGAACCGTGAACAGCGCATTAGCGATAAGCTCAGGTGTTGCAAGCGAAGCCTTCACACCGGCGGCAAAGGCTGCACTTTGCGGATCAACCGGCCCAGCTCCTTCAAGCGCACCAGCCAGAACCGACTTGTCTTTCAAAAGCGCAAACAATTCACCCGTCATGAAAGAGCGATAATCGTTGAGCTTGCCGTCTGCAATATACACCCATTTGGCGTGCGTTCCAGGCATGACAACCACCGCATCACGCGTGCCGCTATGCACAAGACCAAGCAACTTGGTTTCTTCGCCGCGCATCACGTCCGGCGCATCCTCGCTGCGTCGCGCAACACCCGGCAGCATGATGACATGCCGTTTCGCAGGCACGCGCACCGCAGCAGCAACAATGCCTTCCAGTCCAGCAGGCAGACTCATAAAGGGCGCTTCTATCCAGCCGGTACGCGAACCCGCCATGCCGCAGATCACCACAGGCAGATCATCGGGTGCACCAAGCTGGGTCAGATGCTTTTCAAGCAGCGTCTCAAAGCCTGCTTCTTTTGCAAAGAGCAACCCGTCGTCGCCGCGGCTTTCATTGAGCACATTACTATCAACATCCAGCGTCCAGAGGCGGAACCGGGTCGTTCCCCAGTCCGCAACTGCTGCGAATGGTGTCTTTGCGCCGGACATTTAGTGGTTATCTCGCGGCAGGCCACGCGTATGCGCGATGTCCTGATATTTAACCGCGTTTTCGAGAACCGCACCTGTTTCCATCTGGCCAACAACAGCGCGCTGGATTTCCTGCCATGGTGTCTGGCTTTCAGGATATTTATAACCGCCAGCAGCTTCGAGAGCCTTGCGGCGCTCTGTCAGTTCTTCATCAGAAATCAGAATATCAGCAGTTCCGCGACCAAGATCGATACGAACGCGATCACCCATTCTGAGCAGCGCCAGACCGCCGCCAGCAGCCGCTTCCGGCGATGCATTCAGAATCGATGGCGAACCGGACGTCCCCGACTGACGGCCATCACCAATGCAAGGAAGCGAGCTGATGCCTTTTTTGAGCAGATAATCAGGCGCACGCATATTCACGACTTCCGCCGCACCCGGATAACCGATTGGGCCTGCACCACGCATAAACAGCACCGAACGCTCATCGATTTCCAGAGACGGATCGTCGATGCGGTGATGATAATCTTCCGGCCCATCAAACACGATTGCCTTGCCTTCAAAGGCATTCGGGTCTCTGTCGTCAGAAAGATAGCGATTGCGGAATTCTTCCGAAATAACGCTCAGTTTCATAATCGCCGACGAGAACAGATTGCCGCGCAGCACCCGGAAACCAGCATGGCTCTTCAATGGCTGATCATAGGTCTTGATGACATTGCTGTCTTCAATCGTAGCACCCTTACAGTTTTCACCGATGGTCTTGCCGTTAACAGTTAGCGCGTCTTCATGAATGAGGCCCTGCCCCATCAGCTGATTAACAACCGCTGGCACACCGCCCGCATGGTAATAATCTTCACCAAGATATTCGCCCGCTGGCTGGAGATTAACCAGAAGCGGAATTTCCTCACCATATTTCTGCCAGTCATCAATCGTCAGATCGACGCCAAGATGACGCGCCAGAGCGTTCAGATGGATCGGCGCATTGGTCGAACCACCAATGGCGGAATTGACGCGGATCGCATTGATGAAGGATTCCTTTGTCATGATGTCTGTTGGCTTCAGATCTTCATAGACCATTTCCACAATACGGCGACCGGTCAGATAAGACACTTCCTGACGATCGCGATAAGGCGCGGGAATTGCTGCCGAACCTGGCAACTGCATACCAAGTGCTTCAGCAAGCGAGTTCATCGTCGTGGCCGTGCCCATGGTGTTGCAATAGCCGGTCGATGGAGCTGAAGACGCCACCAGCTTGATAAAGCCCGCATAGTCGATCTCACCCTTGGCCAGCAGTTCGCGCGCCTTCCAGACGATCGTGCCCGAACCCGTGCGTTCACCACGGAACCAGCCATTGAGCATCGGACCAACGGAGAGCGCAATCGCCGGAATATTGACGGTCGCAGCAGCCATCAGGCAGGCAGGCGTGGTCTTGTCACAACCAATTGTCAGCACAACGCCATCGAGCGGATAGCCATAAAGCACTTCGACAAGGCCGAGATAAGCAAGGTTACGATCAAGGCCCGCAGTCGGGCGCTTACCCGTTTCCTGAATTGGGTGAACCGGAAATTCGATCACGATACCGCCCGCTTCACGCACACCTTCACGCACGCGATTGGCCAGCTCCAGATGATGACGGTTGCACGGTGAAAGGTCAGAGCCCGTCTGCGCAATACCGATGATCGGTCGACCGGATTGCAGCTCTTCCTGACTGAGACCGTAATTCATGTAGCGCTCAAGATAGAGCGCAGTCATATCAACATTGTCCGGGTTATCGAACCATGCGCGTGAGCGGAATCTTGGTGCTTTCGGGTCGACGGGCTTATTCATTTCATTGTCCTGCATGGGTAAGAGACCGCCGGGCGGCCCCAATTCCTAATCTTCAAAGGCTTCAACCGCGTGACGCTTTCCGAGAAGAAAAGCATCGGCCACATGGGTCAGCGGCGTGAGATCAACATCGCTGCGCCCCTCGCCAACAAGCTGCACAAAATTCCGGTAAAGGCGCTGATATTCACGATCAGGCTCGGCCATTTTCTCCGTGCCTGCGATGGTCAACCGACTACCGCCATGGCTCAACAGCAGCGTGCCTTTATCGGTCTCGACGCGAATATCCCATGTCTGCGGACCCGTCTGGCGCCAGTCGAGCTCAAAGGAAACAGGCACACCGTTTTCCGTCTCGAAGCTGAGATCTGCTGCAATCGGTGCCGCACGATTTTCAGGGAAATAGAGATCGGACTTCGTCAGGAAAAACCGTTCCGGCAAAATATGCGTGACAATCGAC
Source organism: Brucella thiophenivorans (assembly GCF_002252445.1). Classification (GTDB taxonomy): domain Bacteria; phylum Pseudomonadota; class Alphaproteobacteria; order Rhizobiales; family Rhizobiaceae; genus Brucella; species Brucella thiophenivorans. Next base: position 58,105 of record NZ_NNRJ01000010.1, read on the forward strand.
AGCGCATTGATGCCCGGATCGAACACTCCAAGACCACCCGGCTCCCAGATCCATTGCTGGCCGGGATGCCAATGACGCACATCCTCTTTCCACGACACCGCAACAGACTTGATTACGGCGCCTTTCAAAAATTCACGTGCCGGTTCAACGGCTGCGGCTTCGCGTGAATGCCACGTTGCATAAAGCGTAACGCCCTGCTTTTCAGCAAAACGCGTGAGTGCCTGCACTTCCGAGATTGTCGCACCCGGAGGCTTCTCCAGCATCACATGCTTGCGCGCCTTAAGTGCCGCATAGGCTTGCTGAAATCGGCCCTGCGGTGGCGTGCAAAGCGACACCGCATCAATGGCAACGTCACTCTCAAGCAACTGTTCGATGTCGTGAAACGATGGCAGACCATCAAGTCCAGCATTGCGGCTGGCAATGGCTTTGAGCTCAATGCCATCAATGGCTTCGATAGATGGCAGATGTTGGTCGCGGGCAATCTTGCCGAGACCAACAATTGCCAGATTGATATTGGATGCGGCCGCCATTTCAGAGCGCCTTCACGACAACATCTTCGGCGGATGCCTGTGCCAGTCTATTGACCAGCGGATAACGGAAAGGCTTTGCCGAAATTTCGAATTGGTCGCCATTTTCCGTCTTAACACCTTCCGAGAAGGACAGTGTTGCTGTGCCGAAGAAGTGCACATGAATGTCGCCCGGACGACGAAACAGTTCATACTTGAAATGATGATGCTCAAGATTGGCAATCGTGTGCGACATGTTCGCTTCGCCCGAAAGGAACGGCTTTTCAAAGATCACCTGATCGCCACGGCGAATCCGCGAAACACCTTCAACATGATCAGGTAATTCACCCACATAAAGCTCCGCACCCAGTGAAGCATGACGCAGCTTGGAATGGGCCAGCCAGAGATAATTCTGCTTTTCCGTTACATGATCAGAAAACTCATTGGCAAGGCAGAAGCCGAGACGGAATGGTGTCCCATCCGGGCCGATCAGATAAATGCCAGCCAGTTCCGGCTCTTCGCCGCCATCTTCTGCAAAGGATGGCGAAACAAGCTCACCGCCCGTTTCAACCAGCGCGGAGCCATCGCCCTTATAAAACCATTCCGGCTGTACACCTGTCTGACCGGGCTTTGGCTTGCCGCCCTCAACACCCATCAGGAACATACGCATGGAATCGGTCGGCTTTTCAGCAGCCTGTGCAGCCTTATGCATCTTGTCGCGACCATCCGCAGAGCCAAGATGTGTGAGGCCCGTACCAGCAACAATCAGATGCGCCGGGTCAGAATGGATAATTGGCAGGCCAACGCGACCACTTGCAAGCGCTGCATCAATATCAACAGCCTCGCCCGTACCACTGCGCTCAACCTGCTCCGCAAGAGTGATACCAGCGGAAATGGCTGCCCACGCAAGCTCATAAGTCGTTGTCACGCCATTGACGACATGTGCAGCCCCCTCATCATCGCAAGCAGCCACACGTGTTTCTCCGCTTGCATCGCGGAACTGTACCAGACGTAACATTAAACCTCCCATTTTCCGCAAAATGCTTGCAGAACATTCTTCCCGACCGCTTAAATGCATCCATATGCAAAAAGGCGGCTCCTTCTCATTAATATGACTAATTCGCCGGTTACTGTTTTGTCAAGCAAGCGAAAGCGCCCCTTAGCCGCCTCGTGTGGGTTGCCAGCATAAAACAGATATTAAGCTAATGTTTTCGCTATATAATTCGATAATATGCACGTTTGTCGCACCCTCAATTCCGGTTGTTTGAAAGAAATACACTTGCCATAAAGTAATATTATATGCTTGATAAACGAGAAGGCTGGGAGAGCCTTTTATTGGGAGGAACTAATATGAAACGCAGTCTGACGGCTCTGACGGCCGCCCTGTCTTTTGCTCTTATTTCAAGCGCATCCGCCGCCTCGTTGACGGTCGGCTTTTCGCAGATCGGTTCGGAATCGGGCTGGCGCGCTGCCGAAACCAGCGTAACCAAGCAGGAAGCTGAAAAGCGCGGCCACACGCTGAAATTTGCCGACGCACAGCAGAAACAGGAAAACCAGATCAAGGCCGTTCGCGGCTTCATTGCACAGGGCGTTGACGCGATCCTGATCGCGCCGGTTGTTGCAACCGGTTGGGATGCGGTTCTGAAGGAAGCCAAGGAAGCAGAAATTCCTGTCGTGCTTCTCGACCGCCAGATCGATGCACCGGAAGACCTTTATCTCACCGCTGTCACTTCCGATCAGGTCCATGAAGGCAAGGTCGCGGGCGACTGGCTGGTCAAGGAAGTGGGCGACAAGCCTTGCTCCGTCGTTGAGCTTCAGGGCACCACAGGCTCTTCACCGGCGATCAACCGCAAGAAGGGCTTTGAAGAAGCGCTTGCAGGCCACGAAAATATCAAGATTTCCCGCTCACAGACCGGCGACTTCACCCGCACCAAGGGCAAGGAAGTCATGGAAAGCTTCATCAAGGCTGAAGGTGGCGGCAAGGATATCTGCGCCGTTTACGCCCATAATGATGACATGGCAGTGGGTGCTATTCAGGCCATCAAGGAAGCTGGCTTGAAGCCAGGCACCGACATTAAGGTCGTCTCGATTGATGCCGTTCCTGATATTTTCCAGGCCATGGCAAATGGCGAAGCCAACGCGACCGTTGAGCTGACACCAAACATGGCAGGCCCGGCTTTCGACGTCATCGAAGCACTGAAAGCCAATGGCACCGTTCCGCCCAAGTGGATCCAGACCGAATCCAAGCTCTTCACGCAGGCTGACGATCCAAAGGCCGTTTATGAAGCCAAAAAGGGCCTCGGCTACTGATCGCATCATCTTGTCCGGGCTGCGCAGTGAGTGCGGCCCGGAACTGAGCATGTCGCGAAAAAGCGGGAACCGGTTTTTCAATAAAGATATGCGTGAAAATAAAAACGGAGCGAGTGCAGTGGTGCAATTACATGCAACACGCTCTGGTTTTGCAATTCGCAAGCGGAAGACTGCCATGGCTCGCCCCAACATCGCTGCGCGCGAGACGCCAGCAACGCCGCTCCTTGAAGCGCGTTCGATAACCAAATCTTTTCTCGGTGTGACTGCGCTTGATCGCGTCGACTTCGTGCTCAATCGTGGTGAAATCCACGCGCTGCTCGGCGAAAACGGAGCAGGAAAATCCACCCTCATCAAGATACTGACCGGCGCCTATCATGGCTTTGACGGTTCGGTTCTGCTTGATGGTCATGCAATCGCTCCGGCCTCTGTTGCGGAAGCACAGACGCTTGGCATCGGCACGGTCTATCAAGAAGTCAATCTTCTTGAAAATCTGACGGTTGCCGAAAATCTGTTCCTCGGTCGCCAGCCGCGACGTTTCGGTTTCATCGACCGTCGCCGCATGGAAAAGCACGCAACCACGCTTCTTGCGCGCTATGGCCTCACAATTGATGTCGGCGCGCCTTTGTCCGCCTATTCAGTGGCCATTCGGCAGATCATCGCAATCGCCCGGGCTGTTGATGTTTCCGGCAAGGTGCTGGTGCTTGATGAGCCAACGGCCAGCCTTGATGCCCACGAAGTTGAAATGCTGTTCGGTGTGCTGCGACAGCTGCAGGCAGAAGGCCTCGGCATCATCATCATCACGCATTTTCTTGATCAGGTCTATGCAATCGCCGATAGCGCAACCGTGCTGCGCAATGGCCGTCTGGTTGGTAGTCGCGACCTCTCAGAACTGCCGCGCACTGACCTTATTTCAATGATGCTTGGACATCAGCTACAAGAAACAGTTCGTCGCCATCTGACCGAAGATGTGAGCGACAACACGACTGCACCCATCCGCTTTTCCGGCTTTGGCAAAAAAGGCAGTGTCGCACCATTTGATCTCGCCATTAAACCCGGCGAAGCGGTCGGTATCGCCGGACTGCTCGGCTCTGGTCGCACAGAAACCGCACTTTTGATGTTCGGCGTCGATCAATCTGATAGTGGCACACTCACCATTGACGGCAAGGACACTAAGCTACCCTCACCTGTGGCAGCCATTGCCGAGCGTTTTGCTTTTTGCCCGGAAGAACGCAAGTCAGATGGCATCATCGGCGATTTTTCGGTGGCGGAAAACATCGCGCTCGCGGTACAGGCAAAGCGGGGCTGGTCGAAGCCAATTTCCTCACGCGAAAAAAATGCACTTGCAGAACGTTATATCAAGGCACTGGATATCCGCCCGCCTGATCCCAATAAACCCATCAAGTTACTGTCCGGCGGCAACCAACAAAAGGCCATTCTCGCACGCTGGCTTGCGACCGATCCGCGCCTGCTGATCCTTGATGAACCAACGCGTGGCATCGACATTGGCGCACATGCAGAAATCCTCAAGCTTATCGGCGAACTCTGCACCGAAGGCATGTCTCTGGTCATCATTTCCTCGGAATTTGAAGAACTTGCAGCCGTGGCAAACCGCGTTGTCGTTCTTTCAGATCGTCGTCATGTGGCGGAACTCAAAGGCGAGGAAATCACCGCCGACAATATCGTGCGAGCCATCGCCGATACGGGAAGCGAAAAGGAAGCCGTAGCATGATCGCTCGCATGGCCAAAAAACTCAAAAGACTTAGCCCCCAACTGGCAGCCCTCGGGCTTATTCTGGCGGCAAACACCATCATCGCGCCAGGCTTTCTCGGCATTTCCTTTCAAAACGGACGCCTCTACGGAAGCCTGATCGATATTCTGGTGCGTGCTGCACCTGTCGCCATTCTCGCGGTTGGCATGACATTGGTGATCGCAACCCGCGGCATCGATCTGTCGGTCGGCGCGGTCATGGCAATCAGCGGCGCAACAGCAGCATCACTGATCGTTGCAGGCTATCCGTTGGCGATCGTCATTCCTGTTGCACTCGGCGTCGGTCTCGTTTGCGGCTTGTGGAACGGCTTTCTTGTGGCCGTTTTCGACATCCAGCCAATCATCGCAACACTCATACTGATGGTTGCGGGGCGCGGTATCGCGCAGCTGATCACCGAAGGCGCAATCCTCACCTTCAACAATGATTCCTTCGCAACCCTTGGTTCCGGCTCGTTTCTTGGCATACCCGTGCCCGTCCTGATCTGGATACTTGCGGGTCTTGCCGTCGGGATTGCCGTGCGTTCAACAGCGCTTGGCTTCCTGATCGAAGCCACCGGCATCAACCGCCGCGCGGCGATGCTGGCAGGTGTGAAAGCCCGGTTTCTCCTGTTCAGTGTATATGCCGTTTCGGGCCTTTGCGCGGCGCTTGCCGGACTGATTGCCACAGCCGATATTCGCGGCGCAGATGCCAACAATGCCGGTCTCTGGCTTGAACTCGACGCTATTCTGGCGGTCGTCATCGGCGGGACATCATTGAATGGCGGACGCTTCTCAATCATGGCCTCTCTGCTCGGCGCACTGATCATCCAGTCAATCAATACCGGCATTCTGATGGCTGGCTTCCCGCCGGAATTCAACCTGATCATCAAAGCGGGCATTATCGTGATCGTGCTGACTTTCCAGTCGCCAGCGATTGTCAGCTTCTTCACCTTCCTGCGTGCTGAGCGCAAAAACAATGCTGCAAAGCCAACGCACCAAGGAGCACGGCAATGAGAGTGCTTCGCAATCTGCCCTTCGTCACAACGGTCGCGATTTTCCTGCTCGCTTATGCAATCTGCGTCATCCAGTTTCCGAACATGCTTTCAACGCGGGTGATCGGTAATCTTCTGACGGACAATGCCTTTTTAGGCATCGCAGCCGTTGGCATGACCTTTGTGATCATCTCTGGCGGCATCGACCTTTCGGTCGGATCAGTCATCGCCTTTACCAGCGTTTTTGTGGCTGTACTCGTCGGACAGCTTGGCGTCCATCCGCTGATTGCTTTCGGCCTCGTTCTGGTGATAGCGGCGATGTTTGGTGCGTGGATGGGGATGATGATCCATTATCTCGGCATCCCGCCCTTTGTGGCAACTCTTGCGGGTATGTTTCTGGCACGCGGTGCGGCATTCCTGATTTCAACTCAATCAGTGCCAATTTCGCACCCGTTCATCGATACGCTGCAAGGCTTCTATTTCCGGCTTCCGGGCGGCGGCAGATTGACTTTCGTCGCCATGCTGATGCTCGCAGTCTTCATCATCGGCGGTATCATTGCGCATCGCACACGCTTTGGCGCAAACATCTATGCTCTTGGCGGCAATGCGCAATCAGCCGAACTGATGGGCGTTCCCATTGGCCGTACGACAATCGGCATCTATACAATGTCGGGTGTGCTTTCCGGCTTAGCTGGCATCGTCTATACGCTCTACACATCATCGGGATATTCGCTGGCAACGGTGGGCGTTGAACTTGACGCGATTGCATCGGTGGTGATCGGCGGCACGCTGCTGACCGGCGGTGCGGGTCTGGTTGCAGGCACTTTTGTCGGCATTATGATACAGGGGCTGATACAGACCTATATCGTTTTCGATGGAACACTGTCTTCCTGGTGGACAAAAATCGCGATTGGTATCTTGCTGTTCCTGTTCATTGCGCTACAGCGAGGACTTGTATGGTTTTCCGATTTAAGGATTGCCAAACAACGCATGAAGGAGGCCTGAATTGGGACTACTGGAAACGGCCATAACCGGACGCAAGCGCCATAATAGCCACGCAGTTGTCGTGGGTGAACTCGGTCGCGGCATTGTTGCGGGCACGATTCTCGAAGGCTCCATACTTCCGGGCGATAACGAATTGTCGTTGCGCTTTGGCGTTTCCCGTACCGTTCTGCGCGAGGCTATGAAAACCCTTTCCGCCAAACGCCTGATCGAACCAAAGGCCAAAGTGGGAACCCGCGTTTTGGGCGCCAGCTCGTGGAACTTCTTTGATCCTGACGTGCTGACATGGCGCTTTGAAGCAGGCTTCGATGAAGTCTTCGTCGATCATCTGGCCGAGATGCGCATGGCACTCGAACCTGCGGCTGCTGCCGCAGCTGCAAAAAACGCAACCAGCGAAGAGCTTGTCGAACTCTATGCCTTAGCTGCAAAATTTGATGATCCGAAGCATACGCCTGAATCCATCGCCAAGGTTGATCTGGAGTTCCACCTGGCCATTGCCCGCATGTCAGGCAATCCATTCATGCGTTCGGTGAGTAGCCTGATCGAAGCAGCCCTTGCAATTTCATTCCAGCTGTCTTCGCCTGCAAGCTCACCCGAAGGCATCGCGGAATGCGCGGCCAATCACATGCGCATTGCGCATGCAATTGCATCGCGCGACCGTCAGAAAGCGCGCGCAGCGATGGAAAGCGTGATTACGCTTGGCGTAGAGCGTATCCGGGAAGAGATCTGATCACGCTTAAGATACTTTGAGGTCAAACTTTGGATCACCACGCAGCGTATTGCTGACGGTGCAGATTTCCTCGGCCATTTCCGCAAGACGATGCTTTTCATCTGCCGTGAGATCGCCGTCGAAATGGAATGTTATATTGAATCGTTCGATGCGTGACGGGCCTTCATGTGCCTTATCGCCTTTTACTTCCACCCGAACATCGGTGAGCTTCTCACGCAAATCGAGCTTGGTGGCAGCAATGCGCGCACTTAACGCCATACAGGCTGCAACGGACGCATAAATCAGATCAAGCGGATTAAAACCCGGCAAGCTGACGCTGGTGACAATATCAACCGTACCGCCTGTCGGCGTTGTGATCACAGGCAGTTTGCCATGCGGCATCTGCGCAACCGCGCCAGTTTCACGCGTTCTGACTTTCAGTTCACTCATGCCCGCAATCTCCAACACTCCACACAGCACTCATCATTTTAAACGCTCAATCAATGCCATTGCCGCATGTGGATTATGGGCCTTATAACCACTGATCACATAAAGATAGACATCACGCGCTACATTGTCTGGCAACGGCGGCTTGATGGTTTTCAGACTATCCGGCACATCATGGCCGACCGCTATCGCATTGGCACGCTCTGCCCAATGGTCAAGCTCATGATCGCTATAACCAAGTGGCTTGTTTTCCTCAGTACCCATGATGCGCAGATAGGCAAAAGGCGCCGTCATGTCTGCAATTTCCACGAACTTACTGTCGCCCGCAATCACCACCGCAACGCCATATTCCCGCAGCAGTGCTATGAAATCCGGCGCGTTGAAACTGTCGTGACGCACTTCCACAGCATGGCGTAGATCGCGCCCATCAACACGTTTTGGCAGAAGCTTCAGGAAAGCTTCAAAGTCAGTTGGATCGAATTTCTTCGTGCCCATAAACTGCCAGTTGATGACCCCGAGCTTATTTTTTAGCTCAAGCAGACCGCCGGTCACGAATTTCTCGATACCCTCGCCTGCTTCAGCCAAAACACGTTTGTTGGTCGAAAAGCGCGGTGCTTTGAGCGAAAAAACGAAGTCATCCGGTGTTTCGTCATGCCACTTGGCAAAAGTCGTCGGCTTCTGCGGGCCATAATAGGTGCTGTTGATTTCGATGGAGGTCAACTTGCTCGAAGCATATTCGAGCTGACGCTTTTTGGAGAGCTTTTCCGGATAGAAACTCTTGTCCCACTCCTCAAAAGCCCAGCCGCCAATACCCACGCGGATTTTGCCTGAATTGTTCTGGCTCATTTTATCCATACCTCCACGACATGAGTTCATGAGCGTTGCTCATCATGTTTATGCTGTATTCATATCATCCACTGTGTTGTTATCTCTAATGCGTTTGTGAGGAGGAAACAAATGTCAGACCTAAAAGATCCGATCGTGATCGCCAGTGCGGTACGAACACCGATCGGAAGTTTTCAAGGCGCGCTCAAGGGGGAGAGTGCAACGGCACTGGGCGCTGTCACAATCAAGGAAGCAGTCCACAGAGCTAAGCTGAACCCCGATCAAATCGACGAAGTGCTTATGGGCTGTGTGTTGCCCGCAGGGCTGGGACAGGCCCCCGGACGTCAGGCAGCAATGCATGCTGGCCTTTCTCAACACACACCTTGCTCGACCATCAACAAGGTTTGCGGCTCAGGCATGAAAACCGTCATGCTGGGTACCGATCTCATTTCCGCGGGAAGTGCCGACATAGTAGTTGCTGGCGGCATGGAAAGCATGACCAATGCACCTTATCTGCTTGAAAAGGCACGCGGTGGCTATCGCATGGGCCACGGCAAAATCTACGATCATATGTTCCTCGACGGCCTTGAAGACGCCTATGACAAAGGCCGAGCCATGGGAACATTCGCGGAAGAAACCGCCGATCACTACCAGTTCACGCGTCAGCAGCAGGACGAGTTTTCCCTGCGTTCGCTATCGCGCGCACTCAAAGCCACCGAAGCAGGTTATTTTGCAAATGAGCTGGTTCCAGTTGCAGAGCTTGATCGCGATGAACAGCCAACCCGCGCCAAGCCTGAAAAAATACCAAACCTTAAGCCTGCCTTCCGCGAAGGCGGCACAATCACTGCTGCTAATTCCTCATCGATTTCCGATGGTGCGGCATCTCTCACACTGATGCGCCTGTCCAAAGCTGAAAAGCTTGGCATAGAACCGCTTGCGATTATTCGCGGTCACGCAAGCCATGCACAACAGCCCGCCCTGTTCACCACGGCCCCGATCTTTGCGATGAGAAAACTCTTCGACAAAACCGGCTGGAATGTACGCGACATTGATTTGTTTGAAATCAATGAAGCTTTCGCCGTTGTTGTTATGGCTGCAATGCAGGAACTCGACCTCCCCGCCGACAGGGTGAATATCCATGGCGGTGCCTGCGCTATGGGCCATCCGATTGGCTGTTCTGGCGCACGCATCATCGTCACGCTGCTTCATGCCATGAAGCAGAACGATCTTAAGCGTGGAATAGCTTCAGTCTGTATCGGTGGCGGCGAGGCCACTGCCATTGCGCTGGAAGCGCTTTAAGCGGGGGAACAAATGGATATTGAAGGAAAAATCGCCATCGTCAGCGGTGCTGCATCAGGTCTTGGTGCTGCAACTGCACAGGCGCTTGCCGCCAAAGGCGCGAAAGTTGCAATCCTCGACTTCAACATTGAAGGCGCCAATGCGATTGCTGCCGAGATTGGCGGCATCGCTATTCAATGTGATGTTTCAGATGCAGCGAGTGCTGAATCAGCTTTTAAGGCAATCGGCGAAAAGCTCGGATCACCGCATATTCTGGTCAATTGCGCGGGCGTGGCACCAGCAAAGAAAATGCTGGCGCGTGATGGCAGCGTCATGCCACTCGATGATTTCCGTCGCGCTGTTGAAATCAATCTGATCGGCTCGTTCAATCTGCTGCGGCTTTTTGCCGATGTCGCATCCAAAAGCGAAGCGCTGCCAACGGGCGAGCGCGGCGTTGTCATCAACACAGCATCGGTTGCGGCCTTTGACGGCCAGATCGGCCAGACAGCCTATGCGGCGTCTAAAGGCGGTATCGTTGGCCTGACCCTGCCTGCTGCGCGTGAATTAGCCCCGCTTGGCATTCGGGTATGCGCCATCGCGCCCGGTATTTTTGAAACACCCATGCTCAAAGGCCTGCCGCAACCTGCACAGGATGCGTTGGGTCAGATGGTTCCTTTCCCCCCGCGTCTGGGTCGGCCAGACGAATATGCGGCACTCGCGCTGCATATTATCGAAAACAGCATGCTCAACGGCGAAACCATACGGCTCGATGGTGCGCTGCGTATGCCTCCGAAATAGAGCGCATATGCGCCAAAGTCGTTCAGACATTTTGAGGGTTAGGAAATGCACAAATCCACGACCAATTCCAACACACGCAATGGCGGCCAGATACTGGTGGATGCACTCGGCGTTCATGGCGTCGACCGCGTTTTCTGCGTGCCCGGCGAAAGTTACCTTGCAGCACTGGATGCTTTTCATGACGTAAGCGAACAGATTGATTTGATTGTCTGCCGTCAGGAAGGCGGTGCTGCTTACATGGCGGAAGCCTATGGCAAGCTGACTGGCAAGCCCGGCATCTGCTTTGTCACGCGCGGCCCCGGTGCAACGAATGCCTCCGTCGGCGTTCATACCGCTTTTCAGGATTCCACACCGATGCTTCTGTTTATCGGACAGGTCGCAAGTGATCAGGTGGAGCGCGAAGCATTTCAGGAAGTTGATTATCGCCGCATGTTTGGCCAGATGGCCAAATGGGTGGTGCAGATCGATGATCCCGCCCGTATCCCGGAACTGGTCAGTCAGGCTTTTCATCGCGCGATCAACGGACGCCCCGGCCCAGTGGTCATCGCCCTTCCCGAAGATATGCTGACATCACACGCAACCGTCAGCGATGCACCGACTTACAAGCATGTCGAGATGCATCCGGGAAGCGATCAGTTACAGGACATGAAAGCGCTTCTCGAAAAGGCCGAGCGGCCATTGATGATCGTCGGTGGTGGTGGCTGGAATGCGAAAGCGGTTCGCGATGTGCAGACATTCGCTGAAAACATGTCACTGCCTGTTGCAGCATCCTTCCGGTGTCAGGATATGTTCGACAATCACCACCCGCTTTATGCTGGTGAGATGGGAACATCGATCAGCCCGAAACTTGCAGCTCGCGTTAAAGATTCTGACCTTTTATTGGTGGTGGGTGCACGCCTTGGCGAAATGACCACGCAGGGCTATGATCTGATCAACATTCCTGTTCCAAAACAGAAGCTCATTCATGTTCATCCGGGTGCGGAAGAACTTGGCCGTGTCTATCATGCTGATATTCCGATCAATGCCAGCATGCCCGCTTTCGCAAAAGCGGCTGCAAAGCTCACACCAATTGCCAATCCAAACTGGAAAGCATGGGCGCAAAGCGCGAATGCCGATTACAGCGACAATCTAAAAACGCCAAACATTCCCGGTGACGTGCAGATGGGCGAGATCATGGAATGGCTGCGTGCACATTTACCCGATGATGCCATCATCACCAATGGCGCAGGCAATTATTCGGCATGGCCGCACCGCTTCTATCAGTACCGCACCTACCGCAGCCAGTTGGCCCCGACCAATGGTTCGATGGGCTATGGCGTTCCCGCGGCAGTCGCAGCCAAACTCACCGCGCCGGAAAGAACCGTCGTCTGCTTCGCTGGTGACGGCTGTTTTCTGATGAATGGTCAGGAACTCGCAACGGCTGCGCAATATGGTGCCAACGCGATTTTCATCGTGGTCAATAACGGCATGTATGGCACGATCCGCATGCATCAGGAACGCACCTATCCGGGTCGCGTTTCAGGCACTGGCCTTGCAAATCCTGACTTTGCAGCGCTCGCCCGTGCCTATGGCTTGCATGGAGAAACGGTCGAACAGACCGCTGAGTTTGCGGAAGCTTTCAAGCGCTGTGAACAATCCGGCAAGCCGGGTCTGATTGAAATCCGCATCGATCCGGAAGCGCTTTCGCCCAAGATGACGCTGAGCCAGATGCGCGAACATGGATTGGCAAAACAACGCTAAACTGTTTTCAAAAAAAGCGGCCCTCTCTTTTAAAGAGAGGGCCGCACTACTGGCAGATGAGGCAACTGAACAAAAACGAAAATGCCCCCGCTAATTTCGCCTTTGTTTCTGCAAGTTTACCTGCTCATGCCAGAATTATATAAATTCACATTAAAGCTTTCATCGGCATTTGATTTTCGTTGATAGCTTTAACCATCAATTCAACGGCGGATGAGATCGGGGCAATAATGGGCACATCGAACATCTTCTGTAGCTGTTCTGCGGCTTCGCCCAACGGTCCGCCACCAATCACGACAGCTTCTGCCCCGTCTTGTAAGCAAAGCTCAACTGCATAAGCCAGTTCCTCAATCAGGCGCTCCGGCTGTCCCGCTATTTCTCTCGGATTCCCCGGTGTACACCGGATACCAGTATAGAGGTGGGACAAGTCCAGATATTTGGAACGGTTCGCAATTTGAACAGCCAAATCTGGCGTGACCGTGGCAACACCGTATTTTCGCTGACCGTTTGCTGCGATGATCATTGAAGCTTCACAAATTCCGATAACTGGAATTTCCAGTTCGCCCCTGAGAAAATCGACTCCCGGGTCGCCATAAGCACTGACAATAATACCCGAACAACTATGTTTTCTCGCGTTGCCTATTTCGATAACTTGCTGTTCAGAAGCACTTAACTGCTCTCCATTCACGATCATTATAGGATTACGCGTAGATGTTTCTGCGCTCACAACGAGTCGTCCGCCAGCCGTTCGTTGAGCAATTTCGCGCATCATTCCGCTCGTTGCTATTGAGCTGTTCGGGTTGATTAGCAAAACATGAGGTGTTGCTGACATTCAGACATTTTCTCCCTAGTCTTTTTGGAGTGCCTGTTATCTCAAAAGATATCGGCACTCCTTATTTTTGGATCCCGTCTGTGATCCCTTTTGAGGCATTATGACTTTTGTGGCGCTGCCTCCACAAAATCGACTTCGTTGCTGCCGTCATCAGCAGGCTGCGTTAGGTCTTCCATGTTCCGCCCAAATGTTTCCGGTCCAAGCTGGATACAGAAAGCAAAGATTGCATACATAGACGCCGCCAACCCAAAAACGCCGATCATTCCATATGTATCGAATAATGCACCAGCGATTATCGGAATAAAGGAACCAGCAGCAGAACCGCTTGCAAGGATCAGCGCAACACCGAAACCACGAATACGGGTCGGATAAAGTTCTGGAGCGTAAATCCAAATCGACGTATTGAGCAACAATACGAAGAACTGAAACACTGCGCCGAAAAACAGGACGAGATAAAGACTTGTTCCGAGATAAACGATGCAAAGTGCTGCCGCACACGCACACACTGCTCCAACTGTCAAAACCCTCTTACGCGGAAAATAGTAACCGAAAGCCGAAGCTGCGATTGCACCCAGAACACTGCCACTCTGAATAACCATCGTATAGAGAAGGCTGCCAGAAAGCGTATAACCCATCGATATAAAGATCATCGGCATCAGGGTGAGGACCGAAAGCTGTGCGCCATAGCTCATCAAGATCGCGATGGCTACAGGAACGGTACGTCCGATAAACGGCGGCCGGAAAAGCTCCTTCCAAGCGCCCTTTGCAGGCTTGGTTTCACGTTCCTCGATCTTCGACAGATATTCAGTGACTTTCAAGTTCTTCGGGCGAAGCTTACCCGATGCAAGGATCGACAGAACCCTGTTTGCCTCACCTATTTTTCCCTGAGACGCAAGAAAGCGTGGTGTTTCAGGCACATACCAACGGAAGAAGACGACCAGAAGTGCTGGGATCGCAAGCACGCCAAACAACCAGCGCCAGTTATTTTCGCCCGGAAAGATCGTAAAAACCAACAGACCGAAAGCCGGTGCAAGGAAATTGCCAAAGCCGCCTGCGCCCACATTAACAAGACCAGCTGCTGTCCCGCGGAACTTGGGCGAACAGAATTCGGCCAGCATTGTAACAGCCGTTGAAATCTCGCCGCCTACGCCGAAGCCGACAATGGCGCGAGCAAAGCACAGCCAAGCGAAGCTGGGTGCTAAAGCACACAAGGCTGATCCCAGCGTGAAGAGCAACAAATTGAAGGTGAGCATCACACGGCGACCATAACGGTCACCAAGAATGCCAGAAAGAAGTCGCCCAATTGCAGCGCTTGCGAAGGTGATGGTATTCAGGAAGCCAATATCTGTTCCCGTCAGACCCCATTGTTCACGTAGGATAGGACCAACCAGTCCAATTGTGTTCTGCTCGAATGAGTCGAACAAGCAGCCGATGAGCACAAGAAGAAGTATCTTCTTGTGAGCACTGGTGACACCTATACTCCCAAGTGCCTGTTCCATTTGTTTATTCGTCGCGGACGTAGCGCCGGACTGCATCATTTGTTCCCCTGCCATATCGGTACAACCCCTTTTTATTACCGGCATGAAATTATTTTTTCATTATCAAGCCAGAGAAAATCAGTTTTGACAAGCAAAATTTTATTGTTTGTTATCAATTACTTATGTTGCACTCATTTTAAGCAAAAAAGCTACACATCTCGCAAAAAGCTGCTAATAATTAATGCAACTTGAAAAATGGATTTCATAAAACGATCATGAACCCAGCAGAAAGATCCTTTCTTTCCCGTGTCAGAGACGTCCTTGATGGCCTTCCGCCAGCAGAAAAAAGGCTGGGAGAATTCATTTGTGATTTTCCTGGTGAACTAGCGAGCTATTCTGCTTCGGAACTAGCAACACTAGCGCATGTGTCGAATGCCACAGTAACGCGCTTCGTTCGGCGACTGGGCTACGAAACTTATGAAGAATCGCGCCGTCATGCGCGTGAGGAGAAGCAGACCGGTTCACGGCTATTTTTATCTAGTCCGACGAACGGCGACAGCGCTCAATCTCTCTCGTCACATGTAAGCCAAGCAATCACCAATCTTGAAACAACATTTGTCTCTATACGCGATACACAAATCGATTCTGTTGTCGATACAATCCTCGCCGCTCGAAAAACATGGGTGATCGGTTTCCGTAGTAGCAATCCCTTCGCCACATATCTGCAATGGCAGATGATGCAGGTATTGGACAATATCGTTGCTATACCGGGTCCGGGTCAGACGATGGGCGAGTATATTGCCAGTATAAAACCTGACGATCTGGTCATCGTCTTTGGGCTGCGTCGGCGCATTGCTAAGATGGATGAGATCCTTGAGACCATTGAGAAGCGCGGCGCAAAGTTACTCTATATTACGGATGAAGGCGCCCCATTTCGAACCTCTGCGCAGTGGCATTTTCAATGTCAGACACTAGCCCCCGGCCCTCTCTTTAACCACGTATCCGTTATGGCGCTTTGTCACCTGCTTACAACAAGAGCCATTGAAAAGGTTGGTGCGAACGGTCGCAAACGGTTACGAGCGATTGAAACTTTTGGCGATGCGCTGGAAGAACTGTAGCGGAGGGTTTCACCGCAGAAACTGAACTAGACGGTCAAAAAGACCGAAAAAAGTTCTCATGTAGACAAATACAACTTTAGTTTGAACCGATGCAATTCACGGTAGACTTTCAAACCCTACTCAGCGATAACCCGCCCCGAATTGTATGCGGGGGGATAAAATTGCGATCACTAAACCTTTTCATTATTGGCTTCGGCTTCAGCGCGCTCGTCATTACCTGCATATATGCGATTGGCGGGGGCCTTATCTAAGATCGAAGCAGGCTTTCGCCTAAGAACGTTGTTGAGGCTTCACGCACTGCGCCAAGCATAAAATCACTGATCACCCGGATACGCGGGGCTGCCATCACATCAACATGGCAATTCATCCAGTATTCGCGCTCCAGATGCATTTCCTTTGGCAACACAGGCACAAGTTCCGAATGCTGACTTCCAATATAATATGGTAGAACACAAAGCCCATACCCGGTCAGCGTCGCCGTAAGTTGCGCGTGAATGCTGGAGCTTTGATAATTGCAACGCTGTCCGGGCAAGATCTCGCGCATGTAATCAAGGCCTGGTGTAAACACCATATCGTCAATATAGCCGATGAAGGGATGCTGTGAGAGGTCTTCACGCGACCTTATCGGCGGATGACACTTCAAATAATCACCATGGCCATAGATGAATAGTCGGTATGATGTCAGTTTTTCACTGTGATACGGCCCGGTGCGTGGCATATGCAGCGTGATCGAAAGCTCTGCCTCACGTCGCGATAGCGACATGATCTGCTGGATCGTTACCACTTCAACCGACAAGCTTGGATAGGATTTCGCCAGCACCGGCAGGCGATCCGCCAGAAAGAAATTGCCAAATCCTTCAAGCGTTGAAAGCCGCACCACACCTGACAGCGCCGAGAAACTCCCCGTTGCCTCTGTCTGGAATTTCAGCGCCTCGCGTTCCATCACTTCCGCAGGCTCAACCAGTCGCTCACCCATCGGAGTCAGAAGATAGCCGCGCGGATTGCGTTCAAACAATTTGGTCGCCAACGCCTGCTCCAGACGGTCAATCCGACGCAGCACCGTGACATGGCTGGTTCGCAATTGTCTGGCGGCAGTCGAAAGCTGACCCGTCCGCGCCACAGCGAGAAAATACTGTAGATCGTCCCATGTAAACTGGCGCAAGCGTTCCTCCCAATCTCCATCTGTACATTTTCGGACAGACCGTGTTCAAAAATTGTTGTTCTTGTACGCATTTGTCAATGCTACCGTTCCAACAATTAGCCCGCGTGGAGGAACAAACCGGGCCGAGGCAGAAGGGTGTGCGAACTTGAGGAGGTTTGCCCGCCTGGTCTAAAAAAGACTGCTTCACTGGAGGATTCCGTCTGCTCTTTAGCGACGGATATGGAGTTTTTGGGAGGAGAGCACTGAATGAAACTTTTTGCACTTGCGACGGCTGCACTTTTTGCTGCAACCGCGATTTCATCCGCAGCAGAAATATCAGACGGCAAAGTCAAAATCGGCATTCTGAACGACCAGTCCGGCGTTTATGCTGACTTCGGCGGCAAATGGTCTTATGAAGCGGCAAAAATGGCCGCTGAGGATTTTGGCGGAACGGTGCTGGACGCACCGATTGAAATCATCACCGCCGACCATCAGAACAAACCGGACGTTGCCGCAAACATCGCGCGCCAGTGGTATGACACAGAACAGGTTGACGCCATTATGGAGCTGACCAGCTCTTCCGTCGGTCTCGCTGTTCAGGCACTTTCCAAAGACAAGAAGAAAATCACCATCAATACCGGTGCCGCAACATCGGAACTCACAGGCAAGCAGTGCTCGCCTTATGGTTTCCACTGGGCTTATGACACCCATGCGCTTGCGGTTGGCACTGGCGGCTCACTGGTCGAACAGGGGGGCGATACGTGGTATTTCCTGACCGCTGATTATGCATTTGGGTATTCGCTGGAAGATCAGACCTCAAAATTCGTCACGTCAAAAGGCGGCAAGGTTCTCGGCTCCGTCCGTCATCCTCTGAGCACGACAGATTATTCCTCCTTCCTGCTACAGGCACAGGCTTCGGGTGCCAAGGTTGTTGGCCTTGCCAATGCCGGTCTTGATACATCCAATGCAATCAAACAGGCGGCAGAATTTGGCATCGTTGCCGGTGGGCAGCGCCTTGCAGCACTGCTCTTCACCATTGCCGAAGTGCACGGACTTGGTCTTGATGCAGCTCAGGGGCTGACGCTCACCGAAGGCTTCTATTGGGACCGCGACGATGAATCACGCGAGTTCAGCAAGCGCTTCTTTGACCGCACCGGCCGTATGCCAAATATGATTCAGGCAGGCACGTATTCCGCTGTGCTGCAATATCTGAAAGCCATCAAAGAAGCAGGCACCGACGAGACGGAAGCTGTCTCCAAGAAGCTGCATGAAATGCCGGTCAACGACGTCTTCGCCCGCAACGGTAAGGTCGGTCCAAATGGCCGCATGATCTACGACATGTATCTGATGGAAGTGAAAAAGCCTGACGAAAGCAAAGCTCCGTGGGACTATTATAATGTGCTGGCAACCATCCCCGGTGATCAGGCTTATTTGAAGCCTAAAGAAAGCGGCTGTACTCTGGTCACGCAGTAAGAGGCGGATGGCATGAACACAGCAACTCAAAATACTACGGCTCTGCGAGAAGCAGAGCCGGCGAGGATTGTTCTTTCTGCACGCGGGTTGGGCAAGTCGTTTGGCGGCTTTCATGCGGTGAAGAATGTCGATCTTGATGTGGAGCACGCCCGCGTTCATGCGCTGATCGGCCCGAATGGTGCAGGAAAAACAACTGTTTTCAACCTGCTGACCAAGTTCCTCCAGCCGACAAGTGGCGCGATCACGCTGCTTGGCGACAACATCACCAAGACCGATCCTGCCAAAGTTGCGCGGTTGGGTCTGGTGCGCTCGTTCCAGATTTCCGCAACCTTCCCGCATTTGACTGTGTTGGAAAACGTGAAGGTCGCACTTCAGCGCCCAAATGGTTTGGCAACGCAGTTCTGGCGTTCGCTGTCTGCACTGGATCAGCTCGACGCAAAAGCGATTGAACTGCTGGAGCGCGTTGGCCTAGCCGATGCCCGTTATGCGCTGGCTGCTGATTTATCTTATGGCCGCAAGCGTGCGCTTGAAATCGCCACCACACTGGCGCTTGATCCCAAAGTGCTACTACTCGACGAGCCGATGGCAGGCATGGGCCATGAAGACGTGCATATCATTGCAGCGCTGATCACCGATGTGGCCAAGGATCGTGCGGTGCTGATGGTCGAACACAATCTCAAAGTGGTGGCTGACATTGCCCATCACGTCACGGTGCTGCAACGCGGCGAGATCCTCGCATCGGGCAATTATGCCACCGTCGCACAAGACGAGCGCGTACGCACCGCCTATATGGGGACCGAACATGAATAAAGGCAAACCCCTGCTTTCCGTGCGCGGGCTTAATGCCTGGTATGGCGAAAGCCATGCGTTACACGGCGTCGATCTCGATATCTGGCCCGGCGAAACCATCACGCTTCTGGGCCGCAATGGTGTGGGCAAAACCACAACGCTGCGCACGATCATGGGCATTATCCGCAAGCGCACCGGAACCATCACGCTTGATGGCAAAGACATTCTGCGCGTACCGCTGCACCGTATTGCCCGTACGGGCCTTGGTTTTGTGCCGGAAGAACGCGGAATATTCGCAACGCTCAACGTGCATGAAAATCTGCTGCTTCCGCCGGTCGTTGGCAAAGGCGGCATGTCCTTAAACGAGATTTACGAACTCTTCCCTAATCTCTACGACCGCCGCAACAGCCCCGGCACCAAGCTTTCCGGTGGCGAACAACAGATGCTGGCCATTGCCCGTATTCTACGCACAGGTGTCAAAGTTCTGCTGCTGGATGAGCCGACCGAAGGGCTTGCGCCCGTCATCATCCAGCGCATCGGCGATGTGCTGGTGGAACTCAAAAAACGCGGCATGACTGTGTTGCTGGTCGAGCAGAACTTCCGCTTTGCCGCAAAAGTGGCAGACCGCTTCTATCTGATGGATCATGGCGTGGTGACGGAAAACTTCCCAACCGCCGAGCTGCCCGCTCGCATGGCATCGCTCACGCAAGCGTTAGGAGTTTAAGACGATGACGATGATCTTCGGAATTCCCGTTCAGGCGCTTCTCGGGCAATTGCTCGTAGGCCTGATCAATGGCTCTTTCTACGCTATGCTTAGCCTCGGCCTCGCCATCATCTTCGGGCTTTTGCGCATCATCAATTTTGCCCATGGCGCACAATATATGCTCGGCGCTTTTGTCGGCTATCTGCTGTTGAGCGGCCTTGGCATCGGCTATTGGCCAGCGCTTATTCTCGCTCCACTGATCGTGGGTCTGGGCGGCGCCATCATCGAACGCGTTGCGCTTTCAAGGCTCTATAATCTTGATCCGCTCTATGGTCTGCTGTTCACCTTTGGGTTAGCGCTCGTGATAGAAGGCACCTTCCGCTATTATTATGGTGCTGCCGGTCAACCTTATGCCGTGCCACCATCGCTTGCCGGTGGCAATAATCTCGGCTTCATGTTCCTGCCGAACTACCGCGCGTGGGTCGTGGTGGCATCGCTCATCATCTGCATCGGCACGTGGCTGCTTATTGAGAAAACCAAGCTCGGCGCTTATTTGCGTGCAGCAACGGAAAACCCGACCCTGGTTAAAGCCTTTGGCATCAATGTGCCACTTCTACTCACCTTCACCTACGCTTTAGGCTCAGCACTTGCTGGCTTTGCCGGAATTCTCGCAGCGCCCATCTATCAGGTCAGCCCGCTCATGGGGTCCAACATCATCATCGTGGTCTTTGCTGTGGTCGTGGTCGGCGGCATGGGGTCGATCCTTGGCGCTATCATCACAGGCTATGTGCTGGGACTGGCGGAAGGTCTGACCAAAGTGTTCTATCCGGAAGCCTCCAGCATCGTCATCTTCGTTATCATGGCTATCGTCCTTCTGGTGCGACCCGCCGGACTGTTCGGGAAGGAGGCCTGATATGACTGATACTGTTCTCAAAGCAACGACGGCACATCATCAAGCAAAAGCACCGAACCTTAACAGCCTGTCGGCAATCATTCTGGCGATTGCCGTTGCTGGACTGATCGTGGCTCCTTTCATGGTCTACCCGATCTTCCTGATGAAGATGCTGTGCTTTGCGCTGTTTGCCTCAGCCTTCAACCTGTTGCTCGGCTATACTGGTATTTTGTCCTTTGGCCATGCCGCTTTCTTCGGCGGTGCTGCCTATGTGACGGCACATGCAGTCAAAGTATGGGGCGTCACACCTGAAATTGGCATTCTGCTCGGCGTAGTGGCTGCGGCAGTGCTCGGTCTAGTGATCGGCTATCTCGCCATTCGCCGTCAGGGTATCTACTCAACGATGATCACACTTGCGCTGGCGCAGATGTTCTTCTTCTTCTGTCTGCAAGCGGCCTTCACCCACGGCGAAGACGGTCTTCAGGGCGTGCCACGTGGTTATCTCTTTGGCCTCATCGATCTCAATCAGCCGATGAACATGTATTATTTTGTGCTGGCTGTCTTTGTCATTGGGGTGTTCGCGATCTGGCGGATTACCAATTCGCCGTTCGGCATGATCCTCAAATCCGTACGCGAAAACGAAAGCCGTGCCGTCTCCTTGGGCTATTCCGTCAATCATTATAAGCTCGCGGCTTTTGTAATGTCGGCAGCGCTTGCAGGCCTTGCTGGTGGCATGAAAGCACTGGTGTTCCAGTTTGCAACACTCACCGATGTCGGCTGGCAGATGTCGGGCGAAGTGATCCTGATGACACTGCTCGGTGGTATCGGAACGCTGATTGGCCCAATCGTCGGTGCAGCTTTCGTGGTGGCTTTGCAGAACTATCTCGCAACCTCAGACTTCCCCGTGACAATCGTCACAGGCGTCATCTTCATGGCGTGCGTGCTCCTCTTCCGCAAAGGCATCGTTGGCGAGTTCTATGCATCGCGACTTGGCAAGAAATTGTTCGGATAACCGACGGAGCCGCATGTTCATAGGATAGCGGCTCCACCTTTTACTGGATTTAAGATCATGACCGACACCTACGATTATATCGTGGTTGGCGCGGGCACGGCTGGCTGCGCCCTTGCAAACCGCCTTTCTGCCGACCCAAACCATTCTGTCCTGCTGCTCGAAGCGGGCGGAAAAGATAATTATGCGTGGATTCATATCCCCGTCGGCTATCTCTATTGCATCGGCAATCCGCGCACCGACTGGTGCTTTACCACTGAAGCTGAACCCGGCCTGAATGGTCGCGCACTGGGCTATCCACGCGGTAAGGTGCTTGGCGGCTGCTCGTCTATCAACGGAATGATTTATATGCGCGGTCAGGCCCGCGACTATGATCTCTGGCGACAGGCCGGATGCGACGGCTGGGGCTGGGAGGACGTGCTGCCGTTCTTCAAAAAATCCGAAGACAATTTTGCAGGTGCTGATGATCTGCATGGCGCAGGCGGCGAATGGCGTGTGGAAACCGCGCGTCTCCATTGGGATATTCTCGATGCCTTCCGCGATGCAGCAATTGCCGCTGGCATCCCTGCGACCGATGATTTCAATCGCGGCGACAATGAAGGCGTGTCCTATTTCAAGGTCAATCAGAAGCGTGGCATTCGCTGGAACACGGCCAAGGCCTTTCTGCGTCCAGCCCTTAATCGCAAAAACTTACGTGTCGAGACGGGCGCACATGTAAAGCGCATCGAAATAAAGGAATTACGCGCCACAGGCGTCACGTTCAAACAGAATGGAACAACACGCACCATCACGGCAAGGCGCGAAGTGATTCTGGCAGCGGGCAGCGTCGGTTCACCACACATTTTGGAACTGTCAGGCATCGGGCGCGGCGATGTTTTGCAACAGGCCGAAGTCCCTGTTGTTCTGGAACGCGAACAGGTTGGCGAAAACCTGCAAGACCATCTGCAATTGCGTTGCGTCTATAAGGTGAGCGGCATTCCGACCCTCAACGAAAAGGCCAGCAAGCTGAGCGGCAAGGCGATGATTGGCCTTGAATATCTGCTGCGTCGTTCTGGTCCCATGTCGATGGCACCAAGCCAGCTTGGTGTCTTCACCCGCTCCGACCCGTCTTATGAAAGCGCCAATCTGCAATATCATGTGCAGCCGTTGAGCCTCGATAAATTCGGCGATGCGGTTCACCCCTTCCCTGCTTTTACCGCCAGCGTCTGCAATTTAAGACCCGACAGCCGGGGTTCTATTCATATCAAATCGCCCGATCATCACGCACAGCCTGCGATCCAGCCCAACTATCTTTCAACCCAAAGCGACCGCCGCGTTGCAGCCGATGCCATCCGCCTCACCCGCAACATCGTGGCACAGGCACCGTTGGAGAAATACCGCCCGGAAGAATTCAGACCTGGCCCCGACTATGAAACGCAGGAGCAACTCGAGAAGGCTGCTGGCGATATTGGAACCACGATTTTCCATCCCGTCGGCACCTGCCGCATGGGGCGCGATGCAGACGCAATCGTCGATCCCCAATTGCGGGTCAACGGCATTCATGGACTGCGCATCGCAGATGCCTCAATCATGCCAAGCATCACATCCGGCAACACCAATTCGCCAACATTGATGATTGCAGAAAAGGCCGCTCAAATGATCCTCAGCAACCAGCGCTGAAACGTGATTCCCGACAGGCGCGTGAGAGGAAATGACAATCCTCTCAACCTTTTGTGAAAACAATTTCACATTCACCATATCGCGCTTTTCTGAAATAATTTTTCTTGTTTCTTATCCGATAAACGGGAATTATCGGCACCAAGGTGGGCTGGAGCAGAAAGATCGTCTAAAAACGATTGCTTTCTGAAGTCGGTTCTCCAAATCTTTAAACAAGGAAAAACAAAATGTCGTCAGTCCTTTCCCGCTATTCGCTGACCCGCCGCGCTGGTCTCAAAGCAGCCCTTTTCACCGCAGCAGCACTCACCGTTGGCTTTGCGGCAGCGCCAAGCCATGCCGAAGACAAGACCATCAAGGTTGGTATCATGGGCGGCGAAGACGAAGACGTCTGGAAAGTTGTTGCCGAAGAAGCCAAGAAGAATGGCCTCATCATCGAACGCGTCATCTTCAACGACTACAACCAGCCAAATGAAGCACTGCAACGCAAGGAAGTCGACGCCAACGCCTTCCAGCACAAGCCTTATCTTGATGAGCAGATCAAGCAGCATGGTTATGACATCAGCGTTGCAGGTTACACCGCTGTTTGGCCAATCGGCATTTACTCGCGCAAAATCAAGAGCCTTGATGAACTTAAAGAAGGCGCAGTGGTCGGCGTTCCAAATGACCCATCGAACGAAGGCCGCGCACTGCGCGTTCTCGAAGCTGAAGGCCTTATCAAGCTGAAGCCCGATGCAGGCATTCTGGCAACGCCAATCGATATTGTCGAAAACCCAAAGAAGATCGAAGTCAAGGAACTTGATGCCGGTGTTGTTGGTCGTTCGATTGACGATCTCGATGCAGCCATCGTGAACAACGATTGGGCTGGCAAGGCTGGCCTCAAGAAAGAAGAAGCAATCGGTTGGGAATCCAAGGAAAACAACCCATACAACAACTTCATCGCCGTGCGTACCGAAGATGCAAACGCGGATTGGGTGAAGAACCTGGTTGCTGCTTACCAGAACGACACTGTGAAGGCCGAGCTTGACCGCGTTTACAAGGGCACAGGCATTCCAGCCTGGAACTAATCCTTCTAAGGCCTGAAAAGCCGCGCCGGAAAACGTTTCCGGCGCGGCTTTTATTGACGTATGGAAAAAAAATGCCCAAAAGCATCCGGCGCGCACCGAATGCACAGCGCTTTTGCACTTTGGCGTCATTCTCCTTGAAGCCTTATCGATTTAGCAAGTCACGGTTACACCGCGACACAAGATACAGAAGACACGACCGTGACCATTGAACCGCCACTCGCCACATCAGCGCCCATCGTCGAAATGAAAGACGTGCGCCGAATGTTCGGCGAAACACCGGCTATCAATGGCGTCTCTCTTTCGGTTGCACGCGGCGAGATTCTCGGCATTATCGGTCGCAGCGGCGCGGGTAAATCCACGCTGATCCGTTGCATCAATGGTCTGGAAACGCCCGATTCCGGTTCGATCAGGATCGAAGGCCGCGAAATCACACAACTAAATGAAAGCAGCCTGCAGCCGTTACGTCGCCGCATCGGCATGGTTTTCCAGCATTTCAATCTGCTCTCGGCAAAAACCGTGGCACAGAATATTGCACTGCCGTTGAAAATCGCAGGCCAGACAAAGACCCAACGAATTAAGCGCGTGTCGGAATTGCTGGAGCTCGTCGGATTATCAGACAAGATCAATCACTACCCGGCACAGCTTTCGGGTGGCCAGAAGCAGCGCGTTGGTATTGCGCGCGCACTCGCTGCGGAACCCGCCGTTCTGCTTTCCGATGAAGCAACCTCGGCGCTTGACCCTGAAACAACGCAATCTATTCTGGCGCTGCTCAAAGACATCAACACCAAGCTCGGCCTGACAATTCTGCTCATTACCCATGAGATGGAAGTCATCCGCCGCATCGCCGACCGTGTGATCGTGCTCGACCACGGTGCGATCGCCGAAGAAGGTCCAGTCTGGAAAGTCTTTGCAAATCCGCAGTCACCTGTCACCCAAAGCATGTTGCAGGTGCTAACCCCGGAACTGCCTGCCATCTGGCGTGACCGTCTCGACAAAACCGGCGATCTTGCCGTTCTCAAGGTCAAACTGTCCGGCGCTGCTGCCAAAGGCGCTTTTTTCTACGATCTGGCCAATGCCACCAGTATCGCTCCTCAACTGATCCATGGCGGCATGGACACCATTCAGGGCGAACCGGTCGGGACACTTTTCATTGGGTTGCCCGCGCAGGACAAGCCAAAACTGGAAGTCGCAATCACCTATCTCAACACCCATGCAGACGCCACGGAGGTACTCGGCTATGTCTCAGGCAATGCTTGATCTTCTCTGGCGCTCCTTTTGGGAGACCATGATCATGACTGGCTTTTCGAGCCTGATCTCGCTCGTGGTTGGCCTGCCACTCGCAATCATCATGATTCTCACAGAGCGCGGCGGCCTCGCGCAGAACCTGACGGTGAACAGCATCCTGGGTGCGCTCATCAACGGTTTCCGCTCCGTGCCCTTCATCATTCTACTGGTGGCACTGATTCCGGTTACCCGTCTTATAGTCGGCACATCCATCGGCACATGGGCATCCATCGTACCGCTGTCGATTGCTGCAATCCCCTATTATGCGCGTATTGCAGAAGTCTCTTTACGCGAAGTCGATAATGGCTTGATCGAAGCGGCACGCTCCATGGGGGCAAACCGCTGGACAATCGTGCGTGAAGTGCTGGTGCCAGAAGCCCTGCCGGGCATTGTGGCAGGCTTCACAGTTACCATCATCACACTAATTGGCGCATCGGCCATGGCTGGTGCCATCGGCGCAGGTGGTCTTGGCGATCTTGCAATCCGCTATGGGTATCAACGCTTTGAAACAACGGTGATGATTGCTGTTGTGATCATTCTGATCATCATGGTGTGCGGAATTCAATGGGTCGGCGACCAGATGGTTAATCGCCTCGACAAGCGAAATCTGCGCTCAAGAGCCTAAAAACAATCTATCTTGCTCTTTGACGGAAACCCGCTTCCAGTGTGTTTCCGTCGGGATCAAAGACAAGGGCCGCATAATAGCCCATTTCTTCCGGCCCCTGATAACCGGGCGCACCGCTTTCACCACCGCCGCCCTGAAGCGCTGCATGATGAAATGCCTCCACCTCAGCGCGGCTATTTGCATTAAACATCAGATGCAGATGATTGCCCGGTTTTCCGTCCGGCAGATCAGCGTCCGTTTTCTGCCTGCTATGGATCCATAGAAAGGGCACAGGTGCTCTTTCCCCGCCACTGATAAAGAAGCCGCGTTCCGAATGCGAAACAACGGCCAACCCAAGCTTAGGCATGCAGCTTTCATAAAATGAAAGACTGCGGCGAAGATTATTGCTTTGAAACCCGATGTGATCGAAGAGCGACATACAGCTATTATATGTCGCTGTTAAATAAAGGAAAGCGAAACGCGCTATTTAAGCGCGTGTACGTGAAAGACCTGCCTTGGCGGGCTGATAATTCGGATCAAGCTGAATAGCCCGCGTATAGGAATTAGCCGCCTTTGCCTTGTCTCCACGCTGCTCGTAAACCAGCGCCTGATTGGACCAGCTTTCAGCAACATTTCCGTCAAGGTTGATCGCCGTGTTGAAATCATCAAAGGCATTGTCGTAGTCGCCAAGAGCGACATAGGAAATACCACGACCATTATAAGGTTCGGGTGCTGTGGAATTCAGCGAAATCGCTTTCGAGAAATCTTCAATCGCCTGCTTATGCTGTCCCTTGGCCTGGTAAATCAGACCGCGATTATGATAGGCGCGTCCATCAGTGGTCTGAAGCGCAATCGCCTGATTAAAATCGCTGAGCGCCTGATCGAGGCGTCCGGCCTGACGATAGACATTGCCGCGTCCAACATAGGCCGCATCATATTGCGGATTGATCTGGATCGCGCGGCTGTAATCCTGCACCGCCTTAGTGCTGTCGCCCATATAGCGGTACACGAGACCGCGATTGGCATAAGCCTGATAGAAGTTCGGATTGAGCGCTATAGCCTGCTCAAAATCGCGCAGCGCTTCTTTATAGCGCCCGGCTTTGCCATAGGCCGAACCACGCACATTATATGCTTCAGGGTCGCGTGGATTGCTCTGGATGACGCTTGTAAGCGAGCTGATGTTCTCGGTCGAGCCCTGTGCACGATCAATCGAAGTCAGTACATTGGTAGAGGAACTCTGACAACCCGCGAGGCCAAGCGCCAGAACTGCCGTTGCGGCCAACAGACTGTTTCGGGCCATAGCGGTCCCGGACGAATGCATCATCTTAAAACGTGTTGGCAACGACAGCGTTCCTTTCTCAATAAAGGATCTATGGGATTCAACCACCAGCATCCCTCAAATTTATCCCCGACCGTTTAGTCTTATCGCTCTTAATAGCACAGAAAAGTCAGTAGAAAAAACTGTCCCTGACTTAATCCGGTAAAGCGGCAGCGCTCTGTTACAATCAGATCAAGGCGAGAATGAAGGTCTGGATATGGCGACCAACTGACAATTCAAATCACCATGTCTCATCTCGTGAACCTAGGTGATCCCAAACTCCAAATATGCAAAAACCGGCGCAAGCCATAGGCCGCACCGGAATGCAAAAAAAGGCGCTACACAGGCAGCGCCAATTTCAGATCGATCAACGAGCGGCTACGCGACCGCCGCCGATGAGACCTTCACGCTGTGCGCGCTTACGTGCCAGCTTACGGGCGCGGCGAACGGCTTCTGCCTTTTCGCGAGCACGCTTTTCGGAAGGCTTTTCATAATGGCCACGCATCTTCATTTCGCGGAAGATACCTTCGCGCTGCATCTTTTTCTTGAGAGCGCGGAGAGCCTGATCAACATTGTTATCGCGGACGAGTACCTGCACGTGTAATCCCGTATCGGTTAGAATTTCGATTGAGCCTGAGGCATTAGGGCGTCTCTTAACGAGTTCCAGTCAATCGAGTCAACCGGTAAACGCCTAAATTCTCCCAAGCTTCGCAGCTTAAACGCTGCAAATTGGTGCTGGCTATTACCAGATAGCCCCCCACCTGTCCACCTCCAGATGCAATTTTGCCCCTTGTCGCAGATAAATAATACTCTCACATCGATTTATAATGACGAACCAGCCCTTAATACGTTATCTGCCACGCGCATTCCGCACAATTCAGCCTCATTGCTCCATGATAGGAGCAATCGGTAATTCACAGGCTTTTTCCATTTCGATTGATTCCTTCGCGCCATATTCATGACCTTACGCAAACGACTCGTTATTCAATTCACAGGCTACGAAGGCCTACATCCCAAAGCCGTGCGCATACGTCATGCAATGGTATTGAAAGATTTTGACCGGTTATGGAAAGCCAAGACGAAGCTTTCACCCATGACCGACGAGCCGGATGATTGCGGAACGTTGACTGCCACCACCAAAGGCAATGGCTGGGAAACAGAAACGGAGTTCTGTCAGTTCGGCACTGCGGATATTTTCGATGATTATGCAGCACGCTCCACGCCAAAGCGCATGTTGACAGGCTTTTACGCCTTCATGAACATCCTCTTTACCGGAACGCTCTGGCGCTATCTCACCACAAGCTGGCGCTTTGTCATCTTCTTCATGTGGCCATTTCTGCTGTCGATTGCTCTGATTGCCATTGCAAGCCTCATTACCTATGCGCCGGTGCTTATAGGCTTCCCGCTCTGGAACCTCCTATGGTCTGTGCCAGTGGCAGCGATTGCTGCGACTTTGATGGTCCGCTGGCCGGGTGATCGCTTTTTCATGTCTTATCTGCTCGACGACTGGTCGGCAGCCTATGACCGCACTCATGATCGCAACAAAAAGCTCATTGAGCGACGCAAGGCTTTTGCAGAGGCGCTGAAAAAGAAAATCGCGGAAAGCAACGCCGACGAAGTCATCATCGTTGCGCACAGCCTCGGCACGGTTCCGGCAGTGGAAGCGCTTGCAGATGTTCAGCGTGAGCGCCCCGACCTTCTGCGCAAACAACCTGTCTCACTGCTTGCAATCGGCTCGTGCCTGCTGATGATCGCACTTCATCCCAAAGCGCGTACTTTGCGTGAAGATATGCGCGTTGTGATGGAAGTCAGCCCGGTTCTCTGGTCAGAATTTCAGGTACTCACCGACATCATCCATTTCTATGGCTCTGATCCGGCCAAGACACTCAAGATCAAGACCGAGAAACCTCCGCTGATTCACCGCATCCGCTTCAAGAATGTGCACAGTGAGAATCGCTACAAGCGCTCAAAAGGCAACTTCTTCCTCATGCATCTGCTCTATATGCGTGGCGCCGAAAAGAAAAATTTCTATGATTTCGGCATGTTTTTGCACGGTCCGTTTTTCTTCAGCGAGCTGATGACAGCGCACAAAGACAAAGCCGCCCCTCTCGATGAAGAAGGACGGCTTATTACTCTGTAATCAGAGATACTGTTAATCGCGTGGCAGCTCAACAACTGAGATGGTGATCCATGTCGCGGTTAGCGCTGGCTTCATCATGTTTTCGACTTCCAGCGTAACCTCGTAATGGTTGACCACACGACCTGATGGACGAATATCAGCACTCGAGAGCTTGAACCGCGCACGCACGCGCGCTCCGGTTTTTACCGGCGACATGAAGCGTACTTTGTCAAAGCCATAATTGATGCCCATCGTTGCCCCTTCGAGCATCGGCAATGCTTCAAATGCCAATGTTGAAAGCAACGACAAAGTCAGAAAACCGTGCGCAATCGTCCCGCCAAATGGCGTTTCCTTGGCCGCGCGTTCTGGATCAACATGGATGAACTGGTGGTCATCCGTTGCATCGGCAAATTGATCGATCATTGACTGCGTGACTTCACGCCATTCGGAACATCCAACTTCCGTGCCGATTGCTTCGCGCAACTGGTCGAGCGTAATTGCGTCTTTCATTCCATGAAACTTTCTGCTGAACCGATACTCTCTTGTTATCCATTAATCACAAGACAGCAAGACTAGTGATCAGGCTGCTACCAGTATTTCACGGGCAATATCATCCCAGTGGGAGAAAACGCGCTCCGCACCCTTGGATGACAGGCGTTCTGTGTGACCTTCATAGGTATGTCCGCCGCCCGTATAGCCAAAAGCCGTCATACCAGCCGCAACCGCGCCTTCGACGCCAAAGGGCGAATCTTCAATCACAACGCAACGCTTGGGATCGACACCCATCTTATCGGCAGCAAAGAGGAACAGATCAGGCGCAGGCTTGCCACGCTTGACCATGCTCGATGAATAAACCGCATCGCCAAAATATTGCTCAATCCCTGTCTTTTTCAAGCTGAATGCGATGCGCTCAGGCTGCGATGACGATGCAACGCAGCGCTTATAGGTCAGAACTTTTAGAAAATCGGCAATGCCCACGGCAGGCTGCAAATGCTCTGCAAACAACACTTTCGTCTCAGGCCAGAACTGGCTTAAAGCTTCATCAGGCAAACGATGGCCGGTCAGATCAACAATCATCTCAAGAATATCTGCCTGCTTCATGCCAATGCCCTTGGCAACCGTTCCTTCCGGCAGCATCATACCGTGATTGGCATAAACCTGTTCGAACGCACGGCAGGATAGCGGTTCGCTATCGACGAGAACACCGTCGCAATCGAAAATGATGAGGTCGAAGAGTGATGCGTTGCTCATAAAGACTCCGGTAGAATGCGTATTTTGTCGCGTCGATTTGAGATGCGAACGTGTCAGCGTTCATATAGAGACTGTTGAACGATTTCGCATCTATAACAAGTGAAGCGTGACAAAATTATCGCGGAGACTCTCATGACGACGAATGTGGCACTGGTTGGACTGGCGCGGGACTTGCAAACACGCGCCGAAACAGGAAAACCAATCCGCATCGGCCTCATCGGCGCGGGCGAAATGGGAACGGATATTGTCACACAAGTGGCGCGCATGCCGGGCATCGAAGTCGGCGCACTGTCCGCTCGCCGTTTGCCAAACACATTCAAGGCCGTGCGCACCGCTTATGGCAGCGAAGAAAACGCGCGCGAAGCGACGACCGAAAGCACCATGACCAGCGCTATTGAAAGCGGCAAGATTGCAGTAACCGGTGACAATGGCTTGATCCTCTCCAATCCGCTGATTGATGTGATTATCGATGCGACCGGCATTCCCGAAGTCGGCGCTGAAACCGGTATCAAGGCGATTGAAAACGGCAAGCATCTTGTGATGATGAATGTCGAGGCTGATGTGACCATCGGCCCCTACCTAAAAGCGCAGGCCGATAAGCAGGGCGTTATATATTCGCTGGGCGCTGGCGACGAACCTTCATCCTGCATGGAACTGATCGAATTCGTCTCGGCACTTGGGTATGAAGTCGTCTCGGCTGGCAAGGGCAAGAACAACCCGCTTAATTTCGATGCAATTCCCGATGATTATCACGAAGAAGCCGACCGTCGGAATATGAATGTCCGCCTGTTGGTGGAATTTGTCGATGGCTCGAAAACCATGGTCGAAATGGCTGCAATCGCCAATGCAACGGGCCTCGTTCCGGATATTGCAGGCATGCATGGACCGCGTGCCAGCGTTGATCAGCTAAGCCAAACCCTCATCCCGCAGGCTGATGGCGGCGTTCTCAGCAAGAGCGGCGTTGTGGATTATTCCATCGGCAAAGGCGTGTCGCCGGGCGTGTTCGTTGTGGCCAAGATGGACCACCCTCGCCTGAATGAACGGCTAGAAGACCTGAAAATCGGCAAAGGCCCCTACTTCACCTTCCACCGCCCTTATCACCTTACGTCGCTTGAAGTGCCACTGACAGTCGCGCGTGCTGTCCTGTATGGTAAATCGGATATGGTGCCGCTGCCAAAGCCCGTGGCGGAAGTCTGCGCCGTTGCGAAAAAGGACATGCAGCCGGGCGATCATCTCGATGCCATCGGTCAATATTGCTATCGTTCATGGATCATGACGACGCCGGAAGCACGCAGTGCCAAGGCCATTCCTTGCGGCTTGCTGCAAAACGGCACCGTCACTGCACCAATCAAAAAGGGTGAACTCATCACCTATGCCAACGCAGCACCACAGCCCGGCTCAAAGATTGCCGAACTGCGTGCGTTGCAGGACAAGATGATCTACGGTTGATCGAAAATTGCCAGCACAAACAAAAACGGCGGCTCGAAGCCGCCGTTTTTGTTTCTTGCCAGAACACCCCGGCCTTATGAGATTCGGGTAAATGACGTGCCGAAAATGGTGAGGTTCGAGAACCGGAGCGGAGTGAACTTAAAGTACATGAGCACCGGAAGCGCAGAACCACGCCATTTGCAGGCCGTCAGAACCCGAATATCGAAGGCCTAATGGTCAAGCGCTTTCACTATACTCTCAACCATCTTTTTCGCATCTGCAAACAGCATCATCGTATTGTCGCGGAAGAACAACTCGTTCTCGACGCCTGCATAGCCTGAACCCATGCCGCGCTTGATGAACAGCACCGTACCAGCCTTATCGACATCTAGGATCGGCATACCGAAAATCGGTGATTGCGGATCGGTCTTTGCAGCCGGATTGGTCACGTCATTGGCACCGATCACGAAGGCAACGTCAGCGGTTGCAAATTCGGAATTGATATCTTCAAGCTCAAAAACTTCATCATAAGGCACGTTGGCTTCTGCCAGCAGCACGTTCATATGACCCGGCATACGACCGGCAACCGGGTGGATTGCGTATTTCACTTCCACGCCTTCTGCCTTGAGTTTATCGGCCATTTCACGCAACGCATGCTGTGCCTGTGCCACCGCCATGCCGTAGCCCGGCACGATGATGACCTTGGATGCATTTTTCATGATGAAGGCGGCATCGTCAGCCGAACCCTGTTTGACCGGACGCTGTTCTACTTCGCCGCCGCCCGCAGCTGCCACATCACCGCCGAAGCCACCCAGAATAACCGAGATGAATGAGCGGTTCATGCCTTTACACATGATGTAGGACAGGATCGCACCGGATGAGCCAACCAGCGCCCCGGTAATAATCAGCGCGAGATTGCCAAGCGTGAAGCCAATGCCTGCCGCAGCCCACCCCGAATAGGAATTGAGCATGGAAACGACAACCGGCATATCCGCGCCGCCAATCGGGATGATAATCAGCACGCCAAAAATCAACGCGAGGATCACGATCAGCCAGAACACGAAATGGCTTTCGGCGTTGGTCAGAACAGCAATCAGGATCACGATTGCAGCAGCAAGGGCCGCATTGATGACATGGCGACCCGGCAACATGATTGGCCTGCCCGACATGCGACCATCAAGTTTCAAAAACGCAATGATCGATCCGGTAAAGGTGATGGCACCGATCGCAACACCCAGCGACATTTCGATCAGCGCCTGACCATGGATTTGACCGACTTCACCAATGCCAAATGAATGCGGTGAATAAAGGGCTGCCGCAGCCACCAGAACAGCCGCAAGACCGATCAACGAGTGAAAGGCAGCAACGAGCTGTGGCATTGCCGTCATCGCGATGCGACGCGCAATGACCGCACCAATACCGCCACCAATTGCGATGCCGACAAGGATCAAAACCAGACCGCCAAAGCTTGGGCGGGCCAGCAACAGCGTCGTGACAATGGCGATACCCATGCCAACCATGCCGAATGTATTGCCCTGACGGCTGGTTGTCGGATGCGACAGACCACGCAAAGCCAGAATGAACAACACACCGGAAACGAGATAAAGAAAGGCTGCAATATTAATGCTCATGGTGGTTCAGCCTCACTTTTCTTTTTTCTTATACATGGCAAGCATGCGCTGGGTGACGAGGAAGCCACCAAAAATATTCACACTTGCAAGGATCAGCGCAATAAAGCCAAAGCCGGTCGCCCAGCCGCTCAATGAGAGGCCAACCGCCAGAAGCGCGCCAACGACAATCACCGAAGAAATCGCATTGGTAACGGCCATCAGCGGCGTATGAAGCGCAGGCGTTACCTGCCAGACGACATAATATCCGACAAAAATCGACAGGACGAAAATCGCAAGGCGGAAGACGAAGGGATCCACCACGCCGCCACTTGCTGCATGTGCTGCAGCAGCCGCAGCATCGCCATAACCGCCAGCGTTTTCTGCAGCCTGTCTTACGGCATCTGCCGCCTGATTGAGGCTCTCAAGAGCTTTTTCAAGTGCTGTATCGGACATTATGCCTCTCCTCCATCAGCGGAAGTTTTTGCAGCTTTTGCCGGTGTTTTTCTGGCTGTTTTAGCGGCAGGCGCCTTTGGTTTTGGCGCAGCTTTTGGCTTTGCAACTTTCTCGACTACGATCACACGCTCAGCATCAGCCTTGGCAAAAGCCGGATGCACGACCTGGCCGCCGTGCGTCAACAGGGTTGCTTTGACGAGCTCTTCTTCTGGATCAAGCTTGAGAAGCTTGACTTCCTTATCGACCAGCGTTTCAAGAAAAGCATAAAGGTTGCGCGCATAAAGCTGCGACGCAGTTGCGGCGATACGTCCGGGCACATTAAGATGCCCGACGATCTTCACGCCATTAACTTCGGCAATTTGTCCGGCAATAGCACCTTCGACATTGCCGCCACGTTCAACCGCCAGATCAATCAAAACCGAACCTGGACGCATGGCTGCGACCATTTCTTTGGTCACAAGGCGTGGCGCAGGACGACCCGGAATAAGGGCAGTGGTGATGACAATATCCTGCTTGGCAATGTGGTCAGCAACGAGTGCCGCCTGCTTGGCCTGATATTCCTTTGACATTTCCTTGGCATAACCACCAGAAGTTTCAGCGGCCTTAAACTCTTCATCCTCGACGGCGACAAACTTCGCACCGAGTGATGCCACCTGCTCTTTGGCAGCCGGGCGAACGTCGGTTGCCGTCACCACAGCCCCCAGACGACGCGCTGTCGCAATCGCCTGAAGGCCAGCCACACCTGCACCCATGACAAACACACGCGCCGCAGGCACAGTGCCTGCCGCCGTCATCATCATCGGCATGGCCCGATCGTAGGTTTCAGACGCATCGATCACCGCCTGATAACCGGCAAGATTGGCCTGCGATGAGAGAACATCCATCACCTGCGCGCGGGTAATGCGCGGCATGAATTCCATTGTAAAAGCGGAGATACCAGCTTTACCCAATGCCGCAACTGCATCTTCATGACCATAAGGATCAAGCATCGCAAACAAAGCTGCGCCCGACCTATATCCTTTAAGCTCCGCATCGTTTGGACGGCGCACCTTGAGGATGACATCTGCCGTTTTGGAATCTGCCGCAGTTCCAATGCGAGCACCGGCACCCGAAAACTCGGTATCGATGATACGCGATTTTTCGCCTGCGCCCTTTTCCACCACGACATCAAAGCCAAGGGCGGTGAATTTCTTCACCGTCTCGGCAGATGCCGCAACGCGGGTCTCGTTGGGATCACTCTCTTTCGGAATGAATATAGTCTGGGCCAACTGGTTTCCCTTTCGTGGCTTGATCCGGCCAAAGAGCCGGGCAGAATTCAGGGCATCCGGGAAGAAGCCCCATCAATATATAAAAAGCAAAGAACATGCACAAAACCCCGGCGAGGCGCAAGCAGCACCCTTACCAAGGCATTCGATCAAATCGCGATGGGGGTTTAAATCCTTAGAGGATGAACCAGGCAGCAACGCAGATAAGAACAAAGAGAACGGAAGCGGAGAAAGCTCCCCCCGCAAAGAAGCCGAACGCCATGGAAGCAAGAAGCGCAACGAGAGCTACAGTGCCCCATTTCAACAGGCCCATGAAACCGGCATAAGTTTTCTCATGCTCCGGATAATCCATCTTCGCGCCGAGTTCAGCCGAGCCTGTAGTATGATGTTCTGCCATTTTTGTTCCACCCATTGAGTTATTTTGACTATTCTTAGCCAGAATATCCTCAATCTTCAACGCGCATGCAACAGTGACCGACATAAGCGTTGTGCTTTCCTGCCCGGCCCATTGTCGCAGTGCCCCTCACACCGCGCAAGGCGGCTCCTGCGCTTACCTAACCGCAATTTTCAAAAAGTGCTACATCTAAATATTTAGAGCAACTTTCAAAAAGATTTAAATAATCAAATGCAATGATCGTGCGTATAACGTCTTATACGCCAAGACCTGTATATTTCGCAGTCGGCATGATGGTCAGTGGGCCGACGCCATTGACCAGATTGCCAAACATGGCGCGCCGCTCATGTGGTTGCGACTTGAAAAAAGGAAACCGAACAGCAACAGCATCGCGAATATTGCGAACTGGCGCCGCCCCAAGACCAACCTTGATCCCATAACCTTCATGCTCACGGGCTTCCGCCATGACGGTTGTGCCAAAAATCCGCTTATAAAACGCCATATGCTCCGGTTTGACCGATGCAAGACATTGATCGGCTTCAAAATATTCCGAAGCCATCGCCGCAATGCGCAACGTGACATATGGAATAGCCGGATATTCGCTCAGAAGTTCAGGATCAGCAGCAAATCTGGTGGGATCGACAAAGCTCATACCACTGTTGAGAAGCGGATCGAGAATATCGGGAAAGAGTGCATGACTTGTACCGCGGCGATGGTCCGGCGTGATGTGATGAATACGCAGCGTGCTGACCAGTTGCCCATCAATATGGATACCATAGACGAACGCATGGCTGTCACGATCAATATCGTCGACGATGGACGGCACTTCGGCTTCATGCATAACATTTCGAGTACGATAGGAGCGATAACGCAGCCGCCCTATTTCTTCGAGATCTTCGGCCTGAACGACCCGGCGATATTCCACTCGATCCAGAAATTGCAATAGCTGCCGTGCAAAATTGGATAGCGGCGGTTGCCCGCCAGAGACAGCTTCATTGCTCATTCAAATCATATCCGCACTCATCAAATCAGCGCGCAGAATAAGGTGCTTTATGAGCGTGTAAAGGTATAAGTTTGAGTTTTTCTCACAGGCCTGTGACAGAGAAGTCTGCCGCCGCATCGAGTATCATGCTTTGGCGGCTTAATTTTCACAAAGCCCGTTCTGGAATGGCCCATAAACGACCATTCGAGCAGCTTTATCGATTATTTAAAGCGAATTGGCCAAAGACTGAAACATGTGAATAGTCTCATCTTTCATAGCCTGTCCGTCGACATTGTAATCCGCATAAGCCGATGTTTTGACAATAACGACATTCTTTACTGGGTTCACATAGATGAATTGCCCGTAAATGCCGACGCCAACGAAGTCTCCCTGAGGCTCGGATGGAATCCACCACTGATAGCCGTAACCATAAGCCAACTTGCCTGAAGGCAACATTCGGCCTGGCATCAGATACGGCTTATCCGGTGTCACAGAATCATGAACCCACTGCGCTGGCACAATCTGATCGCCACGGTAGTTTCGTCCATCATTCATATAAAGCAAACCAAAACGCGCATAGTCGCGCAGCACTGCATTCAAACCACCTGCTGCAACAACCTCACCTGTTGAATCGGTTAGCCAAAATGCGTCTGCTTCTGCACCAAGCTTTGACCAGAGCCTATCTTGGAAATACTCTTGTATCGGAATACCTGTGGCGTGTTCCAGAACCAGGGCAAGTACTTGCGTATCCGCAGACACATATTGATTGACGGTGCCCTGCTCACGCTCATTTTTCAGATGCGCCGTAAAATCCACAACAGAGCCAGTCAATATCTGGATGATATATCGGACAATATCAGAGTTCAGATCGCCATAGTTCTCGTTAAAGCCAATTCCTGATGACATTTGCAGAACGTTTTTAACCGTGACGCCATTGTAGCCCCCCTCTTTGAGAACCGGCACATAATGATCGACCGTTTCATCAAGCTTGATCTGTCCGTCGGCCACAGCGTTACCAATCAAAAAGGATACGAAAGATTTCGAAAGAGACATTGCAATAGACTGGGTGGCATCCGTATTGCCGCGATCATACTCCTCATGCACGATCACGCCATCTTTAAGCACGATAAGACCAGTCGTATCGGTGCGCTTGAGAAAATCCGCGACGTTCCGCGTCTCGCCCTTATACGTATAAGTTTCTGGCAATGGCCGCTCAGCTATCGGTAAAACACTGACATCGGCATTGTGCGGCACACGAACAGAAGAATACTTTTTATAAAGACTGCGGAAGTTTTCATCGATCACATCTGGCTTGAATGTTTGAGCATACTGATAAACCGCCCAATATTCATGTATCTTCTTCCAGAAAATTGCAGCCCCGGCCCCAGCAATAATAATGATTATCGTCAAAACGTATATTAAATAACGAAAATAGCGCCTCATAAAATCCCTCGCACATTCGCAAACTACATTAGAATAATTGAAATCATACTGAATAAATGTGTCAGATGACGACAGTTCAATATCATCATCTTTCTATGCTTGTTGAAAACCACTAAAACTTGCTAGGCAGTGGGGAGAGACGCGTTACGCGACGGTGCGCCCTGTGTCGTGATGTACGATCGCTTTGGCAGATGAAGTACGGATTTCGTCGGCTGGCATTGGCTTTCCCAAAAGATAGCCCTGAACAAGGTCGGCGCCTGCCGCAACACGGATAAGAGCCAGTTGCTCTTCGGTTTCCACACCTTCAACCGTAACAGCCAACCCAAGCTCATGTGAAAGCTGCGTGACACCACGCAACAGCATCAAAGAACGACGGTCGGTGGTAATATCCTGAACAAAGGAACGATCAACCTTAACTTTGGTCAATGGCAGGCTGTTGAGATAGCTGAGACTGGAATACCCCGTCCCGAAATCATCGAGCGCGATATTGATGCCAGCATTTTTAAGGCGCTGCAAAACAAGTGAGGTCTGGTTACGGTCTGCGATAATCGCACTTTCCGTTACCTCAACTTCGAGCTGCCGGGCAGGCAACTTGGACTTCTGTAACGCGCGCGCAATGTCACGCGCAATATCACTATTTTTAAGATCGATAGCGGAAAGATTGACAGAAACGCCAATCCGATCACCCCATGACATACAATCCTGACAGGCTTGCTCGAGCATGAACCGCGTTAGTTGCGAGATGATCCCGATTTCCTCGGCCAGTGGAATAAACTCCATTGGCGGGATGGGCCCGAGCTCCGCATGCTCCCAGCGCGCAAGCGCTTCATAGGCCACGATACGCAGGGACTGCGCACTGACAATCGGCTGATAAACCACTTTGATCTCACGGTTGGCAATCGCCTGCCGCAAATCGGCTTTCAGCTTCTGACGTCCACGATATTTGGTGTCCATAGCGCTGACAAACAACGCCCATTGCTTGCCTTCATCACCTTTAGCTTCATAAAGTGCTAAATCAGCATTCATATGCATGCTGGCAATATCGCATTTTTCAACGCTTTCAGTTGCCACGCCCGCACTGATCTCAATATGTATCTGATCACCATTGAGATCATAATTGCCGCTCGCAACCGCAATGATGTGATCCATCACCGGCGTGATTTCTTCTTCTCCCCCCAGATTAAAAACAAACACAACGAATTCGTCACCGCCAAAGCGCGAGGTGACATAACGCTGCGGATCAAGCAGATTCAGACGCTCTGCAAAAAGTCTGAGAAACATATCGCCGACATGATGCCCAAGCGTATCATTGACATGTTTGAAATGGTTGATGTCGATGACAATCAATGCTGCGAGCGTATCAGGGTCTTTGTGGGCAAGAAGTGAACGAACCATAGTTTCAAAATAATTACGATTTGGAAGGCCCGTCAGGCCATCAAAACGTGCCATGTGCTGAATCCGAACTTCCGATTCAACGCGCTGCGTCACATCTTCGAACATGAGCACCACACCGGCATTCGATGTCTGGTTGGACACGCATTCAATATAACGATTATCGGCAAGCTGAAAAATATCCCGCGACTTGCGGCCGGCAAGGAGATCGCGCATGCGGGTTCCGATATTGTTCAGGTCATTGTGCGGAAACAAGCCCTGTCGGATGCAATAACGTAGCAAAACCTCAAGCTTGCGCCCGCGCAGCTTCGTATGTTCGGCAATCTTCAGCAGGGCTTTGGTTTTATGATTGATGACAGCAATCCGCTGCTGCGCATCAAACATCAGCAAGCCTTGCGGCATATTATTCAGCGCTGCATCAAAACGACTGGCGACGACCGATAGGCGGCGCTTTCCCATGACGGCTGCGAAAAGAAATTCCCGCAGCCCATTGGCCATCTGAATATTGGATAGGAAATACGGGATCAGCAGCAAGCCAATCACAACGTGAAAGGGAGTCCCCGCAAGAATGAGACCAGCGAGAACAGGCAACAAAGTACAGGCCGACATCAGCACGACTGCCTTTGCCGATGCATAATTGCGCCCGACAATCGATACGACCGATGCAAGAAGAATAGTCAAGCTTGCTAGTTCTGCAAAAGAATCCCGCAGCACATAGCTTGAGAAAAAGCACAGCATACCGAGCGTTAAACAAACAAGGGATGCGCCGACAAGATAGCGAGCCTCCCATTTGTCGAGATCGGCATGGGACAAATTGCCAAGCTTTGCCTGGTCAAATTTGTGCATGTCGTAAATTCGGCCAAAGGCAACAATCGTAAACAATCCGGCAAAGCCCAGAAAGCGCCAGTCAGCCGTTTTTACATAGATGACGACACACGCCACCACATGGGCGAGCAAACCAAACCATAATGTTGTACGATTGCCGTAAAGCGACCGCAAAAACGATAGCCGCACATCGGCAGGTATCTCAGGTTGAAGGCTTCGCCACATATTTTTGATTGCATCCCTTTCAGAGGGGATAATATGCCACCAATCACTTAAAAATATCTTTCGTAAGACTAAACCACAAGCTGTTATTACAGCAATCAGGAGCTGTATTCTTTTTAAAGTAAGAAAAATCAGCAGCATTCCCCATAAAGCAAGAATACAACCCTAAGATATTATTTCAGAGCATTCTGAATATTTGAAAACACCATCATATTTTGACAAAAAGGATATTCGACGCATCGACCCAGTAGTAGAATTCACTACCAAATGCCCTGAAATGGTAGTCACACGCCAAATTTCGTATATTTTACAGATAAAAAGACCATAACGATCGCATTGCTTTTAAAAGGCGAGCTAAAGATGATGACCACCGTCGATTGTAATCACTGAACCTGTCATATAGCGGCTGGCTTCGGAAGCCAGCATAAGCACCACACCATCCAGATCCCGCATCTCGCCAAGACGCTTCATAGGATTTGAGCCTTTTAAGTAAGATGCGACTGGTCCCACAAGATGTTGCTCGTTGATTCGCGTTGGAAACCAGCCCGGAGCAATCGCATTGACCCGAATGTCATAAGGTGCAAATTCAAGCGCCAATGCACGCGTCATTTGCGTCACACACGCTTTGGACATTGCATAACCTGCGGTACTCTTTTGCGGCCTATCGGCAAGTATACTTGTGGTATTGACGATGGCACCGCCTATACCGCGATTGATCATTCGCTTTGCAACATCCTGTGCAGTAAAAAACGCGCCCGTTACATTTACCTCAAGCATATGTGTCAGCATATCGCGCGTCGTATCGAGCACGCGCGCTGCATGTGCAACACCCGCATTGTTAAAAAGCGCATCTATGGGACCGAGAACCCGCTCAGCTTCATCCAAAGCCGCGCTGATTTCGTGTGGCTGAGTGACGTCTGCCACGACATTCAGCACCGAACCATCGCAAAGATAAGCATTATCATCGTCGTGATGGCGTGAAATAGAAACAATGCGTGCACCATGGTTCGCAAGCACCCGAACCATTCGCTGCCCCAGACCAGAAGAGCCTCCGGTGACGGCAATGACTTTGCCGACAACAGAGAAAAGGTGATTGTCGGTCATTTGCCCCCCCAAAGACGCCAATCCATCCCACTGTTTAAAGCAGGATCAACTTTATGTGACTAGAGGACTATGACAAAAAATACTTGTTATCAATAGAATATAAAACAAAACTAGCCTTACAATAATCTTCGTTAATTGTAGACATTACTGATATATGCACTATATGCAGAATAATAAGCCATTTTCGGATTTCAACTGACATGCCAAATTCTGCCCGCCCCCTCATCGCAGTGCCTACTGATGTGAAGCCGTTCGAAAATTACATCTGGCATGCAGCACCAGAACAATATCTGGCAGCGGCCATTGATGTTGCTGAAGTCACGCCTCTGCTGGTGCCAAGTTTTGGTTCAAAGATGGATACCGACGCGATCCTTAGTGGTGTGGATGGCTTGCTTGTCACTGGCTCAAAATCGAACGTCAATCCAGAGCTTTATGGTGTCGAACAAAGTGCCGCTTTCGAGCCATATGATAATGCGCGTGATGCGACCTCGCTCCCGCTAATCCGCACGGCAATCGAAAAGGGTGTCCCCGTTCTGGCGATCTGCCGTGGCTTACAGGAACTCAATGTTGCACTCGGCGGAACATTGGCGACCGAAATTCAGGAACTTGAAGGACGGATGGATCATCGCGCACCGCAATCAGACAGTCAGGCCGAACGCTTTGCGATCCAGCATCCGGTGAAAATTGCGCCAAATTCGTGTCTGGCCGAAATTCTCAAATCTGACAGTGTAAAGGTCAACTCGGTCCACAGGCAGGCAATCGACAAACTGGCACCGGAGCTTGACATTGAAGCCATTGCCGAAGACGGCACCATCGAAGCTGTATCTGTGAAAAATTCCAAAGGCTTTATCGTTGGCGTACAATGGCACCCGGAATACTGGGTTCAGTCCGATGCACCATCGCGCAAAATTTTCGAAGCTTTTGGCGATGCGGTACGTGCGCATAATGCGCAACGCACAGCTTAACAGATCAGGGCTTCTGAAGCCTCACGGTTTCCGGCACGGGCGTCAAAGCTTCGCCCTTGTCAAACCATGAAATCAGATTATCGATGACAAGATCAGCCATGCCCTGACGGGTTTTTTCCGAGGCCGAACCGATATGCGGCAGCAAGACCGTATTTGGTGCATCAAGAAGCTCCTGCGGCACATTTGGTTCATTGGCGAAAACATCAAGACCGGCAGCAGCAATCGTGCCGTTCTTCAAAGCCTCTCCCAGCGCATCTTCATCAACCACCGATCCGCGACCGATATTGATCAGAACACCTTCGGGGCCAAGCGCACTTAGCACATCTGCGTTGACGGTCTTTGCAGTTTCAGCACCGCCCGGCGCCACCAGAATGAGCGTATCGATTGCTTTAGCCAGCTCAAGCAGGCTCGGATAATAGTCATAACTGACATCATCGGCTTTGCGACGATTGTGATAGGCAATCGGCAGGCCAAAAGCTTCAACGCGATGCGCCACAGCCTTGCCAATGCGTCCAAGACCAAAAATGCCGACCTTGCGGCCACGCAGCGACAGCCGGGAGAGCGGGTAACGACCCTTTTTCACCCAATCGCCAGCCCGCAAAAACTCCTGCGACTTTGACAATTCGCGAACCGTATCGATCAAAAGACCAATGGTCGTGTCGGCTACTTCGTCGGTCAGCACATCAGGCGTATTCGTGACCATGACGCGCTTGGTGGCGGCATGCTTTGCATCGACCGCATCATAACCAACACCGAAATTGCCAATGATTTCAAGATTGGGTAGCGCATCAATGAGGGATGCATTGACGCTCGACATGCTGGCGATGCCCTTAACGTCTGCCGCCCAGCTTGCGTCAATAAGATTGGCATCACCCTTGGTGATGCGCTGCACTTTAAATTCACCGGAAAGCCGCTGCACGGCGTAATCGTTAAAATTACCGAGCACCAGAATCGTCGCTTCACGTTGAGCCATGGGCGCTTTCCTTCTATTCATGCAAGATTCAACAAGCCGGAGAAAATGGCTCGCTGATTAGGGATAGGTCAGAGGTTTTTTGGCTTGGATGTCGATTGCCGAATATGGAGTTCCGGCTTGATCAGTTCCTGATTGGAGGAAACTTCAACACCGTTTAATTGGTCAAGCAGCGCACGCGCCGCCCTGCGTCCGACCTCGCGCTGGCCATTCCAGACGGTGGTCAGTGCAGGCGTTGCAATGGCAGCTTCTTCAAGGTCGTCATAACCGGTCACGGAAATGTCTTCACCGGGCACAAGCCCTGCACGCGA
Source organism: Brucella thiophenivorans (assembly GCF_002252445.1). Classification (GTDB taxonomy): domain Bacteria; phylum Pseudomonadota; class Alphaproteobacteria; order Rhizobiales; family Rhizobiaceae; genus Brucella; species Brucella thiophenivorans. Next base: position 102,550 of record NZ_NNRJ01000010.1, read on the forward strand.
AATACCATTCATTAGGCCGATGGCGGCCAGATCGTTCCAGCAAACAGCTGCCGTTGGCTTGTCTTTGAGCGCCAGAAACTGCGGAGCAACTTCAAAACCCGCCTGCTTGGTACGCGGACCTGAAATGCGCCATTCCTGCTTCGCCTCAAGGCCAGCCTTGTCCATGGCCTGCAAATAGCCCTGATAGCGATCACGGCCCGTCGATGTCTGGTCCGTGCCACCGATCATTGCAATGCGTGTGTGACCCAGCGAAATCAGGTGATTGGTTGCAAGACCGATACCGTAAGCATCATCGCCACGGAAAACCGGCGCATGAACACCTTCGACGCTACGCGCAATCAGCACGACCGGCAGACCGTTATCTTCCGCAAGCTGAATGTCTTCCGGCGGCGTTCCAATGGCTGGCGACATGATGACACCATCCGCACCAAGCTGCAGCAACGTATCCATAAAGGTGCGCTGCTTTTCCAACTGGTCATAATGGTTGGAAAGAATGAATGTCTGACGCGAACGATCCAGTTCCGTTTCAATGGAGCGCAAAATTTCGGCAAAGAACGGGTTCATGATGTCATGCACCACGACACCTACGATGCCAGAACGTGAAGTACGCAAGCTCGCAGCACGACGGTTATAAATATAACCGATGGCACGGGCATGTTCCTTGATTTTCTCACGGGTCTGGTCAGCGACAAGCGGGCTGTCGCGCAATGCCAGCGAAACGGTGGCCGTCGAAACACCAAGCGCATCTGCGATGGTCGATAGCTTGATTTTCTGAGCCACGTCGCCTCCCCGAAATGATCTTGCATCAATCACAACAGGAAGGGCTTCAAATCATTTCAATTAAAGAAGCGGCCATCCCATTTCAATTGGTTATGCCATTGCAATCATTGAATTGAAAGTTTTTTCAGCGCGGCTTTATGGCCTTGCGCTTATTCCACATCGTCGTCCTCAATAACTTCCTTGTCCAGCTCATCGGACACCCGTACGGAGCCGCGGGCAGCGAGGTTGTTTTCCAGACGTCCGAGCATTTTGAGAAATGCCTTGCGCTCTTTCTTATCAAGGCCTTTAAGCATGTCTTTTTCAGTCTTGCGAATAGACTTCTCAATGATCTTAATCGCCTCAATACCCTGCGGCGTAAGAAACACATGCGACTGACGCTGATCCGTCTCTGACGCACGCTTGACGACAAAACCCTGACTTTGCAGCCGTGTAATGGTTTTTGTTATTGTCGGAGGACGCACGCCAAGGCGTTGCGCCAGAACGCCGGGTGGCAGACCATCTTCTGCAGCCAGTTGCAGCATCACTGCATCCTGACCCGCATAAAGCCCTAATTCGAGAAGACGTGTGGCAAGCACTGTCCGTGTGAGCCGTGCTACCGATTGCATCCGGTAGAGCATCACTGCCTTGTTGTCCTTGCTCATCGCCACCTCACCCTTGGTCATCCGACTAATAAAATGCAATCTATACTAAGATATTGTCTGGCATATGAAGCCGCAAACACCTGCAACATGTTAGAGCACATCCCGAAAAGTGTGAAACGGTTTTCGGATAAAGATGCGCGATAATATAAGGAGTTAGAGTGCCGATCTGATTCAATCAGATCGAACCGCGCTCTAAGGTAAATATTTCGATTGCAAAGCAACTTTGCCGAAGCAGGTAAAATTGGGCGGCTAACATTGCATGTCTTCGACAGATACGAAACGCAAATGTCGGAATCTGACCAATGGTTGCTGTTTTAATCGATCAACATTAGGCTCATGCCTGATAGTTTAAGAATATTCAGCACGGAGAAAAACATGACCGACCTGCGCGACCAGAACAGCGACATGATTGTCGTCCTGCCACTTGGCGCTCACGAACAGCATGGCCCTCACCTGCCATTTGAAACGGATACGATCATCGCTGAAGGTATCGTCGCGCGCGTCAATGAAGCGCTGCCCGCCAGTCTCAATGTGAATTTTCTACCCGTACAGCCGATCGGTTATTCGATCGAACATATGGATGTTGAAGGCACGCAGAGCCTTGCATTTTCAGAAGCCATAAACCAGTGGATCGGAATGGGCGAAAACCTTCATGCAGGCGGCATTCGCAAACTTGTGATGCTCAATGCGCACGGTGGTAATTCACCGTTAATGACAATCGTCGCAACCGAGCTGCGCAACCGCCTCGATATGCTGACTGTGGCGACAAGCTGGACGCGTTTCGGATTGCCGGAAGGACTGATCACGCCAGAAGACAAGTCGCTCGATATTCACGGCGGCTTCATCGAAACATCGGTGATGCTGGCGCTGCGCCCTGATCTGGTCGATATGACGAAGGCTGAAAATTTTTCCAACAAACAATCTGACTTCACAAATGAGTTTAAACACTTGCGCGCCTATGGCCCACACGCTTTTGGCTGGAAAATAAATGATCTGAATACGCAAGGCGTCGCAGGAAACGCCAGCGCTGCAACTGCCGAAGCGGGCGAAAAAATCCTCGCCCATGCCGTTTCGGGCTTTATCGAACTTTTACAAGATGTCGATCAGTTTGACCTTGCACGCTTTACGCCGGAAGCGCTGGCAAGAACGTGATTGGAGCGGATGTTATAATATAGCATTGCATATAGCATTCCCGGACACCTTCCCTTATATGAAATACCCGATCTGAAGCCTTAATGGTGCGCATCTGCGCGACCATCGAAAGACAGCAACTCAAGAGGCATAAACAATGAGCCAGGCTGAAGCCCAAACTGAGGACAAGTTGACCACAGAAGCAGCCCGCATTCCCGTTACCGTTCTGACCGGGTATCTGGGCTCGGGTAAAACGACGCTTCTCAACCGCATCCTCACCGAAAATCACGGCAAGCGTTATGCGGTTATCGTCAACGAATTTGGCGAGATCGGCATCGACAATGATCTGATCGTCGAGTCGGACGAAGAAATCTATGAAATGAACAATGGCTGCATTTGCTGCACCGTGCGCGGAGATTTGATTCGCGTTGTGCAAGGCCTGATGCGCCGTCCGGGTCGTTTTGATGCGATCATCGTGGAAACGACTGGCCTTGCCGATCCGGTTCCTGTCGCGCAGACCTTCTTCATGGATGACGATGTGCGCGCAAAGACGGTTCTTGATGCCGTTGTGGCCCTCGTTGATGCCAAGCATCTTCCGCTGCGCCTGAAAGACAGCCGCGAAGCCGAAGACCAGATCGCATTTGCCGATGTGGTACTCATCAACAAGACTGACCTTGTCACGCCAGAAGAACTTGCAACCGTTGAAGCCACTGTCCGCGCGATCAACCCGCATGCAGTTATGCACCGTACTGAACGCTCTTCGATCCCGCTTGACCGCGTGCTTGATCGCGGTGCCTTTGATTTAAAGCGTGCGTTGGAAAACGATCCACACTTCCTCGACCACGATCACCCGGATCACGTTTGCGGCCCTGATTGTGATCACGATCACGGGCATGACCATCATCATGGGCACGATCACACATGCGGCCCGGACTGCAATCACGACCATAGACACGATCACCATCATCATGACCATGCATCGCCGATCCATGATGTGACTGTGACCTCCGTTTCACTTCGTTTGGGCGAAGTCGATCCGGCCAAGTTCTTCCCGTGGATTCAGAATATCACCCAGACACAGGGGCCAAATATTCTGCGTCTCAAAGGTATCATCGCGTTTAAGGACGACCCAGACCGTTACGTGGTTCAGGGCGTTCACATGATCATCGAAGGCGATCACCAGCGCGCATGGAAGCCGGAAGAAAAGCATGAAAGTCGTCTGGTCTTCATCGGACGTGAGCTGGATCCGGCTGAACTCAAAGCCGGTTTTGAAAACTGCAAAGCCAATTAAAATTGCCAACTAAAATTGGACACTGATGCCTACAGTTGCCCCACTGGACCTTGACGGTCATTGCCTTTACGCACGTTTTATCAACGGCGTTCCCTTCTTTGTTCTGGCCGATGGAACCATCCATCGGCTGGACAATGGTCACCAGACCAGCACAGCGCATGACGGTTTGCTGAGTGCAACACTGTCCTTTGACGGCAAATCGCTGTTAACCGGCGGCGAAGATGGCCGCATCTGTCAAACCGCCTCCGATGGCACAGTCACAGAGCTTGCCAAAGTTCCGCGCAAATGGATGACGGCAATTGCGAGCGGTCCAAGCGGCACTGTTGCTTTCGCCTCAAGCCGCTCAGCATGGGTGCGCACATCCAACGGCAAGGTTCAGGAATATCCGCAGGAACGCAGCGTCGAAGGCATTGCGTTTGCACCGAAAGGCCAGCGTCTGGCAATTGCCCGATATAATGGCGCAACGCTAATCTGGACAGGCACTGAAGCGAAGCCTGTGGAACTGGAATGGAAAGGCGCACATATCGGTGCGATCTTCTCGCCCGATGGCCGCTTCCTGATCACCTCGATGCAGGAAAACGCACTGCATGGCTGGCGCCTTGAAGACAGCAAGCACATGCGCATGACCGGCTATCCGGCCAAGGTTAAAGATTGGTCGTGGAGCGTAAAGGCCAAATGGCTTGCCACTTCGGGCGCTCCTGCTGCAATTGTCTGGCCATTTGCGGGCAAAGATGGCCCGATGGGCAAGGCACCGCTGGAACTGGGGCTTCGCGGCGACAGCATGGTCACATCCGTCGCCTCCCACCCCGTCGAAGATATCACCGCGATTGGTTATAATGACGGCATGGTGCTTCTCGTGCGCTTTGAAGACCAAAAGGAAGTTCTTCTGCGTCGCCCCGGCAAGGGTGCAATCACCAGCATGGGCTGGGATGAGCAAGGCACACGCCTAGCCTTCGGCTCTGAAACGGGTGACTGCGGTGTCATCGATATGACAACCACCTGATTAACATAGTCAAACAAAAGGCCCCGAACGGGGCCTTTTTTATTACTTCGCTTTCATCGTGACCGTTGGTCCGCCGTCTGGACCAAGGGAAGCCACCCATTGGCTGATAGCGGATGCATCCTTGTCGCCAAGCATATGATTGGCGTCAATCGTCCGCGCATCGACCTTCGCACCACCAGCGCGCAACAGCGCTGATAAAGCGGGTGCAAATGGCGAATACAACTTGTCTTCTTCACCGGTGATCGTCAGCACACGCGTCTTACCAAGATTGGCGACCGACACATTATCCAGAACCGGCATTGAGCGCATCAACACAGCACGTTTCACCAGATCAGGGTGCAGCATCATGGTTGCTGCCAGCAGATTTGCGCCATTCGAATAACCAACGAATGTCGCATGTGGCAGGTCAAGATCCTTCTCGTCCGCCAAACGTGTGAGGAATGTCACAAAGGCATTGGCTTCAAGCTTCACATCTTTCTGGTCAAATTTGACGGGCGTGATGCGCTTATACCAGCGCGTGCCACCATCCTGCATCACGCGACCGCGGACACCCAACAGCGTTGCACGCGGCCAGATTTTTGATGCCATCGGAACAAGGCTGGCTTCATTGCCACCTGAACCGTGCAGCAGAACAATCACTTCATTGGAAGCGTTTTCAGGCTTATAAAAACGATAGATGAACCGCTTGCTGCGCGAGAAGTTTTGTTCCGGCGTCGTTTCAACATCCATTTTCTTGTCACGCATTGTTACGCCCTCACCCAGTCGGGGAGTGCCAGTTTCATCTTTCATAGAAGCGGAGATGCCGTTTAACGCCATGCCTTGTGACTTGCTCACGACCTTGACAGGACTGAGTTCACCCTCTGCGAAAGCAGTGCTTGTTGTTGCTGCGAGCGCCACCATAAGAGTGGCTATAAACATCTTCTTTACCATAAGCCCAACTTGCCATTGATATATTAACGAAGGTTTTATTCCGGCCGATGCCCGTTATGAATAGCAGCGCTTAAACAGGATAGATTTAGCACAAATGTGTCGAAAACACGGAAAGTTACAAACTGTTACATTCGTGTTACACTGCGCTTCCTCATCAACAAAGCGTGAGCCATAAGCAGCTCGCAAAAATATCCATGTTTTTGACGTGTTTAGCGTGAAAATTGACCTAATTAAATTATCCTGACAAAGAGGATTTCGTTATGGGCAGCTATAAACCAGACCGCAATTCTTCGGCCTACCTCAATTCGAGCGAGGTAACGCCGAAGAACCTCTATTTGCGTCGCCGCGAATTTCTCATCGGCGCAGGCGCTATCGCTGCAACTGGATATGCGTCAGGCGCTTTCGCCGACCCTCTGAAAGCGGCAGCTTCAGCCTACAAAGTCGGTGAAAAGCTTACACCCAAAGAATCCGTCACGACTTATAATAATTTCTACGAATTTGGCACAGACAAAAGCGATCCGTCCGCCAATTCCGGTGACTTCAAGCCATTGCCATGGCGGTTGAGAATCGATGGCCTGGTCAAACAGCCCAAAGAATTCGACATACAGGATCTGATTGCCAAAATGCCGCTTGAAGAGCGCATTTATCGGATGCGCTGCGTCGAGGCATGGTCGATGGTCATCCCATGGATCGGCTTTTCGCTCTCAAGCCTGTTGAAGCAGGTCGAACCACTGGGCTCTGCAAAATATATCGCCTTCACTGGTGTTGTTCGTCCAGAAGAAATGCCCGGTCAAAAGGGACTGTTTCAGACGTTAAACTGGCCTTATGTCGAAGGCCTGCGCCTTGATGAGGCCATGCATCCGCTTACGATCCTCTCTGTCGGCCTTTATGGCGAAACACTCCCCAATGCCAATGGCGCCCCTGTTCGCCTCGTCGTGCCGTGGAAATACGGCTTCAAAGGCATCAAATCGATCACCAAAATCAGCTTTGTCGAAAAGCAGCCGCCGACATCATGGCAGCAGCAAGCCGCCAATGAATATGGCTTCTATGCCAATGTGAATCCTGAGGTCGATCATCCGCGCTGGTCACAGGCGACAGAACGCAGGATCGGTGAAGGCAGCTTCTTTAGCGCCAGCCGCCGCCCGACTTTGCCATTCAATGGCTATGCCGAGGAGGTTGCGTCACTTTATGACGGCATGTACCTGCGGACGAATTACTAATATGGCAGTCACAAAAGCCAGATCAGCAAGCATTACGGAACTCAAAATCTGGGGCCTTTACGCCCTCGGCTTCGTTCCGGCTATATGGACATTCTATTTAGGTGCTACCGACCAGCTTGGTGCCGATCCCGTCAAAAGCTTTGAGCATACGCTTGGGCTTTGGGCGCTGCGCTTTCTGATCCTGACGCTTCTGGTGACGCCAATTCGCGATTTAACCGGCATCAGTCTGCTGCGCTACCGACGTGCACTTGGCCTTCTGGCATTCTATTACGTTTTGATGCATATGACCGTTTATATGGTGCTGGATCAGGCATTGAATATTCCGGTGGTAATTGCGGATGTTATCCGCCGACCTTTCATCACCATCGGCATGATCAGTTTCGCGCTTTTAATACCGCTGGCGCTCACCTCCAATAATTGGTCCATGCGCAAGCTCGGTCGACGCTGGACCACATTGCACAAGCTGGTCTATGTCGCCATTGCCGGTGGTGCGATCCATTTCCTCATGTCTGTCAAAAGCTGGCCAGCAGAGCCAATCATCTATGCAGCCATTGTAACCGCACTTCTTATATGGCGCGTGGCACGGCGATTTACCAAACCAGCTAAACGAATAAAGCACAGACCAGAAACAGCGGTAATATTAAAGAATAGGATGTAATCCTCTTCCTCTTATAGGTTCTAATCTATCAGATAAATTGCCTGTAAATCAGGATAGGCCATGACATTCCAATGCAAATCATGCCAGTATCTCTATAAATTCGACAAGTGAAGCGGCGGGCGAGTACGGGATGTCAATGTCTTCTATAGGAAAATCCAGACCCGTACGCTTCACAGGCAAAATTGTATTCATTCTATTCGTTGTAATCTTTGCGATTTGGTCGAGCTTCGGAATGTGGTTCCAGCTTCCATTCGGCAATGCTGTGCGCGGCTCGATCATTGCAGCTTGGCTCTTCATTGCGCTTTGGGTGATCGTAGGCGAGCGTAAGCTCCATTGCCGACGCAAGCGGCTATTTTTCTGCCTGCTCGCACTTGCTTTTCTGACTTGGTGGGCAACGATCCGCCCATCACTCGACCGAATATGGGCACCCGAAGTGGCCCGCACTGTGACCGGCAAGGTAGAGGGCAATCAGGTTACGCTCTATAATGTACGTGATTTCGACTGGCAAACGACAGATGACTTCACCCCGAACTGGAAAGACGAAACCTACGACCTTAATAAAATAACCTCAGTCGATCTTTACCTGTCGTATTGGGCGGGACCTTCCATCGCGCACACGCTTTTATCGTTCGGCTTTGAAGATGGGCGCCATGTCGTGTTCTCTGGCGAAATCCGCAAGGAGCATCACGAAGTTTACTCCCCGATTGGTGGTTTTTTTCGTGAGTTTGAGCTTGCGATGATCGCTGCAGAAGAAAACGATATTATTTTCCTGCGTACCAATGTGCGCAAGGAAGACGTTTATCGCTATGAGATTGACCTCCCGCCAGCAGCCGCGAAAGAACTATTTCTGACTTATGTAGAGCGCGGCAACCAGCTCGCGCAAAAAGCCGAATTTTACAACACGGTGACGACCAACTGCACGACCATTATTTTCCAGATGGCGCGGTTTCTCGATCCGGGCATCCCGTTCGATTACCGCATTTTGCTGTCCGGTTATCTGCCCGGTTATCTCCATGACCATGGATGGATAAAGAACGATGGCAGCAGCACCGAAGAAGCCCGCCGGCGCGCATCCATTGATGCAAAGGCGCAAGCAGGCGGACGCGAGGGCTATTCAGAACGCATTCGCCAATAAAAAAACCCCGCTTGCGCGGGGTTTCCAATCAACAACTACAAAGAATTAGATTGCAGCGGTAATGATGATTTCGACCTTGTAATCAGGCGTTGCAAGCGCTGCTTCGCCGGTCGCACGGGCTGGTGTGTTGGCCTTATCGACCCAGCTATCCCAGACTGCGTTCATTTCGGCAAAGTCCTTCATGTCGGCAAGCCAGATGATCGCCTGAAGGATTTTCGACTTGTCAGAACCGGCAGCTTCGAGCAGACGATCGACTTCAACCAGAACGGCCTTGGTCTGATCGGTCACGCTTGCACCCGGCTCGCCAACCTGGCCAGCGAGATAAACGGTATTGCCGTGAACAACGGCCTGGCTCATACGTGGTCCGACTTCGATACGACGGATGCTCATGGTGAACTCCTCTCATGACTGCTGCGGATATACCCGCTTGTAAAAATGGTGCGCATCCTTATTAGAGCGCATCCTGAAAAGTGTGAAGCGGTTTTCAGACAAGATGCGCGTTAAAAAAATCAGGGATGATTTGGTCTGACCGATACACCTCGCCCCCTGCCCACTTTGGCAATGGCTGATACATATATAGTGTCAAGAATTATTGCCGGGCGATTGACTCTTTACACCCCTTTCCCTATAAGCCGCACCACGTTCGCCCATAAGGGTCAATGGATGGTTTTTGCTATCCTTCTTTATGGGAAAAGAACTCGCTCCTGTTCAATAGAGCTTGGTCCTGAAACGTAACTTTAGATTTCAGACAAGACCATGCTCGTCGTAAAGACAGAACCAAGAAGGGCCGCACACCGCGGTATTAAATAAATGAAGCGTACTTTTCAGCCATCCAACCTCGTCCGCAAGCGCCGTCACGGTTTCCGTGCACGTATGGCAACTGCCGCAGGTCGTAAAGTTCTTGCCGCTCGCCGTTCGCGCGGCCGCAAGCGGCTTTCCGCTTAATCTTTTCCCGCGCGACCAGCGCGGTGAATAAAGATATGAAAAAGCAGAAACAAATACTCCGCCTTCGCAAGAGAGCGGAGTTTTTGTCTGTCAGGAATGGTGAAAAACGGCGTGGTCCACTGTTTCTTTTGGAAGTCCGGGAACGGTCTGAAGAAGAATCTGCGGCGGCCAAAATCGGCGACAACCCCCGCGCAGGCTTCACTGTCACCAAGAAAAACGGCAATGCAGTGATACGCAATCGTATCCGTCGCAGGTTGCGAGAAGCGGTTCGTTGTCACGTGGGGAGTGACATGGCGCTCTCGACCGACTATGTCATCGTAGCACGCGAGCAAGCACTTACTGCGCCCTTTTCGCAACTGACCGCGGAACTCTCCAAACGCTTAAAAGCGACGGATGGTAGGCGCGGCGAAAAGAAACGCCGAACGGAAAGACCGGAATCAGGACCCGTCGATGGAAAATAATCGTAATTTCTTCATAACCATTGCACTGTCCATCCTCGTATTAACGCTGTGGCAAGTATTCTATCTGGGACCGAAAACGGAAGCCCAGCGGGAACAGACACGCATTGAGGAGCAGCAGCGCCAGACCCAGCAAGCCACACAAAATGGCGCTCAGGGCGATACTCCACAGATGTCGGGCACACCCGGCGCAGTTCCAGGCCAGCACGATGGTGCAGTCGCGGGCGGCACACTGACCCGCGAAGCAGCCGTTGCTCAGACACAGCGCGTCGATATCGACACGCCTTCGCTGCGCGGTTCGATCAATCTGACCGGTGCACGTCTTGATGACCTCTATCTCAAGAATTATCGCGAAACGATTGACCCTAAATCGCCTGAAATTGAGCTGCTCGCTCCATCGGGTCTGAAGCAGGGCTATTTCGTAGAGCTCGGCTTTGCGGGCAATGACGCTGTTGGACAGGTTCCCGGCCCAAACACCGTCTGGTCGGTTGAAGGCAACAACAAGCTGACTCCATCGACGCCTGTGACGCTGACATATACCAACGATAAGAACATTAACTTTAAGCGCATTATCTCGGTTGACGATGCCTATATGTTCGAAGTTGACGACACGATCACCAACAATGCTAGCACTCCGGTCTCGCTTGCTTCTTATGGCCGCGTAACCCGCTTCAACCAGCCTGAACATGCAAGTGCGACTTACGTTCTCCATGAAGGACTGATCGGCGTCATGGGTCAGGACGGCTTGCAGGAAATCAAATATTCCAAGGTCGAAGACGACAAGGACATTTCGTTCAAGGACGTCACCGGCGGCTGGGTTGGTATCACCGACAAATACTGGGCAGCGACGCTTGTTCCTCCTCAGACTGAGAAGTTTACCGCCCGTTTCTCGCACTTCACCGATGGTCGTCCACGCTACCAGTCTGATCTTCTAAGCGCCCCGGTCACTATCGATGCCGGTCAGTCGCAGACGATCAAGAACCATGTTTTCGCTGGTGCAAAGGTCGTTCAGGACATTCAGAACTACGAAACAAAGCTCGGCATCAAGCAGTTTGAACTGCTGATCGACTGGGGCTGGTTCTACTTCATTACCAAGCCGATGTTCTACCTCATCGACTGGATCTACAAGTTCTCCGGCAACTTCGGCGTCGCCATTCTGCTTGTCACCGTTTTGCTCAAAGGCCTCTTCTTCCCGCTTGCCAACAAGTCTTACAAGTCGATGGCCCGCATGAAGCTCGTGCAGCCAAAAATGACGGAAATACGCGAGAAATACGCGGATGATAAGATGAAGCAGCAGCAGGAAATGATGCAGCTTTACAAGCAGGAAAAGATCAATCCGCTTGCAGGTTGCTGGCCAGTTCTGGTTCAGATTCCGGTGTTCTTCGCGCTTTATAAGGTTCTCTACGTCACCATCGAAATGCGCCATGCGCCGTTCTTTGGCTGGATTCATGACCTTGCAGCACCAGATCCAACCTCGATCTTCAACCTGTTTGGTTTGCTGCCTTTCGCAGTTCCGGCCTTCCTGATGATCGGTGTCTGGCCAATCATCATGGGCATTACCATGTTCCTGCAAATGCGCATGAACCCGACGCCTCCGGATCCAACACAGGCGATGATCTTCACCTGGATGCCTATAATCTTCACATTCATGCTGGCATCGTTCCCAGCTGGCCTGGTGATCTACTGGGCATGGAACAACACGCTTTCCATCCTCCAGCAGGGCTTCATCATGAAGCGTCAGGGCGTTAAGATTGAACTCTTTGACAATCTGAAAGACGTATTCAAGCGAAAGCCGAAAGAGGCGAAGAAATAAAACGTAAAAAGCCCCGCCTTTGCGGGGCTTTTTTTGTGCTGTACCATGCTCAGTGGTTGACAATGCAACGCGTAACCTTGATGCGTGTATTCTTTAGATTATGCGATCAGGAATACGACATTGAGCGATCAGGACAAGAAGCTGGTAGCAGCCCAGTTAGCAGCAGATGCGACCCGCGCGGCACATGCGGCCCTGGTTGAAGAAGGACGTCTCCTCTTCAAGAAGTCTTGGATTTTTATCCGCGGCGTACCTTCTATGAAGTTTCTGCCGCTGGAAGGCCCCGTGGAAATTGCCTTTGCCGGACGTTCCAACGTCGGCAAGTCATCGCTCATCAATGCGATTGTCGGCAAGAAGGCGCTAGCTCGTACATCCAACACGCCGGGCCGCACGCAGGAACTCAATTACTTTGTTCCCGATGGCTATTCCGGCGAGAATGGCGACCTTCCGCCATTGGCACTCGTTGACATGCCGGGCTACGGTTTTGCAGAAGCGCCGAAAGCACATGTCGATGCATGGACGCGACTTGTGTTCGATTATCTACGTGGCCGCACGACACTCAAGCGCGTTTATCTCCTCATAGACTCGCGCCACGGCATCAAGAAAAATGACGCAGACGTACTCGATCTCCTCGACAAAGCAGCTGTGTCTTATCAGATCGTTTTGACCAAGACCGACAAGATCAAGGCTGCGGGCATTCCGCGTTTGATCGAGGAAACCCATGCGCTCACGAAAAAGCGTGCGGCCTGTTTTCCCGGCATCATCACGACGTCGTCGGAAAAGGGCCTAGGCCTTGATGAGCTACGCGCAGCAATCGCACTCGTGGCAAAGGAATAGGCCTAAATCAGCTTGGGCAAACATCGGACTGATGGTTTAGCCCCTGATTGAGCTGCTCAAATTGTGTGGTGGTTTTCGAGCCATCACGCGTGATACGCACCACATAGATGCTATCAAAATCAGTGCCCTCCCACTTGGGAACAGCGGCTTTGTCTCCGCCCTCAGCCTTCAGAATATTTCGGGCCAGCTTGACGATCTGCTTGTGTTCCCAGCCGATCAGAACGATGGCATCTTTATATTCTGGCTTTTCAAGCGCATTCTGTAACTTCGCTATATCCTGATACCCAAAGCTCGTATCGACGGGCATGCCGAATTTTATCGCTGTTGGTTCAACGGTCGCGAGCGGGCGATTGTAGGCATAGTGAGCGCCTTTATCTTCTTTCAGCTCCGCAGGGTTTGGGGCAAAAATAACATCAGGTTTGCCAAACTCTGCCTCTATGACGGCTGGCAATTTCAGCGAACGGTTTAGCCCGCGACAATTGAGCTGTCCCAGCCCCTGCTCCGGCTTTTCACCATGTCTGACCATGATAATGGTCTCGGTTGTAGGTGTTGCCTGCGCTGCGCCTAAACTCGCGAGAGAAATAATTGCCGTAAAAATTATTCGCTGCATGAAAATGCTCCATTCAAAGAACGAGGTTTGCGCGCTTATCATGGCTTTTAATACGGCGATCCAAGCCAAGCCGTTCAAATAATCGCGAACAAAAATCGGAAAACCGTTTTACAGGGCCGCACATATTGCTTAGAAAAGCCTGCCTCTCTTGCCCTGTCGCCAGCCATGGAACCCACGATGACGACTCTTGAAAATCCTGAAATGCAAGCGCAACTCCTCTCAGCAGCCCTGCCCTATATGCAGCGCTACGAGAACAAGAATGTCGTGGTTAAATATGGCGGTCATGCCATGGGTAACCCAGAACTCGGCAAAGCCTTTGCCCGCGACATCGCGCTGTTGAAGCAATCAGGCATCAACCCAATCGTTGTGCATGGTGGTGGCCCGCAGATTCAGGCGATGTTGACCAAGCTCGGCATTGAATCACGTTTTGAAGGCGGTCTTCGCGTCACCGACGAAAAGACAGTTGAAGTGGTTGAAATGGTTCTGGCCGGTTCCATCAACAAGGAAATCGTCGCCCTCATCAACGCCGAAGGCGAATGGGCCATCGGACTTTGCGGTAAAGACGGCAACATGGTTTTCGCGCGCAAAGCGCACAAGACTGTTATTGATCCAGATTCCAACATCGAAAAAGTGCTTGATCTGGGCTTTGTAGGAGAACCGGCAGAAGTTGACCGCACGCTTCTCGATCTGCTGGCACGCTCGGAAATGATTCCCGTGATCGCACCTGTCGCTCCGGGCCGCGATGGTCACACTTACAACATCAATGCAGATACCTTTGCAGGTGCTATTGCTGGTGCACTGGCTGCAACGCGTCTTCTGTTCCTAACCGACGTTCCAGGCGTTCTCGACAAGGACAAAAACCTCATCAAGGAATTGTCGGTTGCTGATGCGCAAGCGCTCATCAAAGACGGCACAATTTCTGGCGGCATGATACCAAAGGTCGAAACCTGCATCGATGCGATCCGTCGCGGCGTTGAAGGCGTTGTCATTCTGAACGGCAAGACGCCGCATTCGGTTTTGCTTGAGCTTTTCACCGAACATGGTGCCGGAACATTGATTGTACCGTAATCCGTTAGCCGCCTTCGGGCGGCTTTTTCTTGGCTCGCCTTCGTGACATAAAGACTTATGACCAATCAACCTGATGCTCCGGCGTTTGCCCACGTTACCGACTGGGTATTCGACCTCGACAATACGCTCTATCCGCACGCAGCCGATCTGTTTTCCCAGATCGATGTGCGGATGACAAACTATGTCGAGAAGCTGCTCAACCTGCCGCATGACGAAGCGCGCAAAATTCAGAAGCAGTTTTATCTGGAATATGGCACCACGCTCAAAGGCCTGATGGAATGCCATGAAATCGACCCGGACGATTTTCTCAAGCACGTCCATGATATCGATTACACTTGGCTGACACCTGATCCTGCTCTTGGAGAAGCAATTCGCGCCCTGCCCGGTCGCCGCTTCATCTTCACCAATGGCGATCGCGGCCATGCAGAGCGTGCAGCACGTCAGCTCGGTATCCTTGATGATTTCGACGATATTTTCGACATCGTTGCCGCTGGCCTGACGCCTAAGCCCGAACGCGTCACCTATGACCGTTTTCTCGGCGCATTCGGCATTGATGCACAAAAAGCTGTGATGTTTGAAGATTTGGCGCGCAATCTCGTTGTACCGAAGACATTGGGCATGAAAACCGTGCTGATTGTGCCAAATAATTTCGAGCCAACATTCTCAGAGATTTGGGAAAGCGACCCTGAGTTTACTGATCAGGTTGATTATGTAACCGACAATCTGACACAGTTTCTGGAAACCATCATTGCAGTCAAATAAAAAAAGCCCGGTTGATCATAACCGGGCTTTTTCATTCTCAATCAGAGCTTATAGAAACTCTTGATCTCGTCCCAAGCTTCGTCCGCCGTATCGACGAAGGTCAGCAATTCAATATCGGCAGGCGAAATCGTTCCCTGCTCTGCAAGAAATTCGATATTGATCGCCTTGCTCCAGAATTCTTTGCCAAACAGGATAAGCGGCATACGCTCCATACGGTCAGTCTGGATGAGCGTCATGGCTTCAAACAACTCGTCCATCGTGCCAAAGCCACCCGGAAACACGCAAATTGCTTTTGCGCGCATGAGAAAATGCATCTTGCGCAGCGCAAAATAATGGAAGTTGAAACACAGTTCAGGCGTCACATAGCTATTCGGTGCCTGCTCATGCGGCAAAACGATATTAAGACCAATGGTCGGCGCGCCAACATCCGCAGCCCCGCGGTTTCCCGCTTCCATCACGCCCGGACCACCGCCCGTCACGACAATAAACTCGCGATAATAGGTCGTCGCTGAATATTCAGAGCAAATGCGGGCAAACTTGCGCGCTTCTTCATAATAGCGCGAATTGGCCTCAAGGTTCTTTTTCTGGACTTCGTTTTTCGCAGCCCATGCGTCACCACCCGGTTCGGGAATACGCGCGCCACCGAACATAACAACCGTCGATTTGATACCACGATCCGCAAGGATCAGTTCTGGTTTCAGAAGCTCAAGCTGAAGCCGGATCGGACGCATATCGCGCCGCGTCATGAAGTCATCATCCATGAAGGCAAGCCGATAAGCTTCGGCCTCGGTCTGAGGTGTCTTTGGCACCGTGCGCGCCTGTTTTGCAGCTTCCTCAGAATTTGGGAAAGGCGTCCAGCCTGTCTTCTCCATCGGGTTCATGCTTGCCTGCTCCTTCAATTTCAATGCGTATCGATGCCTTAGCATTATTCTCGGCGTTAAATTCTTAATCTGGCGCAATTGCGATCAGTTATTTCGCACAATAACGCGATTGACCCCTATCCTGCCTTCGCTTAATCACTTCTATAACAAGTGCCGACCGAAAAGACGGCATCCGCTTACCCTGCCATTTTATGGAGACCGCCATATGACCAAGCCAGATTTCGCCTCCCTTGAGAAGGTCATCGAAAAGGCTTTTGACGAGCGCGATGGCATAAGCACTGCAACCCGCGGCGAAGTTCGCGATGCAGTTGAGCAGTCGCTCCTTTTGCTTGATCGTGGTGAAGCGCGTGTGGCAGAAAAACAGGCGGACGGCAACTGGCAGGTTAATCAGTGGCTCAAGAAAGCAGTGTTGCTTTCGTTCCGTCTCAACCCGATGCAGATCATCAAGGGCGGCCCCGGCGAAGCTTCTTGGTGGGACAAAGTTCCTTCCAAATTTGATGGATGGACCGCCAATGAATTTGAAAAAGCTGGCATTCGTGCCGTACCAAATTCGGTTGTTCGCTATTCGGCCTACATCGCGCCTAACGCGATTCTAATGCCTTCCTTCGTCAATCTTGGTGCTTATGTCGATGAAGGCACAATGGTCGATGCATGGGCGACTGTGGGCTCCTGCGCACAGATCGGCAAGAATGTGCATCTTTCCGGCGGCGTTGGCATCGGTGGCGTTCTGGAACCAATGCAGGCAGGGCCAACCATCATTGAAGACAATTGCTTCATCGGTGCACGTTCTGAAGTCGTTGAAGGCTGCATTATCCGCGAAGGTGCCGTGCTCGGCATGGGCGTGTTCATCGGCAAATCGACCAAGATTGTTGATCGTGCAACCGGCGAAATCTTCTATGGCGAAGTGCCACCTTATTCAGTCGTCGTTGCTGGCACGATGCCGGGCAAGCCGTTCCCGAATGGTGAAGCAGGCCCAGGTCTTTATTGCGCTGTGATCGTCAAGCGTGTTGATGAAAAGACGCGCTCCAAGACCTCAATCAACGAACTGCTGCGCGATTAATGGCTCTGCAAAGTTAAAGAAAAAAGGCGAAGCTCTAAAGCTTCGCCTTTTTTGTATTCACTGCCAGAAAGCTTATTTCTGGTAGCTCGAAGGCGATGCATCGCCGAAACGATGTGCAGAACCATCGCTATAGGTCTGTGTCTGGATCGACGCAGGTGCTGTGTAATCAACGCCCTGTGTTGCAACTGGTGTGCGATCATTTGCATAAAGGTCTGCTGGAATACCAACATTTGGATTTTCAGCAAAGGCAGCACTCGCGCTAAGAGCAAGGGCAGCAGCAGCAAGAACAAACTTATTCATTTTCATAATCCTTCTATCACCCCATCGGATGGCAATCTGCCTTTCCCTTCGGGGACTCCGGGATGGCAAACAACCATCCTCCGGGGAGATTTGTTAAATTGATCATTTTCAAATATCGGGTTGTAAGAACCTTGGGAGGCCGCACTTACAACCCGCAATCTCTGTCGTTACGATTTAAAATTAAACTGTAACGACCAATGTCATAATCGTATTCTTAGTTCTGGTAGCTCGATGGCGATGCATCACCAAAACGGTGAGCGGAACCATCCATATTGACCGTCTGGCCAATAGTTGCAGTCGCAGTGTTGTCTACGCGCTGCGAAGCAACAGGAGTGCGATCATTTGCATAAAGATCTGCAGGTTCACCTACATGTGGATTTTCAGCAAAAGCAGCACCGGCGCTAAGAGCAAGGGCAGCAGCAGCAAGAACAAACTTATTCATTTTCTATCTCCTTAGTCATTTGGGCGACGTTCTGTGCGTCGTCCTCATGAGCCTCAAATGGGTGACAGTGATGAAAAGTTCCAGTCACGAAAATGTTTTCTTAATCACACATTCGTGCGCCCAACTTCTTCCAACAGGCATGTAAAAATTAGAATTATATATTTTTTACAATATGTTGAATCATATATCAGCAGTAACCAATTTGTTATCATGTCATTTTTGTTCACTTTTTGCGAACACTGTGTCGCCTTTTATTGTGTAACAATATCGAACAATGAATGGTGTTAATCACAATTGCACGACTAACGATTTCATCTGCAATCTTAAAAAATACACTGAGTCTGGGTGTGCTAATCGCGCAAATGAAAAAGGGATCGCGCTATGCGACCCCTTCTGCCTGACAGCTCTCGCTTATAGTGATTAAATTAATTGCTGGCGACGTTTACAGAGCGGCCTGCAATTGAAACCCACTGCCCCGAATGCGACGGTGACTGCATTTTAATATAGCGATAAGAGGTCTTCTCAACCGGCAAAACATCGGCGCGCATATTGTCGAGAATGTAATCACCGCTATCGGTTCGCACGGTCAGCACGATATGTGCCTCGCTTCCCTGCACCATCGTGATCAAAAGCTGCGACGGGCTGATCCCGCGTGCCATAAGCTTGGCACGCTTCAACAGTACATAATCCTCGCAGTCGCCTTTGCCATTCTTCGGAATGGTCCAGTAATCACGCTTGCCGTAGTTATCCTGATCGGAAACCGGTTTGATGGCCGCATTGACCGAAGCATTGACGCTTTGCAGCAGCTTCATACGATCTGGCGTCAGTTTCATCGGCGCCAATGCACGATGCGCGCCGCAGTCACGTGGTGTACGTTTGCAATAATCAAGATGGCCATAGGGAATGCTGGTAATCCCGCCTGCCTCACTCCATTGCGCAGCCTGAGACGGAACAAGCATTATCCCGGATAGAGCGACGAATGCGGTTGCGGTTGCGGTTGCAATCAATAAACGCATAGCGGATTCCCATTTTTTAAAATGCTCCGAAAAGCATTTTCCAGAAACTGTTCCCAGATGACCGGCCCGTTTCCCGGGTCTCGCTATCAACCTTTTTTTAACTAACGATGACAGTGGCCCTCTGGTCAAGGAAATTTCATTCCCGATTTGCGACATTCTGAGAAAAGCCGCGATTAAAAGAGCTTTCGTCCGCGGAACCTCCATTTTGTAAACCCCATGCGCATTGCATCTTGTTTACGGTAACAAGGGATTGTTGTTTCATCTGGGAGCGTCCCGATCTAATCTCAAGCCCACACGATTCTCAGAACAAAGCTTTGACATCATGAGCCTTCCAACCAATCCCGCTGAAAACCTCGCTGCTCTCATTCGTTGCCCGTCGGTAACGCCCGCTGAAGGCGGCGCGCTGACCGCATTAGAAACAATGCTTAAGCCTATGGGCTTTTCGATCGAGCGCCCGGTCTTCATCGACGAAGATACGCCGGACATTGAAAACCTCTATGCGCGCAAGTCTGGCAATGGCGCGCATCTGATGTTTGCAGGCCATACGGATGTGGTGCCTCCCGGCAATGAAAGCGACTGGAAGCATCCGCCTTTCGCTGCCGCTATTGAAGACGGCATCATGTATGGTCGCGGTGCGGTTGATATGAAGGGTGGCATTGCCTGTTTCGTCGCAGCCGTGGCACGCCATGTTGAAAAGCACGGCAGCCTCAAGGGCAGCCTCTCCTTCCTCATCACAGGAGATGAAGAAGGCCCGGCAATCAACGGCACCGAAAAGCTTCTTAAATGGGCCAAGGACCGCGGCGAAAGCTGGGATGCGTCATTGGTCGGAGAACCGACCAATCCCGACACGCTTGGCGATATGATCAAGATCGGCCGTCGTGGTTCGCTTTCCGGCACGATTACGGTCCACGGTGTCCAGGGCCATGCTGCCTACCCTCATCTGGCAGAAAATCCGGTGCGCAGCATCACCACGCTTGTCGATAGCCTGCTTTATCCTGCTTTTGATGAAGGCACGGCAGATTTTCAGGCAAGCAATCTGGAAGTAACCACCATCGACGTAGGCAACAAGGCGACCAATGTTATTGCCAATCAGGCAACGGCTTCGTTCAACATTCGCTTCAACGATACTTGGACAGCCGATAGCCTGAAGGCTGAGATCAATTCGCGTCTTGAAAAGGCTTCGCGCAACGACCGTCTGCGTCCGGGCCGCGAAACGCCAATCAACTATGAACTGACATGGCGCGAACATCCAAGCCACGTCTTTCTGACCCGCGACGAGAAGCTGATCGAAACACTGACTTCTTCTGTTGAAGCTGTCACCGGCAAACGCCCTAAGCTTTCCACATCAGGCGGCACATCGGATGCGCGCTTTATTAAGGACTACTGCCCAGTCGTCGAGTTCGGCCTTGTAGGACAAACCATGCATATGGTTGACGAACGTGTTGCCTTGTCTGATCTTGAAGGCCTGACACAGATCTACGAACGGTTTATCGCTGATTTTTTCGAATAAAGGACAGATATGCCCAGTCTGGATAATATTTTCAGATATTTCACGGGTGTATGGAAGATGAT
The DNA here is from genome assembly GCF_002252445.1 of Brucella thiophenivorans. GTDB lineage: Bacteria > Pseudomonadota > Alphaproteobacteria > Rhizobiales > Rhizobiaceae > Brucella > Brucella thiophenivorans. The sequence goes on from NZ_NNRJ01000010.1 coordinate 123,100, forward strand.
GCTTGGCCGCAAAGACGGTCTTGCATATCTCGACATCTCGGCAGAAGATTTCTGGACATCTTTCTATGCGATTATCGTTGCCTTGCCACCCCTGCTGGCCACATGGGTTGCCTATGCGGCTGATCTCACCGCAGGACGGGAAGAGGCAGGGCTTCGTCTCGCAATCGTTACCCGTGCGGCATGTGTCGACCTGGCCGCCTGGGTGCTGCCAATCGTTATTCTTGGACTTATTGCCAAGCGCATCGGCATTTCAAAACGCTACGGCCCTTATGTAATTGCGACCAATTGGGGCAGCGCATTGCTGGCTTGGCTCTTTGCGCCGATTACATTGCTTCAACTATTATTTCCAGGATTTCTTGATTTCGCAACGCTGTTTGCCCTCGTACTTTTCGGCATATCAATCATCCTGAGCTACCGACTGACTTTTACGGTGCTGCAACGCCCTCACGCCTATGTTGCACCATTTTTCGCGTGCATGTTCTTCGGCTCACTGTTCATCACAGTGTTTCTGCAGCAGCTTTTTGGCATCGGTATTGGCACCGAAAGCTTCTAAAAAGGAAATGGGTAATCAACGCCGATCAGATAAAGCCCGTAAGGCGGCGCAACCTGACCGCAAGCTTTGCGATCTTTGGCCTCAAGTGCCGCCTGCAAATCATCAGCCGTCCAGCGCCCAACACCTACTTCCATCAGGCTTCCGGCAAAAGAGCGCACCTGATTATGCAGGAATGAGCGCGCCGAAACCCGCATTTCAACATAATCGCCAGTGCGCGTAATATCGAGCCGGTCGAGCGTTTTTATCGGACTTTTTGCCTGACATTGCGTTGCGCGAAATGTCGTAAAATCATGCTCACCCAGCAATCGCTTCGCAGCTTCATGCATGGCTTCGTGGTCAAGGCGCTTTTGCACCCACCAGACACGCTGATAATCTATCGCTAACGGTGAACGACGGTTGTGAATGCGATAAAGATAATGTCGGCCACGCGCCGAGAACCGTGCATCAAAAGCTTCCGTTGTCTTTTCGACATTGAGAATGCTAATGCGTTCATTGGCCATCACCAGATGCGCGTTTAACGCATCGCGCACTTTCGCAGCCCCCCAATCCTTGGTCAGATCAACATGGATGATCTGCGCGCTCGCATGAACACCCGCATCGGTGCGACCTGCCGCACTCAATGTCAGATCTTCGCCGCAGAACTTCTTAAACGCGAGTTCAATGGCGTTCTGCACAGCATAGCCATTTTCCTGCCGCTGCCAGCCGACATAAGGCGTGCCGTCATATTCGACAGTGATCTTATAACGCGGCACCGCTCAGAAAACCTTCGTGACTTGTGCGCCACGCAGAAAATCCTGCGCAGCCAAAGGCTTGCCACCCGACCGTTGCAACGTCACAAGCCGCACGGCACCATCACCACAGGCAATCGTCAGCCGATCATCGAGCACCGTACCCGGCACACCGCTGCCCTCGCCCCCCATAGCCCCACCCAATGTCGAGCGCTGGAGCTTCACCCGTTCGACCGCACCATTGATTTCCATCTCGCACCATGCGCCCGGAAACGGCGACAGACCGCGAATGGTATTATGCACATCCTTCGCAGGCTTGGACCAATCGATGCGCGCTTCAGCCTTGTCGATCTTGGCGGCATAGGTCACGCCATCTTCGTCCTGCGGCTGAAGTGCGAGACTTTCACGCTCGAGCGCACCAAGCGCTCGTACCATCAAATCGGCACCGATCATGCTCAATCGATCATGCAGTTCACCCGCCGACATATCCGGCGTTATAGCAACTTTTTCCGCCATTGCCACCGGACCGGTATCAAGACCCGCATCCATTTTCATGATCATCATGCCGGTTTCGGTATCGCCCGACATGATAGCACGCTGAATGGGTGCAGCACCGCGCCAGCGTGGCAGAAGCGAGGCATGACCATTGTAACAACCCAGACGCGGCGCATCCAAAATCGCCTGCGGCAACAGCAAGCCATAGGCCACGACAATCGCGACATCCGCTTCAAGACTTGCAAAGACATCCTGCTCTTCCGCACCCTTGAGGCTTTTTGGCGTGAAAACCGGAATGCCGAATTCCTCGGCCTTTTCATGCACAGGCGATTTGGTCAGTTCCAGCCCGCGACGGCCAGCCGGACGCGGCGGCTGCGAATAAACCGCCACGACTTCATAGCCCTGCCCGATGATGGCTGTGAGGATTGGCACCGAGAAATCCGGTGTTCCCATAAAAACAATCCGCATCACAAAGGCCTGTTTGACGCACGCTGACTGGCGAGCTTCTTGAACTTCTTGATGACCATATCGCGCTTCAATTTGGAAATATGATCGATGAACAGCACACCATTGAGATGATCTATTTCGTGCTGCAAGCAGGTCGCCATCAGCCCATCGGCCTCCATCGACTTTTCCTTGCCATCCGCATCGAAATAATTGACCTTGATGGTCGCAGGCCGCTCAACCTCCGCATAATAATCCGGGATTGAAAGACAGCCCTCTTCATAGACGCTGCGCTCATCGGACGAGGCGACAATCTCAGGATTGATGAAGACGTGCGGCTCCTTCGGAGCATCTTCCTTTGCGAGATCAATCACCAGCATCCGCAGAGGCTGACCCACCTGAATGGCAGCAAGACCGATGCCCGGCGCGTCATACATCGTGTCGAACATGTCGGCTGCGAATTTGCGCAACTGATCGTCAAAGCGCTCAACCGGCTTCGAAAGCTCGCGCAGAACGGGATCGGGAAGGATAATGAGCGGTTTAATAGACATGCGCTTCACGTAATCGCTTGCGTGAGAATCGTCAATTGGGGATTAAAAATGTTCTTGTTTTGATCTCATCAAGACACCACGAATCAGTTAAGCTTAGCCTATGGAAAACCAGAATCTCTTGAACGAACCGATTTTGCAGCTTGGCGCAACCACGTTCACGCTGGGAAATATCCTGCTTGCAGGCATAGTTGCGCTGGTGCTGTGCTTGTGCATTTTTCTCATCGCCTCGGCGCGTTCTGCCCGTCTTAGGGCCGTCGCAGAGGCGCAGGCAGAGGATCGTGCGCGCGATGCCGAATATCGAATGGCGGAGATTCTGAAAGCACAGTCCGAAATGCAAGGCCGCATGCAGACCATGGCAGAAGTGTTCGGCTCACGACAGGCGGAACTCAACCAATCAATCCGCGAGCGCCTTGATGGCATGACCCATCGTATCGGCCAGACCATGACCGAGCAGACGCGCTCAACCCATGAAAACCTCGCCAAATTGCAGGAGCGTCTGGCGGTCATCGACACGGCGCAAAACAATATCCAGTCGCTCGCCGGTCAGGTCGTGCAATTGCAAGCGATCCTCGCCAATAAGCAGACGCGCGGCGCATTCGGCCAGTCGCGTATGGAAGCGATTATCGCCGACGGCCTTCCACAAGGCGCTTACGAATTTCAGGCAACACTTTCCAACAGTACCCGCCCAGATTGCCTTGTGCGGATGCCGAACAAATCCCCCTCACTGGTTGTTGATGCGAAATTCCCGCTCGAAGCATGGAATTCCATGCGCGCGGCAGAAGCGCCGGAAGCTAAAAAGGTCGCCGTTGCGCAGTTCCGCCGCGATATGGAAGTGCACATCAAAGATATATCGGAAAAATATCTGATCACCGGCGAGACACAGGACACGGCGTTCCTGTTCGTGCCTTCCGAGTCAATTTTTGCTGATATACACGAACATTTCGAGGCGATCATCCAGCGCGCGCACCGCGCAAGGATCGTGATTGTTTCACCATCGCTGCTGATGTTGTCCATTCAGGTCATTCAGGCGATCCTGAAAGATGCCCGCATGCGCGAACAGGCCCATGTCATTCAGGGCGAAGTGGTGCGGCTGATGGAAGATGTGGGCCGTCTCGATGAACGTGTGCGCAAGCTGCAAACGCATTTCATACAGGCTAACAAGGACATCGACGATATTCTGGTATCGTCCAACAAAGTCACCAAACGCGGCGCAAAAATTGAAGCGCTTGAGTTTGGCCCAGCCCCTGTGGAAGAACCATCGAGCGCCCAAACACGTCCGGCAGAAAACTCTGGTAAACAATTGCATTTACGTATTGTGGACGAAGACTAGAAACAATCGAAACAAGTTCGCATGATCCTATAATCAATGACATCTTCACCCGCTCTTACGCATCGTGCGACTTCGACGCTTGCATGTCGATTTTTGACAGCAACCTTCCGACCTTCTTTGTTATGGAAGAGCGTGCGGAATTTAGCGAATTTCTGCGGGTAACAAACACCACGGAAAACCCTTATATCGTTTTCACGCTTAAAGGTTCAGTCATCGCCTGCGGCGGACTAACCATTCAAAAAGGAAAAAGAAAGGCGTCCCTGTCATGGGGAATCGTCGATAGAGCATTTCATCGAAAAGGCCTGGGAACACGTTTGACGCAAGATCGGTTGACCC